>JBKBSF010000017.1:0-101528 GCA_046291875.1 Bacteroidales bacterium | reverse complement strand
CCAAGCCAGAACTCATCCAGCAGTCGCATACAGTGAAGGTTTTCTGGCTTCTCTTCACGTGGTTGGTAGTAATAATTGCTGCGGTTCATCTCAAGCAATTCACATTGCTTTCGAATGCTTAACTTTTCACTATCAGAAATAAAGCTTCTTAATTCGCTCATAGACCGGCCCTTCTTGAAATTTTTTTTAGCCACTCCTTCTCCATCTCCAATTGCCCAATTTTAGCATAGAGCTCTTGCTTTTCTTTCTCGTTTTCCGGTTCTTTTGACTTGCTGTCAAAGACATTAGAAGCCTTGGATAGAAATTCTTTTTTCCAATTCGAAATAACATTAGGATGTACCTCGAACCGTGTTGCCAGATCTGATAGACTTTCCCGCTCTTTAATGGCCTCTAAAACCACCTGGGTTTTAAAAGCTGAACTGAATTTTCTTCTCGTTTTTTTCATAGTTTCCACAAGTAAAATTAATAAGGTTTTTTCACTTTAGCTTGTGGTCTGAATTCTGGGGAGTATTATATTCATCGGTAGCGTATTGTTTAATAAGAAACATTTGGTCATTGACCAACTCCTGATTTACACGTGGGCTTCCAAAATCCAGCATCCCGCCTGAGCTCCCACCTATTTTGGTTGTGGTTTTGCATCCATATAACAATAGGATAAAGGCCATTACATAAAACAATCTCTTCATAGTTTATACTGTTTTTAGTTAGCAATACACTTTCATGCGGGTATTGTGTTCACTATTTCTCAATAATTCTATTCTCTGTGGTTGGTTTGCGGCCTTGATCTCTTCCTCCCACAACCCCGCCAACCTCATCGCACTTTTTCCGATTATAAACGTATCGGGCGGTTGTTTTAGTTTTTCTTTCCTGGCCTGTCCATCAGGTTATTCCTGGAGAGATGGAAAATACCATGTTTAGCAGAATTTTATTTCAGTGTGTCAATAAGTTCAAAAATATTTCGCCTTAAATATTCGCGATATGTAATTACATCTTCCCATCTTGTGAAAACGGTCCTAAGGCTATCTTTTTGCTGTTCATATTTTGCAGTCTCAAGGTAGTGGTCTACCAAGAGGTCTTTGTATCTGTTCCTTTCATCTAATTCTAAGTCATATTGTTTTATGACTACACCATTGACGAATTCAAAAATATAGTATCTCTCTTCATCTATTCTTGTTCTGTTGTTTACTTCTGTAAAAATCAGATCCCCATAAGGAATTTCGACAATCTCATTAAAGCCTGACATTGGTATTTTTTCACCGTCCGGAAAGTAGTTTTTGAATACTGATTTTCTTACTATTTAGGGTGGTTTGCCTATGGTAAGGTAGGGTGGTTCATCTGATCTCCTGAGGCTATCCCCAACACTTATTAATATGTCAACATCAACCAAGAATAATGTGTCGTTTTCTATAGAATAAATCATAATAAACCATCGCCACAATGAGGTGGCTTCAATCGCTTCAGGAGGGGGTTGAAAACCTTTTTCTTCAAACATCATTAATCCAGGGCTACTACCTGTCCAAACCTGGTATTCTCCATTGTAAAATAGCAAGTCAGGAATTTGCGGAGTAGCAAAACAACAAATTGATATCGCAAGAAAAAATAAGGTTATTAATCTCATTGATGTCGATGGTAGAGTATAAAAATCAAACCCAACTTTATTGGTATAGCAGCAGCCGATTTACTTCGCTCCATGAGGGCGTTGCGGGCTGTGACCTACCTGTCCCGTCCAAACTTGATACGCCGATACCAAAGTTATTGCGTAGCAGAAAACCGAAACCTGCCCTGCACCCGTCTCGTCACTATTGACGAGATCAGGTATAGCATATTGTGGCCTGGCTTGTGTTTACTCAATCCTGTAAATATATTTGAATTTCTTGTTGCAGTTTCGGTAGGTGGTTCACTACAATTCCCCAGATTATCACATCGTCAACTTTATCATATCCATGTATTACCCAATTCCTTGTATCGACTATTCTTCGTGCATTCTCAATTTGCAAATCCGGGTCTTGCTTCAATGCTCTGTTTATCGCTTCACCAATAATCTCTATTTCTCTCTCTACTGCTCTACGAAAAAGTTTGTTGTTCAAATACTCTGTAAAGTCCCGCTTATCGCCCAAATATTCAAAAATTGAGTTTATGGAAACATTCACGTCATATAGATTTTATTTTTTTTCATGCTTCATAAATCTGGACTTTATTCTTGTTTACACTTTCAATAAAATAGGGGTTAGATAATGAACGCTCGGTTATGACATCTATCTCTCGATTGAAAAGCTCTCTCAATCGATATTTCAATTGGAAGTAATTCTCAGAATATTCTTCGGGTGATATTTTGTCGTCAAATGATATCAAGAAGTCAATATCACTATCCTCTTTGAACTTATCTGAAGTCACAGCAGAGCCGAAAGCATAAAGTCTTCTGATTTTTAGACTTTCACAGATATTCTTAAGTTCTTCTTTTCTTTGTTCTATTATCGATTGCATTTCTTTTTTATTTTCTTCAAATCTAATCAATTTTCCCTAATTATCTGCAGATCAAAGCCTGGCCACAACCAGCGTATCTCCCCAAAAAAACATCCCCCTCCACCCCACCCCTTTGTCGCCCCTCCGGTCCATTTTTCACACCAACCCATTCTATCCCTCCGTTCAACCGCATCCAAATATAAACAAACCTGCGCACATTTAACACATAGTGTTATAAATAAAGTGTGACTGTGTTGTATAAAACTCCCCCAAAAAACCTTCCACGATACATTTAAAAAACATTGTTGTCCGGTCAAAATGTTCCGTTCCTATGGAACTCATTGGGGGCAACATCTTCGCATGCTATAAAGATTGCATCCCTACGGGATTGGCTCTCTTGCCAACATCGTTTTTTAACTCCGTTAGGAGTGAAATGTGTATAGTCGTAAAGTATACCTGTCTGCCCTTAATCCCGGAGGGATGGCACAAACTACAGGCATCCCAGGGAACAGCCCATGATTTATCCGGACAATAGTATTAAAAATCCCTGAAAAACCGCACAAAGTGCATGGGCCATCCAGGGATGTAGTTCAATCGCGTAACTGGGGGACTGGGGCGTGCCGACCGGAAAAGTTACTATGTTTTTAGCCACAGGCTTTCTTTACTAATCAAATTCACCTGTCCAGCCATACCAGCTTAATGTATTGTTATCCAAATTAAAAACCAACGGCGGCAAATTATATAATTGGGATTCCCCCGCAGAACGATGATGAACCCACCTCCTCTTATGAGGATAAAATTTAATGAAAATATATCTCATGTTATTTTTGCCTATATAACCATAATACTCTCTATCATAGTTTCTATATTCTCTTCTAATTCTCCTGTTTTCTTTTCTTGGTTCTTTCCGGCTTAACTCCCTATAATAATCTGAATTATATAAAAAGCCTTGGAGAGCATATACTTTTCTGGAGGCTTCACCATATTGTTTTACAATTTGCTCTTCGGCTACCATTATCTGTTCTGTGGTGGGATTAAATCTGTTTTTAGGAAAAACTTTCTCACTCCCCCGAGGCGCTGTCAATGAGTCATATACGATCCCTTTGAAGCCAGTAAAGTAAATAGTGTCCAATGTTTGCCCACACATTGAATTTGTTGTTAGCAAGAATAAAAAAAATAAAATCAACTTCGTCATTGTCTTCTTTATTAAGCTTGTAGCCAACGTCAGCACCTCTCCCAACCCCGCCAGCCTCATCCAACAATTTCCAAATATAAACGTATTGGTTGGATATTGTATGTTTTTGATGTAATTATTCGCAAAGGCTTCCTGGGCAAAATCCCAGAAAACCTCTTTCCATTGGCGCTGCATAGCGAAAAAACGGTGAAATTCTTTTTTCCCCAATCGGACTTTACAGAGGAAGATTGCCTCCTCCCCCGGTAGAAAAAATGACGCTGAAAAATGCCTTGCTGTTGCATGTATAAAACGTTGGGCATTGCGGGATTCGTTAGCCCACGCGGCGCAGAGAACGCCAAACTACCACCAGGCCCCGCCTCGTCATTTCTGACGAGATTGGCTATACCATGTTGCGTTTCTTGCTTATTTTTCAGTAGTCAACATGTTTATCAATTCATTCATGTTATCCAACTTATGATATAGCTTCAAAGGCTCAAATCCTAACCATTTAGTATGGTTTAGAATTATTCCGTAAGTTTTCTCTGTTTGTCCGGTCGAGATTTGGTCTTTCGAATTAAAAATCAATGGTTCATGATGTGCAATCCTGTTTCTTAAACTTCTTATTTCGTCAAGTTGGTTGAAAATCAGCTTCTGGTTAGTTCCTTTCGGTCGGTTCTCATAAATCTTATGCAGACTTTGTCCGCCGATTAAAAACTGTATCGGCGCAAACATATAATTCCAAAATCCGAAGCTCAGTTCTGCTACTAATCTATCATGCGTGTATTTATTTCCGAGTTTGGCAATGGTTGTCAATATTTTTGTTCTTGGCTCAAATCCGTATTTAGAGAAAGATGGGTGGCTAAACATTCCGCCTTGTCCACATTGATTTTTAAGCCACTCACTATCAGTAAACTTCTCTCTGTAATGCTTGTCAATATAATTCCTTATAGTCACTTCGAAAACACTCAATAATCCAAACAAGGTTTTTGATAATTCAATGTTCTGTCGATATAGTCTAAGTGCCTTTTCTTTATCTTGTTCTGCTGCTATCAAAAACCTACCTATCCTTGGTTTTGAGAGTGCTTTTTCAAAATCGTTATATTCCATTCGTTTATATTTTTCACAAACATACTGGTTTAGAACAATTTTTCGTATATTTGTGTCGTAGTCCCGGTTGTCCCTGACGAAAGTCAAACAATCGGGTTTTGTTTTGTATCCCCAATTGATTTTTGCACTTCCCTAATAGCATGAAGGCCAACTAGTTCACATCAACAAAACTTACTCCACCCCACCCTTTTATCGCCCCTCCGGCCCATTTTTCACACCAACCCATTCTATCTCTCCGTACAACCGCATCCAAATATAAACAAACCTACCCATATATAACACACAGCGTTAGAAACAAAGTGTGACTGTGTTGTATAAAACTCCCCCCCAAAAAAACCTTCCTGTTTCAAAAAAACAGGGGGTCAGCTTCCGCCAGAATGGCAGAAGTTTTATATATTATTTTTTCCGGTATTGGAGGGGTCAGCAGGGTCCGGAATATCCAATTATTAAACTAAGTTTTGTATGCTCCCCAAAAAAACTTTCCACGATACATCAAAAAACCCTGAATAGCCACACATAGTGCAAAAGCCTTCCAGGGATGTAGTTCAACCGGAAACACTCGCTGTGTCGTGCCGAGCGGTCATGTTCCTATTTATTGCCCACAGTTTTTATTGTCAATACACTATAAAATTCAACATATCTCTCATGTCTCGATTTAAACTCAATTGTTTTATTCTTCACCAAAAGACTGTTATTGTCAATCCAAATTGCAGAAACTGGCCCCCATGAGCCCGGGTCATATGTAAAGAGAATTGTCAAGTTGCCATTATTGTTATTAAGAAGTTGAAAGCCGTTATAATTATAGCCTGCTTCAATGTCAAAATTAATAGAGATAATAAATTCTCCATTAGGAGAGAAATATGGTCTGCCGATTATTTGAGTTTTTGTTTCATTTTCAGCATTTAGTAAAAAGTATCCAAATCCTTCTATGTCTTGCACCCGGATTGAGTAAAAACCAAAGTCCTTAAAAAAATATTCAAACGTGTAGGCTACATCACTAATCTCTTCGTTCGGCTCAACTAAAATCCACTCTCCTGAAGTAAGCTTTAATTGTAGGCCGATAGTGTCTCTTTTGGCAAATTCCTGATTTAATTTAAGTTTCAATTTTTCAATTTCCAAAGCCTTAAGGTAACTGTTTTTGAAGTGTTTATTCAAACTATCCAGAATTGATTTGTTGAGAAAATATTCTTCAATGTTTACAGGTTGAGAGTGTTTTAGTGAAACAGTGAATTTATTGGAAATATAAAAAGTTGTGTCAAGCTCAGTTGGGTTAAACCATATTTGATATGCTATTTCAGATAATTCTTCCGTTTCAGTTTCAATAGGTTTTTTATTGCTGTTATCTCCACAGGCAGTATAAATAATTAATGCGAATATCAGTATTGTAAACTTCATATTATGGTTTTTTTAAATGGTGGCTAACTAGTTCACATCAACAAAAAACTCCTACTTCCCTCCCCCCTCATTTCAACCACCCCGGCCCATTTTTCCCACCAACCTCTGCTATCCTTCCGCGAAACCGAATCCAAATATAAACAAACCTGCCCATATATAACACATCATGTTAGAAATAAAGTGTGCCTGTGTTGAATGGGTCTTCCCGGGCCCGGCATGGCTGTGCAGCCGCTACCGCTACCCCGGCAACAAACATTACAACATTCCGGCTCTTCATCCAGAAAAAATTACCAAAAACCCGTATCTTTGCACCCGCTTTTCAACAATGGTTTAAACAAAAACCCCCATTTGAGCATTATGATACTGGCAGCGCACAAAACATCCAAGCTATCAAGCCATTATCCCAACGAATTTCCACTGTTCTAATCATAACTTTTTCAATGCAAAACATCAGAAACATTGCCATTATTGCCCACGTAGACCACGGCAAGACTACCCTTGTTGACCGTATTCTTCACCAGGTGCGGCTTTTTCGCGACAACCAGGAAACCCAGGATCTTATCATGGACAGCAACGACCTGGAGCGCGAAAGGGGTATTACCATCCTGGCCAAGAACTGCTCGGTTCGCTACAACGATGTAAAGATCAATATCATCGACACCCCTGGCCACTCCGACTTTGGAGGCGAAGTGGAGCGGGTGCTCAACATGGCCGACGGGGTGCTGCTCATTGTGGATGCCTTTGAAGGCCCCATGCCCCAGACCCGCTTTGTGCTCGAAAAGGCGTTGAGCCTCAACAAAAAGCCCATTGTGGTGGTCAACAAGGTCGACAAGCCCAACTGCGACCCCGAGCTGACCCAGGAGAAGGTGTTCGACCTGATGTTTTCGCTCAATGCCACCGAAGAACAACTCGACTTCCCCACCGTATACGGTTCGGCCAAAGGGGGCTGGATGGGCCCCGAGTGGAATAACCCCACCACCGATGTATCGTACCTGCTCGACATGATCATTGAGCATATCCCCCCCGCCCCTGTAGAGGAAGGCAGCCCACAGATGCAGATCACTTCGCTCGACTACAGCTCCTACCTGGGCCGTATTGCCGTGGGCAGGCTTACCCGCGGAAAGCTCGTTCCCAACCAGCAGGTAAGCCTGGTGAAACGCGATGGCACCATTTACAAATCGCGCATCAAGGAGTTGTATGTGTTTGAAGGTCTGGGCAAGGAGAAAGTAAAAACCGAAGTGCTCTCGGGAGAGATCTGTGCCGTGCTGGGCATAGAGAACTTTGAGATTGGTGATACCATTGCCGATTTCGAAGCCCCTGAAGGCCTCAAGCCCATCGCCATCGATGAGCCCACCATGAGCATGTTGTTTACCATCAACAACTCGCCCTTCTTTGGCAAGGATGGCAAGTTTGTTACCTCGCGCCACTTGCGCGACCGTCTGTTTCTGGAAACGGAGAAAAACCTGGCCCTTCGTGTGGAACCCACCGACTCGGCCGACTCTTACCTGGTGTTTGGCAGAGGTGTATTGCACCTTTCTATCCTGATCGAAACCATGCGCCGCGAAGGCTACGAGCTGCAGGTGGGGCAACCCAGGGTAATCATCAAGGAGATTGACGGACAGAAACACGAACCCGTGGAATTCCTTACCGTGCATGTGCCCGAACAGTTCTCCGGAAAAGTAATTGAAATGGTGAGCCAGCGCAAGGGCGAGATGCTCAACATGGAAAACAAAAACGACCGCACCCACCTGGAGTTTGAGATCCCCTCGCGCGGACTTATTGGCATGCGCAGCAATATGCTTACCGCCACCGAAGGTGAGGCCGTAATGGCACACCGCCTCAAAGGGTTTGAACTCTACAAGGGAGATTTTTCGCGCAAACGCAATGGTGCCCTTATCTCCATGGAGACCGGCACTGCCATTGCCTACTCCATCGACAAGCTGCAGGATCGCGGCAAATTCTTCGTCAACCCGGGCGAGGACATCTATGTGGGCCAGGTGATTGGCGAAAACAACAAGCAGGACGACCTGGTGGTAAACCTCACCAAGACCAAAAAGCTCAGCAACGTAAGGGCCGCCGGATCGGACGACAAGATGATCATTGCCCCTGCCATTAAGTTCTCCATGGAAGAGGCCCTGGAGTACATAAGCGAAGATGAGTATGTGGAGTTTACCCCTGCTCACATCCGTATGCGCAAAATCATCCTGGATGAAAACGAACGTAAAAGACTGAAAAAATAATGTGATTAACTTTATTCCTGACACTACGGCTTTTCCTTTGAACAAATTGTTTTGTCAGGTTTATTGACCTTGGTTGGCATTATATTCAAACGGCCTTGCAGATTTTTCGGTAACAAAACAAGGAACGAAGCGGTTAAAAAGATTTGCAGACCCGCATTGCATTACATTTTGGTTCAAGGCACTAGTTTTTTTGCGGGGCCTTAAATCTTTCAGCGAAGAGACCGCAGTTTTGTCGAAAAAGCTGCGAAGCCTTGATTTTTTGCAACTTTTTCATCAAGGAACCGAGCCCAAAGGGCGAGTTCAATGTGACCAATGAAATAAAATAAAGACACATTAAAAAGTTGAAGAAAGTTTAGGCTTCTCGAATGAAGTATATTGCGTTTGAAAAAATTGACATAAAGGTAATTGCTGACAGGATTGCAGTAATCATAAAAAATAACTTTGCATACCTTTGCCGGTATGCAAAGCAAGTCCCCTACCCTGCACGTGGCCTTACCCGCCATGAACGAAAGACACTACATTGAAGCTACCCTCCGGTGCCTGCATGAGCAGACCCTGGAGGGTTTTCATACCTGGATATGTGTAAACCAGCCCGAGAGCTTCCGCAACCATCCTCAGAAGCACTCCATTTGCGAAAACAATGCCCAGACCCTTGCACTGCTCAAAACCTGCGGGCTAAACCCTCTGCACATCCTCGACCACAGCTCCCGGGGGCTGGGATGGCAGGAAGGGAAGCTGGGTGTGGGCATGGCACGCAAAACCCTTATGGATGCCATTGTAAGCTCTGCCCACGAGGATGATATTATTGTTTCGCTGGATGCTGATACCACATTCGGGAAAGACTACCTGGCTTCGGTAACCCAAACCTTCAGCCAATACCCCAGGGCCCTGGCACTGTCCAATCCCTATCTGCATCCCCTTACCGGGGAGCAGGAGCTTGACAGGGCCATTCTGCGCTACGAGATCTACATGCGCTACTATGCCCTCAACATGCGGTTTGCAGGCACACCCTACTGTTTCACTCCCCTGGGATCGGCCATGGCTGCTCCGGTGTGGGCAGTGAAGAAGATCGGGGGGCTTACCCCCAAAAAGAGCGGCGAAGATTTCTATTTTCTGCAGAAGCTTGCCAAGGCAGGCCCGGTGATCCGCTACAACCCCGAAATTGTTTTTCCGGGCACACGGGCCTCCGACAGGGTATTTTTTGGCACCGGCCCGGCGGTGATCAAGGGGCTGGCAGGCCAGTGGTCGGCCTATCCGCTGTTCAATCCCGAACTGTTTGACCAGGTAAAACAAACCATCGATCTGTTTCCGCTGCAGTTCGGGGGCTCACACCCCACTCCCATGGACAGTTTCCTGAGGGATCATCTGCGCTGCCACGATATCTACCAGCCCTTGCGGAGCAACCACAAGAGCTGCGATCGTTTCGTAAAGGCTTGTCATGAGAAACTCGACGGGCTGCGCATCCTGCAGTTTCTGAAAACCCGCCACAGCGAGGCCCCCAGGCCCGACGAAGACAACCTCAGACACTTCCTCGACCGGCATTTCCCCGGCCATCCGCTTAAGGAAGAGCTGAAAAACATAGATTTTTCCCATTCTGAAGTGAGTATTATCAATAAAATCCGTATATTTCTGTTTCAAACCGAACTGGAAATCCAAAAAACAGATGCAAACACAATGTCTCTATGACCTGATCGTGATCACCGGCCCCACAGCTACCGGCAAAACACGTCTGGCGGCCGAACTGGCCGACCTGCTGCAGGGTGAGATCATCAGTGCCGACTCACGCCAGGTCTATAAAGGTATGGATATCGGCACCGGCAAAGACCTGGCCGATTACCTGGTAGATGGGCGCTCGGTGCCTGTACACCTGGTCGACAGGGTTGATCCTGGCTACGAGTTTAATGTTTTCGAATTTCAAAGCCTCTTCCTGGAAGCCTACCAGGACATCGCCCGGCGCAACAAACAACCCATCATGTGCGGCGGTACCGGGTTGTACCTGGAAGCCGCACTGGCCAAATACCGCCTGCTGGAGGTGCCCGAAAACCCGTTCCTCAGGGCCCGTCTCAATGAACTGAGCCAGGATGAGCTGGAGGCAAAGCTGGCCTCCTACCGAAAACTTCACAACACTACCGATACAAGCGACCGCAACCGTCTGATCAGGGCCATTGAAATAGAAAGCTACAATGCCGATCATGCCCACCTGCGCATCAGCTACCCCGAGTTCTCTCACATCATCTTCGCCATCGACTTCCCCAGGGATGAAATACGCCACCGGATCACACACCGGCTGAAGACCCGGCTGGAGAACGGTATGATTGATGAGATACAGCAACTGCTCAAAACGGGCCTCAAACCCGATCAGCTTACCTTCTATGGACTGGAGTACAAATACATTACACAATATGTTATTGGGGAGATCTCCTACGATGAAATGTTCAACAAACTCAACACTGCCATCCATCAGTTTGCCAAACGGCAAATGACCTGGTTCAGAAGGATGGAAAAGCAAGGGTTTACCATCCATTGGATCAACGGCAAACTCAGCAATGCAGAAAAGATCATTTACATCACCAAAAAAATCAAACAATGAGGATCCTCCTGTTGAGTGTATTGCTGGCAGTATTTACGGGCTGCTCGCAACCCCTCGAAACTCCTGCCCAATTGCGAAACTACCAGTCGGCCACCACTGCTGCTGAAGTAGTTGATTTTTCTCGCAGGGTGGCCCAAAGGCACCCCCTGATGCAATACCACCCCATGGGCTACAGCGAAGGGGGGAGCGAACTGGCATCGGTGCGCATCCGCTCCGGCGAAGCCATTGACCCGCTCAGGGTACTGGTCTTTGCACAGCAACACGGGAGTGAGCAAAGCGGTAAGGAGGCATTGCTGCTTCTGATGAGCAGAATACTGAGCGCGCACCATGCCCAATGGCCCCAAAGGCTCGACCTGTGGGTGGTGCCCCAGCTCAATCCTGAAGGGAGTGACCAGAATCAGCGACGCAACGCAGGCGGCATTGATCTCAACCGCGACCATATTGTACAGCTGGCACCCGAAACACGGGCACTGCATGAGCTGTTCAGGGAGTTTATGCCCCATGTTACCATCGATATCCATGAGTACATGCCCTTCAGGGAGTCGTGGGAAGAATTCGGAGCCTTCAAAACCTTCGATGTGCAGGTGGGTACCCTCACCAACATCAACATTGATGCAGGGCTGCGCGAAACAGGCCTCCACGGTGCTCTGCCTCACATTGAGCATCATCTGCTGGAGCGGGGATACTCCTTCCACAACTACATTGTGGGCCCGGTACCCGGTACAGGACGCACCCGCCACTCAACGGTAGATTTCGACGACGGCAGGCAAAGCTTTGGTATACTCAACACCCTGGCTTTTATTTTTGAAGGGATCAACGGACGCGATGGTTACCTGGAGGATCTGGAAAGAAGAACCTGGGGACAGTATGAGGCTGTAACCGCGCTGCTGGATTACCTGTACGAGCATCACCTCTCCATCGCTGCTCAGGTGAACCAGGCCCGCGGGAAGCTGCAGAATGCACGCCCCGGCGAGGCGGTGGCCATACGCATGGAGCATTTTCCCGGCCACCAGCCCCTTACCATGACACTTACCTCTTCGCGCACCGGGCGCGACACCCTGGTGGTGGAACATGCCTACCACCCAATGGTGAAGGCTACCCTCCAAGTTACCCGCCCCACAGCCTACCTGGTGCCCCGAAACATGCAACTCCTGATGGATTTTCTGCACCTGCACCGCATAAGCTACACCGATGCACCTGATCTGGCCCATAAGCAATGTTTTGCCTACCACATCGAAAGCATTCAGGCCAGCGAGGACGAAGAGCTGAACAACCGCTTTGCACAGGTAGTCCGAAGGTCGGTATCACCCGATCCGGCAGCCTATGTATGGGTGCCCACAGCCCAGCTGCACAGCAATTTCCTGGTGAGCCTTTTTGAACCCCAGTCGATGCTGGGGCTGGCACAACGCCCCGGCTTTGAGGAACTTCTGCAGCAGGCCACGCTCTTCCCCATCATCAGGGTTGAATAATATGGATCAATACATCCGCATGGGGCTTACACCCGGAAAATTATTTGTACTTTTGCAGCCGTAAAAAACACCTGGTATTCTATGGCATTGAAATGTGGAATTGTCGGCATGTCCGGCATTGGCAAAACAACTGTTTTCAACTGTTTATCAAAAAGCAAGGTGGGTGCCGGTGCGCCCAAAACCACCAACCTGGGACAGATAGAGGTACCCGATCCTCGCCTGAAAGTGTTATTCGACCTGGCCAAATCGGCAAAGATTGTACCCACCACGGTGGAGATTGTTGATATTCCAGGCCTGGTAAAAGGAGGTGGCGGGATGAAAGGAGGAGCCCAGTTTCTGGCCGACATCCGCCAGACAGACGCCATCCTGCACGTATTGCGTTGCTTCGACGACGATACCATACCCCATATCGAAGGAAGTGTAAACCCCCTGCGCGACAAGGAAATTATCGATCTGGAGCTGATCAGCCGCGACCTGGACACCCTTGAAAAGAAGATCCAGCGCCTGGAGAAGGTTGCCAAAAGTGGTGACAAAGATGCCAAACACGGCATTGAGGTGGTAAACAAGCTCAAGGAGCATATGGAGAATGGCCTGAGTGCCCGCACTTTCTCCCTGGAAGAAAAAGACCAGAAGCATATCGACGACTGTTTTCTGCTTACCGTAAAGCCCGTGTTGTATGTGTGCAATGTCGACGAAGAATCGGCCACCCATGGCAACGCCTATGTGGAGCAGATCAGAAAAGCAGTGGCAGATGAAGACACCGATGTGCTGATCATTGCCGCCCGTGCCGAAGCCGATATTGCCGAGCTGGAAGATGAGAACGACCGCCAGGAGTTTCTTAAAGACCTCGGGTTGGAAGAGCCCGGTGTATATAAGCTCATCAGGGCTGCCTACAACCTTCTCAATCTGAAAACCTTTTTCACGGTAGGGCCCAAGGAGGTACATGCCTGGACCATCCGCGAGGGGATGTCTGCACCCCAGGCTGCCGGGGTAATCCACAGCGATCTGGAGCGGGGTTTCATCAGGGCAGAGGTAATGAAATACGACGATTTCTCCACCCTGGGATCAGAAGCGGCCTGCAAAACGGCAGGGAAGTTTTTCGTAGAAGGCAAAACCTACATCGTACAGGATGGAGATATCCTGAACATCCGCTTTAACGTATAGCCTGGTATATTCAGCTCAGATGTAAGGGAAGGGTAACGGTTACTGTAGTGCCGGTGCCCATTTCCGATTCAATCCTGATCTCACCCTCATGATCGCGGATGATACTGGCAGCAATGGACAATCCCAGCCCTGCCCCCTCTCCTGGCGAGCGGGTGGTGAAAAACGGGTCGGTTACCCTGATCAGATCTTCCGGACTTATGCCAGCTCCCGTATCGCGAATCTCTATGATGAGTTTCGACACATCTTCGCAGGTGGTTAAGCAGATCGATCCTTTACCCTCGAGCGATTGAATGCTGTTGGTGAGGATGTTGACAAAAGCCTGGAGCAGTTGTGCCTGCTTGGCTGTAAACTCCCTCCCAAGCCGGGTGTACTTCTTCTCAATCCTTACATTTTCGGGTACACGACTTTCCAGTATCCCTATGGCGCGGTCCAGTATTTCATGGATATTGCAGGCCACCGGATATTCTCCTTCGCCAATGCGTGTATACTGATTGAGAGCCACCACAATATTATTGGCCCTTTTGATCCCTTCGTTAATACCTTTGAGCAAGGGATCTATCTGTGGTATGTGCTTTGGAAGGTTATCGTGGATGTAATTCTCCAATGCCATTACCCCTCCTGCAATAAAGTTGAGCGGATTATTGATCTCATGGGCTACTCCTGAGGCCAGTATACCCAGAGATGCTTTCTTTTCGGAAGATATGAGCTTGGCTTGTGTTTTTTGCAGGTTATCAAGGGTATCAACCATAATATCCTGCTGTGCCTGCAGTTCTTCGTTCATGGAGCGCAGCTCTTCGTTGGCCGTTTCCAGCTCTTCGGTGCGCTCTTGTACCAGTTCTTCCAGCTGATGGCGGTACTTTTCCAGCTCCAGCTCCGTTTTTTTCTTGTCGGAAACATCCCTTACCATGGCAAGAATACGTTTCTCGCCGCCAATGCTGGCCTCTTTCAGAACCACCGAAGCCCAGAAAAGGTCTCCGTTTTTCTTTTTGGCGTGCCAGTCGAAAGTCAGTATTTCTCCGTGGGCCGCTCTTTCCAGGTATGCCAGTGCAGTTTGAGAATCGAAAGGAGCAATGTCTGAACAAAAATCGCGCATGTGCAGCCCGGCAATCTGCTGCCGTGTAAATCCATACATATCCAGTACTGCTTCGTTGGCATCGATAATGGTACCATTGTTTGGGTGATGGATAAAGATGGCATCGGAGGTTGAATTGAATATCTCTCTGTAATTGCGCTCCTGCAAAACCAGAAGTTCATTGGCCTGCTGCAACTGTTGGATGAAAAGATGGAAGGAGTTGATAAATCTTCGTGTTATCAGCACCAGAACAAGGGCCACTGTGCCAATGTGAATGGCATTGATAATCCAGGGATACATGCGCAGCACATATATTGCAGGCTCGTAGTTTTCGGGGATTTTCAGATGTCCTGTGTAATGCATATAGCCCACCACCAGGAAAGAGAGAATGCTGCCTGCAAACAAGGCCAGTGCAATCCGGGTAGGGTAAAATAGGACTGCAAAAAACGGAACCAGCAGTAAGTACGCACGTGCGGAGGAAAACAGGCCATAGGCTATGGCATCTGACAGGGAGAACAGCAGTATCAACCCTATTACCACCGAGGCTTTAAAATCGTTCCTCAGTCTCTTTCTGTAGATGGCCACCACCACTACACAAAGCATTATCATCAGCTCTATAACAAACGAATAATGGAACCCTGACTGGAAAAACCGGCTCAGACTAAGCAGATAAGCTACACTTCCTGCAATGGCAGCAACCATCAGGGTGGCATTTACTACTTCCGTTTTAACATCTTCCAGACTATGGGGTTGGGGCTTGTAGGAATTCGACATACGCTGCAGATAAATTGATAACCCGAAACTCGGGGAGGCTCAATCAGAGCATACCCCTGCAATGGAATGATACGAAAAAACAGGCATCCGGGTTACCCACAGAAGTCGCTTACTGCTTTACAGTTTTGGCAACTGGTTACCTCAGGCAGCTGACAAAGCATCTTTGATAAACCGGTCGATCTCATACTGATCGAAAGGTTTCCGGATATATTTTCTTACCAGATCATCCTCCATGGCCCTGGCTATTTCGGGGGTAAGATCAAAACTGGTCAGGATAAAGAACACGGTTTGGGGAAATATTTTTTTGGCCTCAGTAATAAACTCCACGCCATTCATTCCGGGCATACGCATATCGCTGATCACAACAGGGATATCAGGATGGGTTTTCATCACTTCCAGCCCTTGCAGGCCAGAGCAGGCAGTGAGTACATTGTAATTGTGCCGGGTAAATACACGCTCAAACAAATAGAGGTTGATGGGTTCATCATCTACATACAGTACGGTAATTTTTTCCTGCTGCAACATAATAGGTAACTATTTTAAATTCAGTTTTTTCAACAATTTTTCAAAATCCGCTTGTTTGATGGGCTTGGTAAGGTATTCATCCATTCCCTGGCTCATATACCTTTCTCTGTCGCCCTCAAACGCGTTTGCACTCAGGCCTACCACAGGGGGCAGGTTTTTATGATCCATCCGGAGTTTTTGTGTGGCTGCAATTCCATCCATTACAGGCATTTGCACATCCATCAGAATGAGATCAAAACGATTGTTTTCAAAAGCCTCCAAAGCGGCCAACCCGTTTTCTGCAACCTGGATTTCGTGTCCGAGGGTTTTGAGCATCATGGTGATGACCTTCTGGTTTACTTTTTTGTCCTCCACAAGAAGAATCCTCAGGGTTCGTCCGTTGGGCACTTCCCTGTAATTCGGCTGCAAAGCCGGAGGTTGCAGAGAAGGTTCTGCAAGAAAGGTAAACCAAAAACTACTTCCTGCTCCTTCCTTGCTTTCTACCCCGGTATCTCCCCCCATGAGCTGACTGAGCTGCCGGCAAATGGCAAGCCCCAGGCCAGTACCATCAAAGCGGCGATCGGCCTGCTGCTCCACCTGCGAAAAGGGCTGAAAAAGCAGTTTCTGTTCTTCCTTACTGATCCCCTTCCCGGTATCTTTTACCGTAAACCGCAACAAAATGTTACCATTGTTTCCCGAAAAATTGACTGCCGGCTCACTCACAGCATCAAGGCTCACTTCAATGAAGCCGGAGTCTGTAAATTTTACAGCATTGGAAAGCAGGTTGTGAACTACCTGTGTTAGCCGCTGCTTATCCGCTTTGATATACAATGGCAGATTGGCGGAGGTATGCCCACTGAAAACAATATCTTTTTTACAAATGGAGTGAAAGAAGTTTGTGGCATTCTTTACCAGATCATCGGAAGCAAAAACCTCTTGGTTCAGCTTTACCTTACCTGCTTCAATTTTCGAATAATCCAGTACCAGGTTGAGGGTCTCGCGAAGGTTTTCGCCCGAATGCACCAGAATATCCAGCAGTTCCTTCTGCTGCTCATTGAGCTGAGATTGCCCCAGCAATTCGGCTGTACCCAGTATGCCGGTGAGGGGTGTTCTGATCTCATGGCTCATATTCGCAAGGAAGTTTTGCTTAAACTCTACCGATTTCCGGGCTATTTCCACCTCCTGGTGCAGCATCAGTTCTTCCTGCCTGCGCCTCTCCTTTTGATGTTGCAAATGTTTTCGGTACCGCCAGATGATAAACACTACACCACAAATTAACAGCAGATAAGTTGCCAGTGCTATGTGTGTATACCACCAGGGCTTGCGTATACGAAACCGGTAATAAATCTCATCGCTGACGACCCCATAGCTGTCCATCGCTTTGAGCCTGAAGGTATACGCGCCAGGCCTCAGGTTCGCATAATGCGCCTCGTTACGTTGCGTAAACGGGAGCCACCCTTCATCAAAACCTTCCAGTTTATAGGAATATCTCATTTGCTGGGTAAACCGTGTTGTATTGGCAACAAACCTGAATTGTAGATAGTTATTATCCCAGGCCAGGGAGAGCTGCTGGGGTATGCCATACCAGGGTGTCAATCCGTTAAAGCGTACATCATCAATTTCAACTCCATTGGAAAGCCTGAAACTTTCATCTGCATTCTGCCCAACCTGTTGCCAGGAAACAATCTCATGAAACAATCCCAGATGTGTGATATTCAGGTTGAGTTCCCGGTTTTCGTCTCTTTGTATGCGTTGGGGATTGAAAGCAGTAAGCACATCATTGGCTCCTATCCATATCACTCCATGGTGGTCCTGGTGCACTGCTCTTGAGTTGCATCCTACACCTAAAAATCCATCGTTGCGGGCAAAATTCTGAAAAAACACGCTCGCCTGAAAAGGCATTGTCTGTTGTAAATGATGAAGTTGCCCATTCTCAAAGGCCTCAGGGTGCAGCAAGCGGCTAAATCCCAGGCGTGTGCCAAACCACATCCCTCCCTCTTGATCTTCCAGCAGAGAATACACAAAATTACTTCCCAACCCATTTCTCTCGGTAAGGTTTACATATTTCCCTTCCATCAGCATAAACACCCCGGAGCCATTGGAAGCTGCCCAGAGAATTCCTCTGCTGTCGAAGTTCAAATCAAAAAAATCGTTGGCCAGACCCTGGTCTCTGTTGTAATAAACAAAGGTTTCTTCATTAAAGAAGATTACTCCGTGGGTTCGGCTTGCCAACCAGAAATTGCCCTGGTTATCTTCCACTATTGTGCGCAGATGCAGATCAGGCAAACCCTGTTGCTTTGTAAAATGAAATAGTACATCATGGTCAATACAAAACAAACCGTCTCCGTGGGTGGTGATCCAGATTCTGCCCCTGCGATCTTCCATCAGATCCGTAATGGCAACCTGGCTTGATGCAGATGATAGCTGCAGGGCATAAAACGACTCCTGATGATAGAAAAGCAATTGTCCTGAGGCTGTGCCTAGCCACAATCGTCCATTACTGTCGTGCAGCAAACTCCTTATCCTGTTGTCTATTGCAGGATCGGTAAATTGAACATTAACAAATCTCTGTCCATCAAACACATATACACCCTTGAGATTTGAACCCAGCCATAGCCTGCCGTTTGCATCCTGGGCTATTGTGCGAATAAATGCATCGCTCAAGCCTTCTGATTGTGCAAAATGCATAAAGGCATCTCCCCGGTATTGCCCAACACCCCCTCCGTAGGTTCCCAGCCAGATCAAACCACATCGATCCTGGGTAATATGGGTAATATAGTTGTTTGTAAGCCCGTTGGAGGTGTTGAATTGAACCATCTGATTGTTTTCAAGCATCAGCAGGCCCTGTGAGCGGGTACCCAACCAGATCCTGTTTTTGTTGTCTACGAACACAGACATTACATCGTGATCGGGCATCCCCTGTGGGGTGGAGTATTGCAGCCATTTTCCCTGAACGTACAGCAGCAGACCTCCACCATTGGTAGCCAGCCAAATACGGCCTTGTTTGTCCTGTGTTGAAGCCAGGAACACCTCCGAGGGCATACCCTGGCTTTGATTCCAGGTAAAAAAGGTTTCTCCGTCAAACATAGACACGCCTCCTCCCCGGGTGCCCATCCAGATGTTTCCGTCCTGGTCTTCCAGCAAGGTGTAGACAATATTGCCCGCTAATCCATGAGAGGTATCGTAATGCACCGCCTGGTCGCCCATGATTTTGCTTACTCCTCCACCATAGGTACCGACCCAGAGGTTTCCGTTGCGATCTTCCAGAATAGCCTCAATGCTGTTGTTTGGAAGTCCGGTATCGGTATTGTAAACGATGTAGTGCGTTCCATCGAAACGGACCAGCCCCCCTACCCTGGTTCCGATCCATAAATGTCCTTGCGAGTCGATACGAAGCGAAAGCACCTGGTTGTCGGGCAGACCGGTTTCTGTATCGAAATAGGAGAAATGGGTGCCATCGTAGCGAATAAGCCCTGCACCGTAGGTAGCAATCCACATTACACCCGACGGATCTTGCCGTATCACTGAAATATCATCATGCTGCATTCCCTGGGGCCGTCCAAAAAAGCTGAAAGAGTAAGGGTTTTCGGTTCGGGTATAGGGGTCTCTTGCCACCTCAAAGGCAGGGGTTTTAACTTTTATGCGTACAGGCTGGGAGAGTTGTCTTGTGGCAGGTTCCTGGAGAGCAGTCTCCAAAGTTCTGCTCACCGGGGGCCTTATGGAGAGTTCTCTGGGAACAATTTCTTTTCTGGGATTGGGAAACTGGTGCCTGGGAGAGGATATGTAAGGCACCTTACGGAATTCGGGCAATGCGAGAGCCAGGGCAGGTTCTGATGGAGTCGACAACGAACCTCCAGCCTGTAAGGACCCTGTGATCAAGGCAAACGGAGGCACTCCCTCAGGGTTTGCATCTTTTTTACCACAGCATGCCGCCATCACCAGCACAACCCCTATCGCAACAACGGCTATACTGCATCGCCTGCATACATCAGTAGTGCACTGACCTGGGGAGCCGTGAGAAGTTGATCTGAAAAAGGGAAAAGTGCCAAAAAATTCAACCATCTGGGTCGATCTTTATCCATTAGCAAACCATGCAAAGATTCTCTCTGCATTGTAAGGTAAAAATAGTGCTTTAGGCTTTACCCCTTATCCGCAAATCCCTGTTTTTTAAAAAATTTCCCTAAGCAGAAAGCCCTGCATAGAAAAGGCTGATATATATATAGCCTATGGTTTGGAGGGATAGAGACCGAACTTCTCCAGTATCTCCAGAAATTCTTTTTCTCTGAGGGGTTTGATAAGGTAATCGTCTAAACCCTGCTGCATGTACTTTTCCCTATCTCCTTCAAAAGCATTGGCGCTCAAACCAATAATGGGCGGAAGATGATCGAATTGCTCGCGAAGGATACGGGTAGCGGTTACTCCATCCATAACGGGCATTTGAATATCCATCAGGATGAGATCGTAGGCCTGTGGCGAAAACTTATGCAGAGCCTCTTTTCCGTTGTTCACAATGGTTACTGTGTGACCCATGGCCTGAAGCATAAGTGAAATAACCTTCTGGGTAACCACTTTATCTTCCACCAGCAGTATATTCAGTGAAACCCCGTGGCTTTGCAAAGGAGCAGATTGTAGGACTTTTTGAGTGCCGTCCACAGGTTTTGCTTTGAAAGTAAACCAGAAGCAACTTCCCGCACCCGGGGTACTTTCCAGACCGATGCGTCCGCCCAGAAGTGTAGTCAACTCTTTGCAGATGGCAAGCCCCAGCCCTGTACCCTCCTGGTTGTTATGGGCCATTTTGCCGGTCTGGAAAAACGGTGTAAACAGTTTTTGCTGATCCTCCGGGCTTATCCCAGGACCTGTATCACAAACCTTTACCCGGATCATGATCACACCCTGGGCTGTGTCGGCAGGCAGCAATTCGTCATTTACAAGGTCTGCAATAATGTCGATACGACCCGTTCGGGTAAATTTTACCGCATTGGAGAGTAAATTCTTTATCACCTGGCTTATCCTGGATTGATCGCTTCTGACACTAACCGGAATCCGGGCATCTATCCTGCTGTGAAGTGTTACATCGGATGTGGTAAGGGGAGCAAATAGTTTCATTGCATGATCAAACAGATCCGCAAACAAGAAATCAGTTTCTTTGAGTTGAAGCTTTCCTGCTTCAATTTTGGAGATATCCAGGATCATATTGATGGTCTCCCTAAGATTCTCGCCGGCCTGATTGAGTGCATCCACATAATCCCTGGCATTATCATCGAGGGGCAGTCGGCTGAGCATGGATGCCATACCCAATATACCGGTAAGGGGAGTCCGTATCTCGTGGCTCATATTGGCAAGGAAGTTCTGTTTGAATTCAGCAGATTTGCGTGCAATGGAAACCTCTTGCTCAAGCTTCAGTTGGTGCTGTCGTTTGGCCTCTTTTTCCCTTTTCTGCTGCTCTCTTCGCTTGATAACCAGATAGGCCAGGGCAAAGGCAATGAAAACATACAACGCATAGGCCCACCAACGAGCATACCATGGGTGGCGGATTTGAAAGGGAAACTCCGCCTCATCACTCATCACCCCTTCGCTGTTGATGGCCCTTACACGAAAAGTATAATAGCCCGGGGGGAGGTTGCCGTAGGTAACTTCTGTACGGTGGGAAGGAATGCTCCATTGGTCGTCGAAACCAGCCAGCATGTACTGATACTTAACTTTGCCGGTGAAATACAAGGTAATCCCTACAAAACGGAAAAACAAAAAGTTATTATCATGCCCCAGTTTCAGTCTTTTGGGTAAGCCATACCATGGCGTTACTGAGTCAAAGCGCAGATTTCTGATCTTCACCCCATTTGACAGATCAAAATCGCGTTCACCTGACAGGTTGAGCCGGGCCCAGTTGATGGGTTCGTTGTACAAACCGACCGAAACAATCTCCAGCACAGGAGCAATTGTATCGGGGCTATCCCCTTTATGGTGGTACATGGTAAGCACATCGTTGGCCCCAATCCACAATCTGCCGCGTGTGTCTTCCAGAATACTTCTTGAATTGGCTCCTATTCCAATAAAACCGTCATCGGTGGTATAGCCTTTAAAGAGAATCCGGTGCCTGGGGTTGTCTTCTTTCCAGAGCAGTGAGTCGGCCACAAGCAGTCTGCATAACCCCATGCGTGTACCAAACCACATTACCCCCCTTGAATCCTGCAGAACTGAATACACCACATTGCTGAGCAGCCCTTCATTTTCGGTAAACAATACTTGCTGGTTGTTCTTCAGAAGGATCACTCCTTTGCCATTGGTTGCAATCCAGAGGGCACCTTCCTGGTCGAAGGTCATATCCAGGATATTGTTATGCAGCAAACCTTGCGCCTGGCCCACATGCCAGAACTGGTTTTCATCGAAATAGCACACACCCGACGATCCGGTACCGATCCAGAAACCACCCTGCGGGTCCTGCCGTATCACACGGGTATCATTGGCAATGAGGCCATGCTCTTGGCGGTAATTGGTAAAATATTCTCCATCAAACATTACAATCCCATCTGAGCGGGTAGTCATCCACAGCCGGTCCTGTTGATCTATAATCATGGAGAGTATCAAATCATCGGGCAGACCCTGTTGGGGTGTAAAATGCCGGAAAACTCTTCCGTCAAAACTTGCTATTCCTCCCCCTGTGGTGGCAAACCAGTAAACCCCTTTGCTATCCTGAAGAATACCCGAAACCCTGTCGTGCACCAGTCCGTGCCATGTAGAAAAATGATAAAAGGCCTGCTCATCGAACCGAAACACACCATCGCGATTGGTCCCAAACCAGATATCGCCATTGCTGTCTTCAAAAATGCTTCTTACAAAACCATCGCGCAGGCCCTGTTTTTCAGTAAAATGCATAAACATATCGCCACGGTAATTGGCCAGGCCACCTCCATACGAACTGAACCAGATCTTCCCGTTGCGATCCTCCATAACATGAGTAATAAACTCATTGATCAATCCCTGCTCTTCACCAAAATGAAACAACTGGTCATCGGTCAACCTCATAAGGCCTGTAAAGCGGGTTCCAATCCAGATATTGCCTCTCCTGTCAGTAGTAAGAGCAGTAATAAAATCATCTTTCAGATGGCGGGTAGTATTGTAATGCCATATTTGCCGGGTTTCAGTATCCAATGCAAAAATGCCGCCCCCATCGGTACCGAACCAGATACGTCCCTTCTGATCCACGGAAGAGGCTACAATCAGAGCGTAGGGAAGCCCTGCCTGCACATTGTAGTTGTAGAACTTTTCTCCGTCAAACCGCGATACGCCTCCCCCCCTGGATCCAAACCACAAATCTCCGTGTTTGTCTTCTGAAATGGAGTATACGATCTCATTGGGCAGACCCGATACGGAGGTATAATGTACAATGGTATCGCCGCTGATACAACTTACACCATTATAGGTTCCCAGCCAGATACGCCCCCTGCTGTCTTCAAAGATTTTTTCCACACGATCGTGCAGCAATCCATTTTGTGTGGTGAAAAAATGAAAGAAAAAACCATCAAAACGAATGGCGCCACCCGATCGGGTGCCCAGCCAGATATGGCCATGCTGATCTTCCAGAACTGCAAGGATATGGTTTTGATCCAAACCTTCGGCAACCGTATAATGGTAAAAATGCAAACCATCGAAGCGTATAAGTCCTCCGCCATAGGTGCCCATCCAGATATTCCCTTTGCTGTCCTGGATTATGGAGCTGATATCGTCGTGCTGCATCCCTTGCCTGCGGGTAAAAAAGCTGAAGCTGTGTGGATTGTTAACAGGCTGAAAAGCATCTTTCACCTTAATGGGCTCCGGGATGCCCGCCAGCTGAAGGCTATCAGAAACAATATTCATTACAGGGGCTGGAAAACCCTCCTTCCCGGGAATTAACACTGTGGGAGGTAAAAGCGTGTTCAACAGAGGCTCCACACCTGCAGTAACATTGTAATGGGTGGGAAACCTGTCGGGTCTTTTGGCTACAAGGATTTCGGGACTTCCGGCTTTTACTCTGCGGGGCTGCTCAACCTCTGCTGGATTTATGGGTTCGGGAAAAACAGGGTGCTGAGCAAAAGATGGGTTTTCCACCGATTCTTTTACGATAGATTCAGACGTACACCCCAGCAGCATCAACAACCCAATAATTCCAAGAAAGATATATCTGGACATGCTTGTTGTTTTTCCTCTGATCGCTAAATTAACATATTTTTATTATAAACCTAACGATTTGCCTTCCGTATCTGACAAAAAATATCCATTTTAAATAAAAAAGATACCACCTACATCGATAAGAGGTCCGGAAAAGATTTCAACAACTTCAACCCCTCTTTCCAATAGCTGCTGCCTGAGCAAAGGAGCATCCTTCAGGCTATCCAGTGAGCCGCATACAAAGAGAGTATGATTGAAGTAACCACAGCAACCCGGGAAAAAACCATGCTTAACGCCATGAAGTTTTACACTCCCGGGGTCAGCAAAAAAGCAAGGGATCCTTCGTTCCGTTAAAGTCTTATGGATTCCTCTGTCGGATGTTATGATACAACCGGCCACTTCAAGGGCATTGCACCGGGCATACCCCTGCGCGCAATGGATAAAATGACTGTGGGTTTCTTTGATGGCGTTACCTGAGATGTTTTTGTTGTGCAAAATCCCGTAGGAAGTGTAGCAGGCATTGTAATGAGCCGTTTGAGGATAGGATTTTCCCAGTTTGCTTTCACCCACCTTTACACTTACACCCGTGTGCAACAACTTCTGCAGATAATGCTCTGGCAGATCGGGCGCCAGCACCAGGCCACCCGGCCATTGATACATAAAGATATCAGGATGCCCTGCAATGGTATCGTATACAATGCCCTGGGTAGCAAACTCCACCACAGTGCCCCAGGGTTGCAGGTTTTGCAATGCCTCAGCAGGAGCTCGTGAATCAATCCAGATCAATGGTAATCTCATGGGGCTGGAGTTTTGGATCTGTAGTAAATTTCGCAGTTGAAAACTGCTGTAAAAGCCAGAGCTTGTTAATGGCTTTGTGTCCGATGGCTACATTCAGCCTTTTAGGATGCACACCAATCTTAATATGCGACCCACTCTTACCCACCAACAGTGAGGCAATTTTCTGGCGCCAGACCCTGGAGAGTATTTTTTCACCCAGAGCAGGATGAAAGGGGCCTGCCAGCAGGGCAGTACCATCGAATAGCCCCTCAGAGGGATGGAGCCCCATCCTGAGTACCTTTACCCCGGCCTGCTGAAACATATCATACAATCGGGCACACAAATCTATGGCCTGTTCTTCCGACTGAGGTGCAAATTTCCCCTGTTCAAAAAGAATCGCCAGGGGGGTATCGCGAATAACCAGGGTGGGATAAATACGGGTGGTTTGTGCGCCTGAAGCAATAATCTTCAGGGCTGTTTCTATGCTTTTTTCCTCCGTATCTGCAGGTAATCCGGTCATCATCTGCAACCCGGTTTCAAATCCTGCATCCAGCAACATTTGTGCGGCATCCAAAGCAACAGAAGCAGTATGCCCTCTTCCGGAAGCTTTAAGCACCTCATCATCGAGCGATTGAGCGCCTAATTCCACCGCCGTTACCCGGTATTCTTTCAGTAAGCGTATCACTTCGGCATTGATATAATCCGGTCGTGTAGAAAGACGAATGCCCTGCAATTTCTCCTGCTCAAGGTAAGGGAGTGCCAGGGAGAGGTAAGCCCGTTGCTGATGGGTTGGCAGTCCGGTAAAACTTCCTCCGAAAAAAGCAAGTTCCACAAAAGCTCCCTGCCGGGGAAGAGTTTCCAGGTGACGCTGTATTACCTGATGGATCTCTGCCGGTGAGGGAACACGGCAATTGCCCGATATACGATACTGGTTGCAGTAAATGCAACGAAACGGACAGGCAAGCTCCGGAATAAATACAGGAATATTAAAATGTGGCATGACACAAGGAAGGTTCTGCAGTTACCCTTTGTAACCCACAGCCCTTTCAAGGTTTACTACCTCTTCCATCTTTGTATCGTTGAAATAGGTACGTGCCAGGTTGGCTTCAAGCACATCGGCTCCGGTGAGGTCGGCTCCGGAAAGATTGGCCTTGAAAAAATTGGCTCTTACCAACTCTGCATACTCCAGCTGACATTGAGAGAGATCGGCACGGGTAAAATCAGCCTCAGTGGCATTGACTCTGGTGAGGTTGGCATTTTCGATCGTTGCATCGGTAAGATCGGCCTCTACCAGCTGGGCATTGCTAAGATCGGCACGGGCCAGCACAGAATTCTCCATACTTGCACCTTTGAGATTGGCACCAGAAAGATTGGCATTGGCCAGGAAAGCTCCTGCAAGATTGGTTCCGGACAAATTGGCTCCGCTCAGATCGGCCTTGGAGAAATTCGCCCCGGAAAGATCTGCCCCCTGAAGGTTTGCTCCGGATAGGACAGCCCCCCTCAGGTTTAGCGGACGATAGGTGTCACCCACTGAACTCTGGGCGATCAGCAACCATAAATCTTTGTCAGTCAATATCCTTTCAGATTTATCGGACATGGTGTAAACATTAAATTATTATACAAATTTACAATTAATGTTGATATAAACGAGTATTTATTAAACAAATTCATTTTCACAACAATACAACCAACAGGGACACGATATTGTTTTTGTCCCACAAACAAAATCACTTATCCTTTCTTTTGCGCTTTTGATAGAATTCAAAGTGAGTTATCAAAGACAACCTGCACGATGATGATCTTTTCCAGACTTCCCCTCCTAAAAGCATCGAAAGATGGTAGTTTTATTTTACATCAAAAACAGTGAAATACCCAATTTAACCTGGTACATCCAACGATCTTAAATAGTTTTCGGCATGATCAATCAAACCGGCACGTTTCGCCTCCGGCATACGGTCAAAAGTTTTCAACAGCATAGCCAGGCGGGGGTTTTGCCCGAAGAAACTGCGGTGCACATGCATAAACCTCCAGAACAAGGCATCCCAGGTCTGCTGCCATGTTCCTTTTTTGAAATCACTCATTTTGAGAATGTAATTACTGCCACTGATGTAGGGCTTTGTGGCAAATACACCTCCATCGGCAAACTGGCTCATGCCGTAAACATTGGGCACCATAACCCAATCCCATGCATCAACAAAAAGCTCCATAAACCATTGATAAACCTGATTGGGATCGAATTCGCACAAAAGCATGAAGTTGCCGATAATCATAAGACGCTCAATATGATGGCAGTATCCGGTTTCAAGCACCTTTTCTATAACCTGGTCTACAGGTTCAATACCCGTTTGGGCTGTGTAAAACCCTGCAGGTATTTTTCTGTTGAACCCCCAGAAGTTGCGGGTTCGCTGATAAGAACCTCTTAACAGGTACATGGCACGGATAAATTCGCGCCAGCCCATAATCTGCCTTACAAAACCCTCGGCAGAGTTTAGCGGTATATCATGGGTTCTGGCATAATCCAGGGAGGCATCAAGCAACTGATCAGGAGTGAGCAGGCCTGCATTCATCATGGGGCTTAGCACACTATGGTGCAAAAAATGTTCTTTCTGAACCATGGCATCCTCATAATCTCCAAACTTTGCAAAGCGGTGCTTCAGAAAGTGGTGAAGCCAGTCCTTGGAGTCTTCAAAGGTATAGGGATAAACGGGATGGTCTCTCAACTGACCGGGATTGCCGGCAAAGTGTTCGCGGGTATAAGCGCATGCCTGTTGCCATGTTGCTTCAGCCGATAGCACAGGAACAGGAGGCGGAGTTTCATTTGCAGGATACTTTTTTCTGTTTTCTGCATCAAAGCTCCACTTGCCACCTTTAGGCATCACTCCCCTTTCCAGCATAATGCCCCTTCTTTTTCGCTGGTCGATGTAAAAATCGGTTTGAAAAAACCGCTTTCTGCCTTCGAAATAGCTACGAATCTCGTCACTGCTATTCAAAAACATAGGAGATTCGTATACTTTGAGCTGCATTTTCAGTTTTGCCATGGCAGCCTCAATTCGCTTTTGCAGCCAGTCATCGGTCGGATCCACCACATGCACCCATTGCACACCCTGCTGCCTAAGGTCTTCCAGAAGTAAAGCAATCTTTGAGCGCTGTTCGAAAGAGTCAATATACTGTACCTGGCACCCCTGGTCCTGGAGCCACAGGGCATAGCTTTTCATTGCTGCCCTCATAAACGCAATCTTTTGCTTATGGAAAGGGTAAAGGCGAAAAAAAAGTTCTTCCTCCACCAGTACAACTCCGGTTTCGCTGAGCGGCAAAGGAGAATGTTCGAAAAGCTGATGTGGAAAAATAATACTAATCGCGTTCATAGTTTTTATTTTTATTTCTGCGGCATCGCTCACTGCAATACCTTACTTCTTCCCATGTTTTTGCCCACTTTCGCCTCCATGCAAAAGCCAAACCGCATACAGGGCAGATTTTGTGGGGTAAATCACTTTTGGGCACATGCTTCATGAGCTTCGGGCTTACTAAATATTGGCTGTGTCACTTCCATTTCCTGCCTGTCAACATATCCAATGGAGTGAATACGATGATAGTTTTCTTTAATTCGTCAAAACAGAATCAAATCAAAGATTGAAAAGGGCAGTTGTTTTCAATACATTGACGAAAACCAGCGATGTAATGCACCTGCAGTATAAAAAACAAGGAATTAACAAAACAAGCCCCTTCATGTTTGTTTACTTCATCCGTAAATGATTTGTTTTTAACAGGTCGGATGGAACATCCTGAATAGTCATCCTCGTGTGTGTTAAAAGGCTTATCATGGATGTTTTACCAGCAAGGGTTCACATTCTTTCCAGAAGGAGAAGAAAGTGGAGTGGTATCTTTTTGCCTGGCACAACCAGGGTCTGGGTTCTTCAATTCCCTGGTAATGGTGGTTCAGGGGATGTTCCCTGAAAAAGATCTTCTGCTCTCCCACCCTGCTTCGCAGTTCTTCAAACTCCGCCACCATAATCTGAATATCGGGTATATTGGCCGACAACTTTAGTACAAAATCCATAACTTTTTCGCCAACAGGATACCTGGCAAAGACCGAGGGTTCGAGAAGCAAAATGCGGTTGGCATGCAGGTGAGCCTTCCATGCTGGATCGAGGTTGTAAAAGTTGTACAACAAAACAGGCTGCAACGGATCAAGTTGCACAGGTTCTGGTTTGGGCAGGCAGGCCTTCAGACCGGGCTCTATGGTTTTGATCAGTGGGCTGGGTATTGCCCCCAGCGGAAATTCCTCATAGGAAACATCCAGGTAAGTGCCCCTTTGTGCGGATCCGGTGAAGCGATTGATGTTTTCCTGGTTGGCAAAATACTTTTTGCGACTGAAAGAACCCGCCACCCACTGCCAGCTAAGTGCATTGCTGGCCCAATCGGCATCCAGCAAGTGATAGTACATCCAACGTGCCGGGGTGCGCCAATGACTTTGGGCAATATTACACGCCAGGCTTGCCACATACATTCGCATATGATTGTGCATATATCCGGTGTCATAAAGCTGGTTTACACCAACATCAATAGCCTCAATACCTGTTCGAGCCCTTTCCAGGCCCAGTGGCATCAGTCTATGAGCTATGTTCGACTGATTGTGCAGCAGATCAGTATGCAAAGCCTCTCCCTTGTGCAACCAAACCTGTTGAAAAAAATCGCGCCAGGCAAGCTCCTGGATGAATTTGTACATTTTTTTCGGAGCAAAGCCCCTTTCAATGAGTTGCTCATACACCCACCGGGTAGAAATAACACCACGTGAGATGTAGGGCGAAAAACGCGAAACACCACCCTCAAGAAAATTGCGTGTAGCACCATAGCCTTCAGGATCGAATTGACCGACTCTTTCTACTATACTCTTGTAATCTGTGGAAAATGCAGTGTCAACCATATCGGATTATTTATACAACCTTTACCTTTGAAATAGTCGGGCAGAAAATTTGCCGGCCAGACCCTTTAAGCGATATCCATATGTAACAAGGCAGCAGCTGCAAGGTTTGATCTGATCCATTGACACACCTCACTGACACACAATCAGCTCAAAGGTATCGCTTCGTAAAATGAGCAAGGGTTGTAACACCTGGGATTTGCAATATCCCATCCGGAACATCATTTTCAGGTCTAACCAGTACCAGATCCGTGCCTCTTTCCCTCTGACAATCAGCCCGGATAAAAAAAATGATTTTTTTTCAAAAAAAACTTGCACAATTCAAATTACCATATTAGATTTGCAGTGTATTAGAATTGTAATACAGTAGTAACATAATAAACACATAAACTATGATCCAGCTAAAAAACCTAACGTTTGGATACCGAAAAAACCAAATGTTGTTCAACAACCTTGACCTTGAGCTTCAGGCGGGCAGTATATACGGACTGTTTGGCATGAATGGCGCCGGCAAGACCACTTTGCTAAAGCACATAGCCGGTTTGCTTTTTGCTCGTCAGGGGCAGTGTTTGATCTTCGAGAAAGACATCAGCAACCGCCAACCCGAGTTGTTGGCCAATCTGTATGTAATCCCTGAAGAATTTGTACTTCCACCTGTAGACTTCTCCACCTTTGTAGCTCTTCACGCGCCCTTCTACCCCCGCTTCGACTACACGTTGCTTGAGAAATACCTCAATGAATTTGAGATATCCAATGGAAAGAAGCTCACTGCTTATTCCTATGGTCAGAAGAAGAAGTTCCTGATCGCTTTTGGGCTGGCCACCCAGACCAATGTACTGCTGATGGATGAGCCCACCAACGGATTGGATATCCCATCCAAAAGCCAGTTTCGCCGCATTATGGCCGCTGCTTCCACAGAAGATCAGTGCATTGTAATCTCTACACACCAGGTGCGCGATCTGGCAAGCATCATCGATCATGTAATTGTACTGGACAACGGGAAGATCATTTTCAAGGAAACTACCATGGACATAGCCTCACGTCTGGCTTTCGGAAAGATAAAAGAGGGTACTGCAGATGATGTGCTATATGCCGAAGATGTATTGGGAGGCAAGGCAGCCATCCGCAAAAACACAGGCCACGACACCGAGGTTGACCTCGAGTTGCTCTTCAACGGCATCATAAAGAATTCAGAAGTTATTAACCAGGCAATTAAATCTTAATACCATGGACAAGATCAATCAATTCTCAATTCAGCGCTTTATACTTCTTATCAAGAGGCAGATTCTGCTCAATGCCAAAAACTGGCTTGTGGGCCTGGGAGCCATTGCAGGAATTTTGATCATAGTATCTCTCCTGCAATCCTACCTTGGCAAAAGCTTTAACCTTCCGGCCATGGTAAACCTGGGCATTACCCTGATCTTTGTGGTCGGATACATGCTCACCTCTGGCATTTACAGTGAAATACACACACCGGCACGCAGTCAGTTTTATCTTACTCTGCCTGCAACTACAGCCGAAAAATTATTCTCCAACTGGGCAATCACCTCCCTGCTCTATGTATTGATTTCGTTTATTCTGCTCAGCCTCAGCATTGCCCTTACCAGCCTGCTGGCTTCCTTGCTGTTTGGCACTCAAACGGCTTTTTTCAACCCCTTTCAACCGGATTACCTCAAGGTGATGGGAGTGTTTGTGGTAACGCACAGTATCTTCTTCCTGGGCTCGCTGTACTTCAGAAAAAATAACTTCCTGAAAACAGTGCTGGCCATATTTATCCTGGTGATGGCCTTGTCAATGATTGGAGGTTTGTTGATGTATTTGTTGTTTGAGCCCGGCCTGAACAACATCGAGCTCTCCAACCAGCAGCTGGATCCTGCCATGCAAAGATTATTTGAAGAGACCATCCCCCAAATTGCCAGGATTATTTTCTGGGCTGTTTTGGCTCCGTTCTTTGTGCTGGTAAGTTATTTCAAATTAAAAGAAAGAGAGGTTTAACATGGAATTCCTTGAAAATCAACCTATATATATGCAGATAGCCGACAACTTTTGTGAGAACATCCTCACACAGAACTGGAAAGCCAACCAGAGAATTCCATCGGTAAGAGAAATTGCTGTAACCATGGAAGTAAACCCCAATACCGCTATGCGTGCCTTTGTATACCTGCAGGATAAGGAGATCATCTACAACAAAAGAGGGATCGGGTATTTTGTGGCCGAGGAGGGTTACCAGAAAGCTCTTGAGCTGAAACGGGCCGAGTTTATCGAAAAAGATTTGCCCGTTTTGATGAAAACCATGAAACTGCTGGACATCAGCTGCCACGAAATGGAATCCATTTACAAGCAATACGAGAAGTAATCCCGTTGCCCCCTGGGCTTGCGGTATCAAATGAAGCTTGATTTCAAAAAATATAACCAGGGATGCGAATTCATCATGCGGGTTGCATCCGGCACAAACTAAAAATTAATAGCGATGAAGAAAAGTAATATATTACTGCTGGCAGCACTGGCCATTTCCATTGTGATCATGTTCGGTGGTTTGCTCCTGCTGCGTTCGAAGGTGATGGCCTCCATTGAAATTGGCAGCGGAAAAATGGTAGAAATACAACGTACTACCCAGGATTGGGAAAGGATAAAGGTGCAGGGAAATATCCAAGTATTTTTCACCCAAACCGAACCCTCTTCTCTGACCGTAAAGGCTGACGAGAACCTTCTGGAGTTTATCCGCACCGAAGTGGTAAACAATCAACTCATTATTGAAACCACTCGTGCCATCCATTCCAGAAACGAATTGCAGGTAGAGTTGCACAACCCCTTCCTTGCAGAAGTGGAGGCGATTGCCGGTTCGCGTTTTACAACCCGAAATCCTCTGGAACTTTCTACCCTCAGAATAATTGGTAATGCAGGGGCACAGATGAGCGTGCAGGGTTTTTTTGATGTACTGGATGTAGTGCAGGCTGCCGGAGCTCGGATCAACCTGTCGGGTAAAACGGACCAGCTCACCATTCGGTCGGATGCTGGGGGTCGTGTAGACGCACTGGAACTGGAAGCACGCCAGGCGCGTGTAGAAGCCAATGCAGGAGCATCGGCCTCGGTTAATGCTCAATTGCTCGATGCACGTGCCGCCGCTGGAGGAACCATCAACTATGTCGGAAACCCGGTATTCTCTGTAAATGAAGCCACTGCAGGCGGACAAATCAGACACAGAAACTAAATATTCAGCTTACAGTCATGCGCTGAGAGGCCGTATCTTTAGCCCAATGGATATTTTCCAGCTTTAGATACAGCCTCTTTTTTTTGTAATTTTGCCCTTTGTTTTTTCTATGCTTAATTACTAAACCCTCCGGCTTTGAATACCTACAAACATATTTTCTTTGACCTCGATCGCACTCTCTGGGATTTTGACACCAACAACCGCGAAACCTTCCGCGAAATGTATGACCACTTCGGGCTTCTGCAACGCGGCATTCCTGATCCTGTAAGGTTTTACGACCAATACCAGCAAATCAACATGGCACTTTGGGAAGACTACAAGCAGGGGATCATCGAAAAAGAAACCCTGAATTTTGAAAGATTTCACCAGAGCCTGCTGCTTTATTCTGTAAACGACAGCAAGCTGGCAAAGGAAATGGGTGAATGGTACGTAAGGTTAAGCCCTCTGAAAACAAACCTTTATCCTCATACCCTGCAAGTGCTGGAAACCCTGCAACGCAAGTACCAGCTGCACATCATTACCAATGGCTTTGAGGAGGTTCAGTACATCAAGCTGGAGAAAAGCGGTCTGAAACCGTTCTTCAGCCATATCATTACGTCCGAAAGGGCTGGATTCAAAAAGCCCGACAAACGTATTTTTGAATATGCACTGCACCAAACCGGAGCCAGTGTTCACGAAAGTCTTATTATCGGCGACGATCCTCAGGCCGACATAGCGGGTGGCCAGCAGGTGGGCATGGACCAGATCTGGGTAAAGCACCATGCAGAAGGCCTCCCCGTTGAGGATGCCACTTTTTGTGTAGAAAAACTAAGTGATATTCTGGATATCCTGGGCTCATGAGCCAAAGCTGGCCAGCAGGGTTTCTCCTCCCCTTACCTTATCTCCAATTTTTACATGTACTTTGGCATCCAGGGGCAGAAAAATATCAACCCGTGAGCCAAACTTAATGAAACCCATTTCACCCCCCTGAACGGCCTGATCGCCCTCCTTGCTGTAGCAAACGATACGACGTGCCAGCGCACCTGCAATCTGCCTCATGAGCACCTCGCCATGGTTTGGGGTATCTACCACAACCGTAGTACGCTCATTGTCGGTGGATGATTTGGGATGCCAGGCAACCAGGTATTTGCCCGGATGGTATTTTGAGTAGCTTACCTTACCAGAAACCGGATAGCGGTTTACATGCACATTAACAGGCGACATAAATATGGATACCTGCAGGCACTCTCTTTTCAGATACTCATCTTCCTGGGTTGGCTCAATCACCACAATCTTGCCATCTGCCGGGCAAATTACATGCTGCTCGTTGATGGGAGTGGTGCGCCTGGGAGAGCGGAAAAACTGCAAAACTGTAACAAACAAAACCAGCAAAACACCATAAACAAGGTAATGCCAGCTGGCATGTACCGGCGACGATACCCTGAGCAAAACCACAACACCCACTACAAACAGCATGGTGAAAAACAAACTGGTATATCCTTCTCTGTGAATTTTCATTTTTCTTTCGGAATTAATATTGAGCTTTTCAATTAAAATAAATCAGAATTACAACCTCGATCCAACCCACTCCTTCCCCAGCTTTGGGGCCTATTGTGTTCCTCCAGGAATGAGGGATCACGGCAAAACAGCTGGCAAAATTAAGAAATCAGCATGAGGTAAACAAAAACAAAAGGCGTAGCCATGATCAGACCATCGAAGCGGTCGAGAATTCCTCCGTGTCCGGGAAGCAACCGCCCACTGTCCTTGGCATTGATGCTTCTTTTGAACAGAGATTCAAACAAATCGCCATAGGTACTGAATACCACCACCATACCTCCCACTACCATCCAGTCGAGGGCTCTCAGGTCGGTGTAAAAAATTCCCAGTATCCAGGCGGTAATAAGACAAAGGATGCCCCCACCGGTAGTACCTTCCCAGGTTTTCTTGGGCGATACCCTCTCAAAGAGTTTGGTACGCCCGATAGAACTTCCCACCAGGTAGGCACCACTTTCGTTGACCCAGACAAGAAAAAACAAACCCAGCACAATGGTATAATTATAGGTATCGGGTCTGAAACCAGGGTTGGGCAAATAGTTGAGCAAGGCAAACGGCACCGCTACATACAGAAGCCCGAAAAAGGTAAAAGCTACATTGGTAAAAGGATTGGGAAGATTGCGGTACAATTCAAGAAGAAAAACCAGGAACAGAAGCAGAAAATTGAAAAGCAATATTTCTACAGGAGCAAGCTCTAAAGCAATCAAAGCATTGGAAAGAAACAAAAATGAACCTGCCAGAGTTCCCAGAACTTTGTTGGGTGTAATATTTACCCGTTCGAGCATGGAATAAAACTCCCACAGCCCAAGGATAGTTACTACCAGAAACAGACCGGTAAAGGTGTACGGACTGAAAACTACCGATACAATAATCAGTAAAACAATAACGATCCCGGTAAGGGTTCTTGTTACCAGATTACTCAAAGCTTTTCCCTCTCTATTATTCTCTTGGCCGGCAATACATCGTCAGGGCTGACATAAAGCTCTATTTCGCCAAAGGCATAGGCATAGTCCTTCTTGCTGAGGGAAAAGCATTTAATCCCCTCATTTTCAAGTACCCCTTTTACGATTTCCGCTTTATACTCCTGCTGGGTAGTATAAATACACAGCCAATTTTGGTTCATAATGGGCAAAGATGCTATTTTTTTTCCAATTCGGCTTCCTGATCAATAAAAAACACAAACAACTCTTTGGGGCCGTGGGCACCCATTACGAGCGTTTTTTCTATATCTGCTGTACGGCTGGGACCGGTAATGGTAGTAATCATGGAGGGCAATGTGGTGTATCGCTTGCGGATCCCTTCCAAGGCATCTTTCAGATCACTCACCAGTTGATTGCGCCAGGCTACCACACAATGCACTTCGGGTATAATAAAACCTTTGCGGCCGGAAGGCTGGCGACTGCTCACCATGATACTGCCAAGGCGGGCAATCAGATACTCACAACTGGTGATACCTGCAACACATTCCTTAAATTCTTCAGGAGCATTGATACAAAAGATACCATGTTGGTTCAACAGCGACTGCAAAGAGCTCTCGTAGCAGTGTATCTGCTCAGATCCTTTGCCAAGCAGGAGTTCTTTGATATTCAGGGCAAATTCCTGCTCATCGGCACAGTACACAAAGTTACCTCCTACCCTGGCAAAAGCCTCAGCAAAAGCTACTTCGGGATATTCTGTTTCGGGTGCTGCATAGATCTTTTGGGAATAATCTTCCTGAAAAAAGGGAGAATCCATAGGATTAACCAATGCATCGCGAATGGCTTTGAGAACTTTTTCCCTAGTTGTGCTTTCTTCCATGATAATGCCTGGTAAAAGAGCGCATCAAGCCTGTGTGCCGGCCTCTTCCTGCTTGTTGTCGTCCTGGGCTGCCGGAGCAAGATTCTGATCCTCTTCAGCAACAATGGGCTTTACGGTTGAAGATTCTCCCTGGGGCTCTTCTGCATTTTGCTCACTCCCATCGGTATGGATATGCAAATCTGCAAAGGGTCGCTTACCGAAAATGCTTTCCAGGTCTTCACGGAAAATCACTTCCTTCTCCAGGAGAAGATTGGCCAATTGCTCAAGTTTATCACGGTTTTCCATGAGAATATCCTTGGCACGCTGGTAGGCAGATTCCAGCAAGGCGCTTACTTCCTGATCAATGATTTCTGCAGTTTTCTCCGAATAGGGCTTGGAGAATGCGTATTCGCTTTGACCACTGGAATCGTAATACGAAATATTGCCAAGTTTCTTGTTGAGCCCAAAATAAACCACCATGGCATAGGCCTGTTTGGTAACTTTTTCCAGGTCGTTGAGAGCACCGGTTGATACTTTGTTGAAGATGATATCTTCGGCAGCTCTGCCACCCAGGGCACTGGTAATTTCGTCGAACAACTGCTCGTAGGTAGTGATCTGCCTTTCTTCGGGCAGGTACCAGGCTGCACCCAGGGCTTTGCCGCGAGGCACAATGGTAACCTTTACCAGCGGATGAGCATGTTCGAGCAACCAGCTGGTAGCTGCATGGCCCGATTCGTGGAACGCAATCACCTTTTTCTCCAGCGGAGAGATGATCTTGTTCCTTTTCTCCAATCCACCGATGATACGGTCTACGGCATCCAGGAAATCTTGCTTTTCAATTACTTTTTTATTGCGGCGTGCTGCAATCAGGGCAGCTTCGTTACACACATTGGCAATGTCGGCACCAGAGAAACCAGGGGTTTGGCGTGCCATGAAGTCGGCTTTCACCTCTTCAGAAAGCTTAAGGGGCTTCATGTGCACTTTAAAAATTGCTTTTCTCTCTTCCAGGTCGGGCATTTCCACCTGTATCTGGCGATCGAATCGTCCGGCACGCATCAGCGCACGGTCAAGGATATCGGCACGGTTGGTAGCCGCCAGTATAATCACACCCACGTTGGTACCAAAGCCGTCCATTTCGGTAAGCAACTGGTTGAGGGTATTCTCTCGTTCATCGTTGGCACCGGTCATGGGGTTTTTGCCACGGGCACGTCCGATGGCGTCAATCTCATCGATAAAAATGATACAGGGTGCTTTTTCTTTGGCTTGTTTGAACAGGTCGCGCACCCTTGAGGCACCCACCCCCACAAACATCTCCACGAAATCGGAGCCGCTCAGAGAGAAGAAGGGCACCTGGGCTTCGCCTGCCACTGCTTTGGCAAGGAGTGTTTTTCCTGTTCCGGGAGGGCCTACCAGCAGGGCTCCTTTGGGGATCTGTCCACCCAGGTCAGTATATTTTTTGGGGTTCTTAAGAAAGTCTACGATCTCCATGAGTTCGATTTTGGCTTCATCGAGCCCGGCCACATGGTTGAAGTTGACATTTACCCTTGTATCCTTGTCAAAAACCTGGGCTTTGGATTTTCCGATGTTAAAGATCTGTCCGCCACCAGCACCGCCAGCCATGCGCCGCATAATAAAGATCCAGAACACAATGAGCAAACCAATGGGCAAAAGCCAGCTTAAGATATCGCTGCTCCAGTCTTTGCGTTGTTCATAAAAAACAGGTATGCGATTATCTGCAGCCACTTCCTCCTGAGCATCGCGCACCATTTTCTCAAAATTATCTACCGAGCCGATCTTGAAGGTAAAGTGAGGTCCTTCGGTTTTGCTTTTCTCCCGAAGGTCGTCGTATCTGTCGATCCGGTCTTGCCGGATAAACACTTCCACCAATTCGCGGTTCACCACAATAATTTTCTCCACATCGCCGCTGCGCAACATCTGGTTTTCAAAACGCTGCTGAGAGATCTCAATGGATGATCCACCCATGTTTACAAACTGCAGGGCTATAAACAGGACCGCCAGGATGGCATAGATCCAGTAAAAATTAAACGGAGGCTTCTTGCTGCCGTTGGCTTGAGGCTTTTTGCCATTACCTGGGCCAGCATTACCGGCATTTCCGTTTTCGGGTTTCTTGTTTTGTTCTTCAGTGTTCATTCTCTATTCGGTTAAATTTTCTTTTGCCGTAAACCGCTGCTTCAGAAACCAAAATTCATAGCAGCACTATACCACAATGCAAAGGGAGGGCAAATTGTTTATTTTGTTATGATTTACTGCTTCTTAAAAATTGTATTCAGGATCTTCATCGCTGATCCTTTCGATGGGAGCATCAGCCCAAAGCTCCTCCAGCCTGTAAAAATGGCGCACCTCTTCCTGAAAGACATGCACTACCACATCGAGGTAATCGAGTAATATCCATTCGGCATTCAAAAAACCTTCCTTGCGACGAGGTTTCAATCCGGTGGTTTTGCTTACCTGCTCCTCAACGGAATCGGCAATGGCTCCCACGTGTGTACTGCTGGTGCCATGGCAGATAATAAAATAATCGCAAACGGTGCTGTGAATCTTGCCCAGATTCAGGCGGCTGATTTCCAATCCTTTCTTCTCCAGAATTCCTCTTATCACTTCTTCTGCCAAAACTTCGGCCGAGGTAAGGGTTTTTTCATTAACCATGCAAAAACTATTTGTCAGACTTTAGGTGTTGATATGATATTTTTTTACTGTACTTTTTGATAGCTTTTTTGCTGAATTTAAAGCAATTTTGCATCTTACAAAGGTAACTATTTTTAATGACTTTCAGCCCTTCGCAACCAAATCAAAATGTGTTTAAGCTTTTTTAAGCTCCTGCCCGCTGTTGTTGGGTCCACAGCAGTGGCTGGCCCATAAATAAAAGGTTGTGCAACACGAAGTTTGGTTTATCCCAGGGCTTTTGGCACCAGGTCTTATATTGTTTTCCATCAACCCTGTTTTTGCTTATGCAACTCCACCGAATAGTGTTTCCGGTTGCTGGTTCTACCAACAACACAGCCAAAGAGCTAATCAGGTCTCAGGCGATCGAGCATGGCACCATCATTCAGGCCCTTGACCAATCGGCTGGCAGGGGGTATGGAACCAATACCTGGGAGAGTGAACCCGGCAAAAACATCACAGCAACGTGGGTGCTGAAACCCGGATTTTTGTATCCCTCCAGGCAGTTTGCCATCACCATGGTGTTGTCTTTGGCGGTTTATGAAACGGTGGTGTTTTTCACAGGCGAACATAGCCCGGTATCCATCAAATGGCCCAACGATGTGTACTACAAAGATCAGAAGATAGCAGGCATATTGGTGGAGAATACCATTCTGGGAGAAACCATTCGCGAGTGTTTTGCAGGGATAGGGCTCAACGTAAACCAGCTACACTTCCTCTCCGATGCCCCCAACCCCGTTTCGCTGGCTCAGATATGCCAGAAGGAAATTTCCACAGACCACTGCCTGGAGGTGCTTAACCAAAACATCCTATCAGGCTATGAACTACTCCAAAACAACCAAACCCAACTGCTGGAGCAGAGCTATCATCAGAAACTTTACCGGCTCAACACCTGGTCAACCTACGAGAGCCAGGGAAAAATATTCCGCGGAAAAATCGAAACCACCGATACCTATGGCAGGCTTGTAATCCGAAGAGAAGATCAAAGCCTGCACATGTTTGACTTCAAGGAAGTCCGGTTTGTATTGTGAGTAGCTTTTTCGGGCCGGGTCAGGCAGAAAAATGCTGTTGCAACCTTTCAGCAAGCATATCCACAAAGTTTTGCAGAGGTCGCGAGGCCATTGCCTTGAGGAAAGGATTGAGATCGGCATTGAATACCAGTTCGGCTCCCGATCGGGCATCTCCCCCCTCAAATAAGAAGCAATCCAGCGTATAGTCGATGGGGTTTTTGCCATCGGCCACGATATGTACATTGCTTTGCCCTGTCCTGGAGGCAATACGCATAGACAGATCGGCCAACCCTTCTATGGTAAAAGAGCAATGATCTTTATCTGCTTTCCAGTTTTTGATCTGGGGGGGCATGAGGTTTTCAAAATTGGTAAAATCGGAAAGAAACTCAAATACGGCAGATCGGGGCACCCCCAGCTCTACACGCTCGCTTTTAAATTCGGTCATGATTATGGATTGTGGAACAGAGAGAAAAAACTCTCATGAAGGTTATTAACAATGATAGGGAGAAAAGGGAGGTCTATCGGCCCCATGCCTGCGGATCCTCGCGCCATTTTTCAAGGGTTTCGAGGCTGCTGTGATGCAGAAATCCTGCATTAACGGCCTCTTGTACCAGCGTATTGAAGTCGGTGAGGGTAAAGAGGGGGCATTGGGCCGACTGCATGTTTTCGGCAGCCTGATCCAGTCCATAGGTAAAAATGGCCACCATACCCAAAACTTCTGCTTTGGCATTGATAAGGGCATCCACAGCAGAAAGACTGCTTTGCCCGGTTGATACCAGATCTTCTATCACCACAACTTTTTTTGCTGGGGGCAATTCTCCTTCGATCTGATTGCCCAGGCCATGCCCTTTTCCGGCGCTGCGAACGTAAACAAAGGGCAGCTCCATTTGCTGTGCCACCAGTACACCATGTGCAATGGCACCTGTAGCCACTCCGGCTATATACTCTGCTTGCGGAAAGTGCTCTTTCACCTTGGCAACCAATGCATCCCTCACGTAATCGCGTGCCTGCGGGTAAGATAAAATGCGTCGATTATCGCAATAGATGGGCGACCTGAGCCCGGAAGCCCATGTGAATGGCTCGCGGGTATTGAGTTTTACTGCCTGGATATTAAGCAGATGCGCAGCAACCTGCTGGGCTGTATTTTTGGTTTCTGCCATAGAAGTTTGTATTTCCTGGTTTGTTGCAAAGAAAGAAATCTTTCAGCCGGCAAACGTACGGATTTTTTGTTAAAAAAAGGCCTAAAAGATTACCAACCACCTCTTGGAATTAACGTAATTTTAAACAAAACCCACTCCAGGTATGTGCACCCGTGCTTACCTTTACAAGACAAATAACTGATGGTATGCTAAGAATTTTTTTCGGGAATATTACTTTGGTTTTCTCTTCAGCAACAGCCTGTTCCGGACCTGAGAACTACACTTTTGATGGAATCGTATCCAACGGACTTCAGAACTTTTTGCGGAGCCTTGATCCGCAAGGTGAAAAAAGAACGCTGCATATCTGCACTCCCTCTCCCGAAAACAGTCTGTCAACCCTTTGCAAGCTATTGTTATACATTCCTGCTGCAGGCGGACTGGTGCAGAACCCCGACAAGGAGATACTTTTCATTTTCAGGAACCAAAAGTGGGATCTGCCCAAAGGCAAGCCTGAAGGCAAGGAAAACATGGAACAAACCGCTTTGCGCGAAGTTGAAGAGGAGTGTGGTGTATCTGGTTTAAAAATTCTGGCAACCCTCCCTTCCACATGGCATCTGTATCCCCTCGACGAGCATCAGTTTGCTATAAAACAAAGTTTCTGGTTTCATATGTCTGCCCCAACAACCAGGAAACTCATCCCTCAGACCCAGGAAGGGATCACCGATGTGCGCTGGATTGCTATGCCGGTACCCTCATTTGTGCTCCACAATGCCTTTCTCTCTATCAGGCATCTGGTAGAGTATTTTCAGAGAAATAAGCTGGGATAGCTATCGGGGTGTCAGGGTCGGCTTTGCCGTTGTTTTTGAAATATCAGCCAGTCGAAAAAGACCATCAGCCCGTCGCTGGGGCGCCGGGCAGGATAATCCAGTACCCTGCCGTGTTCATCCAGAATCACATAGGTTGGCATACTGCGGATCCGGTAGGCGTCGAGCATACGAAAATCGCCGTTGTAATGCAGATGTATGCCCGGTACTGCCCCTGCGGCCACAAAGGCCTCATATCGGTTTCTGTGCCGGTCGGTTGAGATATGGATGAAAACAAAATCGTCTTTGTGTTTTTGATAGATGGGCTGCAGAGCGGCAAATTCCAGCAAACAGGTTTCGCACCAGGTAGCCCAGAAACCAATGAAAACAAACTTCCCGTTAAAGTCTTCGGGTATATTCAACAATTCACCCTGCTGATTTTTACTACTGAAAGAGGGAGCTGGCTGTCCTGGGGCAAGGTGCCTTTTGGTAAACAGTATATTCTCTGCAATGGTGCGGTGCTCTGGAAATTTGCTGTTGTAAGCCACATAAGAAAGAATATCTTCCACATGCGATCGGCGGTAGTCGGGGTTGGAGTGCAGATCCTGAAGCCCTTTGAGCATAACCAGCTCGCGGATCACCTCATTGCGCAGCAAGGTGTCTTTACCCAATGAATCCATCAGGGCATGGTAGCTGTTGAGCTCATTGATAGTGTGGCGAAGATCCCAGATGGTTATACTTCTGGAACCCGAAACCAGGTACTGGTCAAAGGCCACGTGAAAGAAATTCATATACTGGGTGTTATGATACAACACCGGGCGGTTCAGCACATAGCGCCTCATCTGGTCCGGAATTCTTTCCACACTGCCAATCCGGTTGTAGTAAGCATACTTGTACTCGTAGTACTCGCGAAAAAACTCATTTTCGATCTTCCCGAAAAAACTGTCGGTTTGCTGGCGAAACTCCAGCAGAAGGTTTCGGTTTCGTCCTGAATGAATAAGCCGGAAATTCTCCAGTACAAATTCATTGAGCATATCTTCAAAAGCATCGATCTGGTGGTTTAGCTCAGCACCTGTTCCTGAAAGGTTAAACCGGAAATACCACGGATCCAGGTAAGGATTGCGGGAGTCGTCGAGCTGAAAAAAGGCCACCGGATCAAACTCAAAAAAGTAATCCTTGCCGGGCTCCACGAAAAAGCCCATGCGCGCATGATCGATCCTGAAAAACATAAACCTTGGCTGGAAACGGGAAAAGGTAAAACTGAAATGCCCCTGCTCATCAACCTGAGCGGCAGCCACTTCCTTTTCTCTGAAAGAGATTAGATCGTTGTATTCCATAAGCCGTACCAGTTGTCCTTCGGCTCCGGGGAAACGGCCTGAAATGCGAATCTGAAAATCCGATCCAAATGCCATCGAGGAAAAACAAACAAGAAAAAAGAAGGAAAAATACCGCATGGTTTTGTCAAATGAATGAAACAACAATCCTGCAACGGAAAAAACTCCGGAATATTTTAACCTGACACCAGGATGAGGTCCTCAGAATTCAATCCCATCGGGCACAAAAGGAGTAGCATCGCCGTTGTTGCGAATGATGTCGCGCACGATGGAAGAATTCAGAGCGGTATGCTCGGGGGTAGTAAGCAAAAACACGGTTTCGATGGGAGGATGCATCTGCTTGTTGATCTGTCCTATGCTGCGTTCAAATTCAAAGTCTGCAGAGGTGCGCAACCCTCTGAGTATAAAATTGACATTGTTTTTTTTGCAATACTCTACCGTAAGACCGCTGTAGGTATCTACACGGACCGCCGGACAGTCGGCAAAAACCTTTTCCAGCCATTCCTTACGCTTTTCTACCGGAAAGAATCCCGATTTCTCTGCATTCACTCCAATGGCAATGATGATCTGATCAAACAGAGGCAGAGCCCTTCTTACGATAGATTCATGACCTCTGGTAATGGGATCAAAAGATCCTGGAAATATAGCAATACGGCTCATGGTGTATACTTTTGATCAAAAATAAAACATTTAAGGCATCCATTCGAACAAATCGTAATGCTGATCGGTCATACCCATTTTGCGGTATACGTTCCTGGCAGAGCCATTGGTTTTGTCTACATACAATCTCAGGCCTATCAGGGCGGAAGTTTGCAGCACCTCCTCTTTCAATTGTGCATACATTTGCGAAAAAATACCTTTTCCACGGTATTGTGGCAGCACGTATACCGAATGGATCCAGAGAACGTTGCCGTTGCGCCAGTCGCTCCACTCATACAATACCAGGAGCGATGCCGCAATTTTCCCTTCATGAAGCGCAATTTTGTAATGACCGGTGCCAGGGTTCTGAAAAATATGCCTCACCCCTTTTAACACAGTTGGCAGATCCAGGTGGAGGTTCTCTGTTTCACGGGCCATTTGCACCTGAAAGCCGGCAATAGTATCCAGGCAGGAAATGTCTGCTCTTTCAATGCTGATCTTCATCTGACACAGGTTGGTGGAAAAAGCTGAAATGTACTTTTCCATATTTACGTTTTTCGGCAAAAAAGGGCAGATGGGTAAGGTTCATGTGCTCGCCGTGCTCCAGCACAAGCCAGGCTCCGGGATTGAGAATAGAGGCTTCAAAAACGCGGCGCGGTATTTCGGCGATATCCTTAAGGTCGTAGGGTGGATCGGCAAAAACAACATCAAATTTCACCTTGCAGATGCCCAGGAATTGAAAACTGTCGGCCCTTACCACCTTCAGCTGGTCGAAACCCAGTTCTTCAGCGGTTTTTCTTATAAATCCGGTGCAGTGGTGGTTGATATCCACGGCAATGATCTGTTGTGCCCCACGCGATGCAAATTCGTAAGAGATATTACCTGTACCGGCAAAAAGATCGAGCACATGAAGCTGCTCAAAATCGAAATGGTTGTTCAGAATATTAAAAAGGGCCTCTTTGGCCATATCTGTAGTTGGCCTTACAGGTAATTTTGCAGGGGCGATGATCTGCTTGCGTTGGTTCTTTCCGCCAATTATCCGCATGCATTGAGGTTTAACAGGTTGTAATAATAATGATGTGGGATGTCGTCGAAGCTTTCGCTGTAGCGATACAGTTCATTACGAGGACCGAAAGCGAAGGATTTGAAATAGAGCTTCACTTTTTTGTAGAATTCACTTCCTATACCCACTTCTCCATACATTACCATATCGAGTTGCTCCGCCTGCATGCCCAGTTGTTCGAGTACAAAGAACAGATAGTAAAACAGGTCGTCCCAGGTTTGGTAGGCATAGGAGTTGAAGAAGCTCAGGTTCTCCTTGTCGAAGATCAGTATCTCGAAATGCCCTTTCTGTATATGAAGTACCAACTGAGAGCTCAGCCTTCCATATCGGATCATATAGAGGATATTTTCGATCAGGCAGGTGGAGATATGACGCATACGGCATCCGGGAAAAAGAAAATTCACCTTATGGGCCAGAGCTTTTGGGAAAGGGTACACGGCATAGGCCGATAGGTTGTTGAGTTTATCTACTCTGATCTCGAAATTCTGTGCAGGGTAGGTATTGAAATCGAGGTAGAGGTTTTTATCGGCATAAGAAAACAGGTCAGCAGGCACCAGGGTCATTTTCTGGCTGTAATAAGCCAGACTGATACGCTGGTAAGATCCTGTAAGGAGTTTTCTGCTTTTTACAATTTCCTCCAGCAGCATGTTTAACTGCAGAGGATCCTTTACATCCTCAAAGGCGAAGGATTCCAATGCTGTATACCGAAACCGGTCGGTATCGAGCACACAATAAGAAAATCCATCGAGCGAAAGCTCGATGGATAAGAATTTTTTTCCGGTATCGTTGTTATGATCTGATTGTGCATCGCGGATGCAACAGATTTCTTTAACGATGTTTTGCATGGGTGAAATTAGTTTACTCCCAGTTACCGTCGATGGAAGATTCAAACATTGAACCTACTCTCAAACCGGCCTCAAAGTCGCGGGTGTAGTATACTCTCCAGCGGTCTAAATCGCGCAGAAAATCCTGGGGAAGCGCATAAGCCTGAAATACGGGAAGCTGTGTAAGACCTCTTTCGATTTTTCCTGCGTCCATAACAAATCTCTTACCTCCGGTAAATGGCACATAAGGAAGAGAGTCGATGGGATACCTGCTTTGGCGAAGCAAACTGTCGACAGCTCTTACCCAAAGGGTGTCGCGCTGCACAATACCTCTTTTAATAGCTTCAGCTTCTGTGAGGGTATCAGGTACAGAACCAATGGCACGAATTACAGCAAGGGAGTCAAGTTTTACAAATCGTACCAGTGAGTCCAGATCGCTGTTGAAAACGCCAAAGCGCGAGCGATGGGCCTGCTGAACAGTGCGAATGTCTTTAAGACGCTGGATAATCATGGCTTCACGGCGGGCTACCTCCTGATTGAAGCGCACAGGCTCCATTATACTATCGTAAATAAAATAAACCAGTACCACTATTACGATGGCCAGTGCAATTTGAATAATCGTCTTCATTCTAATATGTTGTTTTTAATTAGGTTGAATAAACCGTTTATAGTAGGATTTGGATTTGTTAGTGATGTAAGCTTTTTAGAAGCCTTCCTCTTTTTAACACAGTGCAAATATTCAATTTTTTTTTCAAAACCACTAATTATTTCTTAAAAACATTTTCAACAAAATCCGATATGTATGGCCTTGCCGATTCTTCTACTGGAAAGCTCTGTCGAGGTGATGGGTTCTGCGTGTAAGCTTCAGATCCTGCAACACACTTGATTTTACGCGCAGTGTAAGGTTGTAGCTCTGGCGAAACCCAAAGGGCACCCAGTTGATCAGCAATTCCCAGCAATGCAGATCGCGGTAGATATCAACGGAAGTATAGGTAAGCTTTTTGTCATCAAAGTTATAACCGCTGCGCACTCCAATACGCCATTTGGGTGTAAGGCTTACATCGCCCGAAAAACTGAGCGTTTGGATGTAGGTTCTGTCGGTTTCGAGCAAAAGCCTGTTGAATCTTGAGTTGTAGTTGAAAGAATAGCTGAAATTGAGCGACCACGGCACAGAAAAATCTATTTCTCCCACGGGCAAAGCGGTAGCCTGGGGCAGTGCGGTGGGCAGATCGTCATCATCACCCAAGCCATCATCCCCGAAATCCATCCCCATACCAGGCAAAGCACCCTGGTTGCGCCCCATACCTGAACCCGGAGCCGGGCCACTACGGCTGGTTTTGGAGTTGAGCCGGTAATTGAAATTCACACCCCATGATGTATTGATCATTTGCAAAAATTTGTCTTCAACCTCCCAGAGAAATTTATTGTATATATTTCCTTCTTCGTCTACAGCATAAGGCGACCATGTGCTGCTGTAGGTAAGGTCGAATTGTCCGAACAGGCGCGTACGTCCACTCAAACGGATATCACTCAGGTTGAGGGAGTCGGCTGCCAGATTGTAGCTGGTATTTACCGACAGGTTCTCTATGAGTGCAATCTTTCGTTCTCCACTGATGGTATCGCGGCGGCTGCGCACTTTCATTTCCAGGTTATTGGTTATGCCCAAATTCAGCGATCCCGATCGTCCTGCCGCAGGCGTACCGTACAATGATCCCTCAAAGCGAGAGTAACGAACCTCCGGCTGTCTCCGGTTCGGATCATAAAATTCTCCATAGTATCCCCAGAAGGGATCGGCAAAATCGGGGCGGTAAGAAAATCCGAAACTGGGTGAGACTACATGGCGCAAAGCCCTTACAGGTCCCCTTCTGAACTGCATCAATCCATATAAACGGGTATTCAAAGAAGCACTATAGTTAAAATCGTGTACAGCATTAAACCCACGAATGGTATCGCGCACCAGCTGCCCGGGGATAGGCATTTGAGTAGTTGGGGTTCCATCGGGATCGAACTCCCACCGCTGCTCCACCTGCTGGAAGTACCAACGCATATTGTAAGACACGCTGTTGCTCAGGTTAAAATAGCGCAATACCCTCATATTGTGGCTCAGCGGTATATTGTGCTGCACCCCATTGCGCATATCATCAAACATGCGCGAGGTAAACATGTCGTCTTCGTGCGCCGTGATCTGGTTGCGGGCATTCATGGTGTAATTCATGGTAATATCTTCGTACCAGCGCAGCCTGCCCTGAGGATTTTGTCGCCTGAATGGATAAAACCTTGCCACACTGAATGCAATCTCGGGCAATCCCAGGTCAACACGTTGGGTTTGTGTATTCTGGCTGTGTCGCATGTTGGCCGAAAAATTGTACCTGCCCGCCCAGTTGGCTGAATAGCTTACATTGGAAGAAAAGGTATTGGAGAGATAGTCGTTGCTGGTAGTGGGGTTGAACCTGTTGTAGGCACTGCTACCGGCGTTTACATTGGCACGAAAAACGCTGTTGGGCCTGGCTTTGGGGTCCTGGTTATGATTCCATATTACACGGAAGTCGCGATTACGCTCATATCCTGGAAGATCTCGTTCTCCCAGTATATTGATGGCATAGTTGAGATTTAAGGCACCGTTGTAGCGATACCTGACCCTGTAGGTTGAACCCATACGCGCTGCCCAGCTGCCACGGGTGTAAATATCTCCCCGTAAGGAAAGATCCACAAAATCGTTGATACCCCAGTAGAAACCACCATTTTCAAGGTAAAAACCCCGGTTGTTGGTTTCTCCGTAAGATGGTATCAGGATGCCTGAGGCTTGCCCGCGTTTGTTGGGGAAAAAGCCGAAAGGCAAAATCAAAGGGGTTTTTACATTCTCGATGGTCAGCCTCGGTGCACTGGCAATGATCTTATCATTGGGAATGATCTTGGCCCGGCTGAATGAAATATGAAAATGCGGATTGGGATCATCGCATGTGGTATACTTCCCACCACTCACGTGTATTTCGCGGGTTTCCATAATTTTAACCACATCGCCATGCAGAAAACCATCTGCCTCTTCAGTAAAAACCTGGGTGGTTCTTCCGCGCTGGGTTTCGAAGTTATACCTGAGGGTTATGGATTGAAAACTCTCATTACCATCCACAAACACGGGTTTGCCCTGCAGTTGCCCCAGTGAGTCGGGCAGTCCGGTGGCAAAAAGCTCTTTGGTCCGAAAATCGATCCTTATAAAGGCTGCTTTAAGATTGATGCTGCCGTAGGTCATCTCGGCATCTCCAAACAAATACACTACCTGGTTGCGGATATCAAAAGGGATGGAGTCTACAGCGGAATACTCTACACGGGTATCCAGTATAAAACCGGCACCGGTTTGCCGGGGAGGTTCAACAGCCATGGTATCTTCAGCAGCATCTGAGGGTATATCGGGGATCAACAAAGTATCGGCAGGTGCAACAGGGGGCATAAGAGTATCTGCGGGAACCTCTCTGACCATAAATGGCGATTCCACCCCTCTTTGAGGAATTTCCAGCGTATCGGTGGCTGACCGGAAAAGATACCCTTCCCTTTCATCCCTCAATATCTCAGCTTGAAAACCCAGGAGCGGCAACAACCCAATGATGATAAAAAACTTGATAGCTAAGTTTGTACGCAAATCTATTTAATATTATTTTTGCACAATAGAACGAGCCCCTGTAACGTATTATCGTTGTGGAAAACCAGCGCAAAACTATAAAAAAACGATCAATTAATAAGTGAAACGACAGATTATAATTTTTGGTATCCTTACACTGCTGATATTTTCATGCCAGCAGGTATTTGCCGACAGGCAGGGCTTCGTGCGTAAGGTGGTGATAGATCCCGGCCATGGAGGGCGCGATCCGGGTGCAGTGGGTGCACAGGCCCAGGAAAAGGATATTGTGCTGGCCATTGCCCTAAAACTGGGCGAATATATCAAGCAGAATTTCGATGACGTGGAGGTGATCTATACCCGCACCACCGACGAGTTTATTCCCCTCATCCGAAGGGCACAGATTGCTAATGAAAACAAAGCAGATCTGTTCATTTCCATCCATTGCAATGCAAGCCGATCGGGCAGAGCCTATGGCACCGAAACTTTTGTGATGGGATTGCACCGAAGCCAGGAAAACCTTGAGGTGGCCAAGAAAGAGAATGCAGCCATTCTTTTTGAAGATGATTACCTGGAGACCTATAGCGGGTACGATCCCAATTCGCCAGAATCCAATATCATCTTCAGTATGTTTCAGAATCTGTATCTGCATCAAAGTCTCACTATGGCATCCTTGATTCAGGATCAGTTTCGCGAGAGAGCGGGCCGGCACGATAGGGGCGTAAAACAGGCAGGTTTCCTGGTGCTTTACAACATTACTATGCCCGGCATTCTGGTGGAGGCGGGCTTTCTGAGCAACCCCCAGGAAGAGAGGTACCTGATGTCGGAAATGGGTCAGGCCCACATTGCCTCAGCCATTTTTCGGGCCTTCCGCGATTATAAAACCTACCAGGACAACCTGGCAAGCCAGGGAGGTCGCAACGGGCAAAGAAGCCCACAACCCGTTGTACAACAACCCCAGGTGCGGGAGCCGGTACGCGAAACTCCCGCCACTGACGCTACTCCAGCCGCCCCTGTAATCAGTTTCAGAGTACAGTTTGCCACCACATCGGTGGAAAGACCTGTAAATGCCCCGGAGTTTCGCGATCTGGAAGGAATTAGCTTCTATTTCCACGATGGATTGTTCAAATACACCCTGGGCAATGAACCTACTCTGGAAGCAGCCACCCTTATCCAACAAAAATTGCATGCCCGGGGTTTCCGCGATGCTTTCATTGTAGCCTTCCGCGACAATGAGCGCATATCAACCGCCGAAGCTCTGCGCCTTGTCAATCATGCTTTACAAACCCCTTAAATACCCTTGTTTTGAAGATCAGCCGTGAATTCAAGATTGGCCTGCTGGCCGTAGTGTCTATCTTTTTGTTTATCTGGGGGCTTAATTTCCTCAAAGGGAAAGATATTTTCTCCCGCCAGATCGTTTTCTATGCCATTTATGATGATGTAACCGGACTTATTGAATCCAACCCGGTAAGTCTGAGTGGTGTAAGCATTGGCCAGGTAAACCGTATCCGCTTTATGCCCGATGGCTCAGGGCGTATTATTGTGGAGAATATTGTGCGTCGCGATGTACCTATTCCCATAGACTCCCGTTCGGTACTCACCGGGATGAGCCTCACCGGCACCCGCGAGATCATCATCGAGCTGGGATCTTCCGGGCAAATGATCCAGAATGGCGATACATTGCTTGCCCACACCCAGACATCCATCCAGGAAGAGGTAAGCCAAATCCTGCTGCCCATACAAAAAAGGGCAGACGACCTTTTTGCTCAACTGGATTCTGTGTTTGACACCTTCCAGGCAATTTTCAATGAAACCACCCGCCAGAACATAGAGTCCTCTTTTCAAAGCATCCAGGAAACTATTGGCAATATCGAGAATACAACTTCCACCCTGGATCAGACCATTGCCAGGGAAACCCTTCGTATTTCTGCCATCATGGCCAATGCCGAATCCATTACACGCAATCTGAGCAACAACAACGAACTGCTGAGCAACATCATCAGGAATGTTTCGGGCATTACCGACAGCATTGCTGCTGCCAACCTTCAACAAACCCTCCGACACACCGAGGAGAGCCTGGCCAGCTTCAACCAGATCATGGATAAGGTAAACCGTGGCGAAGGGTCACTGGGCATGCTGGTAAACGATGAGCAGCTGTACAATAACCTGGAGAGCTCTTCCAAACAGCTGGAATTGCTGCTGGAAGACATAAGAAGAAATCCGGGAAGTTATATTAATATTTCCGTTTTTGGCGGCAGACGCTGAGGCGCACCCAACCTGCTCCAAAGCCTGTCTGATGCATCGAAAAGCAACCGGACAGGCTTTTTTTAAATCTGTTGTACCGAGAAATATCTATACCGATGCACAAGCCTACAATTACCTTCTCTGTTATTATCACCCTGATGCTGTTGGGGTTATGGTTGTTGCTTCCTTCAACCACCCACACTCCCCGCTCCAGCAGTTTGCAGCGATCGATAGAAAACTTTGCATCAGACACTTCGCTGGCCTCTGCCTCATGGGGATTTGAAGCCCGAAACCTGCAAACCGGCCAAACCCTTGCATCGGTAAATCCCAACCTTGCACTTATACCTGCCTCCACACAAAAGGTGGTAACCACCCTTACAGCGCTGGCGCTTTTGGGGGAAGATTTCAGATTTGCAACCCGCCTTCAATATGATGGAAAGATTGAAAATGGCATCCTGAAAGGAAATCTTTACATCCATGGCATGGGCGATCCTGCGCTGGGGGCCACACAACTGCACGACAGCCTGGCCATTGAAAGAACTTTCGAAGCCTGGCTTGCCGCTTTGCACCACGCAGGTATTCGTAGTGTTGAAGGGCACATCATTGCAGATGGTTCTGCCTTTGATGCACATATGGTACCCCCCAAATGGATGTGGGAAGATCTGGGCAACTACTATGGCGCCGGAGCCCATGCCCTTACGGTATACGAAAACATGTACACCGTTTTCTTTCAGCCGGGCAACAGAGAAGGTGCTCCCGCCACAGTGCTGCGCACAGAGCCTGTTATTGAAGGTATGGAATGGGTCAACGAGGTTACCACTGGCCCCAGGGGCTCTGGCGACAGGGTTTACATCTATGGTGCACCTGGCTATAACCAAAGGTGGTTTACAGGCACCGTGCCACTGGGCAGCAATGCTTTTCCGGTAAGAGGATCGATACCCGATCCGGGATTGCACCTGGCAAGTCAGTTCAGGAGCTTCCTCATGGCCCGGCAGATTACCTGCACCGGCAAAGTGCATACACACCGTACCCTGGAAAGCATCAGCGATCCTTCCGTAAGAGTATTACTCCACACCTGGCAATCCCCTCCCCTGGCCACCATTGCCGCACGCACCAACATGCAAAGCGTAAATACCTATGCAGAAAACCTTATTAAATACCTGGGATTGCATTATAAAAACGAAGGAAGCTTTGCCAGGGGTGCAGAGGTAATTACCGAGTTCTGGCAACAAAAGGGAATGCCGGTGCGAGGTATGCGCATACATGATGGCAGTGGTCTTTCTCCTTTCAATAATCTCACAGCAGCGCAGCTTGTTTTTATGCTCGGGCAGGCCGCATCCAACCCTGCTCTTTACGAAGCACTTACATCCGGATTGCCCGTTGCGGGCCGGTCGGGCTCCCTGGAGAGGTTGTTTACAAACAGCCCGGCACGGGGCATACTGATGGCCAAAAGCGGATTCCTGGGCAATGTAAGGGCCTATACCGGTTATACCAAAAACCGGAAGGGCGAGCTGATCGCCTTTGCTTTCATTGTGAATAACTATGCAGGTACCTCTGCCGTTTTGCGCGATCGTATGGTAAGGGTGATGGAAAGCATTGGCGAAGGAGGATAAAATACCACCGCATGAGAGGCAAACCTGAAAACCCCCACTTCAGCCATCAGTAAAACCCAGTTGAGATGCCTGTGCACCTGTCAATAGCACTGACGAAAAAAAAAAAAAAAAAATCCCCGGCAGAGGAAAACCTGCCGGGGATTTTTTTTAACGGGTAACTCAGAATTATTCATTGATAGCGGCAACGCCTGGAAGTACTTTTCCTTCCATATACTCCAGCAATGCACCACCACCGGTGCTAACGTAGCTCACCTTTTCAGCCAGACCTAACTGGTTGATGGCGGCAACGGAGTCGCCTCCACCCACCAAGGTAAAGGCTCCCTTTTGGGTGGCTTTCACCAGTGAGTCGGCGATGGACTTGGTGCCAGCAGCAAAATTCGACATTTCAAAAACTCCCATGGGGCCATTCCAAAGAACGGTTTTAGAGTTTTCGATAACTTGCGCCAGGGCTTCAATACTCTCGGTTCCGATGTCAAGGCCCATCCATCCGTCTTCAATGGCGTCGGCTTTTACCATTTTACGGGCGGCATCATTATCAAATTTATCGGCAATCACTGCATCTGCAGGAATATGGAGTTTAACACCTTTGGCCTCGGCCTTTGCCATGATCTCTCTGGCAGTCTGCAGAAAGTCGTCTTCCACAAGGCTGCTGCCCACTTTACCACCCATGGCCTTGATGAAGGTAAACATCATACCTCCTCCAATGATCAGATCGTCGGCCTTATCCATAAGGTTGTTGATGATTTCAATTTTCGAAGAAACCTTTGCACCTCCAATGATGGCAGTGTAGGGTTTCTGAGTGTCTTTAAGCACCTTGTCGATGCTGCTGAGCTCACGCTCCATCAGGTAGCCAAACATTTTGTGGCTGGCAAACTTAGCTACAATGGTGGTAGAGGCATGTGCACGGTGGGCAGTCCCAAAGGCATCATTAACGTACGCGTCGGCCAGGGAAGCCAGTTTCTGCGCAAAGGCCTCATCGCCCTTGGTTTCTTCTTTATAGTAGCGGAGGTTCTCCAGCAAAAGGATTTCACCAGGTTTGAGGCTTGCAGAAAGTTCTACGGCAGACTGGCCAATGCAATCGTCGGCAAACTTAACAGGCGCACCGGTGAGCTTTGCCAGATGATCTACCAGGTGACGCAGCGAGAACTTATCCTCCGGCCCCTCTTTGGGGCGACCCAGGTGCGACATCAGAATTACGGATCCTCCATCCCTGAGGATTTTCTCTATGGTAGGCACCGCAGCACGCATGCGCGAATCGTCGGTAATCTGGAATTCCTTGTTCAGGGGCACATTAAAATCAACACGAATCAGGGCTCTTTTGCCCGCAAAATTAAATCCGTCAATGGTTTTCATCATTTCCTTTTTTTCGTTTATAAATGGATTGGGCTGAGGACTCAGCTTGTCAGATTTTTATTATAATTTTGCCGCTTCAACACCCCGGTAAGGGATGTTCTAACAAGGTGCAAAATTAAACAAAATACAGCCAACTATGGAACTTTTTCCTGATGTTGTAACATCAAAACTCCCCCAGACGGGCACATCGGTTTTCGCAGTAATGTCGCAGATGGCCCGGGAGCATAATGCGATCAACCTTTCGCAGGGATTTCCCGATTTTCCTGTTTCGGAGCATATGGTAGAACTGGTGCATAAATACATGCGCGAAGGGCACAACCAATATGCCCCCATGCCTGGCTTACCCTGGCTCAGGGAGGCCATAGCAGAGAAAACGGAATTCCTCTACAGTGCCCAATACGATCCGGAAACGGAGATTACCGTTACTGCCGGTGCCACACAGGCGATCTTTACGGCCATCATGTCGCTGATCAGGGAGGATGATGAAGTGATCGTTTTTGAGCCAGCCTACGACAGCTATGTACCAGCTATTAAACTGGCAGGGGGAGTACCCATTTGTGTACAGCTGAAACTGCCCGATTACCACATTGACTGGAGCGAGGTAAAAAAGGTGATCAGCGGGCGTACCCGCATGATCATTATCAACAGCCCTCACAACCCAAGCGGAAGCATCCTGAGTGCTGCCGACATGATGCAACTGGAGAAACTGACAAAAAACTCAAGTATCCTTATTCTGAGTGATGAAGTGTATGAACACATCATTTTCGACGGGCGTGAGCACCAAAGCGTGTGTCGCTATCCCAACCTTGCCAGGCGAAGCCTGGTGATGTGCTCCTTCGGGAAAACTTTTCATGCCACCGGCTGGAAAATGGGCTATTGCCTGGCACCGGCCAACCTGATGAAAGAGTTCAGAAAAACCCACCAGTTTGTGGTCTTTTGTGTAAATACACCGGTACAATATGCCATTGCTGAGTATCTGCAAAACAAAGACCATTACATGCACCTGGGCAGTTTTTACCAGGAGAAACGCGACTACTTCCTTCAACTCATCGCCACATCGCGTTTTAAAGTAGTGCCAGCTTCAGGTACCTATTTCCAGGTGCTCGACTACAGCCGCATAAGCGAGGAAAGCGAAATGGATTTTGCCACCCGGCTTACCCGTGAGTTCGGGGTGGCCTCGGTACCCAACTCCTACTTCTACAACAAACCCGTAAACAACCAAACCCTGAGGTTTTGCTTTGCCAAAGGCAACGAAACACTCGAAAAAGCAGCGGAGATACTATGTCGAATATAAAAGTAACCCTGGTACAGTCGCCCCTGCACTGGGAAAACCCCAAGGCCAACCGCGACATGTTTGAGCACAAGATCGCCATGATGGAAGATTACACTGAGCTCATCATTCTGCCCGAAATGTTTACCACCGGGTTTACCATGAACCCGCAACAATGCGCTGAGCCTCACCTGGGAGAGTCTTTTCAATGGATGCAAAACCTGGCAAGCGAGCGGGGTGTTGCAATTTGCGGCAGCATTGTAACGGAAGATAAGGGGAAGTACTTCAACCGCCTATACTGGGTACAACCCGATGGCACGTATTACCATTACGACAAAAAGCATCTTTTTAGTTTTGCAGGCGAAACCCAGCACTACACTGCAGGCAAAGAAAGAATAATTGTAGAATACAAAGGTTGGAAATTTCTGTTGCTCATTTGCTACGATCTGCGTTTCCCGGTGTGGATCAAGAACAACTACAGTGCAGAGAAGGGTTTTGATTACGATTGCATTATCAATGTAGCCAACTGGCCTGCAGCACGCAGCCACCCCTGGAGGGTGTTGCTCATGGCCAGGGCCATAGAAAACCAGGCCTATATGATCGGAGTAAACCGGTTGGGAGAGGACGCAAACGGAATCCAATACTCGGGTGATTCGGCACTCATCAGCCCCATGGGAGAAAATTTCTCCGACCTGATGCCCGGAGAAGAAAAAACGGAAACCATCTCTATGCCTAAATGCCAGCTGGATGATTTCCGTAATAAATTTCGTGTAGCTGAAGACTGGGATCGGTTTACCCTGGGCTAAACCACCAGGGCATCCCAGATGATCATGCCATTTCCAGTTTTTCCAACTCCACCTTTACAGGAGTGATATTCTGCAGGTTGTCGCTAACAGGGCATCTTTCTTCAACAGCATGAAGCCATTGTTGCAACAGGCTTTCATCGGCGTCGGTATCGGGGATCATTTTTACTACAATCCCTTTGTAACCGGCACGCTCAGCATCGCTCTTTCCGAAGAGTCTGGCCGGGTTCAAATGGCCGCTGATTTCGATCTTCAGGCCCTTGAGGCTGATACCCATCTCTGAGGCAATCAAATGCCCCATCACGTTAAGACATCCTGCAAAAGCAGCTAGCACATACTCTACAGGATTTGCAGCACTGTCGGTGCCACCCAGACTCTGGGGCTCGTCAACAATGATTTCAAAATTACGCGCCTTTACAATGGTTTTGGCTGCACTGGCACTCTGGGCATGGATTTTAAAAGTTAAATCGGACATGGTATTCTGCTTTAAGTGTTAAACATTATTATCTTTACTTTTGATGATGCTAAATTAGTTGTTATCTTGTTAACAACTCGAAATCTGCCAGTGCAGTTTCATGCTTTTCATCCTGCATTTTTTCATTTTATAAAGTGTAGTTTTCCACTTTTTCATACACCTGCAAACTATGGCAAACAAAAGCAGCATACCTCATTGGCAATCGTTGTTAAGCCCAGAGCAGCATACACAGTTGCTGTCCAATTCCAGTGAATTGCGCTTCAGGAAAGACGAAACCATTATCAAGCAAGGGTTTTCGGCCAGTCATATCCTATATCTTGAAAAAGGGATGGCCAAACTCAGTGTAGAGAATCAGCAACGCAGCAGCGTATTCAAAATCATTGCCGACGACACATTTATTGGATTGATGTGTTCGTTTGTAAAAAAGAGTTTTGATTTTTCGGCAGTAGCCATTCAGGATTGCAGTGTTCGATTGATCGACCGGGGAGTGTTTGAAGATATCATCCGTACCAATGGTGAGTTTGCGGTACATGTGGTGCAGCTCATGTCGCTCATGACCAACAAAATTGTACACGACCTCATACATATCAGTCATAAGAATGCAGATGGAGCCATCTGCACCATTCTTATGGAGCTGTCTAAGGTATTCAAAAGCAACACTTTCCAGATGCCTTTCTCGCGCATCGAGCTCGCCCATACGGTGGGCTATTCTAAGGAAAGTGTAATCGGCTGTTTATCATCTCTGCAAAAAGAGGGAATTATTGCCGTTTCCGGAAAAAAGATCTCATTGCTGGATGCTCAGCGCTTGGAGCTTATAGCCCGCAACGGATAAACAGATGTAAGAGCCTGCTATGGAGCTCATTGCCTTTTTAAAGGACGGTCTCTGCCATATACTTTTTCCTTCACAATGCCGATCCACTGGTCAAGCCGAAGCTCTCCGGGATCCTTTTGGGTGCACATGAGGTTGAGGGGCAGATCGGGTCTTATGAAATCGTAAGAGGGCTGCCAGTATTCCTTATCCAGCAAAAAGAAACCATTGCGCAAATAAAATCCGATGCGCCTGCGGCTGGTTTCGTTTTCAGGGGGTTCTACTTCCAGCAATACAGGTTTGGCCCCCTGGTTGCGCAGCAGATCCATTACCCCCTCACCTATTCCCTGCCCTCTGAGACTGGGCTCGGTGGCCAGGTGCTCCACAAAGAGAAAATCGTCGAATTCCCAGAAAATACAAAGCCCTGCAAATTGCCCCTCTTTTTCTATGGCCTTTACCTGGCATGCACTCCAGGTAAGTTGTTGCTTCAACCCCGCTTCATCACGACGTTCTTCGGGAGGAAAAGATTCCATGTAGAGCCGCAACACCCGATGAAAGTTCCCGGTGGTAACCTGCGAAAATTTTATTACGGCCATTGACATACCTTAAAAGTTTATTCTCCCAAACAAAAAATCACCTTACAACCATTCGCTGCGACAGGCGGAATCCTTCTGCCGACAGGCTTACCACATACACTCCGGGTTGCAGCACTGCTCCGGGTTGTACCTTTGTGAGGAGCACCCCGTTTTCATCTGTATATTCCTGCCCGCTCCAAACCTGCTTTCCGTAGGTGTCGGTTACAACGATACCTACCCGCTGGTAGCTGTGTTCTGTTTGCAGCAGCACATTGAACGCATCGCCCCGGCTGGGGTTGGGATAGAGCCGCAGAGCATTCTGCCTCTGCTCCGTTATGCGCACTGCAACAATGGGGCTATAGTCGAAGGTACCATCGAAGTCGGTTTGCTTGAGCCTGTAGTACGACACTCCTGAAAGGGGCTGGTCATCATGCCACTGATACAACAGGGTTTGGGTGCTGTATCCGTTGGGTGCCTTGCTGCTTACAAAGCCAATGGGCTCGAACACCCTGCCGCAGGAGCTTCGCTCCAGGGTAAAGAAATCGTTGTTGATCTCGCTGGCTGTTGCCCACCTCAGATCCACCGACTGGCTGGCTGCCGAAGCAGTAAAGTAAAGCAACTCAATGGGGAAAGGATTGTCGCCCGATTTTGATCCAAAGGTGATCTGCCCCCACGTATTAAACGGCGTTGATGTGGTAACAAAATCATCGTGTGGGTTATCGTCTGGTGCCGGGCCATGGTTTTTCCATTGCCCATCTCTGAACTGCACCACACGCACTGCCTCAGGATTGGAAATACCGCTGAAACCTGCATCATCCCAATGGAGCGTTACATGTGCGCTGAGATTTTCGTTGGAGGTGGGGTTGCTCAGCTCCCAATACTCCTGCTGGCTGATCAGTAGTAAGCCTTCATCCAGATTATACACATCGACATGGTTTGCATGACCGGTAAAATACTCTGCCTGGAATATGATTTCAGACTTGCTGGCAGAAATGCCGGATACACCTATCCTTCCGCGTCTGCCGCTCTTTCCGGTGGGGAATACAAAATCGGTATTGCCCACCTTGCGCATGGGGCCACTGACAAAAGATGCTGTATTATCGCCCTGCACTGTGGCGTTGTTGCCAAGGGTAAGCATAGTAGAGGTTTGACTTTGCAACACCCCCTGGTGCATTCCCAATGTACCATTGACATGCACCGGCGATTGAAGAGTAAGTACACCATCCGTCTTATTAAGGCTTAGGTTTTGCATTGAAATATCTCCCGTACCTTCAATTACCTGATTAGCACTACCCGTAAAATTAAGGGTATTGCCAGTTCCGATCAAAGACCCATCCAGGCTGAAATTTCCATACACATTCAGGGTTGCATTGTCAATACGCAATGTATTCCCAGGATGCACCACAATATTACGTGCATCGAAAACCTGTCCCGGACTGATAGATGCCTGCTTATTATGAGCTGCAGGGTGTATAACAGCATCGGTAGTTGCCACAGGTACTACACCGCAGGCCCAATTGGTCGACTCACTCCATAAATTGCTGTTGCGGCCGGTCCAGTAGCCTTGGCCAATGGCCATTTCTAATGTATTTACAGCCGGAGTTATACAACCACCATTGGTGGTATAAATCGCTGACACTATATCGCCATCATTCAGAGTACTGGTTGTAAAACTATTTGCACTACCACTGGCAGCCAAAGTTCCATTTACAAGGAAGTCCGTTGAAAATACTGTAAAACCACCGGGTATACCCTGAGGACTGAAGGTTATTGACTGACCAGGGCAGGCCATGTTGGCCGGAGTTGCCAATTGCGTTGAGAGGGAAATTTCAGGTTTGGAAAACACTGCTACCGGTTTGCTTAAAACAGGACTGTTTCCGCAACCATTGGAGGTATAAACCTGTATTTGCCCACTGGTTGCTCCGTCAGCGAAATGAACCTCTACCTGGCTACCAGAACCGCCAAAAGAAGCACCGCTGCCCGTGTAACTCCAGTGATAACCTACAGCAGGAATATGCCCCACACCATAAGCAACTTGCTCCATACCCTGGCAAACCTCCTCTTGAAAGATGGAGAAGGCAGTGGGTGGTTCAGGCAATAAAGGAAATGAAATATCTACCAAATCCTGAGATATACAACCACCGTTGCTGATGGTCCATTGCAAGGTGTAGGTATTTCCATTAATACCATTAAAGGTTGTATTATGATAATTGGTATTACTAAAACTCCCTCCATTACCCTGAACCACTGACCATAAACCAACACCAACAGTAGGCTGATTTGCAGCCATTACAGCCGAATGTGCACCACAATGCGACTGATCTGAACCCGCCAGCGCCTGAGTAGGGTTCTGCCAGCTCTGGACAATACTTTTGTCAACGACACCTGTTACAGGAGCCAAAGGATAATTGAAAACAAATTCCTCCAATTGATAGGTAGCATTGCTATTATCGGTGGGTATGGCAAAAGGCAAAGAGTTGATAATTGCTTCCTGTTTGATACCATTGCGGGAATAAACCAATTTGTAATTCAGGTTCATTCCTGATCCGATAAACTCAACCGGTATACCCTGATTGCCGCAAATGGCAGCACCCGGCATCATACGTGCCCTGGGTTTTACACTGCTTACACTGGCTGTGGTGAAACGGCCCGACACCGGAACATGTATTCTGTCGGCGCTTATCACCCATCCTGATTGATCGCCACCCTGACCTTTGGAATCTCTCTCGGACCATACTTCTGAAACATATTCGGCCAATCTGAGATCATTGATTCCGCCTTCGGTCATTAAAGGAGTAAGATCGCTTGCATGGTCCCAACCTACCGCTATAGAAGCCGATCCATTGGCCTTAAGCTCCCAGAACTCCTGCGAATTAACATATACAAGAGGAAAGTTATAACTGCTATAGCTATCATTGGGCTGAAAGTACTCTGCAGTCCAAACACCACTGTTCTGAGGCTGTATTACCCTTACCTTGTTACCCAGCACACCCTGCTTGCCTATGGGAAACCTAAAGTCGCCACCCGTTTGCATAGTTCGGCTCAGAGGACCCTCCACATAAGACTGGATGGAACCTCCGGAGGGAGACACACAATTATCAAAGACATTAGTAAGAGTAAGATCAAGGGCCGACTGGGTAAAAATATTTCCTTGTGTTAGGTAGAGTGTACCCATTATCTCTACCTGACCCCCCGGCAGAATGTCAAGCCCGGCAGCATTTCTGATCTCAAAATGATGGAATGCACTGTTACCGGTAAACTGACCCAGTGCACCGCCCAGAGACTGCTTTTGACTCCCTTCCATAATTACTCTTGCAGATGCACCCGTTCCGGCTTTGAAGACACCTTGCTGTCGGTGCAACTCTCCGAGAATGCTAAGGGATCTGTTGTGCAGACTATTGTCTACATCCGGCCCATTGATCAGCATCCGATGGCAAACCGCAAGATCTTTCGAAGGTAAGATTCGGTTTCCTGTTCCGGTAAAATAGATACGGGGAATTTTACTGAACAGATCGGCAATGATCTGGTAACTGCCCGATCCTCCATATTCCAAGGTGCCCCCATTGCTGCAATCCAGAAAAGAGGTATACCTACCTGCGGGCATTAGCCCACCCTCCATATACAGCGTTCCCGAGCCTGTTACAAGGCCCATGTTGTGTCCGAAAAAGCCTGACACATACCGAAGGGTACCTGCAATATCCGTCCGATAGGCTGAAGCATAGTTTTGATCAAGGGTAACCGTATGATTCTCTAATACATCCACTATAAATCCATTGGGTCCACCTGCAAGAACATAGGGATCTCCCGACACCTGCTGCCAGGTGGTGTGATCAGACCAGTTGCCATTTTTTACCGATCGGAAACGAGGTATATTATCAGGAAAAGCATCCTCCTCACCGGCAGTATATTCACCGGTAAGATCGCTGAAATTACTGAAATTAAACGTAATAACATTGTTTACCTCATCCACAAGCTCGGGCCCGAACTTACTCCAGGTATCCATACCCAGGGTTCGAACGGCATGATAGGCCTGTTCGTCACCCCGAACATCCTCTTCTCTGTAAAAGTAGCGCAGGCTTCCATGTATTCCGGCAAGGGCATACCTTTCTACTTCCCAGTAATAACGAAGCACACGATTGGGATCCAATACTCCCGGATGATGCGCATTAACATTATTAATTCTTAAAGAACCCGCCTGGTTGTTTTGTGTCCACCGGAATTCCACCGGAGTATACTTATTACCTGTTCCCAAAGGAAAAACAAATACCTGCTCTGACCCATTGTATTGAGGGAAGAATTTCAGCACTCCGCCACTGCTTATTACCCCATCGGTAGCAATCATTTTTTGAGAAGAAAATGGAGCTCCCAGAATATTACTGCTGTATGAAAGGCCGAGTTGATGGCTACCCAGGTTGAAAACACCATTGCGCAACTCCAGATTGCGGCTTAGGGTAATACTGTTCATCAGTCGTGCACCCTGGCTGTTTTCAAGTACCAGAGAGCCAAAGTTTCCGGTACCACTAATGAACTGAGGGTTGGTACCTTTCAGCAAAATTCCGTTGCCCTCATCGGTATAGCTTCCGTTATTTACCAGGTTTCCCCTTAGCTCAAGCCAATACTGGCTCAATGCAAAAGAACCGCGAACAATCTCAAGGTTTCCATTAACCTGAAGATTGCGATTAATAATGAGGCTATTGGATGCATCTACCACCAGGTTATGGAAAGTAGTATTGGAGCTCCCCTGTATTTCCTGTGTGTTCCCATGAAATCTCGTTGTGTTGCTGTGATGCAGGTAGGTTCCGTTATTCACAAAATCACCCTGGATCCAAACGGGTATATTGTTTTGCGGATGTACATCGAGCACGCTTCTGGGGTTGATGAGGTTTAAACTACCCCTTAATTGTAAAGGATTTATCATGAGCAATACCCTGGCTTCATGCGATGCTGAACCCTGTATGGTGAGATCGTGCAACGCAATAGAAGCATCTAATCTGTATACTTGCGCAGCATTGAAACCATGCACAAACCTGATCAATCCTCCTGTAACACTACCATTTTCTGGTCTTATGTAAAGATCTCCGAAGTTTACACCCCCGCCTCTTACAATGGTAAGTATACCTCCCGACATATTGAAGACACTGCCGTTGTTTACCACCTCCAGCTTGGCGCGGGTGAGGTTGGCATTGCGCCCGTTGATGGTCACCTCTCCGCCACTCTGGTAATACTTAAGCACCCCGGTGGTGGTGGATGTACTGCGTCGGATTTGTCCGTTTACGGTAAGGTTGCCCCCGCGGATGTCGAGGGTAGAGTTACCTCCGCCCGAATACACAATGTCGTTGTTATTGTTGGGAGCATTGGTGGGCCCCACAAACACATTGCCCGATCTGATTGTCAGTTTTCCATCAAGAAACAAATCGTTATTGTCATTGGCAGCATTGCCAATAAGCACATTCTGAGTGCCCGTGTAGTCGATCAACAACCCTGCGGTTTCGGGAATGGTAAAAGGGCTGTTGGTGGTGAGGGTAAAATGCTGGCTGGTATTGTTGCGCCGGTACACCAGGGTGCCGTTTTGCAGGGTGAGCCAGTCGTTGGTGTGAGTTACCAGACTACCCCCAATATCAATGATCAGCGAGTCGGCCTGTGAAGTACCTTTGTTGATGGTTACCCGATCCAGACGTGTTGATGGATTTGCACTTAAAGCCGGATCGTGGGTCAAAGAAGAGGTTCCCTTTCCAAAAAATGTCAGTTCAATGCGCCGGTTGTTGTCCACAAAAAAGCGGGCGTTGGAGCCGGCATGCCCTCCCCACGCCGCAGGCAAGGAATTATCAGAATTATTAATCAGACTGCCTCCAATGTGCATAAAATTGGCAAATGAAGGATTACTGCCATCGGCATAAACATCAATACCTGCACCCGGGTTTACAATCACATCGCCATCTACAATTATGGTTTGGGGTGTTGCGCCATTACCAATAAAAACAAAAGATCCACCCTGAATATGCAGGTTTCCTTTTACCGAAACCATTTTGGGCACTACAGGACCATAATTGACATGCCAGGACATGGCCAACCATGATTCCCAGGTCTGCCCGCGGGTGATCAAATCGCCCAGGATGTCAACCATGCTGATGTTGGGAAAGATGATATTGGAGCCACCCCATGGAGATAAAATTACATTACCGTAAGTATCGGCATTGGTCGGTAGAATAAATATAGTCCCTGATTGTGGATTAATAGTATAAAATTCAACGAAACCAAAGTTACTGTTGAAGTCAGAATAATCTCCGTGCGGAAAGGTAAAAGAATGAGGGCTGTCAAAATTTGTAGCGTGCCTTGTTGTCAATCGCAATTTTCCGTTTCCATTCACATGATTAACAACCATACCGAAACTGCTCGCGGGATTATTTTGCAAATCCAATACAGACCCGGCCTCAATCTTTAAGATTGCCGCTGACACAGGTGCTTTATTCAGTTGATAAAACGAATTATTTGGATTGGTATTATAATGGGGTAGCGCAGGTTCTGTAGCCAGCCAGATCGAATCATTATTCCCAATCACCACAATATCCCCTGCACCGGGTACTCTTGTCGCCTGGCCCCCCGTATGCCCGGTTGTAGACCAGTTAGTAACAGTACCCCAAAGTCCTGAACTGCGACTGTAAAATACCTCCGGCTGGCCAAAGGGATCAGAGGTGTTGTCGCCTGCAGTATAGTCACCATCAATATAATCTACCTGGTGAAGGAAATTTGCTGTAGTACCAATGATGTTATTAGTATGGTCCACGTCGCTGGCCTGCCCATTGCTCCATGAGGTGGTTTCCATCAGGAAGCGGGCGGCCACATATTGGTCTTCAGTGATATCTGCCCCGGTTACCACATCGCCTTGCTGGTAATGGTAGCGGTGGCTAAGGGTGGCACTTCCCAGTTGGAAGCCTTGCGACTTCACCCTCCAGAAGTAAGTAAGAGAACGGCCCTTTATGGTGGTGGCAGGATGCTCATACCCTACCGGTACCACTGTAATACTGCCGTAGGTTTCTGCACTGCCGTTGATGGTGAGCGTGGTCGGGGTATAGGCCGGATCAGACCTGCGTGTGGAGTTACCTCCCAGCGGGAAGGTAAAGGATTTGCTGCCTTCGGAATATTCGCGGGTGATTCCGCCATTCCCTGCCTCGCCGGAAGTGATGGCATACCGGTTGGGGCCATGGCCACTTACGGTGGCTGTTGAGGTAAAGCGCAGGTTGTGGCTTTGCAGGTTGAGTAGCTTGTCGTTGGCAAAGGTAAGGGTGCCAGTGATGGTGGTGGCGGCTGTAAGGCGAACCGGTGCAGCAGAGATGTGGCTGTTGTTCAGCTCCAGGTTTCGGAAAATACCGCTGCCATCGCCGTCAATGACCATTTGCGCATTACCGGCCAGCACAATTTTGCCATTGCCAAGATGGGTGCCACTGTTGTAGACCCCGGTGGTAATGTTGCTTGCAGATGAAATCAACGTAATGGTTTTGCTCCCATCGTTGAATCTTCCGGTGTGTATGATCAAAGAGTCTGTTATCTGCACCTGGCTTTGCGAACCGGCAAAGGTAAGAGAACGGTTGGCAGGTTTTTCCATCCTCAATTTGCGAAATGCAAAAGCATTGGCAGTATTAAGGGTTGCTGTCTGATTGCCTTGTCCGTTGAAGATAGTCCAATTGTTTCCAGGGGTGTAGGAGGTACCTGCAGCAGCAAGAAAATTCCCTCCTAAGGTTACATCCAGGTTGTTGGCATTAAACACCCCGGACTCTATGCGCAGGTTGCCCAGCAGCCTCAGAGGATGATTGCGCAGCACTACCTGTGCCGTGCCACTGTGCCGGTTTACGGTGAAATTGCCAAAGGGTGCGGTGGTGTGTATACGATATTCACCTGCATCTGTTCCTGTGCCTGTCATGGGGCGTATTTCGATGGTACCACCGCTAACATTGATGTTGTTGGAGGAAGAATTGATCTCAACCGCCAGTTGTTGATCACTGTTTGTACCACACACATCGAAAATGCGCATGGTGCCGCCGCTCATATTGAAAACGTTCTCCGCTTCATTGATATTGAAAGTACCTACAGCAGGTTGTAGGCCACCGGTTTCCCGGTTGGTATTTACAGGTGCATTCACCAGGTTGGAAATGGTAGTATAGTTTTGAGGGGTACGTTGGAAACGTCCTCTCAGCTCAAAGACCCCACCCGTTTGGGTAAAGGAAGTCAATCCGCCCGATGTACCGGCAGTACGGAATTGTTTGGTATCCACGGTTCCTCCATGGATCTCTACCTGGCCGGCAGCTACCGACCACTGGATCAACCCACCCGATTCGCGGGTGGACAAATACCCGTTGTTTACCCTGAGCAGGCCGTAAATGGAAAAAGACTGGATTCCTCCCGAAGGCAATATACCCATTGCCGCATTGTTTGGAGCAGATACCCCATAGGCCAGGTTTACCTCCCTGTAATCATCGGCGGTGGTAAGCACAATCACTTCCGAACCATCCAGGATCAAAGCTCCATTGGCTGGTATGTAAAAGTCGCCATTGGGCGTGCCCGATGATTCATTGGACTCGGTTAAGCTGGGAATAATGGTTGAACCCCTGAGCACCAGGCTACCATTGCGGATCCAGAGCGCCTTGCGCAGGTTGGGGTTGGCCCCGCCGCCATAGCCCGATGCTGTATTGGCACCAAACAAACGGAAATGGTGGTAATGGCTCGAATGAACCACCAGCTGATAGGTCTGGTCTTCGCCTTTGTCAAGCACCAGGTTGTAAAAATCGGTTTGCCCCTGGCAGTGCAATACATTGTTTGTATGACCACGAAAATAGACCGTGGCAAAACCGTTGGTGGGAAAGGCATTATAAACCGGATGCGTCTGGTTGGTAAACCGCACTGTACCGTGGTTGATAAAATCGCCGTGGATTACAACACGGTGAGAATGATTATCATAATAGGCAATAAAAGGTGGAGTACCTGTGGTTCCGCCATTTGAAGGGTTTGTTGTTGTTGTATTAGTCTGTCCGGTTCCCACAGCGATTAACCCATTGGTTTCCACCTGCACATTACCCAAAACTTCCAGAGACCTTCGGGCATTAGTACCATCATTGATGCGGAATGTTCCGTTCTGCACATGCAGGTTGCCGTTGAGTGTGAGGTTGTGTTTCTGGGTTGCAACAACACCGCTCTGCAGATTGATGCGCAGGTTGTTGTAGGTAGTCTGCGAAAGGGGTAATTCAAAACTGCTGCTGTTATAATACTCTGTGGTACCACCTGCGGCAGTAACAAATAAATTCTCCCCAACTGATGGGTAATGCGTTGAGGCCAGCCTGAGGGTTCCCTGACCGTTTAACCTGACAAGAGTTTGAGTAAACCTTGCTGTCATCAAATCCAGGGTAGCACCTTCGCGAATGGTGATATCCAGCCCCTGGCTAACAACATCAGCAGTAAGGTTTACTGTTCTGCCAGGCAAAACAACCACAGCAGCATCTTTGCCTGGGATACCGGTGCTGGTCTGAGTAGTTCCACTGGGGTCGAAAGTCCAGGTAGTAGGGTCGTTCCAGCTCCCGGATTTATGGGAGAAGAAGGTGCCGGGCTCTGGTCCTGCGGTCCAGCGACTGGCAGTGGTTGTGATCTGATTGGAGCCATTGACCGTAAAACTATGGGTTGCAAAAGAGAAGCTACCCGAAGAAGGGTTTTGCCAGTCTTGCCCCTGTGGCCTCACCAGCACCTGGGTAGGGGCCTGAGGTATCTCGCCTGCACCATAGGTAAATGAAACCGACACCGGTCTGATATTGGCAGAGGTTACTACCTCCCAGTACCTGCTGAGGTACTGTGGCCCCAGCTCAGTAAACTTCTCCGTTCGTATCCGAATATTACCAGTATTGGTATTTGTGGATATAATACTGGCAGGGGCATAGAACCCCTCGCTGCCAATGGGAAAAAGAATGGGTTTTGCAGCGGCAGCATTTCTGATAAGCACACCCTCTGCATTGGTTTCAATCATATTGGATGCACCGAAAGAACCGGTTATGGCATTGGATGCGTTGTTGGCAAGGGTAAGATTGTGAATGCCCAGGGTGAGCAATCCACCGTTAAGTAGTAGTTGATTTGATACAGTAGTATTACCCTGAAGTGATTTTCTACCACCACCGCTGATGGCGAGGTTGTAATAGTTGTAATTACCCACCTGCTGATCGCCGGCATGGTTGTAATTTACGGTACCGGAGGCTGGGCCGTTGGTATTATGCCCGCCATTATTGCTGGTAATATTTCCACCTGTAATGGTACCTCCCACATTGAGAGTACCATTGCCGGTAAATCGGATGTAGGTTCTAGCTCCCGTGCTATTCATAGTTACATTCCCACTGACATTCAGAGTTCCATTATTTATGAGAATGAAGCTGTCGCGGGAATCAGTTCCTCCATCAGAGTATACATAAACATCGGAAACCGTCAGCGTACCGTTACCAATATCTACACTTCGGTTTCTGTTGTTGCTTGTATTGGTATTAATAACCAAATCATTGAGAATGATCAATGAATTTTCGGCTTGAAAGGAAAGGGTGGTACTGGTGCCACCACTATTAAACTCTAAATTTTCAATGGCATGCTGTGGTGAAACATTTAATGTAATGTTATGATTATTCTGAATGGTCACAGTGCCCGTACCTGGGTTTTGGCCGGGGTAGCCCTCGGTTGTAGTAGGGGTTCTCCAGTTGCCGGTGTTCGGATCCAGTATTTGCCAGCGATTGACTGCATCCCAATTACCACCTTGACTGGTTCTGTAATGGTAAACAGCTTTGTCTTTTTCAGGTGTGTCATTAAAAGCTTGAACCTGCCCATTCTGACTGGCAACAGTAATAAATGAAGTCATCAAAAACAAAACAAAAAAACAAACTCTGGAGAGAGATTGCCATTTAAAAATATCAATATCTGGCCTTTTGATACTGTGCTGATACATTTTTTCCACAACCGGCATACCGGTAAAAGATTTGTTTAAGCTTGTTTTCGTGCCTTGGGCAAGTTTAACAAAGAAGTAAGTTTGCTTCATGATATGTATGTTTTCCTGAATGCGTAAGAACATATCCGCAGGGGGTTCAATTCCCGGGATAATTGTTTTATTGGCTTAGAAATGATCAAATAATTCCCCAAATCTGTATCTAAGCATGAACGAATTGTGCCAAAACATGCAGTTAAGCTGAAAACCCCATTCTCTCCCCCCAATCAACCCCCAGCATTACACTACTAAACAACTGTTTTTTCCCACAAATACAAGATTTCGCAAAAATAGTGAATTGCCCTAAGTTTTTCTATATGATAATGCAATTTATACGCATTCTAAATACACTGGTTACTGAGTATCATAAAACCGTGGTTTTTACCTACCACACACTACAATTTCGCTGTCAGTTCCTTTTTGAGCCAGGTACAGAAAACATAATAAATACGATCAACCGCTTTACAAAACCCTCAGAGAATAAGTACCCAAAAGCGGAATATTATTTTACCGGTCTTGTATTCAGAAACACTTTTGTCCGGATAAAACATGGGTTGTTCCTTGAAATGCCTGTTGTTTGTACCATCCCTATGGGATTAAGGACAGATAGGTATACTTTATGGCCAGACACATTTCACCCCTAACGGAGTTTAAAAATGATGTTAGCAGGAGAACCAATCCCGTAGGGATGAAACTTGCATGAGCACTGCGGCTCACAAAAAAAAGATGAACCGAAGCTCGACGCAGTCAAAATAGACATGCAAGTTCCCCCGCAAAGGCGGGGCAGGCATACGACCAATTACTTAAACAAATTATACTCTGATAAAATGTTTATAGCCTGCGAAGATGTTACCCCAAATGAGTTCCATAGGAACGGAACATTTTAACCGGACAATAATGATTTAAAAACTCCCTGACCGTGAAACTGTCCGGATATCTACCAAGTTATCAACAAGCACAAAAAAAGCAGGCCGCCCCAAAGGCAGCCTGCTTATGTATGAAAAAACCAGTGTGGTGATTTATATCTCGGCTACATCCAATTCTACCCGTAGATTATCGATAATGAAGTTCTGGCGCTCGGGGGTGTTTTTCCCCATGTAAAACTCCAGCATGTCTTTAAGTACAACGTCTTTCTTCAATAAAACAGGGTCGAGGCGAATGTTCTTGCCAATAAAACCTCCAAACTCATCAGGAGAGATCTCTCCAAGCCCTTTGAAACGGGTTATTTCGGGTTTTCCCTTCAATTCTTCAATGGCATCGCGTTTTTCCTGCTCAGAATAACAGTAAATGGTTTTTTGCTTATTGCGCACCCTGAAGAGAGGTGTTTGCAGGATATACAGGTGTCCGTTGCGCACCAGATCGGGAAAGAACTGCAGGAAGAATGTGATCAGCAGCAGGCGGATGTGCATACCATCCACATCGGCATCGGTGGCAATCACGATGTTGTTGTAGCGCAGATCTTCGAGGCTTTCTTCAATGTTAAGAGCAGCCTGCAGCAGGTTAAACTCTTCGTTTTCATACACGATCTTCTTGGTCAGCCCATAGCAGTTGAGGGGTTTCCCTTTGAGGCTGAACACAGCCTGTGTATTTACATCGCGCGCCTTGGTAATGCTACCTGATGCGGAATCACCCTCGGTGATGAACAGGGTGGTCTCCAGACGGCGTTCGTTGTTGTCGCTGTAATGGATCCGGCAATCGCGAAGCTTACGGTTATGCAGGCTGGCCTTTTTTACCCTCTCCTTGGCCAGTTTCTTGATGCTGGCCATATCCTTACGCTCCTTTTCGCTCTGCATGATCTTGCGCAGCAGTGCTTCGGCGGTGTCGGGGTTCATGTGCAGATAATTGTCGAGTCTGCGTTTGAGGATATCGCCAATGTAATTGCGGATGGTGGCCCCTTTGCCATTGGGCTCAAGGTGCTGAGAGCCCAGCTTGGTTTTGGTTTGCGACTCAAAAACAGGCTCCTGCACTTTGATGCTCAGGGCTACGATGATAGAGGTTTTGATGTCGTTGGCATCAAAGTCCTTTTTGTAAAACTCCCGTATGGTTTTGGTCAGGGCTTCGCGGAATGCATTCTGGTGGGTACCTCCCTGGGTGGTATGCTGGCCGTTTACAAAAGAGAAATACTCCTCACTGTATTGGGTTGCACTGTGGGTAAAGGCAAACTCCAGATCGTCTTCCTGCAGATGAATAATGGGGTAGCAAACGGGGGTATCGATGTTGCGGTTGAGCAGATCGAGCAGCCCATTCTCTGCCCGCATTTTCACTCCGTTGAAGGTAATGGTAAGCCCCCGGTTGAGGAAAACATAATTCCAAAGAAGCTTTTCAATATAATCGTTGATATAGCGGTACTTGCCAAAAATGCGCTCGTCGGGCACAAAATGCACAATGGTACCTGTGCGGCCATTGTTTTCTTCATCGGGAGATTCTTCCACCAGCTTGCCTGCATCGAATGTGGCACGGCGCGATTTGCCCTCGCGGATACTCTGTATGGTGAAATAGCTTGAAAGGGCATTCACCGCTTTGGTACCTACTCCGTTCAAACCAACACTTTTCTGAAAAACTTTATTGTCGTATTTGGCGCCAGTATTGATCTTCGATACACAATCCACCAGCTTTCCCAATGGGATACCGCGACCATAATCCCGAACCGTTACCATCTTTTCCTCAATGGAGATCTCGATGGATTTGCCAAATCCCATTACGAACTCGTCGATGGAATTATCCAAAACCTCTTTGATCAGCACATAAATACCATCGTCCTGCGAACTGCCATCGCCAAGCTTGCCGATGTACATCCCGGGACGCAGGCGGATATGTTCATTCCACTCAAGGCTGCGTATACTGTCTTCTGAATAGGTTGCGCTCATTATTTTGCAATTGGTTTAACCCGGCAAAGATAGCACAAAGAAAGTTGCCTTTCTACCTGGCAGCATCACCATTTTTCAACAAAAAAAAACCGCGCAACCCAATACAACATTCTGATTATCTGACATCTGAATGTTATTGTCGTAAATTAATGGCTTATTGTTGAAAAAAATCCTTGATTGCATCTCCGGATAGCGGGTTGGGAGGTAACCTTGTTAACATGATCTGCGTAAACCCATATGTTGGCAACGAAGAAATGAAAAATGTTAAATTTTATAATTTTTTTTGTTATTCAAAAAAATTCTTACTTTTACGCCAACAAACAAAACAAACAAAAACAACATGAAGAGAGACCCTGTGAATGGCTACGGCCTTCACAGGGTGTTTTCGTTTCAGAGGGCTCCTTTCCTCCCACCCTTGCGCCTCTTAAAAAATGCTAATATACCCGGTGCTTCTTAAACTTTCCTCCAAAGGTTGCGTCTAACCTGCCGTAAGAATCCTGCACGGGTTCATTTTCTTCCATCTCCAATACGTTCAGAAACAATGACAAAAATTACACATACCCTTGCAGCCCTGGTTTTTGCGGGCCTTTTCCTAACCAGTATTTCAAAATTAATGGCGCAGCCCGGCCAGGGGGGCAGAGCAGGTCAGGGTGGCGAAATGCCACGTATCGGCAAGTTGCAGGGCACCATCATTGACAGTAAAAGCGAAGAGGCATTAATGTTTGCCTCCATTGTATTACATAGCAAACGCGATTCCACTATGGTTTCAGGAGCCATAACCGATGAGAGAGGCCGGTTTGTGATGGAGCAGCTCCCTCCAGGCATGTTTTTTATCACGGTAAATTACCTGGGTTATCCGGCACAAAACTTCAATGATATCCGCATCAGTTTCCGTGAGCCAGAGGTAGATCTGGGTCAGATCCGTATAGAACCGGCGGCCCAGATGCTCAATGAGGTTACGGTTGAAGCTGCCCGCTCGCTCATGGAAACCGGGCTGGACCGAAGAGTGATCAATGTGGCACAGGAACTCACCTCCATTGGAGGAACCGGCCTGGATATCATGCAAAACATCCCCAGTGTGGCGGTTGACTTTGATGGAAACGTAAGCTTGCGAGGAAGCTCCAACGTAACGATCCTGATTGATGGTCGCCCCTCCTCTCTTACAGGGCTCAGTGGCTCAGAGGCATTGGAGCAGATCCCCGCCGAAATGATTGAGCGCGTGGAAGTGATTACCAACCCCTCGGCACGCTACAACCCAGAAGGAACCTCAGGAATCATCAATGTGGTGCTCAAACAGCAGCGCAGGCCGGGATACAACGGCATGGTATCGCTCAATGCCGGCAGTGCCGGTTCTTACAGCGGATCCGTTAACTTCAACTATAAATACAACAACTGGAATTTCTTTACCAACTACAGTGCAAGATTCTCAAACATGGAATCTTTTGGCAACAGCCAAAGGCAAACATTTACAGGAAACACTACCAACTTCCTTGATCAGGATATAACCGGAAATTTCGGAATGAATTCGCACAATATACAATTGGGTGCCGATTACCATTTCAACCCTAAAAACGTTCTGACCTTCTCAACGCGATACAGCAACTGGGATCGCAGCATGGACAATCTTACCGAGTACTTGCTGTACCAGGATCTTACCAACCCCAACAGCTTATTTACCATGGACAACACCACGGGTATGCTGCACAATTCATTCAGCCATCAGCTCAATTTCCGCCGCACCTACGACCAGCGGCATCGCGAGCTCACAGCAGACATGAGCTTCTCTACCCGCACCATGGATCGCAGTGAAAGCTTTATCCAGCAGTTTTTCCAGGAGAATTTCCAAACCCCCAACGGTCTTTCCAACCGCGAGCGTTCCTCCATGGATGGCGACAACTGGTCTTTTACCTCTCAGCTCGATTATGTACACCCCCTGGGTGATGATCGCAAGGTAGAAACCGGTTTTCGTGCCCAGGTAAGGCAGATGGACTCTGATTTTATTTTTGAAAATGAAATCACCCCCGGCAGCTGGGAAGAAAACCTCAATCGTTCCAACCATTTTATTTACGACGAACAGGTTTTTGCGGCCTACGCCATGTACGCTACCATGCTGGGCAAATTCAGCCTTCAGGCCGGATTGCGGGCCGAACAGACCTTTACCACTGCCGACCAACGCAAGGACAACAATCCTGCTTTCGACAATCAATACCTGAACCTGTTTCCCACCCTTCACCTTCGCAGAAACCTGGAGAACAACCAGGCAGTGCAGATCAGCTACAGCCGGCGCATCAACAGACCTCACAACCGAAATATCAATCCCTTTGTGCGCTACAATAGTGAGTTTGATGTTTCCTTCGGAAACCCTGACCTCAAACCCGAATTGATCAACTCTCTGGAGCTGGGATACACCCGGTTCTGGCAAACCACCACCGTTAATCCAAGCATTTTTTACCGCCATAACAACGGAATGATAACCCAGTACCGCTATGTGCAGCAGATCGAAGGCAACGATGTTACAGTATCTACCTTTGAAAATCTCAACCGCGGTATCAGCTATGGAGCCGAGCTGATCCTCTCGCAAAGGATAACCTCCTGGTGGAACATGAACGGAACCTTCAGTTATTTCCGCAGTATCATTGATGGTGCACAAATGGAGCAGGAAGCCGACAGCTACTCATGGTCCGGAAGGTTTGTAAGCAATATGAACCTTGGCAAAGGCTGGAATCTGCAGGTAAACGGATTTTACCGTTCGCCCATCATTATGCTGCAAGGCGAAATGGATGCCATGTATTCGGCCAGTGCCGGTGTACGCAAAAATATCTGGGGCAACAGCGGAACCATCTCCCTGAACGTTTCTGACATCTTCAACACCATGCGATTCAGCATGTACAACTATGGCAACAACTTCGAAATGAATATGGAACGCTGGCGCACCAGCAGAATCATCAATGTAGGCTTTACTTATCGTATCAATGAGTTCGAACGCCGCAACCAACGTCGTGCCCGCGACAACGGCGACAATGGCGACAGCATGGAATTCGATGGCTTTGACATGTAAATGACACTCTGAACGATCGTTTTTTTATACCAGTCCGCCAGAAAAGCAAACCCCAACTCCGGTAATACGGACCAGGGAAAGCTTTCCTGGCGGTTTTTTTGTAGGCTTTTGCAAACAATACTCTGTTTCATCTGTTCATTATTTGTTTTTTATTTGTCAGATGGAATTCGCATCTTGAACATTTGCCTGGGTGACAAGATTTGTTGTCATGCTTATTTCATGGGTTTATTAGGACATCCTGAAGTATATCAACATGCCTCCAATGCAAGATCCTGTAGTCATTTTCTGGTTCCGGCGCGATCTGCGTCTGCACGACAATAAAGGGCTCTGGCAAGCTCTCAGCGGCGCATTGCCTGTGGTGCCATTGTTTATCTTCGATACTGAAATAACCGGCAAACTGCCAGCCCACGATCCCCGTGTTGAGTTTATATACAATACCCTGGCACAAATGCAGCAGAAACTCCAGAAGCACAAAAAGACCATCTGGATTTTCAAGGGAAAGCCCGAGGAGGTGTTCTCAAAACTGCTTACAAATCTCAATATCAAAGCTGTATATACCAACAAAGACCATGAGCCCTATGGCATAGCCCGCGATAACCGCATTGGCGATCTGCTTGCGCAACAATCTATCCCATTGCATACCTCGCTCGACCATTTGCTGTTCGACAAGGATGAAATAGCTAAGTCGGATGGCACGCCCTATAACGTATTCACGCCTTACGCAAGGCGCTGTCGTGAGGTACTTAGTCAGGATCATCTCAAGGGATATCCCTCCCAGAAATTTTTATGCAAATTCATTGATCAGGAAGCTCCCCGTTTTCCGGCAATGGAAGAGCTTGGGTTTCAGCCTTCAGCAATAGCCATACCCCCATTGCAGATTGTAGAAGATATACTGACCCATTACCATAAGCTTCGTGATTATCCGGCGCGCAATGGTACCTCAAAGCTGGGGATACATCTGCGTTTTGGTACGGTTAGCATCCGGGCCCTTGCCGCTGAAGCCCTGCGTCTGAATGAAACCTATCTGAATGAATTGCTGTGGCGAGAGTTTTACGCCATGATCCTCTGGCATTACCCGCATGTGGTAAACCGGTCGTTTAAGCCTGCATATGACCAGGTACAGTGGATCAACAATGAACAACACTTTCAGCGCTGGAAAGAGGGAAGTACAGGCTATCCTATGGTAGATGCAGGTATGCGCGAACTGGCTGCCACAGGCTATATGCACAACAGGGTACGCATGATTGCGGCCAGTTTTCTTACCAAACACCTGCTCATTGACTGGCGATGGGGCGAGGCCTGGTTTGCCGAAAAACTATTGGATTTTGAATTATCGAGCAACAATGGGAGCTGGCAATGGAGTGCCGGTAGCGGATGCGATGCGGCTCCTTATTTCAGGATCTTCAACCCCACGGAACAGCAGAAAAAGTTCGATCCCAAAGGTTTATATGTATCGCAATGGATTCCTGAGTTATACACACCAAAGTATCCCGGCCCAATGGTAGATCATAAAATGGCCCGCGAACGATGCCTGAAGGCATTCAAAACCGCCCTGAACAGCCGTTGACAGGAAGTCTTGTTGTCCTGCCCTTTGGCTCAGCGATTGTTTTGATGATCGATGATGATCTCAAATTTCCGGGGATCAAGAAAACCTGCAAAACCCAGTTTTTCGAGGCTGCTCATTTCCGGGGGATAGAGAGATTGCAGGATATGCGTGCCAAACACATCCGATAAGCTTCTTGCGATCAATTCACTGCAAAAAAATCGGGTAGAGTCGGCAAAGCTAAAGGAATAATCGAATGGGATTTTCTGTTCAAGGTAATAGTGGGCCCGCCGGGCTACCGATTGCGGATGCTCTGTATCTTCTGAAAAACGCCTGAAACGCACAACCACAAGAGTGTTGGGTTGGCTGTCGCGCACAAAGGTATCCAGATCAACCTCCTGTACACCATCGAAATCGGAAATGGATTGCGATACAGAGTGTATTACACGTATCTGCCCCTTGTCATCTATCACAATAATGCCGGCATGGGAAAGAGCGTAGGGTTCGGCAAGCGTTTTTACAATGGTATTGCTCACAAAGCCATATCCGTGACGCATGATGATATCGCCCTGTTGCAGCAATTGTTTTTCTTCACTGGAGAGCCTGTAGGCAAAAACAGCATCGCGCCCGGACGAGTTGCCAGAGCAAGCCGTTCCGAACGCGATGCATGCCGGAATGATCAAAAAAAGCAAAAACCTGCCTGTTTGCATATCCGGTTATTTTAAAAGATAAAAAGCAGAGATTAGTTCTCCTCTTCAATTACGATATCTTCCCACTCAGCATCCTCTTCCCAATCCATATCCATATCGCCAAAGGGATTTTCTTTTTTCATATCCACCAGCCATTTGCCATCTACGCGAACCAGGTTAAGTTCAGCCATTTCGCCTTCTTCTTCAAAACGACAGATGGCAGTATCACCGTCTACATCGCAATTTACGTTTTTGATTTTTTCGGGCTTAACATCGGCATCGGCCATTCTTTCGCCACCCAGCGATTCCAATGCTTCAAACATCTGCATCATCTGTTTGGTTGATTCGGTGCCATACTCAGAAGCTTTGGCATATTCACCTGCCATAAGGTGATTCATGAACTTTTCGGTAACAGCCTCAGGACCGTCGGTGGTTTTACATGCCTGGAAGGCGAAGAGCATTGCAACTGCAATAAAAAGAAACTTTACTGACTTCATAATTAGTTGATTTAGGTGGTTTTTAATAGCCCCGAAAAACGAAGCACGCTGAACTACAAATATTTATTCGTTTTTTTTGTTTTCTTAACAATGGGTGCAAAATTAAGCATTCTGCCCTTAGTATTTACATCCCGCTTAAAATATTTACCTTCAGTGGAATTGGATCATAGTGAGGCTTCTGCAGAGATATCCAGTGCAATCTCCACTACTTTTAAAGGTTGCCCAAAGTCATCGTAGATCAGCCTCCACACTCCTTTTACCACAAACCAGGAACCGTCTTTTTTTCTCCTTTTAAAGGTATTCTTAACATCATGGCCGGCATAGAGCTGATCCCAGAACTGATGATACGCTTCAGACTGCTTCCAGTTCTGATTATCGAAAAAGATACTGATATGCAGGCCTTTGATCTCAGAAGCAGCATAGCCGGAGGCCAGTTCAAAATTGCGGTTTATCATCAGGATATTTCCTTGCAGATCATATTCCATAAGGCAGAACAGGCTTTCGGAAGTTTCAAGATGGGCTTTGATCTCTTTGTCCTTGCGAGACATTTCTTCCTGGGTGGCAGCCATTTCCTCCATATTCTGCCTCATTTCCTCTTCCTGGGCACGCATCTCTTCGGCTTGTTGCTGCGATTGTTCCAACAGAGCAGCAGTACGAAGATTGATTTTTACCGACGACAATGTGCTGGCAATGCTTTCTGCAACCTTCTCAACAAACCCAATCTGATAGTCTTCCATTGTATTGAAGGAGGCCAGCTCAATTACGCCATATACCTCTTCATTGAGCATCATGGGAACCAGCAGTAAGGTAGAGGGATTTTCACCTCCTAATCCCGAGGTTATCTGAAGATAGTCATGAGGGATGTCGCGCAGATAAATATGTTTTTTCTCCAGAAAACAGGCTCCCAGCAAACCTTCACCAATGTGAATACGACGTTGCAGGAATTTTCTCCGGTCGTAGGCATAGCAAGCAGTAAGCTCCAGGAAGATGTCGGAAGGGTTTTCATCGTTGAGCACAAAAATTCCACCCTGGTTGGCCTGAAGGTATTGCACCAGGTTCTTGATCAGTGCAAAGGACAGCTCTTCAAGGTTATCATTGTTTTGCCTCAGAATATCGGCAAACTGTGTAAAACCCTGGCTTGACCAGTTTCTTCTCTGATCCTCGGCTTTTCGCAAAAGCTCTTCCTTTTGGGCATGGGCCAGGCTATCGCGCATATTCAGAAGGGCCTCTCCCAGCACATCGTTTTGGCTGAGTTTCTCAAAGTTCTCGTCCAGCTTTCCCTCACCGATCTTCTGTGCAAAGCCAGCTGTGTTTTTCAACCCCTGGAGCAGGCGGTTAAGTGCCTGTGCCATTTGCCCGGTTTCATCGCCGCTGATTACCTCGAGGGTGCGGGTATTTTTCAAATCGCCTGAGGCAAGGGTGTCAAGTGTGTCTATCGTATTAACAAGGGGTTTTGCAATACTGGTAGCTATGAGATATATTACATAATACAAAACAATCAACCCCAGCAAAGCAACGATCAGTGAGTTTCTGAGGAGCCGATTGGCATCATCTGTAATAAAGCTGGCTGGAATAACAACCGCCATGGACCACGGAGTATCCGTATTGCCAATCTCAATAGGTGCATAAGCAATAAATGACCTTTGCTGAAGTATCAGGTTGAAAAAATAGTGAGAGAAGAATTCTCCCTTTCGAATTCGCTCAGAAACCCCATATTGCTGGTCATATTCAGGCCTCAGATCAGAGAATTTTTGCCCCAGGGCAGATTCGTCGGAATAAGCAAGGTAACTGCTGTTATTGGAAAACAACAATGCATAACCCACCCCAAAGGGATTTACATCGGTAATGATCTGCTGGAAGCGGTCGAGAAGTATATCTGTACCGGCAAGCCCGACAAACTGACCATTCACAATGAGGGGTATACAAGGGCTTACTTCCAGTACCCTGTCTTCAGGGTTGCCTGTGTAGCTGTACCAATAAGGTTCGGTTATGGTTTCCTGCTTATCCTGCTTGATCTGCCAGTATAGGCTGCCTATATCGTCGCCATGCAGATTGAGGGTGTCTTGCTGAAAAATTATATTTCCATTTTGCCTCACATACGTATAGCGCACTCTCCCGTAGGGATAAGGGTAATATGGATCAAGAGCATTGAGCTCAAAACTTACCCATACACTGTAAAAGTTAGGGTTGCGCTCAAGGTATTCACGAAGGATGGGTCTCACAATATTGTCAAACTCTTCGGGGGGGAATTTTTGAAAATTCTTCAATGCCCAGCCCAATCCTCTGGAAAGATCAAAATCGTGGTTGATATCTGCCTGAATAAGATTTGCATAGGCCCGGGTTTGGGCAATGGTAATCTGCTCTGCCTGCTCAAAGGTTTTAGTCCTGACTGTCAGGATAATGTAAGCCAAAGAACCGATGTAAATCACTCCTGTAACCGAAAGTATCAGCAGGAGCATTTTTTGTCGTATGCGCAGATTTTTAAATGCCTTCATACCTGGGAGGAAGTATTAGGTTTGAAAAAAAGCCAGGTATCTGCCTGGGCAGGTACCTGGCTCTGTATCATCAGTCAATGACTTCACTGACCACGAAAAGGATTTTGGTGGGAGCCCCGTATTTATTTAGGATGGGCTTGAAACCTCCTTTAACCTTTAAAGAGGAACCATTGGGTTTGGTGAGTTTAAATTCGCCTGCAAGGGCATTCCCTTCTGCAATACTATCGAGTATCGAACTCATTCCCTGGGCTTCGAGGTGGGCTTTGTCGAAGAGCTTAAAGAAAGAGGTTCCTTCTGCATCAAACTCAGAGTATTGTGTTAGCTGACAGAACACGGGGTTAAAACGCTTCAACTTTCCATCCACTGAAATTTCAGCAAAGGCAATGGTCTCATTGATAGCCTGGTAAAATCCCTGGCTTTCAATCTCCTTACGTTCCATTTCTTCCTGGGTGGCATGCATCTCTTCCATATTCTGGCGCATTTCCTCCTCCTGGGCTCTCATCTCTTCACTTTGCTCCTGCGATTGATGCAACAACTCAGTGGTGCGTATGTTGATTTTCACTGTAGAGATGGTAGAAGCGATGGATTCGGCAACCTTCTCCACAAACTCTATCTGGTAGGGTTCCATTACCTTGAATGAAGCAATCTCAATCACTCCAAAGATCTGGTCGTTGAGCTTCAGAGGCACAATAAGGATACAACGGGGGTTGGAATCACCCAGTCCGGAAGTTATGGAAATATAGCTATTGGGGACCTCAGTAAGGAAGATAGTTTCTCCTTCCTGCAGACAGGTTCCTACCAGACCTTCGCCTTTCATGATTTTCTTTTGGAGAAACTTCCTCCTTTCGTATGCATAACATGCAGACAATTCAACAAAGGGCTCCTGTTCTTCATCATTAAGAATAAATACACCCCCCTGGTTGGCTTCAAGGTATTTTACCAGGTTCTTCACTATATTGAAGGAAAGCTCCTGCATATTGTCATTGTTTTGCCGCAGCAATTCAGCAAAGCGTGCAACACCCTGGGTAGCCCAGTTGCGTTTGGTATCCTCTACCCTGCGTTTGTCTTCCTCATCTTTTGCTTTTCGGAGACTTTCGCGCATCTCGATAAGGGAGATCCCCAAAGTGTCTTCCTCACTGGAGGGGTCATAGGTGTGTTCAAAATTACCTTTTCCGATTTCAGTGGCAAATTCAGCCTTATCTTTCAAACCCTTGATAAGGAAATCGAGTGCTTTGGTCATATCACCAATTTCATCATCAGAGCTTTTGATTTTCTCTTCCGGCAATTTACCCTGTCCCATCATATTAAGCACATTACGCAAAGAAATAACCGGCCGGGTGATCATACGTACAAAAATTGACGCGATAATAATACCGCTCAACAAAATGATTATGCCAAAAATCACACTAAACCGTCTGAAGCGTTCAAGGATATTTTGCATATTGCCCTGACTGGCATTTACCACTTCCTGAATGGATTGTATCTGAGCATCAAGTTGGGTGGAAATCTGGGCAGTATTTCTTACAATACTTCCGCCGGGTTCCATCATGGGGCGTATTTCGAAAAGCACCATAGGATCGTCGTAACTGAAGAAATCGCTCAGTTCATCCATAACAAACCGATAGGTAATGATCAGTTCGTCCACCATTCTAAAAACCTCAAACAATGCGTCCTGTGCTTCCTGATCATAATGTACGGCAACCTCCTGCAGTTCTGCTCTCAACTGGGGGTAATCTGTATTGATAAGCTCCCTTAATCTGTTTTTGTCGGGCGTATCATCATAGCTTTGAATGAAAATCCAGGTGCCAATGAGTTTTTCTGATTCTACAATCAGGTTGTTGAACTCCATAAGCAAGCGCATGGATGGCACATATACGTTGCTGTTTCTGTTGTTTACAGTTTGAATCTGGCTCAGGGTGTAATAGACCACGCCAATGACAACCAGAAAAAACACAATCAAAATGGTAAATCCAATACTTAGTTTTTTCCCTATGGTGAGTTTCATCTTTAATAGATTTAGTTAACTTCTCTTGTTGCTCTACTCTTATTCTAATCCTTGCCGACAGAAGGCTTAGGATACAAAATCCTTTTAACAGAAAAATTGCTTTAATGTATCCGGATCAATGCAACGATTGGTCCTGAGATACAATAAAGCAAAGGAGTATTCACTTTCGCTTTACAGCCTAAAAGTACAAAATTACTTTATATCAGCGTAAAAAAAATGCCCCTGGCAGGGGCGTGAAACCCTAATCTGCCAGTATTGCCAGCCTTGCAATCTCACCCCCTGGAGTAAGTCCCATGGCTCTTGCATTTTCCTGGCTAAGCTCAAATCGCTGGCGGTTATCAACAACGGTAAAATTGATAACGGCACCACTGCGGATGGCATTGCGAGAATCTGTAACCACCAACGCACTGATATTACGCGCCCTGAGGTGATTTACGATTTCCTCTATCCGGCGGCTCTGGTTGGAAGGTACATACAGGATATGACAACGTGAGATATCCTCTACAGAGCTGAAATTACGGGCTACGATGGTTTGATTTCCGGCCCTTTTGGTATTGGCCATCTCTTGCACCTCTTGAAACATAGGTGAGTTTCCATAAACAGCAACCACAAAATCGCCGGTCTGATAATCGGCAGGCCAGGCTACCAGTCGGGTGAAATTGTACAAAAATACCGATTGCATGCGGAAATCAGACTGTGCCTGCGTGTTTGCTCCGCTAATCAGAAGCAAGGTAAATAACACAAAAAGACTATAAATTTTCTTCATTGGTAGATGTTTTTTGGATTGTATATGCTCTTTCTTTCTTGTTCGTTTTGCCTTTTTCAACCACCAGCTCGTTCCTTTTGTCGATAAATTGATTTTGAACCGGTTAGTTAACAAAAACTTAACCAAAAATACATCTTAAATACCACCTGCATACCCGGTAAAAACACCTGTTATTAAACAATAGTTTTCCACAGTACTATTAACTCATGGAGTATCATGGCAGTAGCTCCCCAGATGGTTTCCTGCTCAAATACAAAAGCAGGACAATCGAGCCGAAAGTCGCTGGAAAGCACGATGGTAGTATCCCGAATGGCATTGGGTTGAAGGAAGAAATTGAAGGGAATCTCCAGAATACGGGCAACCTCTTTGGGATCGGGCACAAAGTTGGGGTTACCTTTGTAAAACCCTACGAACGGACTTATGAGGTAGTTGCTTGGAGGCACATACAGATCAGAAAGTTTACCCAGGTACTCAACAGCATGGGTTTGCAAGCCAATTTCTTCATTGCTTTCACGCAAAGCGGTATGATAAAGGCTTTTGTCGGATTTTTCCCATCGCCCCCCCGGAAAGGCAATCTGCCCACTATGCACTCCGTTGTATTCGGGTCGTTTGATAAAAACAACATAAGGCTGATTGTCTCTGGTATAAAAAAGGATCAGTACACTGCTGCGGGTAGCATCTTTGCGTAATGCCAGATCCTGAAGTTCGGTTTTTCTATGGGGAGGTGCCATGCCCAGGTGAGCCGACATTCCGGGAAGCTCCTGACGCAGGCACCTGGCAAGCTCACTGATAAAATTATCCATTTGTATCGTTTTTTTTAGTACATTGGTAGAAATTATTTGGTTCGAACGTATGATGCGATACCAGCCGTTGGCTAACCCGTGATTGAAGGAATAAAATTAACCATAACCAACATGGATAGAAATAAAAAAACCATCAAAAGTATTATCCTTTCTGTTTTCCTGCTGTTTCCGGTCTCACTGGAAAGCAATAACTCCCTTGATTCTTTGCTGGATACAAGGGCTTCCCTTGTAGATCAATACCGCGAAATCATTTCAAGTCCAAGAGCTTCGCCAGATACCGAACGAAGGATATTTTACCTTCAAAACCAGATTATAGAAACAGACGATGTGTTGCTGAAAATGCATTTGCAAGCATTGCAACAGGAGAATCTTTTATTGAAGCAATCGCTTCAGGAAGCTCAATTGCGCCAGCTGGATGCCGAAAAGGAGGCTTCACGCGCAAATAAAGAGCTGACTGACCAGCAAAGACTGTTTTATGGCGTTAGTGGTACTTTGTTTTTGCTGGTTGTACTGTTTCTCAGCCTGACCACAGTATATTCTGTAAGAAACCGAAAACTGAAATCCCGGATCCAGGAAGCAGATCGTGCAGCACACCAACCTGCTTCCAGGTCGGCTTCCGACGAAAAACCTTCAGAACAGCAGGCAGCAGATCTCTCCTCGTTGCAGGAAGCAGAGCAGCTTAGAGGACGTGTTGCAGAACTGGAAAGCCAGGCACGCGAAAATCATATCCGTATCATTGGGCTGAAAAGCGAAAAACAAAAGCTTGAAGATCAATTACAAACTCTTGAAGCAAACCGCCCATCTTCTCCGCTTCAACACATGGAAAAGGACGACCCGGAGCGACTGGTGCTGGAACACCAGCTTACTGAAGCACGTGCCATGCTGGAAGACCTGACTGACAAAAACAAGATACTAAGCCAGGAACTGGAAAAGACCATACAAGCAGAAAAAAACCTCATTGAAGAGATCTCATCGGTGAAGCAGGAGGCCGAAGAGGCAAAATCTCACAAACAGGAACTCATGCGCCAATTGAAGATTGCCCAGGGTTCACTCATGCAATCCACCCGTGCACAAACCGATGATAAACGGGCAGAAAAGCTTGAAAAACAAATTGAGATTTACCGTGAACAGCTCCAGGCAGAGCAAACAGTAAGAGAAAAGTTTGAAAAAGATATTTATGCTATTCTTGAAGCTTACGGTCTTAAAGGGAAGCGGCACTGAAGAGTTTCAACCCACAAAAGAAAGAAGGATACCTCTCCTAAGGGAAGTATCCTTCTTTTGTAAAAGCAGGAGATTGACCTAGCAGCCTTCTCCGCTTTTTTGTGCTTCAGCCACCTCAACGGCTTCAGCAGTTTCTTCAGCTTCTTCAGCTTCTTCAGCCACTTCAGCAGCAGGAATGATTTCGAAAGAAACCAGTTCGATGTAAGCTACCACATCGGGGGTAATGCCTCTTTCTTCCATTCTTTTGATAGCTTCCTCGGTAGATCCGCAGGCGTGGCCTTCTTCGCCATCATGAGCGTGATCGTGGTCGTGCTGCTCTTCCAGAGCATCCATGTTGCGAACTCTGGTTTTTAAAACACCGGTAACTTTCACCTGGCGTCCTTCCATTTCCTGGCTGAACTGAGTTTTGAATTCCTCCAGCATCACCATGATACTGAAATCAGCATCATCCAGTTGGTTTACGCGCATTTTATCACCACTGTGGCGGCAAATGTGGGTAATGGTACCTTCAAAGGTTACTTCCTGACCCTCAAAGGCAAGAGGTTCAGATACCAGTTCGGCAATCAGTTTAACATCAGCGGCATCGGCAGTCTGCTCAGGAGCTTGTCCACAGGAGTATACCAATAATGCTGCTACGGCAATCATTGCAAATCTTTTCAGCATAATTTTTCTTTTTTGGGATAAGTTGTTTTGGTTAAAATCGGTGCAAAATTAGTTAAAATATTTAAAATATAATGCGCCTAAATAATTATGCTTCAAAAAAATCGGACAACGGCTCCAGTACCGATTCTTTCCATCCCTGCTTTATGTTTTCATAGGCATCCTCAGGAATATTGATCTGAAAAATCCTGACCTGAGTGTATTGCTTATCGGCAAAGAGCTGAATGGTAACCTCCGACTCGCCTTCCTCAAAATACCAGACCTGCCGGATGAGTTCATTGGGAATAAACTCCAGGTTACGACCGGCTATATCTCCGCCCAGCCACGAAAATTCGGTACCGGCCTCCTCCTGCATCACTGCAGGTTCATCGGTCCACAATTCAATGGTGAAGGGATTGGTAAATGCCCTGTACACCTCTTCGGGGGTTCCTTTTATCTTTTTGTTGATTTTCAGTTCCATGATTTATTTTTTTTCCAGTACAAAAGCGGTTAATGAAGGAATGTATAAACTAAGTGTATCATTATTTTGCTGATCGGTAAAGGTTGTGTGAATATATTCCATATCCTGGCGGCCCTGCCCACCACATTGGGGGCAATCACTATCCAGCACAACCTGGTATTGCCCTTTTGTTAAAGGGAAATGGTAATCGGCAAATGACTGGAAAGGATTGAAATTAAAAACAAAAACATACTTCCCTCTTTCGAAGATAAGCACCTGATCGGCAGTATTCTGCACCCTGGGATACCCCAAAGGTTTGGCAACCACATTTCTTTTTCTGAAAAACCGGATCATTTGCTGATCGAAGGCAAACAGAAACCGGTATTTAAGTTCGGGGTTCTGCAGCAAACTCCACTGACGCCGTGCATAATGGTACGACCAGTTGTTGTGCCTGCCCGGAAAATCGATCCACTCCGGATGTCCGAATTCGTTGCCCATGAAATTCAAATAGCCGTCGCCTGCTGTAGCCAGGGTAAGCAGACGAATCATCTTGTGAAGCGCAATGCCATTATCTACGACAATATTCGGATGGTTGATATGCATATTGTAATACATCTCTTTATCCATGAGCCAGAATATAATAGTTTTATCGCCCACAAGAGCCTGATCGTGCGATTCGGCATAATGAACAGACTTCTCATCCTTCCTTTTGTTGGACAGATGATAGAACATATCGCCCACATGCCATTTTTCTACAGGGTTTTCCTTGATGATCCGGATCCAGAAGTCGGGAATTCCCATGGCCAATCTGAAATCAAACCCATACCCTCCCTGGTCCTGAGGAGTGGCCAGGCCAGGCATACCACTCATCTCTTCAGCTACCGACATGGCTTGTGGATTTACCTGGTGAATAAGTTTATTGGCCAGCTTGAGATACACAATGGCATCGTCGTCCTGATTTCCGTTGTAGTATTGCTTGTACTCGGTAAATGCACTCCCCAGGCCGTGATCGTTGTAGAGCATACTGGTAACGCCATCGAACCTGAAGCCATCGAACCTGTATTCATCGAGCCAGAATTTGCAATTGGAAAGCAGGAAATGCAACACCTGATTCTTTCCATAGTCGAAGCAGCGGCTATCCCAGGCAGGATGATCTCCTCGCGGGCCGTTATGAAAATACTGGTACAAAGTTCCATCGTATCGGCTGATACCCTCTACTTCGTTCTTAACAGCATGGGAATGCACAATATCCATAATGACAAAAATGCCCATGCCATGTGCTTCATCAATCAGGGCCTTGAGTTCTTCGGGAGTTCCTGACCTGGAGGTAACAGCAAAGAAGTTGCTGACATGATATCCAAAGGAACCATAGTAGGGATGCTCCTGCACAGCCATGAGTTGAATTGTATTGTAACCAAGCTTCTTGATGATGGGTAACACAGTTTTGCGGAATTCTTCGTAGCTGCCCACCTTGTAATCTTCGGTAGCCATACCCACATGAGCCTCATAGATAAGAGGCACAAAGTCTTTCTTTCGTTCAGGAGTCTTATGTTTCCAAGCATAAGGGGTGAGCGGATTCCAGACCTGCGCGTTAAAGACATGGGTTTCGGGGTCTTGTACCACGCGTCGTGCCCATGCGGGTATACGCTCACCACTTCCTCCATCCCAGCATACAAAAAGTTTATAAAGGTCTCCGTGGCGTAAGATTTTGGCAGGGAGTTTCAATTCCCAGTCGCCATTGGATAGTCTTGCCAGGGCAAAGTCGTGATGAGGTCTCCAATCCGAAAACTCACCCAGCAAATAAACCCTGCTGGCGTTGGGCAACCATTCACGGATCACCCAGTTATCCTTTTCCCGGTGAAGCCCGTAATACATATATCCTACAGCAAATTCGCTGAGGCTTTTGTGATGGCCCAACAGTTCCTTCTCTTTTTGGTGGGCTCGTTGCCAGCGCCCCACAATGGGATCAGTAAAAGGCTGCAACCAGATGTCGTTTTTTACATATTCAGGAAGCTTCATGCTTATGGCGGATTGAAAGTTTAAGGTTTGTTGCCCTGGCCAGATCTTATGCAAACCATGCTAAACCCCGATAAAGGTAAAAAAAATCCCGTCAACCACATGGATAATAGTAACTGCGATTTACCTTCACTTTTTTCTTGCAGGAAGGTATTTTCTGAAATACTGCAACAGCAGGTTTGCCAGCAATGCGCCCGTGGCACCAGCAAGAGTTATGGCATCCACCCATTGGGCTGGAAGATGCAGGCCGCTCAACCGCGTAATCAGAAAGCTGATATACGATGCAGGCAAATGAGTATGACCCAGCTGACGAAGAACCTGCCAATGCCAGTCGGTAAACGGGCAATAGCCCCATCCGTACCAGATTCCCAGCACAAACCATGAGGCGAAAGTTAATAGCAACGATACCAGGTGCCACTTCCGCAACCCCTGCCATATCCAGCCCAGCAAATTAAACAATATCAGCAAGGTATGAAACAGTGTGAGGGCAATATCTGCAACGGAAAACCAAAAATCGGGAGGGTTCATAGTACAGGGGTTAAATGAAAAAAGCAAAAGGCTCAGATGCCATAACGGACAACCTGAACAAATTTATTTTTAACCTGTTAAAAATGGAAATGATTTTTTACTTTTGCTCACTCATTTGCAGTTTTATTTAACCCAAAATTACTCTCTAATGAACGTAAAGAACATACTTAGCCCCAAGGTGCTTGTGGTTGCAGGTATCATTGCATTTGCTGCAATAATGCGACTGGTGCCTCATTATCCCAATTTTACTCCCATTGCCGCCATCGCACTTTTTGGCGGAGCCCATCTGGGCCGTAAATGGCTTGCCTTCTTTGTTCCGCTTTTTGCGCTCTTTGTAAGTGATCTGATTCTGGGCTTTCATAGCTTCATGATCCCGGTTTACGTAAGCTTTGCACTGGTTGTGCTGTTGGGCAACCTGGTAGGCAAAAACATAAGAGTAAGCACGGTTCTGGGCGGTTCGCTGGGTGCTTCACTTTTATTTTTCCTTATTACCAACTTTGCTGTTTGGGCTGGCAGCCCCTACTACCCACAAACCTTTGCCGGTTTAATCCAAAGCTACACCATGGCTATACCTTTCTTCCATACCTCCATACTGGGAGATCTGTTTTACAGCACTCTTTTCTTCGGTAGTTTTTACCTGATCCAGCAGCGGTATCCCGCTCTGAACAGCATCAAAGCATAAAACCTACTATATGAAAAAAAAGCTGGTCGAAAATGGACCAGCTTTTTTTTTACCCCATCAACAGCGTTTTGCTTTTTCACTCGCCTGATATTGATCTGTCCACTTACTATTCCGGACAGTTTTTTTAAATACATGCAAAAACAGGCTCTTCTTCAACAAAACCTATGGAGGCTTATCTGTGTTGCATCATCATTTGCATTATACCCCCACCGTTTTTAACATTGGCATACCCCTGCATTTGCAGAAATTGTTTTGCATAGGATGACCGTGCACCCGATGCGCAGTATACTGTTATTTCGCGCCTGGGGTTGTCGCCTAGTTCGTTGAACCTGTTTTCGAGTTCATCTAACGGAATATTGATGGCACCCGGAACTGCACCATGGGCAAATTCGCCCGGTGTGCGCACATCGACCACTACAGGGGTGTTGTAATCGGTTCTTTTTGTAGTTCCTTTTTCATTCTGTACTTCTTCCGGTTTGTTTTCTACCTGCTTGTTTTCTATTTCAACCGGAGTAACTTTTAAGTTGTGGAACCCTATTGCCAAATGGTATCTCTGGATAGAGATGAAACCACCTGAAACATAAACCACGTTTCCGAAACCTTCACCCATAAGTAACCGTGCTGCCTGATGCCCCTTTTTTCCGGTTTCATCCACAAGGATTATCTGGCGATCGTGGGGGATGTTTTGAGTTTGCCCGGCAAGCATTTCAAGAGGTATATTCACCGAATTGATCACATTGCCCTTTTCAAAGGAAAACATATCTCTTACATCAATAATAACGGAGTTTTTAGTTTCCAGCAATTGATCGAGTTGCAGAGATGTAATTCCAAAACTGAAACCCGATAATTTATTGGCAGCGGCGTAGGCAGCCATATTGAGGGCATCATTGGCAGTGCCAATGGGTGGGGAATAGGCAAAGTCAGTATCAGCCAGATCGTAAATGGTAGCTTGGGTTGCGGCTGCCAGGGCAATAACATCCAGTCGTTTGTCGGCACCCTGGTAACCTGCAGTCTGCCCACCGAGAATGATGCCTGTCTTCTTTTCATACACCAGCAACACGGTAACCATCTCTGCTCCGGGATAGTAGGATGTGTGATGCTCCTTATGCACCACCACTGCATCAGCGTCAATGCCGGCATCCAGGGCCTGCTTAAGGGTAATGCCTGTGGATCCTGCCACAGCATCAAACACCCTGACTACCGAAGTTGCCTGGGCTCCTGCATACGGCTGCTTCAGACCCAGAACATTTCCGGCCGCAATTCGTCCCTGACGGTTGGCGGGGCCAGCAAGGGGTATGCGGGTTTTCCGGCCCAGGATACGGTGTTCTACCTCGATCATATCGCCGGCAGCGAAAATGTTTTCGTCGTTGGTTTGCAGAAGGCTATTTACGAGCAACCCTCCTGATTCGCCCGTTGCCAGGCCCGCTTCGGTTGCCAGCTGCAGATTGGGCCTTACACCCACCGACATGAGCACCATACCCGATGGGATGCTCAGCCCATTGCCTAATATCACCTCATTGTGTCTTATCTCAGCCACTTCTGTTCCGGTGTGTATCTCAACACCAAAGGCCAGCATTTCTGCCTGGATAAAGCCAGCGATCTCGGCTTCCATGGTGCTCATTACATGAGGCATCTTCTCAATAACACTAACCTTTATACCACGTTTTACAAGGGCTTCCACCATTTCAAGACCAATGAATCCGCCTCCTACTACCACTGCGCTTTGAGGATTGTAAGTGCTGATGTAACGGGATATCTTGTCCATATCGTCGAGTGTCCACAGGGTAAAAACGTTGCTCAACGAAGCCCCGGGTATGGGAGGAACAACAGGTCGTCCGCCCTGTGCAAGAATCAGCTTGGTGTATTCGAAGTTGCGAAGCTCACCACTACGGGTATCCCTGGTTTTTACCACTTTATTCTCGCGGTCAATACCGGTTACCAGTGTATGGGTGTGGACGTCAACATTATACTGGGCATGAAAGCTTTCGGGGCTTTGCAGAATGAGTTTTGACCGGCTTTCTATATCGCCGCCAATGTAATAGGGCAATCCGCAATTTGCGAAGGAGATATCGGCACCGGCTTCCAGAAGGGTTATTTGTGCTGTTGATGAAATTCTGCGTGCTTTGGCAGCAGCTGTGGCCCCTGCAGCAACACCACCTACAATAACTATTTTTTCCATATCGGAGTTGTTTTCAATTAAATTATAAACCTGATAAATCATTTTTTTGGAGCGCAAAGTTAGTATACATTTAATTATTTAAATATTAGCAAATGTTAAAAATTAATTCCAGAAAAAGGGTACCAGAAATTCCATTGTACTGGAAAAACTTCTCAAACAATGTTTGTTGTAAAACGAAAGAGCTTCACTCAAAAAAAACAGGGTATCAGCACTTTTCTGCTGATACCCTGCCAATTATTTAATTTACGCTTATTTATTACTCATCATCACCATTGAGTTGAATAATTCCCTCAACATTGAAACGAGTGTTGGGTAATTGCTCAGGATTGTCCTTTATAACCAGGATTATGTCGTTAAAGTCTTTGTCGCCTCCGGGCAGCCTGATATCTTCAAAGGTGAGTACCAGGTCCTGGCAACCTGCTTCGATAAACAGTAAATGCTGCTGATTGCTGTTATGATTAAAGTTGATATTGGTGTAGTGGGTGTACACTCCGTTTACCATTTGCCCGTTGGCCCATCCCTGAGCAACCAGGTAAAACCCGATAACAGTATTGGCCGGGAAGGGTTCGGTACCCAACTGCACCATATCGCCAGGCTCAAGGCCTCCGCCTTCGCCCACCAGCGATACATTGGGAAATACAACGTATTTCTGCAGCTCTTCCACGCTTGTGGGAGGATTATCTGCCGGATAGGCGTAGTAGCCAAAGGTATTTTTCCAGCCAGCACCTTCCCAAACAAACACCACATACACCTCGGTTTCCTCAGCAGTGGTTACATTCAATGTAACACCTTCCTGGAAGAGATAAGGGTGGTTGATCATGGCATTCTGTGTTTCGGGAAACATATCCTTGATAGAAGCCAGCAAAGTGGGGCAAGGTTCGGTGGGGATGATATCATCGGGCACCCCTTCGTCAATACTGATGGCAAGAATTTTCAAACCGCCCAATCCTGATGCCACAAAAACCACATTATCGCGCGACTTTACAAAATTGGAGCTATTCATATCCTGAAATACCATTTCACCCAGCATTACCACCTGGTTGTCGAGTTCAGGAATAAGTTCTCCAACAGCAATTCCTGACTCTCCATTGCCGATAAACAACAATGGGCTGTTGAGCGACACACTGTTGGTAACATGGTTCTCGTCGAGAGCACCCTCAGGTGTTTCTGGCTTTGGAATGTGCTGCCTGATGGTACCATCAGTGTTGAGTACCCTTATGCCATCTTCGTTGAGAGCAGCAAAAATGTATTGATCGTCAACCGAAATTTCCGACTTTGAATAAGGCGTATTGGCACCACCTATCTGGTAAGCAGTTATAAAATCGGAGGTAGTTTTGTTGAAGACACTTACTTTTCCGGGTTGGCCCGAAAGTACATACACGTAGCTGGTATTGGCAGCCACCGAGCGCGCATCCGCAATGGGTTCAGACTTTACTATTTCGTAATCCTGCTTATCAAGTATGGTAAGCCCTCCATTGTCGCCACTAGTAATATAAATTTTGTCGCTGCTCACATAAATGCCATTGGCTGAATAGGATGGAATATCCAGGATAGTATCCAGTCCGGTAATCTGCATGTTTGAGTTGAGGTTCATAACCAGGAAGAAGGCAGGATCGTCATACTGCATCATTTCAAAGTTTCCGGTGGCTCCCACCAGGTAAACCTTCCCGTTGGAATAGTCTACAGCATTGATATCCGATTTGGGGAATATGGCCTGCGAAATGATCTGGGGTTGTGTAAGGTTGGACACATCGAAAATCTCCAGAGCACCTCCATGATCTTCGCCCCTGATGTTGTAGCTCACAAAGGCATAATTATCCTTGATGGCCACATGGGTAGCCATAAGGGTACGCCCATTGCTAACCGGAGCATCCACATCAGCTTTAAGTTTAAAGGTAAAGTTGCTGCGATAATCCTGGGTTTGGCCACCCGATTTGGTTTCATCCATGTATTGAGGCAGCATTTCAACGATCTGATCCCTGAGACTCATCCTCCGGTTGAGCTCTACCACATCATTTTTTATGATAATCCCTTCGATGGTGGTAAAATCATCAGGACGGGGCTTTTCCTGCTCATCTTTGGTGCAGGCAACCACAACAAACAGCAGGGCCATCAGAACTCCTGCAAGTAATCGTACTTTTTTTGTCATTGTAAGTGTTTTTTATGGAGGTTTTGTATTAAAGTATCTGTTTTATCCTACAAAACTATGGGTTTAACCCATGGGAATATACCGTTGTATTGCCCTGTATTGATCAGGTGAAATATACGGATTGCGATTACAAAAATATACAATTATCCTTTGATAACCGCAAGTGGAGAAAGCTCTACTGCAACTTCTACAAGATCCTGCTGATTACGCATTACCTGGCCGATATTTTTATAAGCCCCGGAGGCTTCATCCAGATCTCCTTTGGAGCGGACGGCATGGATAATACCTTTCTGGTCCAGTTTTTTTATTTCTTCTTTCAGATCAAGCGAACGCTGTGCCTGTTTACGACCCATAAGTCTGCCGGCACCATGGGAGCATGACATGAAGCTTTCCGGATTGCCTTTACCCCGCACAATGTAGCTATGGGTTCCCTGGCTTCCGGGTATTATACCTGCAGTACCTTTCTCTGCCAGTGTAGCCCCCTTGCGGTGTACATACACCTGCTCTCCAAAATGCAATTCGCGTGCAGCATAGTTGTGAGCAATGTTGATCATAGGAAAAGTATGAAACTCTCCTTTGAAATGATCGGAGAATACATCGAGAATCCGGTTCATCATCAGGCTGCGATTGGCCAGGGCAAAATCAACACAGTATTGCATTTCGTTAAGGTAAGCCTGGCCTTCCGGCGAATCGACCGGAAGCCATGCCAGCTGAGCCGAACGTGGCACAGTGCTTTTCCACTGCTCATTGAGTTGAATGGCCAGGCGGTTGTAATGATCGGCTACCTGTTTGCCAATGTTGCGACTGCCCGAATGGATCATAATCCAGATATGGCCATCATTGCCTTTCTGGATTTCGATAAAATGATTGCCTCCTCCCAGGGTTCCTACCTGGTAGCATGCGCTGTCGTACTCACGTGAAACTACCTCCAGGGTGTCGACCTCCCACCCTGCCGGCATGTATTGTTCGGACTGCTTTTGGGCATGATGCTTAAAACCCAGTGGTACAAGGCTCCGGATTTTGTGCATAAGATCTTTCAGAACAGGATGTGATACCCTGGTGAGGCTGGTTTGCACGGCACACATCCCACAACCGATATCAACACCCACCGCATTGGGGATAATTACATTGCGGGTGGCCAGCACCCCGCCGATGGGCATTCCAAAACCCTGATGGCAATCGGGCATCAGGGCAACATGCCTGAAGGCAAAAGGAAGATTGGCAATATTGCGCGCCTGCTCCAGCGCGCCCTCTTCAACCTCCGTGAGCCACATTTTTATTGGCAACTGTTCGGTAAGGATTTCTCTGAGCATATATAAAGTATAGATTTGGCCATCGCCCATGCACAGCAAAAACCGGCAACAGGCGAAATGCGTTTACAAGTATTGAACGTAAAAAAAGGAGGTCAGGTTTTAAATCCGCTCAAGGATTTTTTGATAATCATTCTCCAGATCCAGTGCAGAGGAAGTATTCTGGATCACAATACCTTCAGATTCGGGGATGGGGGTTTGTGTAAAATTCCAGATCACCGGGATACCTGCCTGAATGGCCTGCTCTGATGCCTGGATGGCATTTTCGGGAGTGGTAGCTATCATGGCCATTTTCAGGTGCATTTGCCTTACAAAGGTGTCGAGCTTATCCATATTGAGCACTTTGATGCCAAACAGGATCTTGCCCACAATGGTAGGGTCGATATCAAAAGCAGCAACTATCTTCAGTCCGGTACCGGCAATGGTTTCGTTTTTCAACAAAGAGGTGCCAAGTTTCCCGGCGCCAATCAGCAAGGCTTGTTTAAATTCTTTTTCGCCCAGCATCTGATCAATACAATCGATCAGGCCAGCTACCTCTACCAGATGGTAAGGGCTCTTATTGTTCCATTCCGGACAATAAGAAAAATCTTCCAGAACGGTATTTACAGGGATATCAAGAACTTCAGAGATAAGCGAGATGGTGAGATTCTGTGTGTTTTTGTACTTCCACAAACGAAGCAATGGCTGATACAGGCGAAAGCGCTCAGCGGTCTCCCGGGGTATTTGCAGCATGTCAGCTTCTTGTCTGGTCATTGTTTGTTACTTGCTTCCGTTTTTACTATTTTTGCCCGTTGCAATTGCGGTTTAAAAAAACCGGTAGTCGAGACTTGAGTATCTGGACTACCGGAAACCAAAACCAAAAACACACATGAAGAGAAGGGAATATTTGAAGTACGTTGTTTGAGAAACAACTGAAACCGGAGGAGTAATGGATAAATCCATTGTCTTCAAAATACCTTATCTTACTGAAAGAACTTTATTTTCCGATTTCGCTTATAGGATTTCAAACCGCGTGCCAAAACACTTTTAAGTCTGCATATCAGTTCTTTACAAAATACACCCACCCAACCTCCTTCATCTCTCTGTACTTAAGTGTCATAAATTATGACAACACTGTTGTCATAATTTATGACACTGTAATTTTTAATGACACTTTTATGGAGAAATTCATCCCGAAAGTGATCAGGACAAGAGCGTGCCATCCAGAAAATGGATGAAGGGCTCAGTTTTAGGTGCAGTTTTTTATTAAAAAATGCAAAACCTTACAGGGCTGCACTACGTAAAACCATTGAGATAAAAATACAAAACGATTACCCATGCTCAGAAACTGGAATTCCTTTATCATAGCAGCCACTGCTATTATCACCATCATACTGTTTGCGAGTGATAAGATCACATTCGAAACAATGCTCAACGACCTTGAGTTGAAAGAAACCCTCTGGGTAAGTCTGAAAACTGTGCTGGTAATCTTTACCGGAGTTACTACCATGGCCCTGATGGTGGTTGTATTGCTCATAGATGTACTGATTTCGATCATCACGCGCAGCGAATTTCCTATCACCCATCTGGTCTACGATTTTGTGTACCTTCAGTTTACCCGGGGCTGGTATTGGGATGCACATTCAGGAAGTCATATTTTCATGGCATGCATCATTCTTTTCGGATTGGGAATCCTCAGCATGTATGTTGGCCCTGTACGCCGCAGAAAGAAGAAGTTTATCTATTACAAACAGAATGGCGGGCAGTAATTTTCATATCTCAATACCAAACTTTTTGATTTTCTGATAAAGCGCATTTCTGCTGATGCCCAAGGCTTTGGCAACCTTGGTCATGTTGCGTTCCATTACCTTTACAGCATTTTCTATTGCCTGTTTCTCCATTTGCTCAAGAGAAACCACTTCATCATATCCGGTAGTCTGTTCTGCAGATTTTTCACCTTCTATGGCATTTTCTGGCATCATCAGGCCTGCTGATGGCTCAGGAGCATAAACATCGGGGTTCATGATTTCATCAGCCCATTCGAGGTTTCCATCCAGATTAACATATTTTTCAATAAAATTCTCCAGCTCCCTCACGTTTCCGGGCCAATCGTAATGCACCAGCTTTTTAAAGAGTTTATTCTCCATATCGGGGAGTTGTTTGCGCAGCTTTACCGATTTGAGGTTGAGGAAGAAACTGATGAGCATGGGTATATCTTCTCTTCGTTTGCGCAAGGGAGGAATATAAACAGGAATAACACTCAAACGGTAATAGAGGTCTTGCCTGAACTTGCCATTTTTCACCTCATCGAGCAGATTGCGGTTGGTAGCGGCCACAATACGCACATCTACAGGAATGAGTTTATCGCCGCCCACGCGGGTAATGGCTCTCTCCTGCAAAGCCCTCAGGAGCTTTACCTGCATATCGAGGGGCATTTCGCCAATCTCGTCCAGAAAAAGTGTACCTCCATTGGCCAGCTCAAACTTACCCGGCTTGCCCCCTTTGCGGGCACTGGTGAAAGCCCCTTCGGTATATCCGAAGAGTTCGCTTTCGATGAGGGTTTCCGGAATTGCGCCGCAGTTGAGGGCAACAAAACCGTTGTCGCGACGCGAGCTGAAGTTGTGAATGGATTGTGCCAATACTTCCTTTCCGGTACCGCTTTCTCCCTGTATGAGCACTGTACTGGGGCTGTCAGAGATGTTTTTGCAATATTCAATGACACGTTTCATCTCATCGCTTTCGCCAATAAGATCATCAAAATTGTAGCGCGCCTGCATACCGGTGTATTTGTTTACCATCTTGTAAACGCGTTTCATGTCGCGCAGGGTAATCACTGCCCCATTGATGGAACCATCGCCATCGGTAAGGGGGTATGCATTGAGGTTGAAGTTTTCGCGGATTCCGAAGCGGTTCATATGCACCTCTTCATCCATTACAATATCGTTTTGAAGGATCTGGTTAAAGAAGCGGGGCCATGCGGGGATAAAATCCTCCATATTCTTTCCTTCGATCTGATCCAGGGGCATGCGTAGCAGCCGTGCAGTAAGATTATTAGCCCTTCTTATCTTACCATAAATATCGGTACCCAAAACGCCAAATTCAAGAGTATTAAGAATTTGCGACACAAAGCGGTAGGCTTCTTTCTGGCGCATTTCTGAGAAAGTGCTCTTTACCTGGTATTCTATGGCCTTGGCTGAAGCCACTACCAGTCCCAGTATATGCGGGTATACCTTATCCACATGTCCGCTGATGTTCAAACAACCAATGGTGGTGCCTTTTTCGTCGTGGATAGGGGCAGCAGAGCAGCTCCAGTTGTGAAAGGCCTTGATGTAGTGTTCCTGTCCGGTAACCTGCACCGGATTGTCTTCTGCCAGAGCAATGCTGATGGCATTGGCTCCAATACTGTTTTCATTCATGCTGGCCCCCTGTACCAGACTGTAAGGTGCCAGTCGGGCCAGGGTATCTTCAGCACCGGCAATATCCAGTATATATCCTTGCTGGTCGGTGAGCAGGATCATAAAACCACTTTCGGCCACAAACTCCTGCAGCAGTTTTACAAAAGGACCGGCCATACGCATGAGACGACGGTTTTTCTCCAGGCAGTCTTTGAGCTCGGCCCCTTGTAAAACAATGGAGGGTTGCACCCTTTCTCGTTCCACACCCAGATCTAGGCTTCGCCGGTGCGAAGCTCTTATTCTGTCGCGATGGGCAGGATGGGTGCTAAGGGTAATCATAGGTTTTATTTAGTGAGCTTACGGTAGCGGATTCTTCGCGGCCCCTCATCGCCCATACGTTTTTTGCGGTTTTCTTCATATTCAGAATAGGATCCTTCAAAGAACACCACTTCAGAATTGCCCTCAAAGGCAATGATATGGGTTGCAACCCGGTCGAGGAACCAACGGTCGTGCGTAATGATCACGGCACAACCGGCGAAGTTTTCCAACCCTTCTTCCAGTGCTCTGAGGGTGTTTACGTCGATATCGTTGGTGGGCTCATCGAGCAGCAGCACATTGGCTTCGCTCTTGAGGGTCATTGCCAGGTGCAGCCTGTTGCGCTCTCCACCCGACAATACGCCACATTTCTTGCCCTGGTCGGCCCCACTGAAGTTAAATCGCGACACATACGCCCGGCTGTTGAGCTGGCGTCCGCTAAGTGCTATAAATTCATTTCCTCCTGAAATCACCTCCCACACCGATTTTTCGGGGTCGATGTCAACATGAGCCTGATCTACATAACCCAACTGCACGGTTTCGCCAATGGAGAAGGTCCCTGCATCCGGTTTCTCCTGCCCCATGATCATACGAAAGAGGGTAGTTTTTCCGGCGCCATTGGGCCCGATGATACCCACAATACCGGCTGGAGGAAGGCTAAAGGTAAAGTTTTCGAACAGCAGCTTATCGCCAAAGGCTTTGGTAATACCCTCTGATTCTACCACTTTTGAACCCAGGCGTGGCCCGTTGGGAATAAAGATTTCCAGTCGCTCTTCCTTTTGTTTTACATCCTCATTGAGCAGCTTATCGTAAGAGTTGAGCCTTGCCTTGGCTTTTGCCTGTCGTCCTTTGGGGTTCATGCGCACCCACTCCAGCTCCCTTTCGAGGGTTTTGCGGCGTTTGCTTTCGGATTTCTCTTCCTGTGCCAGACGTTTGGATTTCTGATCGAGCCAGCTGCTGTAGTTTCCTTTCCAGGGGATACCTTCACCCCGGTCAAGCTCCAGTATCCATCCAGCTACGTTATCAAGGAAGTAGCGGTCGTGGGTAATGGCAATTACGGTTCCTTTGTATTGTTTAAGGTGTACTTCGAGCCACTCCACAGATTCGGCATCCAGGTGGTTGGTAGGCTCATCCAGCAGAAGAATATCGGGTTCCTGCAGCAACAACCTGCACAATGCCACCCGTCGGCGTTCGCCCCCGCTCAGGTGTTCAATGCGGGCATCGGGTTCGGGGCAACGCAGTGCATCCATTGCACGTTCCAGGCGGCTGTCCAGATCCCAGCCATTGTATTGCTCAATGAGGTCGGAAAGTTCTCCCTGGCGTTCAATGAGTTTGTTCATTTCATCATCGCTCATGGGATCGGCAAACTTAAGGTTTACCTCTTCATATTCCTTCATGATATCCACGATCTTTTGCACCCCCTCTTCCACAACCTCTTTTACGGTTTTGGAATTGTCGAGCTGGGGCTCCTGCTCCAGGTATCCTACCGAATAACCTGGTGAGAAAACCACCTGGCCCTGAAAGGATTTTTCAACCCCTGCAATAATGCGCATCAGGGTGGACTTACCCGATCCGTTCAAACCAATGATACCAATTTTGGCACCATAAAAAAAGGAAAGATAAATATCTTTCAATACCTGTTTGGAGGGAGGAAACACCTTGCTTACCCCTACCATGGAGAAAATGATTTTCTTATCGTCGCTCATAGCTATGCTGATACTTGATTAGGTCTGTAATTTTGGGTGCAAAGATAAAGAAACCGCCTTGTATTCTTATGCCTGTCAACGGAATTTTCCACCGAGCTATCTTTGCTTCTACAACGTCTTACAATTGATGGTATGCGACTACATCAAACTCATACACAAGTTTTCAGCAGAATATTGCATGACAAAATACTTTTGCAAAATGAAATAGTATAATCGATAACGAAAAAAGGAGGCAGTTGCCATGTGGCAACTGCCTCCTTTCAATCTTAAAAAATACAGTTAACAGGAATATTATTTCTTAACCTGCAGCTTGGTAACGATGGTACCTTCGCTGGTTACGATCTGAACGAAATAAATTCCACTGTTAAATCCGCGGGTATTGATCCTGTAGTCGTTGGCTTCAACGCTATTGGCATAAACGGTGCGACCGGTAATGTCGATCACTTTCACCTCACGTATCATATGCGCACTCTGCAGATTTACATCGCCAGAAGTGGGGTTGGGATACATCAGGAAGTTTCCGTCAATAACCATATCGCTTACGCTGGTAACATTGGGCAGTTCAACCAATGCACCACCGGCGGCTTTAGCAGCCCACAAACCAAAGGCAGCACCGTTGCTGTTGTTGGCGGGGTTGAGGAAGCCACTGGCTACTACTACCAAG
>JBKBSF010000016.1:0-105632 GCA_046291875.1 Bacteroidales bacterium | reverse complement strand
ATTCCAGGAGCAATGCTTCATCTATCTCCTCCCTGGACGCAAAGCGCCACTGCCGTAAAGCCTTGGTTTTGTTGTCCTGGGCATTGACCAAGACGTTATGCCTATCCTCCAGAAAAACACCATTGTAAAACCAAAGGGCAAAATAGTTTTTGAAACCGTAGTAGCTTACCACGTTTTTTCCCTTGTGTGTATATACTTCAGCGCCCCACTTGATGGCCATTTCCAGCCCGGTTTTTTGAATGATGGACTTCAGGATGGCCAGCTCTTCCTGTCACTGGCTGTTGTAATCGGTCATAAATGATTTCTTTTAAAACTGTAAATTTAAATGAACTCCATTTTGTGCTGGGCGCTTTCCAAATCAAGCAGAAACCTTTTACGCCACAGCCCGCCGCTGTAGCCTGTAAGACTGCCCTTTGCACCTACCACTCTGTGGCAGGGTATGATGATAGGGATTTTGTTGGCACCATTGGCACTGGCCACCGCGCGCAAGGCCTTCAGGTCGCCCAGGGCCTGCGCCTGTTCTTTGTAGCTGATGGTCCTGCCGTAGCCGATACGCTGCAACTGGCTCCAGACCTTCTGCTGAAAGTCGGTGCCCGCAGGACACAGTGGAACGCTGAAGGTTTGTCCGGCACCCTCGAAATAGGCCTTCAGCTGAGTTTCCAGCAAATCCAGATGGGCATGGGTCTGTTCCTGTAGTGTGCTTTGACAGGCCTCCTGCAGTTTTCCCAGCTCGCTGTTCAAATCGGGGCTATCGGTAAACATAAGCAGGCAAATTCCGTCCTCTGCAGCACAGGCAAGCATTTCTCCAATGGGGGTTTCAATGGTTCTGGAATAGAGCATGGGGTTAAATTCTGATATCAAACGGAAAAGCTACAGACAATCCCGTATTGTGCTCCAGGATTGTCTGTAAATGAAACCTAATCAATTAAGCCTGTTCCTGTTCGGGAAAAGCCACCATCCAGTTCACCCCGAATTTGTCGGTAAGCATGCCAAAATAATCTCCCCAAAACATGGATGCCAGGGGCATGGTGATAGCCCCACCGGCTGCCAGGGCATTGAAGATTTTGTCTGCTTCTGCTTTGCTGTCGACAGTTACCGACACCGAAAAGTTATTGCCCTGCACAAAATGAGGGGCTTGTTCTTCGCCGCAATCGCTGCCCATCAGTACCGTGCTGCCGATTTCCAGCGAAACGTGCATGACCTGGTTTTTATAGGCATCCGACACTTTGAAGCCCCCTGTCTCGGCCATCTCACCAAAACGGGAGAAATAGCCAAATTCACCACCGAATACAGATTTGTAGAAATTAAAAGCGGCCTCACAGGTGCCGTTGAAATTAAGATAAATGCTTGCTGTTGCCATGTGTGTTTATATTTAAGGGTTTATTTGATTTCAGATAATTCTCTGACCTTTTCAAGGCCCCTGGGAAAAGTATCATTAAAGTACTCCATACTTTCGGGAGCAATATCTATTTCCACCAGAAGGGAGGTAACCGGGCCTTTCTCCTTAAGGATGTAGTTTTCAATGGCCCCGGTCCATTTCTCAGTGGCTTCATCCATGGGTTTTTCCACAAAGCCGGCCACTTCGCCAATATGTTGAAACATCAGGTTAGTATAGGGTGTAAAGACAATAACATCGGCATACATCCCGCTCCCTTCGGGTGTGAGAAAATGTATGCGTCCTCCCTGCTTCAGTTCGCCTGTGTAATAAGAGCCTTCACTGAAAACATTCGTCCACTGGCGGTAAGTATCATCATTGAACAGCACTTCCCAGACCTTCTTTGCCGAGGCATTGATTTCTACCTGGTAGGTATGCTTGCGGATACCGTAGACATAGTTTTTAAGGATAGCCATAAAGCCTTCCCAGCCCATCTGGTAGTTTTCAGGAGCAAAAGCAGCACCCCCATCAGCAAAGTTTTCGATGCACTCATGTTGCAAGGTAACGTGTGTGGCTCCGTTTTCTTCTTCCAGCAGCCAGGTTACCACACTCTCGCCTTTGCTATGGCTGGGATGGGTCCAGGTATGGGAAAATTTCTTTTCCGGGATGATTTCCCTGATGGTGCACCGGTGATGAAACTCCCGGGCATCGCCGGGCTCATAGAAATTAAAGGTTGCCCCCACGCTCAGTTCAAAGTCAGGAATGTCGAAATACCATTCTTTCATTTGACTTTTGACAGTCAGCGCCTGCCAAACTTTTGAGGCTTTGTCTTTGATAGTTATTCCTGTAGTAATCATGATTTGCCATATTTGGATTGCAGAAACTCAATGGTAGCTCCCATCAGCTTTTTGAGGGCTTCCTGGTTGATATCGGAAAGCTTCTTCACATAAATGCAGGCTTTCCCCATTTTGAATTTGCCCAGGTCATTGAGCAGGTATTCATGTTCGGGCATGCCAGTGTAAACATAGAGCGAAATGGCTGCTTTGCGCGGGGAGAAACCAATCAGCGGCCAGTCACCTTCCTGGCGACTACGCTCTGATTTGTAGTGGTATGTTCCGAAACCGATAATGGATGCACCCCACATTTTGGGCTCACTGCCTGTAAAATCCTGCATCAGCTTTAACAGTTCATAGCTATCCTGGCGCTTTTGCTCTGTATCTGCAAAGGAGTTGATGAAGGCTAAAACGTCTTCGTTGGTTTGTTTGGTTTTTAATTCTGCCATGATGTGTTGGATTTAAGGTTTTTCTTTCCATATTTTATCGGAGTAGTCCAGGTACATGGGCAACGCAGCCGAGCCATACCAGTTGTAGATTTCCGCTTCGAGCAAACCTTCGGCCACGGCCGGGTCGGTTTGCAGCAACTGCTTCGCCTCTTCCAGGGTTGAAGCGTTCAGGATAAAAATGCCCCGGTAGGTTTTATCATTGCGGCCAAGGGGTCCGGCCACTACCAGCTTGCCCTCTTCTGCCAGCCGGTTGATGTTGTCCAGGTGTCCTCTGAAACTCCGGTTGATGAACTGGGTATCGGTGGTGGTGTTGGGACCGGTTTTCAGTATCACCAGCATATAGCCCTTCATCCCGTAGTTGTCGGCTCCCAGCCTTTCAGCCAGGACGGCGTCATACAGAGGGTTGGCAAGGGTGGTGTCTCCTTTGGCAACTTCCGGTAGTACCCGGTTCATGGTATATGAAAATCCCCTTTCACCCCTTCCTGAAACTTCAACGAATAGTGTGTTTTCAGAGCGTAGTGTATAGGTAATTTTTTTGGGAAAGTCGTGACTGGGGTTTTCAAACACCCATGCCGCACCCGAGCGGGTCAGTTGAAAGGGAATGCTCCGGCCCTGGTTCTGGGTGAGTACCGTGGCGGTATAGGTAATTTCATTGTGGGTTTGCGAAAGGTCAAGGTACTCGGTAATGAGCATCTGACCGTTGTCCATTTTGTATGCAAACCCTTTCATGGAATGTTCGTTAAGGACATCCCAGTGTTCGTAAACCTCCCGGTTTTCTATTTTCCAGGTGCCCTGCAGGAAGACGGGAAGCTGGGTTTGAGCGTTGGGAATGGTGATAATCAGCACCAGCAAAAATGCAAGCAACGTTTTCATATGTTTAATTGATTAGACAGGTTATCATGCAAAATAACCAAAGTTATTTCGTTTATACTTTCAACACCCCCCGGAAACCCCGGACAGCATAATACGACTGGGCTCCGTTGTGATAGACGAAAACCTGTCCGTAGCGGTAGTCGCCAAAGAGGGCACCGCCCTTTTCACGAATATCGGGGGGAGTAGTAAGCCAGCTGGATGTTTTGGTATCGAAGGGGCCTAATTGCTGCAGATAACGATACTGTTCTTCGGTCAGGAGCTCAATGCCCATCTCTCTGGCCATTTCGATGGCGCTGTTGGCCGGAGGATAATCTTTGCGTGACAGCAGTCCTTCCTGGTCGTAACAAAAGCTTCGACGGCCTTTGGGACTTTCTTTTGCACAATCAAAAAAAATGAGTTCGCCTGTGTTGTCATCCTGGCCCACCACATCGGGTTCGCCACCGGTTTCTTCCATTTTTTGCAACGATACCAGCGTTCCGGGATGGGCTTGTAACCGGTTCAGCACCTCTTCCCACACAAGGTCTTTGTGGCGGTGCATGTTTTTTTCAAACCGGGCCTGAAGGGTTTTCAGGAGTTGATGGTGCTCAGGTTCGGAGAGTTCTGCAGCATGGTCGCTATCTGTCATGAGGATAAAGGTTGGGGGGAATCCGCTTTCAGTTTGGTTGTAGTGAAGTTAGTGAAAATCCCTTTTACAAAAAAACACCCTCAGCTTTTATCAGACTGAGGGTGTTTTTTCGTTATCAGAAATTCTGTCTATAATTATCTTTATGTCAATTTCACAATTACAAAGAACTGCATTTGAGAGGTTTTTTCTTTCTTCAACTTTTTCCTTGATGAAAAAGTTGCAAAAAATCAAGGCTTCGCAGCTTTTTCGACAAAACTGCGGTCTCTTCGCTGAAAGATTTAAGGCCCCGCAAAAAATAGAATGCCTTGAACCAAAATATAGTGCAGTGCGGGTCTGCAAATCTTTTTAACCGCTTCGTTCCTTGTTTTGTTACCGAAAAATCTGCAAGGCCGTTCGCATATATAACCATCCGGGCAAAAATAAAGCTGACAAAGCATTTTATCTTTAGCCAATGGCATTGTGGTAAGAATAGGGATAATCACACTTTTTTTACTCCCACTCCAATGCCTCATAGTATTGGGCAATGATTTGGTATATGGGGTCGTTTTGCGGTTCGGGCAGCCAATCGCCTTTAAAATGCTCAGGATTGGTGCTTTGGGCAAAAATATTCTCCAGGGTGTACTGTTGCACTTGTTCAAATGTCAACTGGTGCGACCAGTCAATTCGTTGCTCAGTACCGGCTCCGGGGCCGTAATTGCCATGTTCTGCATAGAAGGCGTTGAGGTGGTTGGTTTCGCGCCCCCGCCAGATGGACCAGCCTTCGGGACGCACAAAATCATCCAGAAAAGAATTGATGATAACCGTTTTGGCAAAGGGGCGCCAGGGTCGGCCCAGGGCTACATTGCGAATATCGGGTGCTGCCGTGAAGCGGGAGTTGAAGAATACATAGCCGAATTTTGCGAATTCTTCGGTTGAAGCCGCAGTAATGTAGGAACCGGTTCGCAGACTGTGCAGGTGACAGTTCTCAAACACCACCGTAGAGCGTCCAAAAATGTAATCGGTAGTACCCTCAATGTAGCATTGCAACAGGTAGTTGCGGATATTGCCCCAGGTGTAGTAGGTATCCTGGTGGCCGATGAGGCGCACACGATAGAAAAACTGCCGGTCGCCATTGGTGCGCAAAGCAACGGCTTGCCCAACGGGGCCGGCCGAATTTTCAAAGGTCAGGTTCATGGCGGTGAAATCATCCGCTTCCACAGCAAAGCTGTACGATGTGTTGGTGGTGATGGTATCGTGGCCCACCACCCGTCCTGAGAAATCATCCCAGGTCAACACTACCTTTTCGGCGTCTTCACCGATGAGGGTAATATGAGGTTTGCTGGCGGGCACAACGATTTTTTCCCTATAAATGCCCGGACGGATAAAAATGACGAAACGCTCCGCATTGTTCTCCGGCACGCGGTCAATGGCCTCCTGCATGGTTTGCACATCACCCGAACCATCTTGTGCCAGCACCAGGTGGATATGCCCGGCGAGCTGTTTTTCAAGGGATTGGGATTTCAGGGTTTGTGAAAACACCAGAAGTAGAAGCAGCAGAGGAATAATCTTTTTCATAATCAGTAGTATTAAGTTCTCGTCTGGAAACTAACATTTAGGGAGAACCAGATGTGTCTTTATTGTCCTGCAAATAGTTTAGCAATCTTGTGTTGGGTCAGAAAGTATCAGCTGCGAGGCCTGCGAAGATGCTAAAAGCGGAGTTTACTTTTCGTAACTGAGCATTTTTGCGTCGAGCGTAACGAAGCAAATGGTGCTTTCTGAACTTACACTATTTAAAGATTGGGATCCTGGCAGGTAACCCTGAACCATTCAAAACCGACACTACCCTTGCTTAAACCTTACTTCAGTTACTACAAATTTTTCAATCCTTCAAAAACCAACCGGGCCACTTCGCGGGCGCCTTCAGGTTGAAAGTGGGTATTGTCGGTCAGTCCTTCAGGATAGGCTTCAAATGTTCCGGCGGGAAGGTTCATGAAGTAGTGCTGGGTGACATACTCACGGGTCATGCTGGTAAAATAGGCTGCGGAAATTTCCGTAAGGTCAATGAGGAATACATCCATTTCTTCTGCTACTTCGCGCATGGCCTGGGGGTAGTCGCCGTGCGAATTTCCCAGCACACCATCCTCCCAGGGGTAATTTCGGCATACCGAAGTGATGAGGATGGGCGTTGCACCTTTCTGCCGGGTCTGGCTGACATACAGTCGCAGAAACTCCTTGTAGCCCGGCAAACTTACGTAACGTTCGCCCTTGCTTACCGAAGCATCGTTGTGACCGAACTGGATGATGACAAAATCGCCGGGTTTGAGCTGGTCAAAAACCTCTCTCCAGCGCCCTTCCTCAAAGAAAGATCGTGAACTGCGTCCTCCCCGGGCCTTGTTCTCCAGGCGGATGCTATCCACCTGAAAAACAGGTATGGCAGCCAGACTATCGGTCACCAGGAAAGCAGGCAATGCCTGTCCCCAGCCGGTCATGGGGTAGCGCTGGCGCATGTAATCTTCGCCATAGTTGGCATAATCGGCCATGGTCGAGTCACCAATCATCCAAAGGGTGGCTACACGGGGTTCCTGGCAGGATACCATTGTAAGTACCGCAAACAAAACCCAAAACAATCGTATCTTCTTCATTGTAAAACTATTTGATTTCCACCTGGATGGGGCTTCCCATGATGAGTGCATCGTTTTTCAACAGTTGGGTAAATGATTCTGCTGATGCAAAGCGCTCGTCAGACAGTTCCCAAGCGGAGTAGTATTTATAGCTTACCGGCGTTTGTCCGGCTTTCATCTTCACAGCAAAGGTGTGATTGATTTCGGGAGCATTGGCATCCAGGTAGGTATAATCCGAATAATCTGCCTTATGAAGCATTACAGCCATTCCGAGGTATTCACCTTCGATAGCCTGGCGACCGTGGGTTGACAAGGACACAATTCCATTTTCATAATCGGTAAAGCTGGCGTGTTTATCTTCCAGGTCCAGGCTTACAATTCCGGTAACAATGCTGCTATTGTCAGTCATGCCTTCCACTTTTATTGTGCTCAGGTAGTACCGTGCACCGCCATAGATGGTGATTTCATGCAGCACATGGAAGGTATTGCCTTCCACCTGCCAGTTGTCGAAACCCAGGCGGATGATGGAGCGCAAAGGACCGTTGGTCACCAGTTCATAATAACCTTCCGATCCGGGGGCTACCCTGTGCAGTTGGCCATCCACCTCCAGGGCAATGGAGCCGGCACCCAGTGAGGCCCCTACTTTCAGGATATCCATTCCCCAGGATTGCAGCTTATGGTAATCTTCGTTGATCCCCACCTTTTGCAGCACCATGGTTTCGGTGGTTTTCCCGAAAATATCCATTCCGTTTCGCTCATCGAAGTAGTTGCGAAAACCCAAACGGTCGTTTTCCCAACCGGGGCCTTCAAACTGAAAATAACGCTTGGTCTGTCCGTGGTTTTGACGTGTAATGGCAGGACGTTGCACCGTTTTCACCTCCTGATAGGAGCCATCCTCCTGCGGACTTGCCAGCCAGGCCTGACTTCTTTGGGTAAAAACGGGTAGCTGACCGGGATTTACCAAGGTAACAGTAAGCGCTATCCTGGATTGAGCTGGCACATTTGCCAGCAGAAACAGTTCATCCCAGATGCCATCGCCGTTAAGGTCATCCACTTGTGTGGGGATAACCATTCCACCTTCAGAGGTCAGCATGGGAACAAACCCATTGGATATTTTACCCATTTGCTTCTCCAGTTCTGCTCTGGTGATGACTACTGGCTCGTCTACACGATCCCAGGATGTAGGATTGGAAAGTACAATCAATGCCTCTGGTCTGCTGCACGATAGTGAAAGCAGCAGAAAAGCACACAGTACCAGGTAGTATCCGGATTTATTCATAGCGTTGGATTTTAATAAGTTAAACATCAAATCTCATCATGAGGTTTGCCGATGGTTGCCAGGATACCCCCATCCACATAAAGCACGTGGCCGTTTACAAAATCGGAGGCGGCAGAAGCCAGGAATATGGCGGCACCCTGCAGTTCGTCGGGTTCGCCCCAGCGGCCTTGCGGGGTGCGGTGGATGATGAATTCATTAAAGGGATGCCCATCAACCCGAATGGGTTCGGTTTGCGATGTGGCAAAATAACCGGGCCCGATGCCATTGGACTGTATGTTGTATTTGGCCCATTCGGTGGCCATACTGCGGGTAAGCATCTTAAGCCCACCCTTTGCCGCAGCATAGGCGGCTACAGAATTGCGTCCCAGCTCGCTCATCATGGAGCAGATGTTGATAATCTTACCCTGAGTTTTGCGTTTTACCACCAGCGAAGCAAATTTCTTCCCTACGATAAACGGGCCCACCAGGTCGATATCAATTACCTCTCTGAAATCTTTGGCCTCCATTTCGAGCATGGGAATTCTTTTAATAATCCCGGCATTGTTCACCAGGATATCCAGAGGACCTACCTCCTTTTCCATCCTTTCGAGTTGTTCGGAAACGGCGGCTTCATCGGTTACGTCAAACACGTAGCCATAGGCATCCACCCCTGCGGCACGGTATTCCTGAACAGCAGCTTCGGCACGCTCAGCGTTGCGGTCGTTGATGATGATGCGGGCCCCGGCAGCGGCCAGTCCTTTGGCCATCGCCATACCCAGGCCATGGGTAGCCCCGGTGAGCAGGGCTGTTTTTCCGGTTAAATCAAATAATTGCAATGACATATAAGCAAGATGTTTTGTCGTTTTTCGAATGATGTACTATTTAATGTCGCTGATTCTGGCAATGTCCATATCGCCATAGTCGAGGTTCTCGCCTGCCATACCCCAGATAAAGATGTAGTTGGAAGTACCTGCGGCAGCGTGAATGGACCAGGAGGGAGACAAAACCGCTTCATGATTTTTCATCCAGATAGGGCGGGTTTCGTCGGGCTGTCCCATAAAATGGCATATTGCCTGGTTTTCGGGCACTTCAAAATAGAAGTAGGCTTCCATGCGGCGTGAGTGTACATGCGGAGGCATGGTATTCCAAACACTGCCGGGCTTCAGGATGGTCATCCCCATTTGCAGCTGGCAGGTTTCTACCACCCCGTTGATGAGCAGTTTGTTGATGGTGCGTGCATTGGAAGTTTCCAGCGCCCCCATTTCCACACTTTCAGCATCGGCCAGGGTAACCAGCTTATCGGGGCAGGCACGGTGGGCCGGGGCACTGTTGATATAAAACAAGGCTGGCTGGCTGGACTGAAGACTTTCAAAAACCACTTCCTTGTCGCCCATGCCGATATAGAGTGCCTCTTTGTTTTTCATTTCATACACTTTCCCGTCGATGGTCACTTTGCCGGTTCCGCCCACATTGATAATGCCCATTTCCCGGCGATGCAGGAAGTAATCGGCTTTGATGGGGTCTATGGTTTCCAGCTTAAGAGACTGGTTTACGGGTTTTGCACCCCCTACAATGTAGCGGTCGTACATGGAGTATACCAGGCTGATTTCGTTTTCCACGAACAGCTCGCTAACCAGGAACTCTTCCCGGATCCTGGCCGTATCGTAGGTTTTAAAGTCGCGCGGATGGCTGGCGTATCTGATAGAGTATTGCATAGGTTGAGATGTTTAAAAAATTAATACAATCGATTGCACATATCTACATAGCAAAACCCGTAAACAGGGTTTGCAGCGTAATGGATTTTATTTCAAGGATGACTTGCGGATGATCAGTTCCGGAGTCAGGGTGAGGGTACGGGGAACAAAAGCAGACTTATTGCTTTCTATCTGCTGAATAAGCAAGGTGGCAGCCTGTTTCCCGATTTCAAAGGCATGCTGGTCTATGGAGGTAAGTGGCGGATCGACAAAAGAATCCCAGGGTTCATTGGCAAAACCTGTTACGGCGATATCCTCAGGAATACGCACACCGGCCTCGCGGGCGCAAAGGATAGCACCCAAAGCCGAATAATCGCCTGAAGAAAAGATAGCGTCGGGCAAATGTTCCTGTTTGAGGATCTGCAACATAGCCTGCCTACCGGTATCCCGTGTGATGACATTGGGGAAAACCAGTTTTTTATCCACTTCCAATTGATGCTTTTTCATGGTGTCATAAAACCCTTTAGTACGGTTCCGATACACATTAATATGTTGAGGACCTGCCAGGTGTGCAATGCGTTTGCAACCCCTGGCAATCAGATGCTCCATGGCCATGCAGGCCCCGGCGTAATCGTCGATCACAACCTTGCTGGCATTAAGCGGTTCCCAGACACGGTCGAAAAAAACCAGGGGTAATCCTTTGGCGATCAATTGCTCGAAATGGGGCGCCTGTGTGGTTTCGATGGAAATAGAAGCGATCAGCCCGTCCGCCTTGCCAAACATCAGATTGCGCACCAATTCGGTTTCCTTTTCGTAGGATTCAAAGGATTGGCAAATGAGTACATGATAATGACTTTCTGCTGCAACTTCCTCAATACCACTCAATACGGTGGAAAAAAAGTGTCGATCGATTTTGGGCACCAGTACCCCAATGGTCCTTCCTGAGCCCTTGCGCAGACTCGATGCACGGAAATCGGGTTGGTAATTGTGTAAGGCTGCCAATTCCTGTACGGCCTTACGCATTTTTGCACTGATCCTGGGATTGTTCTGCAAGGCACGCGATACCGTGGATGAGGTGGTATTGAGTTCTTTGGCTATGTCCTGAATGGTGTATTTCTTTTTTCCTGCCATCACTTTTTTAATGAGAATGTATTGCAGTAGATTGTTTCCAAAAGGTTTGTTGTCTTTTTTACACACAATCAACAACCTGATTTTACATCACTTAAAGTCATTTCCTGTGTGGATGAAAAATTTTTCCGTGCAAATTTGTCAAATTTCGCCAAAGATAATTATTTTTGTGCAATCGTTTGCACTTAATTTCAAAAAAAATATGGCACGGTATACAAGAATACAAACAGCCCAGGCAATGGCAGAATGTGGGGTTATCCCGGTTTTTTACCATCCCGACCCGGAAATCTGCTTTGAAGTAATCAAAGCCTGCAACTATGGAAAACTCCGGGTTTTTGAATTTACCAACCGGGGTGATTATGCCCATGAGGTATTTGCAGAACTCAACAAACGTGTGAGCCGTGAACTGCCCGAGGTCATCCTGGGTACGGGTTCTGTAATGGATGCAGGCACGGCATCGCTTTACATCCAGCTGGGTAGCAATTTTATTGTCTCTCCGGCCTTGAAAGAAGACATGGCCATTGTGTGTAACCGCCGTAAGATCTTATGGTCGCCCGGCTGTGGTTCAGTAAGCGAGATATCGCGGGCCGAAGAGTTGGGTGCTGAAATCGTAAAAATATTTCCTGGCAGCCAGGTGGGTGGACCCGAGTTTGTAAAAGCCGTAAAGGGCCCCATGCCCTGGAGCAGCATTATGCCTACAGGAGGCGTAACACCCGATGAAAAGAACCTTAAAGAATGGTTTAAGGCCGGAGTAACCTGCGTAGGTATGGGCTCACAACTCATCAGCAATGAAATCATCCAGGAGCGCAACTTCGATCTGCTGGCCGATCGGGCCAAGCATATCTCCATCATGCTTAAAAATATCCGCAAGAAAAAATAATGGCCGTCTGCAAGCTCTTTGGCAAGAACGGTATCCATTGAAGACTAAAACGGCCAAAGGAGGCAAAAAAACATTTGAAAATGCTGACTCTACAAAGAATTCGACTGTTGCTGAGCCCGATGATAATTATAGCCTTGTTGCTAAGCTCATGTGGTGAACAGGACCATGTAACCGTCCTAAAACTGGCCCATGGGCTCGATCCCAGCCATTCGGTGCATCAGGGCATGGTTTATATGGCCGAAAAAGTTTACGAAAAGTCTGATGGGCACATGCGTATCGACATTTATCCAAGCGGACAACTGGGCTCCGAACGGGAGAATGTGGAAATGCTGCAAATCGGCAGTCTGGCCATCACCAAAGTTTCTGCCGCCATTATGGAAGGCTTTGCCCCCTCCTATCGCATCTTTGGACTGCCCTATATATTTATTGACCGTGAGCACACCCAGCGCGTGCTCGATGGTGATGTGGGAAGAGAAATCCTTGAAGATGGTGAGAAATTCTGGTTGCGTGGACTTGCGTTCTACGATGCCGGCAGCCGTAGCTTCTACACCAAGGACCGCCCCATTGAACACCCCGATGATTTGCGAGGACTAAAGATCAGAGTGATGCAAAGTCCTTCTGCTGTTAATATGATCCGGGCCTTTGGCGGATCCCCTACCCCTATCAGCTGGGGCGAACTGTATACCGCCCTCCAGGGGGGTGTGGTAGATGGTGCCGAAAATAACCCCCCCAGCTTCTACCTCTCTCATCATTACGAAGTATGCAACTACTACTCGCTCAATGAACACTCTACCATCCCTGATGTATTGCTGATCAGTACAAAAATCTGGAACAACCTCACTCCGCAGGAGCAGCAATGGTTGCAGGAAGCAGCCGACGAATCTGCAATTTATCAGAGAGAACTTTGGATCGAATCCGAAAGACACTCGCTGCAGATGATTGAGGAGGCAGGGGTAACCATTATCTATCCTGACAAAGCTCCCTTTATTGAACGTGTGCAGGGGCTCTATGAGGCATACAAACAAGATGATCGATTGTATGATCTCATTAACCGCATCAGGGCTTTGCAATAAGATTTAATTGTATGAAAGGAAAAATACTTATGAAACATCGCAACTTCATTGATCATTTATTGGGCTGGATGGTCACAATCTTCATGGCTATTTTGGTGCTGAATGTATTGTGGCAGGTAGCCAGCCGCTTTTTGCTGGGCAACCCCAGTTCATTTACAGATGAGTTGGCTGGGTTTCTTCTTATTTGGGTTGGATTACTGGGAGCAGCCTATGCCACAGGCCAAAAACAACACCTGGCCATCGATCTTATTTCAAGAAAAATGAGCCCTCCCCAGAAAAGACGTCTCGACACCCTTATCAATACACTGATCATCCTTTTTGCCTTCATTGTGCTGGTGATTGGGGGCTCTAACCTGGTTTACATAACTTTCTACCTGAACCAGATTTCCTCTGCCCTGCAAATACCTATTGCATATGTGTATACTGTATTGCCTTTAAGCGGTTTGTTTATAGTTTATTATGCAGCAACTGATATTGTAGTGGCCTGGTCTCGTACGCCAAACACAACCACTTCATCACAGCACTAAAAGCCATCACCCATGGAATACATTGAGATTATAATACTGGTCTTGTCGTTTATTGTTTTGCTGGTTCTGGGTGTACCCATTGCTTACAGCATTGGCATTTCGGGCACAATCACCCTTCTTATCAGCATTATGCCCTTACCGGCATTTACCACATTTGCGCAACGCATGGCCACAGCCCTCGACAGTTTTGCCCTGCTTGCCATACCCTTTTTTATTCTGGCAGGGCAGCTAATGAACCAAGGGGGCATTGCCATACGATTGATTGATTTTGCCAAGGTACTGGTAGGGCGTTTGCCTGGAGGCCTGGCATTTGTAAACATCATAGCCAATATGCTGTTTGGCGCCATCAGCGGATCGGCATCAGCATCAGCATCGGCCATCGGCAGTTTTATGACCCCAAAAATGAAAGAAGAGGGCTACGACCCAGCCTTTGCTGCCGCTGTCAACATTACTTCGGCAACCACCGGGCTGGTCATTCCGCCCAGCAATATTCTTATTGTATACAGTCTTGCCAGTGGAGGTGTTTCCATTGCTGCACTTTTCCTTGCAGGGTATATTCCCGGAATACTTACGGGTTTGGTGTTGATGGCCGTTGCCGCAGCCATAGCCTACCGCAAAAACTATCCGGTGGGAGAAACTGTAGGCATAAAAACTGCTCTGGTACGCTTCCTGGATGCTCTGCCCAGCTTATTCCTCCTTGTGATTGTAATTGGGGGTATTATTGCGGGATATTTCACTGCTACTGAAGCTTCGGCCATAGCCGTATTGTATACACTGGTGCTCTCTATGATTTACCGGCAGATCAGCTTTAAAGATCTTCCGGCCATTCTGCTGCGCACTGTAGGAATCACTTCCATTGTACTTTTCCTGGTAGGCACTTCCATGGGTCTTTCGTGGGTAATGTCTTATGCCAATATCCCACAAAGTGTGAGCGAGGGTTTACTGTCTGTAAGTACAAACCCCATCATCATCCTGCTGATCATCAATATGATTCTGCTCTTTGTGGGTGTATTTATGGACATGACACCCGCCGTACTGATCTTCACCCCCATCTTCCTGCCTGTGGTAGTAGACATGGGCATGGATCCTATCCATTTTGGAATTATAATGGTGGTAAATCTTAGCGTAGGTTTATGCACACCGCCAGTGGGTTCGGTACTTTTCATCGGTTGCAGTGTAGCTAAAATTGGTATTGAGAAAGTAATCCGTCCTTTACTACCATTTTTCGTGGCCATGATTATTGTATTGCTCGTCATTACTTACCTTCCCCAGATCAGCCTTTGGTTGCCTGCTTTTTTTGGGTTCTAACAGGCTGAGATAAAAGAAAAAAAGTATATTTGAGTATATCAATCCGGTTTACGCATGGCCAGATTCCGGTTCAATCTTCATCCTGTTTTTATTGCTGCAAGCCTGGTGGTTGCCTTGTTATTTCCTGGCCCAAACTCCCATGTAAAAGCGCAAGCTCCCCAACCCTACCTTCCTCAGGTGGGTGAGCCACTTACCGAGATTTGGAGATGGCACCCCATTGAAGTACTCTCTGCCAAGGGGGTGCGGAGCATGACCCACGATGCACACGGACACATGTGGTTTGGCCTCAACAACGGGCTGATAAAGTACGATGGCTACGACTGGACATTTTATGACCAACAACCCTTTTTGCGTCAACCTGTAAACGTACTGTTTCTTTCCTCGGAAGGCGACCTCTATGCAGGCAGCGATGCCGGTTTATTGCAATACCGGGATGAAATGTGGGTTAAGGTATTCCCCCAATCTGACACCATTGACATTGCAGTAAGTTGCATTGCCCAGCTGCCCGATGGAAGTATTATGGCGGGTGTTCAGGATGGATGGGTACAAATACTTCCCGAACAAACACTGGTATACACTGTTTTGGCACGAACCCAGCGTTTCCGGCAGATTCATCCCGAAGCCCGCATGATCATCCTTCCTGATGAAATTCTTTTTCAGCGCAACTTTGGGAGGGTAGATCAGATTTTTGCCAATAGCCCCGATGAGCTTTGGGTATTTCTCTCTCGCAACAACGATGGGCGTTTATTTAAATTCAATCCTGCTGACACCCTCAACCATATTCTGAAGTCGTTTCAGGTAAAAGATGAACTGGGAGGCCAAAAGCTTGCCAACCGCAACCAATTGTTCAGAACCTCCCAGGGAGACAAATGGCTCATCAATGGTTTTTACAAAAGCGGAATACTCAGAAAAAGCAATGGCCAATGGATTCCTTTGAAGCTGAGCGATCTTTTTGGGGGCGATGAGCTTCATACCCACATCATGGAGGCACCCGATGGCTCTATCTGGATTGGAGGATTGGGAAAGATTTTCGTATTCAAGCGAAACCAGTGGAAAGTATTTTCGGCTCCGGCATTGCCTATTCCCTCCTCTCGTATTATTTTCCATAATGCCCCAGGGGGCCAGATCTGGATTGCCGGTTTGCAGGGAGACGTTTTCAGGCTCAACTACCATTTCCAGAACTGGATCACATACAAAGGCCTCAACTATCAGCTTACAGCCCCGGATCATACACAGTGGTTTATCAGTTCTTCTGGTCAGGTTGTTTATCATCGCAATGGACAATGGTTTGCTTACGATACGCGGCATGGGCTTATGGATTCTCCGGTAAGGCTGGTCATGACCAGGGAAGGCCGGGTTTGGGCGGCAGGAAGCCATCAAAGTATTGCAGCTACTGCCTATCTGGAGGGGCACCGTTGGCAGCAGCAGACCCACCCTGCTCTATCCTGGGGCATCGACCCCAGGTCGGTATTTCAGGACCGTCAGGGAAGTCTTTGGTTTGGTGCCAGTGTAGACCGCCAGGATGCCCTGGGGCAAGTCTCTGGAATACTACAACTGAAAAACCCTGACTCGGAGCAACTCCAGTGGCGACATCATACCCAGGCAGATGGCATTGCGCAACACAACGTGTATGGCATTGGGCAATCGCCCGATGGCACCCTGTGGGCAGGAGGCACCAATCTGCTCCGGCTGGTAGGTGAACGATGGAGGCCCATGGAAGGGATCGAGCAACTCAACGAATTTGTGGATATTGTGCACAGCAGGCAAAACCTGTGGGTGGGATCCAGGTACTATGGCTTGTATCGATTTGATGGCCAACAATGGACTCAGTTCAGCAAAAACCAGGGCCTTCCCAGCAATACCATCATCAGTATATTTGAAAAATCACCCAACAACGTTTGGGTAATCACCGATAAGGATATTGCTCGATTTGATGGTCAAACCTGGATTTCTGGTGTCTTTCCGGACTATTTCCGTTTCCCCCGTGAGGGTGGCGAGATCAGTGTATCTCCTGATGGTACCGTATGGATCAACAAAGCATTGCGCGAATGGAAGAGAAGGGCATTTCCCTTTAGCATCACACCCTCACAGGCAATAGACGAATTCTGGACCATTGGCTACCGCCCCGAACAGCACCCCCCAAAAACCACCATTTATGTTTATAGTGAAAAGGTTGACCCTGCAGGAAACACACTGATCAGCTGGACAGGCCACGATTATTGGGAAAATACACCTGCCAATGAACTGGTCTATTCCTGGCGGATCAACAACGAGCCCTGGAGCGAATTCTCACCTGAAACCAGCATTTTGCTTACCAGACTCAAGAGCGGCAAATATTCCTTTGAAGTCAGAGCGCGCGATCATGATTTCAATATTGAACTTACCCCTCATCAAATTAACTTTGTGGTAAGTCCTCCCATTTGGAAACAACCCTGGTTTATTGCTTTGGTCATCTCATTCCTGGTGATTATTGCCATTTACGAAACACGGGTAATACAACGCAACCGGACCCTCTCCAGACTCAATGAGTCTTTAACCCAGGTGAACCTTACCCTGGAAACAAGACAGGAAAAAATTCAGAAACAAAAAGAGAAGATCCTTGAACAGAAGGAGGAACTGGAGAAGAAAACCACCATCCTTGAGGCAAAAAATCAGGAGATCATGGCCCAGCGAGACCAGCTGGAAACCATGGTTGAAACCGTTGAAAAGTTGTCCAACGACAAGCAACGATTTTTCACCAACATTTCTCATGAATTCCGCACCCCCCTTACCCTGATTCTTGGTTCCCTTGAGCATCTGCTCTCCAACAAGGAAGACAACAACCGGGAAAGACTCAACAAAGCTTATGAGGTAATACAGCGCAGCTCAAAACGTATACTTCGCCTGATCAACCAGATCCTGGAGATTAGAAAAATTGAACTGGGCAAACAAGAGCTGCACCTCACCCAGGGTGATATCATTAGCTTTACGCGCGAGATAACAATGCTTTTCAACAATCAGGCGCAAAACCAGCAAATCAACCTCGTGTTCTCCAGCTCACAGGATGCCCTGATTATCTCCTTCGACCACGACAAGATTGAAAAGATCCTTTTCAATCTGCTCTCCAATGCCTTTAAATCTACTCCTCCTGGTGGCGAGATTACCCTGGTAATGAATCATCGAATTCATGAAGACAGCACCTCTGAGGCTCCGAAGGAAGAGTTGGTGTTTACGATCAAAGATACCGGAATAGGTATACCTGCAGAGGCATTGCAACATATTTTTGACCGGTTTTACCAGGCCCACAATCCGGCACAGCAAAAAAAATACGATAGCTCAGGCATAGGCCTTTCTTACGTGAAGGATCTGGTGGAATTTTTACAGGGAAGCATCCATGTTGACAGCACCCCGGAAGAGGGAACCATTTTCTGGTTCCGCTTGCCGGTGCATGTAGAGCCTGTTAGTGAAGCCAGAACATCCTTACAACATCCGTACAACCCTTCGGAGTATATTTCTGACAACCTCAGGTTTGAAGTGGAAAACTTTAACCGCAACTGGAAACAGATGCAAATAGCAGAAAAAACGGATTCCACCACAGAGCCCTGTGCTCCGGAAAAGGGAGAAAAACCCCTCGTGCTCATTGTGGAAGATGAAGCAGAGCTCCGCAAGTTTGTTCGTGAGATACTCCAGGATGAGTACGAAATCCTGGAAGCCGACAACGGCAGCACAGGTCTTGAAAAAGCCTTGGAGCACCAGCCAGACCTTATTATTTCGGACGTAATGATGCCCGAAATGTTTGGTACAGAAATGTGCATACAACTAAAGAAGAACCTGGCCACCAACCACATTCCTGTAATCCTGCTCACAGCTCGTACGGCACCCGAAAACAAGATTGAAGGATACCAAACCGGTGCCGATGCCTACATTGAGAAACCCTTTAACATGGAATATCTGCGCCTGCGTATCAGCAATATTTTACTGGCCCGCGACAACACACGCGAAAAAGTGATCCGCGATCTGGTTACACAGCCTGGCGAAATTGCTGTTTCTTCTCAGGATGATCAGATGCTGAGCAAGATACGCGATTTGTTGGAAGAAAACATTTCAGATCCAGAATTTGATGTAGAGAGCCTTTCACAGCAGTTTTACCTGAGCCGTTGTCATTTTACCCGTAAGATCAAACAGATCACAGGCCTTTCTCCAAAAGAGATAATCGATACATTCCGGCTCAAAAGAGCAGGCCAGATCCTGCGTCAGCAAAAACTCAGCATCTCTGAGGTAGCGTATATGGTCGGTTTCGAACATCCCAACTCCTTTACCAGGGCATTTCGTAAGTTTTACAACATGACACCCACCGAGTACTCCTCTCAAAACTAGACTATTAATTCAAAGTGTTTGCAAGAGCGCAAATTTTGAATAATCCTTCCCACCAAAAAAAACTTACTTAGCAAACGTTTTCTTAACACAAAATTAACAGCGGCTTTTTCGGGATATCATTTTGCTGCTGAAGCAAAACAATAACCTCCCCGAAAAAGTAAAAAGTCTGGAAAAGATGAATTGCTCACGTTTGCTACATAGGGTACCATTTGGGAAGACACTGATCCTGTGTCTGGGGTTGCTGCTACCTCTGGCCTCGGGCAGCACCCTGGCACCGGAAGCTACCACAGACCAATCTATGGTTCCTGCATTTCCCGGAGCCCAGGGAGGTGGAAAATATACCAGTGGCGGACGTGGTGGAAAGGTGATAAAGGTAACCAACCTCCACGACAGTGGCCCCGGAAGTTTGCGTCAGGCCATTGAAACCCCGGGAGCCCGTACCATTGTCTTTGAGATATCCGGCACCATTGAACTGGAAAGCCGTCTTCTGGTGGAACATGGCAACCTTACCATTGCAGGGCAAACTGCCCCCGGCGATGGAATCTGCATCAAAGGCCATGAATTCAGAATTAATACCAGCAACATCATCATCCGATATGTGCGGTTTCGCCCCGGAGATATTGCGGGCCAGGAGTACGATGCCATTACCGGAATGCGCAACCACAATATTATTATCGACCATTGCAGCTTCAGCTGGTCTACCGATGAAACCGTTTCCCTTTACGACAATGAAAATCTGACCCTTCAGTGGAGCATCATAAGCGAAAGCCTCAACAACTCTGTACATAGTAAAGGGGAACACGGATATGGTGGAATCTGGGGAGGGAAAAATGCATCTTTCCTCAACAACATCCTTGCACATCACAACAGCCGCAACCCCCGTCTGCAGGGCACCCGCTACCAGCGTATTCCTGAAATGGAAAAAACCGAATTGGTCAACAATATTATTTACAACTGGGGCAATAAGGCCATGTATGGTGGCGAAAATGGCAGGTACAATATTGTGGGCAATGTTTTCATTCCCGGACCAGCTACCAGGCCCAATGTTCAGCAAGAAATACTGGAACCTTATATGCCTTTCGGGAAATACTTCCTGAAGGGCAATGTTTTTTACATACAGGGGCAAACTACCCTGGCCGGATGGGAGCATGTAGGGGTTTCCTCAGACCAAAAAGACATCATAAGAGCATATGAACCTTTTCCTTTCCATAACCCCTCTGTACACTCCGATGCCATGCAAGCCTATGAGCAGGTCTTGCTGCTGGCAGGGGCAAGTCGTTTTCGCGATGAAGTGGATACCCGTATAGTTAGTGAGATAAGATCGCAAACCTATACTTTCGGTCGTGGAGGAATTATCGACAGCCAACAGCAGGTGGGGGGGTGGCCGGTTTTGAGAAGCCTTCCGGCGCCCCTCGACTCTGATGGCGATGGCATTCCGGATGAATGGGAGCTGCAACATGGCCTCGACCCTTTCAACCCATATGATGCTTCAGAATTTTCACTGGACACACAATATACCAATCTGGAGATTTATCTCAACTCAATAATTACCAACTAACAAACCATCCTTAAATTCAATGAATATGTCATTACTAAAACAATTACGATTGAAGATTATGGTTGCAGTCAGCCTGATCTTCCTACTGAGCAGTTTTGAGCTGGTGGCTCAAACCGTGCGAGGTACTGTTACCGATGCCATTGATGGTTCTACTTTACCCGGAGTTTCTATTCAGATAAAGGGAACTACACAGGGTACCACAACCGATATAAATGGCCGATACGAGATCACCGTTGGCGAAGGAGCCATTTTGGTGTTTTCCTTCACAGGTATGCTTACCGAAGAAGTTGTGGTAGGCAACCAGACCCTTATCGATATTGCCATGAGTATGGATGTAGCCACCCTACAGGAGATTGTAGTGGTGGGCTACGGTACTGTAAGACGTCGCGACATTACCGGTTCGGTGGCCTCGGTGCGTGGCGATGAACTGCAAGCAATCCCCGTTTCCAATATCGAACAGGCTCTTACCGGAAAGCTGGCAGGTGTTCAGGTGGTTACCACAGAAGGATCGCCTGATGCCGACGTACTGATCAGGGTTCGCGGAGGGGGTTCTATTACCGGAGACAATACTCCTCTGTACATTGTGGATGGATTTCCCGTAGAATCTATCTCCGACATTTCGCCCGCCGACATCGAATCCATTGATGTACTCAAAGACGCTTCCTCTACTGCCATTTACGGTTCGAGGGGTGCAAATGGTGTTATTATCATCACCACCAAGAGAGGTCGCGAAGGACGGATCTCGGTGCGCTACGATACTTATGCCAGCTTCAAAAGAATTGCCAACACCCTGGATGTACTCTCTCCTTACGATTACGTAAGCTGGCAATACGAACGTTCATTGTTAGCCAACGAGCCTCAGCGCTACACAAGTATTTTCGGCAATTTCCAGGACATGGAACTCTACCGTGATGTGCAGCCCAACGACTGGCAGCAGCAAACCTTTGGACGTACAGGCCATACTTTCAGCCATAGCCTGAATGTTTCCGGAGGCACAGAAAGAACCACTTACTCTTTCAGCTTCAGCAACATGGACGATAAGGCAATTATGCAGCTATCGAGCTTCAGCCGCAATAACCTGAGCCTTTTCCTGAACAATAAACCCAATGAGCGTGTCACGCTGGACTTTTCTGTAAGATATGCCAATACTGAGATTATGGGAGGTGGCGCCAACGAACAACAGGAGTTTTCTTCTGCAGACTCCCGTTTACGTTTTGCCATAATCTACCCCCCGTTCCCGGTAAGTGGCCTCACCGACGAGGGCGAAACCGATCAGAATTTCAATCTGTACCATCCGGTGGTAGCACTTTCTGACAACGACAGGCTTCAGCGACGCATCAATTACAATCTCAATGGTAGCTTAACCTGGGAAGTAATGAACAATATGCGCCTGAAAACAGAACTGGGCTTCGAAGATTTTAATTATCTCAACGACCGGTTCTACGGAAAAACCACCTATTATGCGCGCAACGTTCCATCTGGTGCCAATCAGGGTATGCCTGCCGTTATTTTTGAAAAAACAGCACGTCAGACCTTCCGCAACACCAACACTCTTGCATACAACCTCAAGGACCTGCTTCCCCGCTCTCATTCGCTGAATTTGCTGCTGGGTCAGGAGTATATTTTCAGACAACAGGAGAGACTCAGAACCGTAGTTCATGGCTTCCCTGCCACATTCTCTTTCGTTGATGCATCCAAACTTTCGGCCCAAGCCACTGCTAACAGCATCGACAACTTCCTTTTCCCCGACGATATTCTTCTTTCGTTTTTTGCACGTGCCAACTACGATTATCAGGGAAGGTACCTTTTAAGCACCACCTTCAGAGCTGATGGCTCTTCCAGGTTTGCCCAGGGAAATCAGTGGGGTTATTTCCCCTCAGCTGCTTTTGCATGGCGCTTTTCTGATGAAAGCTTCATGGCATTTACCCGCGCATGGTTCGAAGACCTCAAGCTTCGCGTGAGCTATGGTACTGCGGGCAATAACAATATACCCGCCGGACAGCTGGTGCAAACACTTGAAGTAAACACTACTACCTGGATCAACAACTACAACAGTTTCTGGGCTCCCACCAGGATCATGGCCAACCCCGATCTGAAATGGGAAACCACCATCACCCGCAACCTGGGTCTTGACTATACTGCACTGAGAGGCCGATTGAGTGGTTCTTTTGAGGGCTATATCAACAATACACGCGACCTGCTCATCCTTTTCCCGGTAGCTGGCTCAGGTTACAGAGACCAGTACCGCAACATGGGTGAAACAGAAAACAAAGGTATCGAAGCGATGCTCAACTGGATTGTTGTAGATAAACCCAAATATGGCTTTACTGTAAGCGGAAACATTGGCTTCAACCGCAACACTATTTTGTCGCTGGGTTTGATGGACGACTTCTATGCTGCATCAGAATGGGCTTCTACAGAGATCGGCAACGAATTCTGGATTGCCACAGGACAATCTGTGGGTAAGATGTACGGATACATGTCTGCCGGACGCTACGAGGTTGACGACTTTGTAGGCTTTATCAATGGTCAGTGGGTATTGAAGGAAGGTGTTGTTGATAGCTCACCCGTTGTAGGTACCCTTCGCCCCGGCTCTATGAAGCTTGTTAACACTACCGAAGGCGACAATGTGGTAAATGCCGATGATCGCGTAATCATTGGTGATGCCAACCCCAAACATGTAGGAGGTATCACACTGAGTGGCCGCGCTTACGGATTTGATCTGATGGCAGGTTTTAACTGGAGCTACGGAAACGACATTTACAATGCCAACAAGGTAGAATATACCTCTACCAGTAAATACCACTCCCGCAATATGATTTCTATCATGGAAAGTGGCGAAAGATGGACCAACCTTCGTCCTGACGGAACCATCAGCAACGATCCGGAAGAGCTTGCCCAGATGAACGAAAATACTACCATGTGGTCGCCTTTCATGCCAAGATTTGTATTTACCGACTGGGCAGTGGAAGATGGTTCATTCCTTCGACTGAACACCCTTACCCTGGGCTATACCCTTCCCAGGGAAATCACCAACAGAGTTAATATCCAGGGGCTTCGTTTGTATGTTACAGGACACAACGTGTTCATCTGGACCAACTACACAGGTTTCGATCCTGAGGTTTCAACCCGGCGCAGAACGCCTCTTACACCAGGGGTAGACTACTCTGCATATCCCAGAAGCCGATCAATTGTGTTTGGTATGAACCTGAATTTCTAATGCAAAAAACAACTCTATTATGAAAAAGATATTTCAACTATTTATTGTCCTGTCTCTGTTTTCCGTTGTGATGAGCGGTTGTGAAGACATCCTGGATGCTCCTTCCAAATCATCTCTCGATGAGTCAGTTATTTTCTCTGACCCCACTCTGGCCGATGGAGCCAGAGTAGGCATCCTGCAATCATTTGCAGAAACCAACTCGTATCGTGGCAGGTACCTTGTGTTTTACGGCATCAATACCGATACCGAAGTGCGCAATGCCTTGCGCAACATCAATGAAGATGCTGCGCGCCTGGCCAACTACAACACCAGTGCTTCCAACACACAAATGAACACCGAAAACAATGCGTGGGCAATGTTTTACCAGAGCATTGAGCGCGCCAATATTGCCATTCGCGGCTTACGTACCTACGGCAATGTTGAGAACAACCGTGTGATGGCCCAGATCCTTGGAGAAGTACTGACCCTGAGAGCCATTGTATACCATGACCTCGTAAAGGGATGGGGGGATGTTCCGGCTCGTTTCGAACCGGTAAATGCACAAACCATTTATCTGCCCCGCTCCGACCGCGATGTTATTTACAAGCAACTGCTTGCCGATCTTGAAGAGGCAGCCACCCTGGTAGCCTGGCCCAACGAGACCGCTGCCACCAGTTCTACCGAGCGTATCAACAAAGCATTTGTAAAAGGTTTGAGGGCACGTATTGCCTTGGCAGCAGGAGGTTATGGTCAGCGTACCGATGGTATCCGTCGCAGCAATGATCCTGATCTGGCTCCTAAAAAGATGTACGCCATTGCACGGCAGGAGTGTCTTGATGTGATTGAAAGTAATCGTGCCCGCCTGCAAGGCTTTGAAGAGGTTTTCAGAGCTTTGCACAGTGAGCAATATATAGCCGGCCAGGAAATCCTCTGGGAGATGCCCTTCAGCGAAGGACGTGGCAGGGTAATCTTTGACCTGGGTGTTCGGCACACTACAGTAGACCAGTATACTGGTCAGAATCGTGGAGGGACCAATGGCCCCAACCCCATTATGTTTTACGAATACGACCGCCACGATGTACGCCGCGATGTAACCTGTGTTCCTTACGAATGGACCAACGGTATTCAGGTACCCACCAACAACGGACGCTGGATGTTCGGCAAATACCGCTATGAATGGTTGTTTCAGGAAGCTGGCCGCAGAGTTACCTCAACCAACGATGATGGCCTGAACTGGATCGTAATGCGTTATTCCGACATTTTACTCATGGCTGCCGAAGCCATTAACGAACTCGAAGGACCCGGGGCTGCTGCTCCCTACCTGAGAGAGGTTCGCCAGCGTGCATTCCCCAACCATCCAGAGAAAGTAGATGAATTTATGGCACAGGCCACCGCCAGCAAGGAAGCCTTCTTCAATGCCATTGTAGATGAAAGAGCCCTGGAGTTTACCGGCGAGATGCTGCGCAAAGCCGACCTGATCCGCTGGAACCTGCTCAGCGAAAAACTCAATGAAGCTAAGGTTAAGCTGCAAATGCTCGAAAACCGCTTGGGCAAATATGCCGAGCTTCCCGACAGAATCTATTTCCGCACACTGGAAGACGGTGAAACCGTTGAGATCTATGGCTTAAACTTTGGCGATACCGATGAGATCGGAGCAAGCCTGGGCTGGTCCGAAAACAAAAGCTGGGTGATCACCTCATCCAACGAAAACTCAACATTCTGGGATGCCCTTTTCCTGAGAGACCCCAACCAGCAGCAATTCTGGCCCATCTGGCAGACTTTTATCGATGGCAGCAACGGTCAGCTCACCAACGATGGCTACAACTTCCAATAAGTAAAGAACTCTCAAAATCTACGAGCAATGAATACGATATTCAAAAAAATACTCTATATCGCAAGTCTTTTGGCAGCCGTTTTTATGGCGGGTTGTACGGATGATATTGCCGACGAAATTACCGAGCTCAACCTGAGCCGATTGTTATCCCCTACCGATCTGGATGTAAGGGTAGTAAACCAAACCAGCGCAAGGCTAACCTGGAAACCCGTTCAGAAAGCTACTTCCTTTGTTGTAGAGTTTCACCAAAACGGTGTACTGGATTTTTCAGGCACACCCATAAGAACCGTTGAAGGCGTATTGTTCAGCCAGCTCCCACTGGTAGTACCCGGTTTTGATGGCGAAACTTCCTACTCTGTGCGTGTAAAAGCAATTGGCGAAGACATTCCGGAATCTCTCTGGATCAGCGCCACCTTTACAACCGATGCTGAGCAGATATTCTTCCCTGTAAATCCAGATGACATAACTTTCAACAGCGTTGTTCTCAGATGGCCCGCAGGTGAAACTGCAACACACATCTTGCTGGTTCCCGGGGATATTCAGTACGACCTGACCGCGGATGATATTGCTGATGGAAGTGCCGAAATTACTGGCCTGGAGAGCGAAACACAATATACCGCTTATCTGAAAAACGGCGAAAAAACAAGAGGTACACAAGTTTTTACCACCCTTGTAGACACAGGTAATGCCATTATTGTAAATCCCAGTGACGATCTGCTGGCCCTGATTGAAGGCGCAAGCGATGGAGACCTCTTTGCTTTGATGCCGGGAGATTACATCTACCCAGGCAATATTGAAGTACATGCTTCCATTGACATCGTTGCTGCTGAGCCTGCAAACAGACCTGTTATTCATGGTGTGTCCTTCAGGATGTTTAATGGCGCAGGCCTGAGGCTGAAAGACCTCATTATGGATGGGTTTACAGCTCCCGATGGCAACCAGATGATCATTTACAACGAAGTATTGAATCCTGGTGATATCTACGGTGAGGTAGTGGTTGAAGATTGTGTAATACATACCTACGGAAAAGGTATTATGTATGTAAATATTGCAGTACTCATCGAGTCTGTTACCTTCAGAGGCAACATTATCCATGGAATCCTGTGTGCTGGTGGCGACTTTATCGATTATCGCAATGGCATGACCCGGACCTTCGATTTTATCAACAATACTGTTTACAACAGTGCCCCTGACCGTGATTTATTCCGTATGGATGCCCCTGGGTCAACGAACTTCCCCACCGAAACCTCCATCCTTACCATTCGCAATAATACTTTCTACAATATTATCGGGGTAAACAACCGTCGTATTCTGTATATCAGGCTGGCTACTCACCAGATTTCGGTAACCAAGAACATTTTTGCCGAAACCCAGGCCAATTATTCCAACCAGTCTGCAACTACAGTTACTCAGATGGCCGACAATAACTACTGGAACGCTCCCAACCTTACCAATCCGGAGTACATTGTGCACGACACAGGCAATTTCACCACGCACAATCCAGGTTTTGTTGATCCTGCCAATGGCAACTTTACTGTTACCAACGAAGAGCTGATCATTTATGGTATAGGCGATCCACGTTGGCTGCCCTAGCAGAAATCTGCAGATGAAGATAATGAGGCTGTTTCGACAGCCTCATTATCTTCTCTCTCAACACAGCTTTTAAAACCCGACAATACCTCACATCAAAACCTGTACATACAATACTGCCTTCCGCACCAAAGATCTGTTTTCCGGAGGGCACTTACCAATACAATACATTCTGTAAATCTCGGGTACTGGTTATGAAACCAGTCCTGAAAAACAATACTACCATGAAAAATCTTGTTTTTGCTTTTCTCTTGTTGTTCAGTTTCGCAGCTTTTGCATCGGGCCCCATTGGGTGGGCTTCGGTTGATGCCAACGGGCAAAACGGAACCACCGGAGGAGCAGGAGGAGAAGTTGTAACGGTAAACAACATGACCGATCTTTTCCTTCAATGCCAGCGTACCGAACCAGTAATCATTCAGATTGAAGGCCCGATCCAGATCACCCCAAAAGGGCGACATATTGCCGTAAGGTCGAACAAGACCATTATCGGCATAACAGATGATGCAGGCCTTGTGGAAGGAGGCTTTAGTGTGGGCAACGGGCAAAAGAATATCATCTTTAAAAACCTTACCATTTCCGACACTTTCGTAGAAGGCGACTGGGATGGAAAAGAACAGGACTGGGACGGCATCCAGATCAAAGGCACATGCCACCATATCTGGATTGATCATTGCACCTTTCTGCGCCAGGGTGATGGTGCAGTTGACATCACCAATGGTGCCAGCTATATTACCATCTCCAACACCGTTTTTGGACAAAACAACAAGGCTAGTCTTATTGGCAGCAGTGATTCCGACACCCATGTAAATGCCTATAAAGTAACCATACACAACAGCTGGTTCAATGAAACCACCCAGAGACATCCCCGGGTGCGTTTCGGGCAGGTACACCTTTTCAACAACTATTACTATAATATGGGTGGCTATGGCAGGGCTATGGGATACGCAAACAGCAATGGATACGGCATTGGTGTTGGAGTAAGCGCACAGATCTATTCCGAAAACAACTTCTTCGAACAGGTAGTACATCCGGCCCAGTTTTACGACAATGCACAAAAACCCGGATATATCATCGATATCGGCAGCCATCTGGTGGCCAGCGGAAATTTCATTACCCGACCCGATGGCATCAACTGGAACCCCGCCGATCATTATGAATATACCCTTATTGATGCAGAGCTGGTAAAAGAAGTGGTAATGAGTACAGCAGGAGCAGGCCAGTCATCTACCCATATTCAGGACATCTACGCCAACCGACAATTGCTCGATCTGAATCTTTTCCCCAACCCCGTGACCGACCATGCACGTATTGTTTTTGAACTGCCAGAGGCAGGCTATGCATCTGTAGTAATGAGAGACCTTACAGGTAGAGAGGTTCAGCATATTTCGCAATCCTGGCATCCAAAAGGCAGACACAGTATTGGTTTCAGCAGGCAGCACATTCAGCCAGGCATTTACCTTATCTCGGTAGAAAGCAACAACCAGTCTGTTACCCGCAAAATTGTGATCCGCTAAAGCAGCAGTAAGAATTCCCTAACGACACTTTTTTATGACACATTTCAAGAAAATACAACCCCGGATACCGGGCTTATTGCGCCGGACCATGCTTTTCAGCATCGTTTTATTTACCCTTTTGGGTTGCACTAACCCCTCGGGCAAAAAGAAAAACAACCCCGAGCCCATCTCATGGCATATCCTGATGATGGACTCTGAGATGCACCGTAACCCCCAGGCCTGGATGCTCGATTTCGAAAGACGCCCCAAATGGAATTATACCCATGGACTGGTACTGATGGCTACCCATAAAATCTGGAAAGAAACCGGAGACCAGAAGTATTTCGATTACATCCTGGAGTATTATGAAGACATGATTGATCCGGAAGGAAACATCCGCTACAATTACAAGCTGGAGAACTTCAACATTGACCATATCAAACCCGGCATCAACCTGTTCGACCTTTACAAGGAAACATCTGATGAGCGTTATCTGACAGCATTGCAAGCCCTGCGGCATCAGCTGGAAGTGCACCCCCGCACTCAGGACGGAGCTTTCTGGCACAAGCGCATTTACCCTCACCAGTTGTGGCTCGATGGTGTATATATGAACACCCCTTTTTATGCCCGCTATGGAAAAGAATTTAACCAGCCCGAGAACTTCGACGATGTTGTAGTACAAATAACCGTTGTAGAGCAAAAGACCCGTGATGCCAATACAGGTTTGCTTTTCCACGCCTATGACGAAAGTCGCGAACAAGCCTGGGCAAACCCTACCACTGGTCATTCGCCCAATTTCTGGGGCAGAGCCATGGGATGGTATATCATGGCACTGGTAGATGCTGTTGAGTTCTTCCCTCAGGGTCACCCTGGCATTGAGCAGATTCAAGGCGTACTGCAGCGACTTACCGATGCGCTGATTCCATTTCAGGATCCCGACACCGGATTGTGGTACCAGGTGGTGGATCAGCCCGGTCGCGAAGGAAATTACCAGGAAGCTTCTGTTTCATCTATGGTTGCTTATGCTATTACTAAAGCCGTAAACAACAAGCTGCTCAATGCCTCTTATATGGCAGTGGCAGAAAAGGCTTACCAGGGCATACTCAATCATCTCATCTCATTCGACGAAGAAGGATACATCCACCTGAACAATGTTTGCGGAGTAGCAGGATTAGGGGGCAACCCTTACCGCGACGGATCCTATGAGTACTATATCAGTGAGATTATTCGCTCCAACGACCCCAAAGGGGTTGGCCCCTTTATACTTCTGAGCATGGAGATGGAGAAAGCAGGCATCTTCAAGCAAAAGCAAGAGATTGCGCCTGGCCAGAAAACAGTGGCCATACTTCACCAATAAACTCTTAAACTCAATTAATACAAACCCCTTAAATCAAAAAATCATGAAGAAAAACTTTTACACACAAAGCTTGGGCAGGAGTTTTCTTGCCGTAATGATTTTCTTTGTTATGACACTTGGTGCCAGCGCACAATGGAAGATTTATGATTCCACTGTGTTGCCCAATGAAAATGACCCTGTATTTGGCACCAGCGGAAATGCAGGAGCTGGCTTGGTTAGCACTATGGTGGCAGATCCTGACAACAGCAACAACAGTTTCCTTGAATTGCTCACCATTGCCAATGCCGACAATGGCACCTGGCGCAGGGTATTTGCAGAAACGGTTTCAGATATTACTATTGTAATGAAGGTAAAAGCAGCCAACAGCGATGGACGAAGAGTATTGGAGCTTGATGTTGACAATGGAGGCTGGCGTGAGCGACTCTACATCAATCAGGAAGACAACAAACTCCGCCTGCAGCATGGCGAAGGCTATGGTGCCGACAATGAGTTCAGTCTGCCCAACGATGGTGATGTTGCCCAATGGAATATCTATCGCCTTACCAAAGACAACACTGGTCTGGTAAAACTTTACATAAACGAAGACCCCACCCCTCTGGCCCAGGCACAATCTACCCAGGCCTCTTCTACCAACAATCACTTCCGCTTTGGCGACACCAATGGCTCGCACAATATCAGCGCATTGATCGATTGGGTAATCTGGGATGTAACCGGCACCTATGCTCCTGGCGAAGGAACGCCCATACCTGACTACCTGCTTCCACAGGAACCCCAGGCACACAACTGGCGCATGTACGATGCAAGCGTATTGCCCAACCTGCATATCCCAACCTTCGACGAAAGCAATGTAGGGGGAGCTGGTGCTACCAATACCATTCTCAATGATCCAGACAACCCGGACAATAATTTCCTCGAACTGGTTACGGTTCAAAATGGCGACAACTTCATGTGGAGAACAATGCTCCAGCCCGACAAAACTGCCATCACCATGGTTATGCGTGTAAAAGCAGCTAATGATGAATCGCGCAGAGTGGTTGAGCTTGACCTTCACCATAACGGTATTCGCGAAAGAATGTACATCAACCGCGAAGCCAACCGTGTAAGGCTCAATGAAGCCATTGGTGGTGGCGATGGTGGCGAAATTGAAGCTCCAGAAGGTGTAAGCCTGAGTGACTGGAATATTTATCGCCTCACCATGGAGAACGGATTGGTTAATCTGTACCTCAATGAAGACCCCACTCCAATAGCATCTGGCACTTCTGCTACTTCAACCACACAGCAATACTTCCGTTTTGGCGATGGCAACGGATCGCACAACGCCGGTGCCATCATTGACTGGATCCTTTGGGATGAAACCGGAGCTTTTGCTCCCGGACAGGGTAGCCCTATCCCCAACCCGGTGGTAACACCCAATGGCGATGCTACACTGGCAGAACTGCTGGTGGATGGTGTACTTGTGCAAGGATTTGATCCTGCAGTAACATTTTACGATATCGTGCTCGATGCAGGCACCACTGATATCCCTCAGATAGCTGCCGAAGTAAATTTTGAAGGTGCCACACTGGAGATTACACAGGCCAGCGAACTGCCCGGAGCAGCTACAGTGGAAGTTACCGCCTTTAACGGGTTCACTACCCTTACCTACAGTGTAAACTTCCGCTTCCCTTCTTCAAATGCTGATCTGGCTGAAATAATACTGGGAGAAACCCCCCTGGCCGATTTCGACCCAGACGTGCTGGTTTATGATGTAGAGCTCCCCAAAGGCACTACCGAGGCTCCTGAGGTTTCTGCAGTAGCTGCTGATGAGTTTGCAGTGGTTGTAGTTTCCCAGGCAGATGTATTGCCCGGACAAGCTACCATCGTGGTAACGGCAGAAGATGGCACTGAAAAAACATATGCTATCAACTTTACCGTAGATGCCACCCATGTACCTATTACCGAAAGTCTGCAAGTGAAATTATATCCCAATCCCTCCACATCGGTATTGCACATAGAGATGCCCGACCTGGCAGGCAAAGCACTGGTAACAGTTTATAATACCGCAGGACAGCTTGTAATGACACTGCAAATGGAAAACACCCTGGAGCAGATCAACATCAGCCAATTGAAAGAAGGACTGTACATTATCCGTATTCAAGCTGACCACAATCAGTTGATCTCCACTTTTATCAAACAGTAAGTTTTTGGCTGTGATAGAAAATCCGAATAAACTACTTATAAATTACTATTCTTATGATTAAAAACCCTTTAAATCGCATCAGCCGGGTTTTGATCTTACTGGCCTTCCTTGCCCTTGGGGCCTGCAATGCAGGCCCCGGCAAGACCGCCGGAGAGGTTTCCTGGGACATGCTCGATGAAATTTTAGCTCAAATCAAAGCACCGGAGTTTCCCGATGCTACTTTCAACATTCTGGATTATGGTGCAGTGCCCGGTGGTCAGGTGCTTTCAACCCAGGCCATCAATACAGCCATTCAGGCCTGCGCCGATGCAGGGGGTGGAAAGGTGCTGGTTCCCGAAGGTGTATTCCTTACAGGTGCCGTGCATTTGAAATCAAACGTAAACCTGCATTTGGCAGAAGGAGCGGTGCTCAAATTCAGCCAAAATGATCAGGATTATCTGCCCCTGGTGTTTACCCGCTGGGAAGGAACAGAACTCTACAACTACTCTCCCTTTGTTTATGCCTATGAACAGGAAAATGTAGCCATTACCGGCAACGGAACCCTGGATGGCAATTCAGATAAAGACAACTGGTGGTTCTGGAAAGGCCAGTGGAGCCGCAGAACATGGGAAGTTACACCTGAAAACCAAGCCAATGCAACTGCACGTTTGCGACAGATGGCTGAAGATGGTGTACCTGTTGAGGAACGTATCTTTGGGCCCGGCCATTACCTGCGCCCCAAGTTTGTTCAGTTCTATAAATGCAAAAACATCCTCATGGATGGTATTACCATTATCAACTCCCCCATGTGGATTATCCACCCTGTATTGTCTGAGAATATTACCATTCAGAATGTGACCGTAAGAAGTCATGGTCCCAACAACGACGGTTGCAATCCAGAATCAAGCCGCAATGTGCTTATTCAGGATTCCTATTTCGACACTGGTGACGATTGTATTGCCATTAAATCGGGACGCAACGCCGATGGCCGCCGCCTCGACACACCCTCCGAAAACATTGTGGTTCGCAGATGCACCATGAGAGATGGCCATGGAGGTGTAGTGATGGGCAGCGAAATTTCGGGCAATGTACGCAATGTATTCGCTGAAGACTGCATTATGGACAGCCCCAACCTTGACCGTATCATTCGTATCAAGACCAACTCTACCCGCGGGGGTATCATTGAGAATATCTTTGTGCGCAACATTAACGTGGGCAGGGTAAGACAAGCGATCCTGCACATCGACTTTGACTACGAGGAAGGCGATGCCGGTGAGTTTACTCCAATAGTACGCAACATCAACATCGAAAATGTAACCAGTCAGAGCAGCGATCGTGCTTTGTTTATCAATGCATACGAACGCGCGCCAGTAAAGGACATCTTCATTAAGAACTCCAACTTTAACGGTGTGGCCAAAGAAAACCGCATCAACCACGTAGAGAACCTGGTATTTGAAAATGTTTTCATTAACGGGGAGCCCGTAACTCAATAACGTTTTGGTTAATTTAGGTTCAATTGCAAAAGCCGGGTTCGTATTTGGACCTGGCTTTTTTGCTAAGCGAACATCTCCCTTACGGTTTTGAGGGCTTCGATGAGGGTATCGATTTCCTTTTTGGAGTTGTAAACGCCAAAAGAAATCCTTACGGTACCTGGCACACCAAAATGATCCATTACCGGTTGGGCGCAGTGGTGCCCTGTTCGCACGGCAATACCTAGTTTGTCAAGTATGGTACCGGTATCGTAGGGATGTATGTCGGTAAACAGGAAGGACACCAATGATGTTTTGTCGGGGGCTGTGCCGATAAACCGGATATTGTCGAGCTCCGACAGACGCTGGGTAGCATAATCCAGCAGGTCATGTTCATGAATGGCAATTTCATCGAATCGCAGATACGACAGGAAACGGATGGCTGCCTCCATGCCAAGTACATCGCCCACGTTGGGGGTGCCTGCTTCAAACTTAAAAGGAAGCTCATTGTAGGTGGTTTTTTCAAAAGTAACCTCCTTGATCATTTCGCCCCCACCCTGGTAAGGTGGCATCCGGTTGAGCCAGTCTTCTTTGCCAAAGAGTACTCCCACCCCCATGGGGCCATAGATCTTATGGCCAGAGAAGCAGTAAAAATCGCAATCCAGGGCCTGCACATCAACCTTCATGTGCGACAGTGCCTGAGCTCCATCGATGAGCACCGCTGCCCCTTTTTCATGGGCCAGATCAATTATCTCCTTTACAGGGTTAATGGTTCCCAGTGAATTGCTTACATGGGTAACGGCCACCATTTTGGTTTTTTCGCAGAGCAGTTGCCGGTAGGCCTCCATGTCGAGCACTCCGCGGTCATCCATGGGTATGATCTTCAGGTGGGCACCATATTGTTCGCAGGCCATTTGCCAGGGCACAATATTGGAATGGTGCTCCATGGCCGAGATGATAATCTCATCGCCAGCTGTTACAAATTTTTTGCAGAAAGAATGCGCCACCAGGTTGATGGCTTCTGTGGTACCACGGGTAAAGATGACTTCGTGACTGTGGCGGGCATTGAGAAACATCTGCACGGTTTCGCGGGCAGATTCGTAAGCCTCTGTTGCCTGCTGGCTTAAAAAGTGTGCCCCACGGTGTATGTTGCTGTTTTCGCGGCCATAGTACTGCAAAATCCTCTCGATCACTGCCCGGGGCTTTTGGGTTGTGGCAGCATTATCGAAATAAACCAGCGGACGTTTGTTCACTTCCTGGTTCAATGCCGGAAACTCGTTGCGCAGTTGATCAATATTGAAGGGCATGGGGTAAAATTTATTAATGGAATGGGTTAAAAAAAAGCGCCGGAAAGAGATCATGGTTTATACAATCTCGCGATCCCGACGCCACATATTTTATTTCAGGGGTTTCTGCTTCCCTGATATTTGTCAGAGCTTGCTCACATCAATATTGAAAACGGTGGGCTCTTTGCTGTTGCAATGCAATACGCACTGATCGCAGATCGACAGTTCACCTTTGAGGCGTTTCTCAACCAGGTGATCGATACGATCGCGCAGGGGTTCGATGGCAATACGCTGCACCACTTCATTGGCAAAGGCATACATAAGCAGCTGGCGGGCCGATCGTTCGCTCAATCCTCTGGATCGGAGATAGAACATTGCATTGGGGTCGAGCTGCCCTACTGTGGCTCCATGGCTGCACTTCACATCATCGGCATATATCTCCAGCTGGGGTTGTGCATTGGCTTTGGCTTCGTCGGTGAGCAGGATGTTCTTATTGTTCTGGTAAGCCATGGTTTTCTGTGCATCGCGGCGCACCATTATCTTTCCGCTAAACACAGCCGTAGCTTCATCGTCAAGAATACCTTTGTAGAGCTGTTCGCTTTCGCAATGGGGTGCTGCATGATCTACCTGCAACTGGTTGTCGACATGCTGGTTGCTGTCTACCAGGTACAATCCGTTGAGAGTTGCACGGCAATTGGGCTCCTGCAGCTCTGCATTAAAGATGTTTTTGGTAAATCCGCCATTGAGGGTAAGAGCATGGCATACAAGTTCGCTATGAGCTTTCTGCTGGAAAAATCCGCTGTTTACAACCGCAGCATTATGCCCCTTGTTTTGTATCTTATAAAAATCGAGTTTGGCATCTTTTGCCACAAAGCCCTCGGTTACACTATTGGTAAAGCTGATATTGTGGGTAAGAGAGTGATCGCAATGCACCAGTGTAAGCTCACTTCCCTTTTCCTGGATGATCAGGTGTCGGGCATGCAGCATCACGGGTTGCTCCGAATTTACGATATTGATGATCTGAATGGGTTTTTCAACCTTTACATTCTCCGGAACGTACACAAACAGTCCATCCTGAAAAAAAGCAGTATTGAGAGCGGTAAGCCCTTGTTCTTCCATCAAGGCAGCCTTCCCCAGGTATTTCTGAACCAGTTCGGGATACACTTCCATGGCTTTGGAGAGGCTACCGATCACGGTGCCATTCTTAAGGGTTGTCAGGGGAGCGTTTTTGTATACAAACCAACCGTTGAGCAGAGTTACACTGAATGTATCCAGATCATAAACATCGCAGGTAAAGATCTTATCAATATCAAAAGGTCTGCTTTGATTGGAAAAATCAAAATGGTAGGGTGTATAGAAGAGCGATTCCAGGTCGGTAAATCTCCAGTTTTCGGTGGTTGGGGTTGGGAAACCATACTTCTCAACCAAAGCAATGGCCTGTTGGCGCAGTTGTGTTATACCCTGGGGTTCAGCTCCGCGCAACAGATCAAAATTATCCTTGAAAAGACTTATCATGCGGTTTTCCGCAGTCATATTGTCGGTTATATTGTGCATAGTAAGTTGGGTATTGATACTTTAATGTACTTCCTGGATACCGGCTTCTTTGCGCACCCATTCATAACCTTTTTCTTCCAGTTCGAGCGCAAGTTCTTTGCCTCCGCTTTTCACGATACGTCCATCGAAAAGAACATGCACAAAATCAGGAACAATATAATCGAGCAGCCGCTGGTAGTGGGTAATAACGATGGTAGCATTCTCGGGGCTGCGAAGTTTGTTTACCCCGTTGGCTACTACCTTAAGGGCATCGATATCCAGACCGCTATCGGTTTCATCCAGAATGGCCAGCCGGGGTTCGAGCATTGCCATCTGGAATATCTCATTCTTCTTCTTCTCCCCTCCCGAGAACCCTTCGTTTACGGAGCGGTTGGTAAGTTTGCTGTGAATATCCACCAGCTTTTTGCGGTCTTCCATAAGCTTGAGAAATTCGGCACCACTAAGAGGCTCCAGCCCATGGTACTTTCTTTTCTCGTTGATGGCAGTGCGCAGGAAATTGGCCATACTCACCCCAGGAATCTCTACAGGATACTGAAACCCCAGGAATATACCCTCACGGGCACGCACTTCGGGCTCCATTTCCAGCAGATCCTGCCCCAGATAGGAAATACTTCCTGCATCTACATCGTACAGGTCGCGACCGGCAATTACAGAGGCAAGGGTGCTTTTACCCGTTCCGTTGGGGCCCATAATGGCATGCACCTCGCCAGCCTTCACTTCCAGATTGAAATCTTTGAGAATGGTTTTCCCGTTAATGGAAACCATAAGGTTTTGTATACTAAGCATTGTTTTATTCTTTTGGGTTTTTCATCATGTTTTTAATCGTTTCCAGGTTGGAAGCATATTTTTTAAAGAACATTTTGGTGAACTCCTTAAAGGCGGCATCATCAAATTCTTCCAGTTCCTCCATCAGCACAATTACGCGCACTTCTTTGTTGTTGAGGTTTTCCATTTCTGCAAACATGGTATCAGGAACATCAATTTTACTGTTCTCGATTTTGGATTTAAAGGCAAAGGTCTTCATCTGTCAGTTTATTGGGTATAGTATAGATTTAGGATTGTGTCGACAAAAGCAAATCAACCCACACTTCCCTCCAGGCTGATGGAGAGTAGTTTCTGGGCTTCTACGGCAAATTCCATGGGGAGCTTGCTGAGTACCTCCTTGGCATAGCCGTTTACAATAAGACCAATGGCAGCTTCCATGTCCATACCCCGCTGCAGGCAATAAAACAACTGATCTTCAGAAATCTTGCTGGTGGTTGCTTCGTGTTCTACAATGGTAGACCGGTTGCCAACCTCCACATAGGGGAATGTGTGAGCGCCGCACTGATCGCCCAGCAACAGGGAGTCGCACTGGGAGAAGTTACGGGCATTTTCGGCATTGCGTGAGGATTTTACCAGCCCGCGGTAGCTGTTGTTGCTGCGTCCGGCAGAGATCCCTTTGGAGATAATGGTACTGCGGGTGTTCTTCCCAAGGTGGATCATTTTGGTGCCGGTATCGGCCTGCTGCATATTATTGGTAACAGCTACCGAATAGAATTCACCTTTACTGTTATCGCCCATCAGCACAACACTGGGATATTTCCAGGTAATGGCCGATCCGGTTTCCACCTGCGTCCAGGATATTTTTGAGTTTTCACCCTGGCAGATACCTCGTTTGGTTACGAAGTTGTAAACTCCTCCTTTTCCGTTTTTATCACCGGGCCACCAGTTCTGAACGGTGGAGTACTTTACTTCCGAATCTTTCATGGCAATGATCTCCACGATGGCAGCATGGAGCTGGTTTTCATCTCGCATGGGCGCAGTGCAACCTTCCATGTAGCTTACGTAGCTGCCTTCATCGGCAACAATGAGTGTACGTTCGAACTGCCCCGTATTGGCGGCATTGATTCGAAAGTAGGTGGAGAGCTCAAGTGGGCAACGCACCCCTTTGGGTATATAGCAAAAAGAACCATCGCTGAAAACAGCTGAGTTGAGAGCAGCATAGAAATTATCGGTATAGGGCACCACTGTACCCATGTATTTTTTTATCAGGTCAGGATACTTTTGCACTGCTTCACTGAAAGAGCAGAAAATGATCCCCTTTTCTTCGAGGGTAGAGCGAAAAGTAGTAGCAACAGAAACACTGTCCATTACAGCATCAACGGCTACACCAGCCAGCATTTTCTGCTCATCAAGAGGAATTCCGAGCTTCTCAAAGGTTTCAAGCAGCTCAGGATCTACCTGGTCAAGGCTTTCATACTGGGGTTTCTTTTTGGGAGCAGAGTAATAGATAACATCCTGAAAATCTATGGGAGGATAATTTACATGAGCCCACCGCGGCTCAACCATAGTTTGCCAGTGCCTGAAAGCCTTCAAGCGAAATTCAAGCATGAATTCCGGCTCGTTTTTCTTGGCGGAGATAAAGCGGATGGTATCTTCATTCAACCCTTTTGGGGCCTGATCCATCTCAATATCAGTGTAAAACCCATACTTGTACTCCGAGCTGGTCAATTCATCCAAAATCTCGTTGTTTTTTTCTTCTGCCATAGGTGTTGTATGCTAATTCCAGATTGAAAGTTAAGGTGAATAGGTAACAAAATACCTGCTATAATGTTGGCAGGCAATCCCGGCTTAACCTTATTTAGATTAATTACAAATTACGATGCAAATATACGAAACCCCACATACAATTCAAATCAAATGAGCCCCACAGGTCATACATTTATTACTATTGCCCCTTTACACAATACAGGGCTTGAAAAAGGGCAATTCCCATGCAACCCGAGAGCATCCTTTCCGCTGGGGGTTGGTTCCATTTGAGCAGGATGACAAAACAATGGGCAATGAGGAGCCTTACAGTGAACTTGCACCAACGGGCTATAGTTCACGCTCAATGCCCATAAAACAGAAAACCCGCAAGTGTATTGCGGGTTTTCTGTTGGATCGGACGTAAAGTATCTGTTAGTTGAAAGTATATCTCAAGCCAAACATGATCTGGAATACGTCGGGAGTGGAGAGGGTCTTTTCGAAAGATTCAGTAGCAAGCTGATCTCCTCTGTTAGCCATACGATAGATGGGACGTCCCTGATCATCGATAGGGCCACCCTGGTTATTGGGTCTGGGTACCAGCGGACGTGCATTTACTGTTGAACGTTGAGCAATACCCCAATCTTTGTTGAGCAGGTTGGTAAAGTTGATGATGTCGAACCTCAACTGAATAGCATTGCGTGTACCTGCAATATTGGTAGCAATATCATGGGTAATGCTGAAATCGAGTCTGTGTACCATGGGAAGGAATACTGCACCTCTTTCGGCAATTCTTCCGCGGTTGTTGCTCAGATACTTGTCTTGCTCAATGAAAGCATCCCATGCTTCCTGCTGTTCAGCAACAGTGAAGGTTCTTCCTGCAGCGGTGAATTCATAAAAATTCATCTCGCTCTTATCCTTGGGAATGTAGATCAAGTCGTTGTTAGCGTTACCATCACGGTTGATGTCGCCACCGTATACATAAGAGAAGTTACCAATGTTGCGGCTTTCCCAGAAGAAACCAAAGGTGGTGGAACCAGGAGTAGAATAAGTAAGAGCTCCGATAAACCTGTGCCCCATAGAGTTGGCAGAGAAACCAAGGCCAGGATTGTTGGGGTCTCCAGCATGAGGATTGTTCACCCATGATCCGAAAGCGATAGAACCTGGATCAACGGTATTTTTGGAGATACCATAGCTGTATGCAGTTTTGGCAAACAGACCATTACCGAAAGGTCTTTCAAGAGAAACTGCAAAATTGTAGGCATAACCTACATTTTGATTTTTCAGTACAATGGCACTGGTAATTTTGTTATGAATTCTATTCGCATTTCCACCGGGATACAAAGGCCTGTTGTCGGGTCCTGCCAATTCTTCAGTGGGCTCAACCAGGTTGGCATTGATGTAATAGATTCCATTTACATCGCGGCTGTAAAGGAATTCAACGGTACCATTGATTTCGAAGGGCAAACGCTGATCAATAGCGATGTTGGACCTCCAGATCTGGGGGAATTTAAAATCGTTGTTGGTAAGAGCAAGTTCGTAGGTTGCTGCAGGTTCACCTGTAACATTAGCGGGTTTGTAATGATCTGGGTTAGGATTAAAGGGTCTCTGATCGGTATTGGATATGTTGTCAAAACCCGTCATGATACCATTGTTACCTACCTGGTTAGAGATCCATACGTAAGCAGGACGGCCGGTAAAGATCCCTGTACCACCACGCAGTTGTGTGCGGCGATCGCCCGTAACATCATAGTTGAAACCCAAACGGGGCGACCAGTGGATACGTGCATCGGGCATCTTATCGGTACGGTAGGTTACGTCTTTACCGTTTTCATCTCTGAAGACAAAGGTTTCAACCTCTTCGTTACGATAGTCGGTATCAGCAAAGAAAGGAATATCAAGTCTCAAACCGGCAGTCAGTTTCAACTGCTGGTTTACCTGCCATTCGTTCTGACCATATACTCCAGTATAGAATACCTGCAAGGGCTGGATGGGCTTATCCTGACCAGGAATATTGGAATAACGTACCTGGAAACGGTTCAACTGCACAGGAGAAACGGTTCTGTTGGGATTGGCCAGGTAATCGTTGGCATCAGCATAAAAATCATCCAGTGAGTTGTACACATAAACAGATTGCGAACCGGGGAAGAAAATATTTTCCGACTCATACATTTCAGCACTTATACCCACTGTCCAGGTCATATCGCCTGAATAGATGCTCAGGTTGTTCTGAAGCTGGAAAGAGCTGTAGCGAAGTTCGTTGTTGGGAGTAAAGGGTTCGAAACCAAATGAAGTATAGGTTTGGCCTCCTTCAAGAATATCAACCAGGGGGAAGAAATCGCCTCTGGAAGCACGGCTTTCATCCTGGAAAGTATACCCTGCGATCAGGCTGTTTGACATGTTGTTGCCAATTCGTGTGTTCAATTCGCCGATAAACGAACGAATGTTTTCCATGATCTGGTAGTTGGTATTCTGGAAGTTGAGTGCATTGAGGTTGGTTCTTCTGTTTCCGGTACCCAGTGAAGAAGAATTGGAAGCCAATACGTCTGTGCTTGAGTCAAGGTGTGTATAACGCAAGCTCAAAGTGTTTCTTTCGTTGATATTCACGTTGATTTTGGCAAGAAATCTCATAGAAGGAGTTTCGTGTTCGTAACCGGCATAGGGGCCTGTTTCGTAGCCAAAGTTATTGCGAAGGAATGCACTCAGATTATCGAGGTCTGAAGCCAGAACGCGGGTAATATTTCCACCTACAGGTTGACCCCCAGTATTGGCAAGGAAGGTCGTACCAGGCTCCACCAGGTTGCCTTGCTCATAAGAGAGGAAAAAGAACACCCTATCGCGAACGATCGGACCACCCAATGTAGCACCAAACTCACGGAATTTAAATTCACCGGGGTTGAAGCTCAATTCGCCACCTTCGCGCCCTACGCCATTGGCATTGCGGAAGTTGTACATAACATCGCCTTTGAACTCGTTGGTACCACTCTTGGTAACGGTGTTTACACCCGCACCTACAAAGTTACCCTGGCGCACATCGTAAGGAGCAATGTTTACAGCAATCTGCTCAATGGCATTGAGAGAGATAGGAGCAACACCAGTGCGGTCGCCGGGCTGACCACCCAAACCGAAAGAGTTGTTAAAATAGGAACCGTCAACCGTAATGTTGTTCAAACGGTTGTCCTGGCCTGCAAAAGACCCACCACTTGCTTGGGGCGTAAGACGGGTAAAGTCGTTGATCCGGCGCGTAATGGTAGGCAGGGTGGAAAGTTGTTGACTGGACACATTGGTAGAAGCACCTGTTCTACCGGAGTTGAAGGTAGCATCCACCACTCCGGAAATAACCACTTCTTCCAGTGTAATCCCCGTTTCCAGCATCAGGAAAAGCAGGTTACGGGTTTCACCCAGAGCCAGGTGTACATTTTCCAGCCTGTCGTCCTGAAAACCAACAAAGCTCACGGTAATAGTGTAGGGTCCGCCTACCCTCATGTTGGGAAGGTTAAAACGACCATCGGCGCGGGTAACAGCACCATAACGGGTTCCTGAAGGAACGTGCACGGCAAGCACGTTGGCATTGGCCAGGGGCTCATTTTGCATGGTCATTACCATACCTTCAATACCAGCCGTGGTAACACCCTGCGACCAGGCATTCTGCTGTATACCCAGGAAAATAAATAATCCCAGAAGCAGCATCAGTTGTTTTGTTTTGTTCATCTTTCGATTGATTTTGTGATTGACTTGTTTTTGTTTTTTGCGTAATTGTTTCAAATTACACCTTGATTCAACGTATTAAAAAGGATTACACTCTCAAAGATTTAAACCCTGCAAATTTACACAAGCTCTGCAAATGTAAAAGCCTGCGGGTTTTTATCTTTACCTTAGGTTTATGTTAATTTTATGTTAAGAAATAGGTAAAATTACCCGGTTAAATATAATTGCATTTAGCGAGTTTGCAACCAAAAATATTTTTCGTTTTTTAACAACTTATTGACATGCGTTTTTTGAGGTTTTTTTTGCATTGACTACCTTTATCAACAGAATTGCCTAAACATTGATCTGAAATGATCCACCCTAAAGCAAACCCTTGCACTCTCCTTCCATTACTGCACTATTGGCTGATCCTGGTGGCTGTGGGGTTTCTGGCATCGTGCAACAGATCAGAAAAAACCCCGGAGCCCATTACCATTATGCAACTTCAGGAGATGTCGGAGATGGCAACGGCAGAATTTGTTGTGAGCAAAATCGTAAAAGCTACTGATGTGCCTCCCTGGTATAAAGTGGGTGAACGCAAAACCCTGATTTCTGTCAAAGCGCGCATTAAAGCCGGGATAGATCTGCGCCAGCTCAACGACCAATCGTTGCACATTTCAGGAAACAGTGTAGTTCTTCACCTGCCCCCGGCCCAACTGATCAGCCTCAATATTGAACCCGAGAGTATACGGCAGGAGTATGAATGGAGAGGTTTCTTCCGAAGCCCTTTCAGCAACCAGGAGCGCAATCTGCTGCTGCAACAGGCCGAGCAGGACATAAGGTCGGGTGTGGCGCAAATGGGTATTCTGGAAACAGCCTCCCTGCATGCGGCGCTGTTTTTTGAAAGCTGGTTTCGCCTGATGGGTTTCGAACATGTGGAGGTAACAGTGGCCAACAAAACCCTCGAAACAACGGGTATAAACTAATTCTAATGCCATGACAAAATACTGGGCTAAACTGATCAAACTGGCTATATGGCTGATCCCTGTGATAGCGTTGGGCATATTGATACTATTTCTTTCGCCACGACGCAACAAACAGAGTCTTCGCATAGACCAAACAGCCATTATAATTCAGGAGATCAACAGGGTAGCGCAATTGTTTACTGCAAGGTATTACGATGAGCTGGTACTCGACACTTTTAAACTACAGCCCCGGGGCAATATTCAGCGTTTTTGGAGCAATATCAGTTCGCCTGCCCCTTTCAGCGGACGTGTGCAGGACGATTTTCAGCGGGTCGATCTGGTAGTGATAGCCCGTGGTACTGTTATGGCGGGCTATGATTTCGCACTCATGGAGCCCGCAGACATGATCATTGAGGGGAAAAGCATCGTTTTCACTCTCCCTCCTCCACAAATCCTGGAGGTAATTATCAACCCCTCCGACTATGAGGTTTTTATTGAAGAAGGAAGATGGTCGCTGGAAGAATCGGTAGCCCTTAAGCAGAAAGCCGGCAGACTGATGGTTGAAAGGGCTGTTGAGCGTGGCATTTTTACCCGCAGCGAATCTACCGCAAGGGCTATCCTCACAAGACTTTTCCTCTCCCTGGGGTTTGATCAGATTGAGATCAGAACATCACCAGATGACGTTTCTGAGAGCTTGCGGCACGTCCCTTTGCCAGGGTAAAAGCAAAGGTAGACCCTACTCCCAGGGTGCTTCGTACATTGATGGTTTGATTGTGGGCCTCAATAATGTGCTTAACAATGGCCAGCCCAAGACCTGAGCCTCCCTCGCCACTCTTGCGCGTGCGGCTGCGATCGCCCCTGTAAAAACGTTCAAACACCCGGGGGAGTTCTTCCCTGGGAATTCCCATTCCACTATCCGTAATTTCCACCAGGATATTTTCATCCATATCAAAAAAACTCACTTTGGTGCGTCCGTTTTCGGTTCCGTACTTGATGGAGTTTACCATAAGGTTGGTTACCACCTGCTGAATTCTTTTGCGATCGGCACAAACGAGGATCGGATTTTCGTAGTTCTGGGCAAAAAACAACCGGATATTTTTCTCAGTTGCTTTGATCTCGCAAAACTCCATCACCTCGCGTGTAAGATCTGCGATATCGAAATTTTCAAACTCAAGCCTCAGCTCTCCGGCCTCAAACCGCGATATATCCTCAAGATCCTGAATGATTGAGATCATACGATCAACACTTTGTTCGCACCGCTCAAGGTACTTGCGATTGATTTCCGGATCTTCAATACCCCCTTCCAGCAGGGTTAGCACATACCCCTGAATATTAAAAATGGGGGTTTTGAGTTCATGTGAAACGTTGCCCAGAAATTCCCGCCGATAGGCTTCCAGCTTTTTCAGATCATCAATCTCCCGGGTTTTATTGGCTGCCCATTCCAGCACCTCCCGGTTGGTTTCCTCAATGATATCCTTTTTATTTACGATGGCCGATCTGCTTTGTTTGCGGGGCGCTTTGAGGTCGTGAATGGTTTTGTAAATGAGTCGGATCTTCTCGTAAATAAACTTATCGAGAACAAATTTGTAAATGACAAAAGAGATGGGAAACACCATCAGGTTTGTGAAAACAAACACATAGGTACTCCAGGTTGCAGCAGTAAAAATCACCACCAGCAGATACACCAGTGAAAAGGCTGCCATTACAACCAATGAGGCAAAAAGAGATAGTTTTTGCGAAGTAGTATAACTCATGGTGGAGGTTTAATCAGATCTCGAATTTATACCCGACCCCTTTTACCGTTTTAATATGATCCATGCCAATTTTCTCGCGCAGCTTGCGCACATGAACATCAATGGTTCGGTCGCCCACCACTACATTATTTCCCCAAACTTTGGCAAAAATCTCTTCCCTGGAGAAAACCTTATTGGGCTTTTGAGCCAGCAGACTGAGCAGCTCAAATTCTTTCTTGGGCAACACCACTTCCTGATCTTCCCTGATTACTACGTATCGCTCCTTATCTATGGTAATGGCTCCCACCTGCAGGGTATCGGACTGCTCCTGTGCCGCTGCGCCACTGTAGCGTCGGAGCAATGCCTTTACACGGCTCAGCAGCAAGCTTGGCTTTATGGGTTTACTAACATAATCATCTGCGCCAGCCTCAAAACCTGCCAATTGCGAATAATCCTCGCTGCGTGCTGTGAGGAAAATAATGATACTGCTGGCCAGGGCAGGAATTTTCTTCAGTTCTGTGCAGGTTTCCATACCGTCCATTTCGGGCATCATCACATCCAGGATAATCAGGTGCGGTTTAATATCAAGAGCGCGCTCAATGGCTTCACGCCCATTGTCGGCCGTATAAACCTCGTAGCCCTCCTTTTTGAGATTGTAGCTGACAAACTCAAGAATATCGGGTTCATCATCAACCAGGAGAATTTTGTAATCGCTGTTGTTCATGGTGATTGTTCTTACTTTAAGCTGCCCCGGCGAATTCCGGGAAGGATAAAAGGCTCAGATCTTTTTACAGAATTAAACTATTGCAAATGAACCACATGTGCTAACACACAAAAACAAGGCAAATTTAAAGATAATTTTTCTGCTCAGTAGTTCTTGCTTCAACCTTTGTGGTTTTCAGTAGCATATTTAATAAATGCTTAATATACCGCCCATAACAGCAATCTCTTACCCCTTGATTTACTGAATCTTAATCCATCCTGCATCACTCCACATCCTCCATTATGGATTATCAACCCCAGATGGCTTAACCTTAATTTAACACTCTATCCAAGATTAAGCATCACATAAAGACGCAAAAGAGGCTTTACTCTAAATTTTTTCGCTTCTTATAGGTTTCCCGGGACGCTTTACCCGTGTTTTCACCTGCTCAAAGGTGGTGTTTTCCGGTTTTTTCACCTGTTTATCCCATTAATTTGTTTTTTTACCGTGCTTTGCCATATTTTTTTTTATTTTTGCGGTACTTTTTACATGGTTAATCCATAAGTAAATTGTTTTCAGGCTACAAAAAAACAACATCAGACTTATTCAGTAAATATCCCATACTATGAAAATATTAGTTTGCGAAGACGACTTTATGATGATCAAGGCCATAGAGCATAAGCTTCAGCGCGAAGGTTACCAGGTGGAGGTTGCCAACGATGGTCGTTCGGCTACAGAAAAGATAAAAAATGAGCAATACGACCTGATCATTACCGATTTGCTGATGCCCTTTACGGGGGGGTTGGAACTTATCAACATGACCCGTAATGAACTGGGGAAAACTACTCCCATTATTGTGCTTTCCAAAGTAGGCAACGAAGAAACCATCATTGAAGCTTTTAAGCTGGGTGCCGACGACTATCTCACCAAACCTTTCAGCCCCAACGAACTATCTATCAGGGTTAAGCGGTTTTTGCTCAAAAGATAAAACAGCAATCAGGGAATCCACACCCCTGGGGTGATTACCATCACAAAAAAGAGTATCAGTGTTTGGCAAGAACCCCGGAAATGGCCTAAAAGATCTTTATCAACACATTACCGTTTTTATTCTACGGCAATCAAAACTATCGGGGGGAAGAAAGCAAGGCGAAGGAGTTTTGCAGGAAAACCCTCTTTTTTTGACCCCGGGAGTATCCTCTGCCCATGATGTTCTGGCTACAGAAAGGACCTCCCGGAAACCTCGTGAGAGGACAACTGTAAATGCTTAAAACCATAACTTTATGATATTCAAACAAGGTAAATTGAGTGTAAACTGGCAGGCCCTTTCGGGTTTTGCCCTTTTGATGCTCATCCCAATGGCATTACTTTCTGCCTCCTTGCATCAGTCTGACCCTGACGCCAGGTTCATTCGGGCCAGGGAGTTAGCCTTTGAGAATAACTATTCTCAGGCCCGGGCTATTTGCGATGAGATTCTGGCAGAATTTCCCGAATACCATGATGCACGAATTCTCAAAGCCCGCACTTTTGCATGGGAAGGCGATTTTAACACTGCCAGGCAATTGCTGCGCGAAACCCGCACCATGGCACCGCGCAACAGAGAAGCCCTGCTGGCATTGATTGATGTGGAGATGTGGTCGGAAAACTACCGCGATGCCATCCGATTGATCGACCTTGCACTGGCCGAACAACCCAACAACACCCATTTGCTCTATCGCAAAGCCCTGGCTCTGCTCGAAACCGGCGATGAAACAGCAGCAGTGGTTATCCTCAACCAGATTCTTACCCTCGATCCCAGCTACACCGAAGCCAAGGATCTGCTTTCGAGCATTCAAAGCAGGCGACTGCTCAACCATTTTGGTGCAGGCTACCGTGGCCACTACTTTTTTGAGCAAAGTGCAGACCCCTGGCACCTTTACTATGCTGAGCTGGGAAGAAAAACCAGGTTTATTGGCCCCCTTACAGCCAGGGTAAACTATGCTTCGCGTTACAATATCAACAGTTTGCAAATAGAAGTGGATGCCTACCCCACCGTAAGGCCCGGCACCTATCTTTACCTCAATGCCGGATATTCGCCCGATGCGGATCTGTTTCCGGTTACACGCTTTGGCTTTGAGCTGTTCCAGGCTTTGCCGGCATCATGGGAAATTTCAGCCGGTTTCCGTCTGTTGAATTTCGAAAACAAGGACCTGCTCATACTAACAGGCTCGCTAAGCAAATACTACCGGCAATACTACTTCTCCTTCCGCCCTTATTTTTCATTCTCATCTGTGGGTAGCGATCCCAGTGCAGCATCCTACTTCCTTACCATGCGCCGTTTCCTGGGCTCACCCGACAGCCATCTCTCCCTGATCGTGGGAAGAGGGTTCTCTGCGGATGTTGATAAATTTCAGGGTGGACAGATCTATGACCTGGGAGGTACACTGTTTGAAGCCATGCTGATGGCACAACTCAAACTATCCAACAGATTCTTGCTGAAACTGGGAGCAGGTTATAAGATTTACGAACAGGATGCCCCTCTGGGCAATCCTGTAATTCTTGAAGGCGGAATTATTTACCGGTTTTAATTTGTATAATAAGTCAATCTCATGATATACCCAAGAAAAAATATCCTGACAAACGCCTTGCTAAGCCTATGCCTGATACTGCTATCTGTGCAAAGTTTTGGCATGAGCTACAGGACACCGACACACCAAAGATCAATGCCCACATTGGTTTTGCAAGCGGTGACTCCACCTATACTGCTTTCTCATATCACCTTCAATGGCATGGGAAGTTTTCAGCCCGAAGACAGCCCCGTTAAGCTTGCCCAAAACCCTGCCCATGGAGGCAATGGTGCTGCAAACATGCAGGAAGACCTGAGCTTCGTTCAAAAAGCCTGGAATTTCTACCAACAAAGACTTCTCCGCGAAAAAATCCTTATTGCGATTGTAGTTTACCTGCTTATCAGCATCCTTGCGCTGTTTGTTGCAATCCTGATCAACAGGCAACTCCAAACCAAGAAAAGAAAAAAGACCAGAGAACTAAAAAACGAATACCAAGAGCAGCTGGCAGCCTTTCTTTTTGATGACACCGTTGAACGAATAGAGTTTACCGGCATCAACATACCGCAAAATCGTCAGATCTTCATTGACGAATTGCGGGTGCTGCATTCCAACCTGTATGGCGAAACAGCAGAAAAGCTTCGGGACCTGTATTTTAACCTGGAGCTGCACAAAGATTCTCTCAGAAAGGTTTATCATCGGAGCTGGCACCAAATGGCAAAAGGTTTCAGAGAGGTAGCCCAAATGGATGTTAAAGATGCCAATGACCACATCCGCAGTTTTGTGAACGCCAAAAACCCTATTATCAGGGTGGAGGCACAGGTTGCCATGGTAAAGCTTTCGGAAGACAACCCTCTGTCATTCCTTGATGAGCTTACTTACGAACTCTCGGAGTGGGAGCAGATCAACATTTACGACACTCTGACATATCATCAGATGAATATCGATTCATTCGAATCGTGGCTCGACAACCCCAATCCATCGGTAGTGCAGTTTGCCCTTCGCATGATCGGGTTGTTTAAGCATATGCATTCTGCCCCCAGAGTACAGCAATTGCTTACCCATAAAGATGCCCGCATACGCCTTGCAGCAGTGCAGGCCCTAAAACCATTGGAAGTTGCAGAATATATTCCGGATCTTAAGGAATTGTTTCGCCGCGAAACTCATGATCTTATGGTAATACTCAACGAACAAAGAGAAGAAAACAAAAGAGATATAAGAAGCCTCGACGACCTGTTGCCCAGAAAGATACGCTTTGCCATAGTAGAATGCATGGAACCCATTGCTTCGGCACAGGAAATCCCCTTCCTTTCGGAGGTCGCCAGCGAGCATGAAAATTCATTCAAAATCAGAATCCTGGCCATACGGATTATGGCTGCACTGCACCCTGAAGGCGATGCAGAACTTGAGAGACTTCTTGCTCAGGCAGACCAAATTCTCTCCACTATGATTATTAATGTAAAACAAAACCTGGAATCATGATAGAATTTTTCCGATCGCTCCAGTTTATCATTGAGAATGGTATTATCGTAATCACCATCTTCATCTTTGGATCCTATGTGGCTCTGGCTATTTTTTCTGCGTTGTCAATGCTTAAATACATCAGAAAGAATTCCTATATCGACTACAAAGTAATATTGTCTTCTCCCCTGGCTCCGTCCATTTCGGTAATAGCGCCTGCCTACAACGAGGGTAAAACCATTGTTGACAACATCAGAAGCCTCCTGTCGCTGCACTACAACGATTTTGAGGTAGTAATAGTAAATGATGGAAGCAAGGACGACTCTATGGAAAAGGTTATCAAAGCTTATGATCTGGAGCCCATCAACGTAGTTTACGAAGAAAAAATCCCTACCAAAACCATTCGCAACATTTACAAGTCGCGCAACAAGGCCTTCAACAAACTCATTGTCATTGACAAAGAGAATGGAGGAAAAGCCGATGCCCTGAATGCGGGAATAAACTTTACCCAAAAAGAATACATTTCTGTGGTAGATGTGGACTCAGTACTTGTGGAGGATGCCCTGCTGATTATGGCCAAGCCCTTCCTGGAAGAGACTGAACAAAAGATCATCGCTTCTGGTGGAGTAATACGTATTGCCAACTCATGTAAAATTGAAGAGGGACGTATTACGGAGGTTAAGCTGCCCAAGCGATTCATCCCACGGGTGCAGGTACTCGAATATACCCGTGCATTCCTTATGGGCCGAATGGCCTGGAGCAAGCTCAATGGTTTGCTGCTGGTATCCGGTGCATTTGGTATGTTTAACCGCGATATCGTGGTAAAAGTGGGAGGCTACAATACCAATCTGGTAGGTGAAGATATGGAGCTCATTGTAAGGATGCGCCGATATATGTCGGAGTTGAAAGAAAAGTACAGGGTAATCTACATCCCCGACCCATTGTGCTGGACTGAGGTACCCGGAAACCTGAAAGTTTTGGGCCGCCAGCGCGACAGATGGACCCGGGGTAATATGGAAAGCTTGTTTATTCACTTTAAGCTATTCTTCAACCCAAGGTACAAGAGCCTGGGCCTGTTGGGCCACCCTTACTGGTTTTTCTTTGAATGGCTGGCCCCCATTTTGGAGTTTGTGGGGATCATTTATTTCATCATCATTGCCATCCTCAGTGCCCCTAACTGGCCATTTTTCTTCCTGTTGCTGGGCGCCGTGTATTTCTTTGCCGTAACATTATCGCACTGGGCTATTCTTTTTGAAGAGCTATCCTTCCACCGCTACCAGCGCAAACGAGAGGTTGTGAAGATGCTTTTCACAGCCATGCTCGAACCCATATTTTACCACCCCTTTATACTATGGTTCAGCATCCGCGGAAACTTTAAGTATTTTATCGGAGAAAAATCATGGGGATCGATGGAGCGTGTTGGTTTCTCCGAAGAAGAGGACAAGAAAGAAAAAACCCAACCCGCAGCCTGATTGCGAAATCAGGCTCTGCAAATTCTCATAAGGGCTCCAGGTTTTATACTGTGGCGCAAAAACAGATTTCCCCAAAATCTGTTTTTGCGCCATTTTGCGTTTATATGTTCGCACAAGGGGGATCCGTCCGCCAAAAACGAAGTAATTGAACCCTGCAGAATCAGCAAAACCTTTGATTGTCAAAAAAAACCCTTAGGTTTGCAAAAAAAACAACTATGATTGTGTCGATGACCGGATATGGCAAAGCCATTTGCCAGTACCAGGATAAAACCATTAAAACAGAGATAAGGGCACTCAACAGCAAAAACCTTGACCTGAGTATTAAAACGCCCAATCTTTACCGCGACAGAGAAAACACGCTGCGAAACCTTTTGAGCAGCTCTCTGGAGCGTGGAAAAATTGATTTCTCCATAACCCTCGAGCAGGATGGCAACTCCCATAACGCATGTGGCATAAACCGCACTCTGCTCAAAACGTATTTTACTGAAATCAAAGATATCGCTCGCGAACTTGATGTATCCATCAACGACAATTTCCTTTCCGACCTGATCCGTTTGCCCGATATCCTGAAAACTCAGACCCAGGAAGTATCTGACGAAGAATGGATGGCCGTTGAGGGATCGGTAAAACAAGCCATTGCTGATCTTAATGCCTTTCGCCGTTCTGAGGGCAAGCACTTGCAGGAAGATATACTGCAGCGTGAACAAAAGATCAGGGGGCTGCTCGATGAAATCACCCCCTATGAAAAGGACCGGATCCGCCAGGTTCGCGAACGTATCAACAGATCGCTGAAAGAACTCAGCGAAAGCATCAAAGCCGATGAAAACCGTTTCGAGCAGGAGATACTTTTCTATCTGGAAAAACTGGACATTACTGAAGAGAAGGTAAGACTGCGCAAACACCTTGACTATTTCAACGAAACCCTTACTGCCTGCGAGGGAAGCGGAAAAAAGCTGGGCTTCATTGCACAAGAGATTGGCAGAGAGATCAACACCATTGGCAGCAAAGCCAACGATGCAGCCATACAGCGCATTGTGGTGCAAATGAAAGATGAACTGGAAAAGATCAAGGAACAGTTAATGAACGTATTATAATCCAATGCCATGCAAGGAAAGATGTTGATTGTTTGTGCCCCCTCCGGGTCAGGAAAAACCACCATTGTGCGGTCTGTGCTTCCAGAACTCAGCCAGCTGGAATTCTCGGTATCGGCCTGCAGCCGTCCTCCCCGACCCGGAGAAGTACATGGCAAAGATTACTATTTCCTCAGTCCTGAAGAATTCAGAAGTAAAATTGAATCGGACGATTTCCTGGAATGGGAGGAAGTTTACCAGGGCAACTACTACGGAACCCTTAAATCGGAGGTTCAACGCATCTGGGACAGCGGAAAGCACGTGATCTTTGATGTGGATGTAGTGGGAGGATTGAATATCAAAAAACAATATCCAGAGCAATCCCTTGCCATTTTTATTATGCCTCCGTCGGTGAAGGAATTGCGCAACCGGTTGATGGGCAGAGGAACCGAAACCCCCGAAAGCCTCGAAAAACGCATCAGCAAGGCGGAGTATGAATTGAGTTTTGCCCCACGCTTCGATGTTTGCATCATAAACGATCAGCTGGAGAAGGCCATTGAACAAACCCGCAATACAATTCTGCATTTTCTGCAACAAGAGTAAGCCATCATGGAGCGCCCTCAAACCGGACTTTATTTCGGCTCTTTCGACCCCATACACCTGGGTCATCTGATCATTGCCGAACATTTGCAAAACCAGGGTGCACTGGATGAGATCTGGTTTGTACTCTCTCCTCAAAATCCTTTGAAAACGGGCCGGCAGCTCACCCAGACCCATTTGCGCATGCAAATGCTTCAACTGGCCATCGAAAACAACCCAGCCTTCAGCATTTGCGATGCAGAGCTGCATATGCCTCCCCCCCATTACACATTGCGCACATTAAAAAAACTACAGGAAAAGCACCCCGAAAAAGACTTTGTTCTTATTATTGGAAGTGACAACCTTGAGGTATTTGACCAATGGAAAGACTACAACCTCATCCTGGAACAGTTTCCTGTATGGGTATATCCCAGGCCAGGATATCCGCCACGGAAATTCCTGCATTTCTCAAACCTGAAGTTACAACAAGCCCCCTTGCTGGAAATTTCATCCACCCACATCAGAGAGTCTTTTGCAACGGGAAGGCCAGCCAGGTATATGCTACCCCAATTGGTGTATCAGTACATATCTGAGAACCGCTTGTATGGTGCATAAAAAAGCCCCTATCCGTGGGATAGAGGCTTTTGAATATGTGTCAGGATACTGATCAGATGCCGAATTCTTTCTTCAGAGTATCTACAAAATCCAGCTTTTCCCAGGCAAAGAACTCAACTTCTTTATAGTTTCCTTCTTTTCCCTCCACGGTTTTGCGCACGGTATCGCCATTCTGGTATTTTACCTCAATTTCCTTTTTGAATGGGGTACGACCAAAATGCCCATAAGTACAGGTGGGCAGGTAAATGGGGTTTTTAAGCCCAAAACGCTTTATGATGGCAAAAGGCCTGAGGTCGAATATTTTATTGATTTTCTCTGCAATCTGGGCGTCGCTGAGCTTAACTTTGGAGGTTCCATAGGTGTTTACGTACAATCCAACGGGTTCGGCAACACCAATGGCATAGGCCACCTGCACAAGCACCTCATCGGCCAAGCCGGCAGCAACCATATTTTTGGCAATGTGACGTGTGGCATAGGCAGCCGAACGATCAACCTTACTGGGATCCTTCCCAGAGAAAGCACCTCCGCCATGGGCACCTTTACCGCCATAGGTATCAACGATTATTTTGCGTCCGGTAAGGCCACTGTCTCCATGAGGCCCTCCAATCACAAATTTACCGGTAGGGTTTACCAGCAAACGATACCCGTTTACAAACAAAGGACGAAGCCGCTGGGGCAGAATATCTGCGGCCCTTGGGATCAGGTATTTTTCAATGTCTTCGGTGATCTTCCTTTGCATCTCCAACTCAGCTTCTTTACGGGCCTGATCAGTATCTGCCTTGGCAATTACAAACTCGTCGTGCTGGGTAGAAACCACGATGGTATCAATTCTTACAGGTTGATGGTTTTCGTCGTACTCCACTGTTACCTGTGCTTTGGAGTCGGGTCTGAGGTAAGGCATCAGCACCCCTTCTTTACGGATGGCGGCAAGCTCCTGAAGCAATATATGCGAAAGATCAAGGGGAAGCGGCATAAACTCATCGGTTTCGCGACTGGCATATCCGAACATCATTCCCTGGTCGCCTGCACCCTGGTCTTCTTCTTTCTCACGAACTACTCCCTGATTGATATCGGGCGATTGTTCATGGATGGCCGAGATTACACCGCACGACTCAGCTTCAAATTTGTATGCTGAATCGGTATAACCAATATCTTTCAAAACATCCCTAACCACATTTTGTATATCCACCCATGCCTGGGTTTTCACTTCTCCACTGCATACCACCAGACCGGTGGTAACCATGGTTTCGCATGCCACCTTCGACTCGGGGTCCTGGCGCAGAAATTCGTCTAGCAGAGCATCAGAAATCTGATCTGCTACCTTATCCGGATGTCCTTCGGATACGGACTCGGAGGTAAATAAATAACCCATAGTTATCTGTATCTATTTGTTGAACGTCTGTATTTTAAAAGGTGCAAAGGTAAGCATTAAATACCTTTAAAAAGCAAATCAGCTTTCGAAAGTAAGTTGCCGGAACACCTGTTCTATACTCTGGTCTTCGTAATCCATTGCCAGTAATGTCCATTGATTTTGCACTGCAAATCTGAACACCTCTGCCCGAAGGTCGGTGGCGGAGTTTACAAAAATTTTCAGTTTAAGATCCGAAACCGGCACTACATCCAGTACCCCTTGCAGCGTTTTCAGTTGGTCCCAGGAATAAACCTTGTCGAATTCTACCCTGATGACCCGGCTGGCCTGGTTGAGCAGCTGCAGGTCCTCGGTAGAGGCATCCGCAACAATTTTTCCTTTATTGATAATGATTACCCTGTCGCAAACTGCCTCAACCTCCTGCATGATGTGTGTGGAGAGTAATACAGTTTTTTGCTGGCCAAGCTCCTTAATAAGATTGCGGATATCGACCAGCTGATTGGGATCCAGACCTGAAGTAGGTTCATCAAGAATGAGTACTTCCGGGTCATGGATCATCGCCTGGGCTATACCCACCCTTTGCCTGTACCCCTTTGAAAGGGCACCAATCTTTTTGTGCCTTTCGGGCCCCAGACCCGTAACAGCTATCATTGCCTCTACCCGATCGCGGGTTTGTTTGCCAAGCCGGTGTATGCCCGCAATAAACTCAAGATATTCGCGCACATACATGTCAAGATACAATGGATTATGCTCGGGAAGATAACCCACTTTCTGCCGTACATCAAGCGAATGACCTACAACATCGTAACCACAAATCTCCACATATCCAGAGCTTTGAGGCAAATAGCAACTCATGATCTTCATCATAGTGCTTTTGCCTGCTCCGTTGGGCCCCAGCAAAGCTACCACCTCACCCTTCTCGATGGTGAGCGATACCTGGTCAAGAGCCTTCTGTGTTCCGTAACGCTTGCTTACTTCTCTTACTATTACCGACATATACGATGTTTTCCAGATGAAACTTGCATGAGCACTTCGGCTCACAAAAAAAGATGAAAATAGACATGCAAGTTCCCCCGCATAAGCGGGGCAGGCATACGACCAATAACTTAAACAAATTATTTTCTAATGAAACTTGCATGAGCAGTACCGCTCACAAAAAAAGATGAAAATCAACATGCAAGTTACATCAGACCAATTACTTAAACAGATTATTTTCTGATGAAACTTGCATGAGCGCTTTCGGCTCACAAAAAAGAAACTGAAAGCTCTATGATTCCATTTTTCAGTCTCTAACAACAACCCGGCAAAAATGGGTTTCTTTACTAAATTAAAGAACAGTTTGCTAAGGTCTAAAACTAACCTGGCGAAGTTAGGAATTTTTAAGGGATCCCCCTCCAAATGTTTTGAAGGATTGTAATTCTCAGGAGTATCCCTTCCAATGGCCATCACCCCCATGATTTGTTTTTTATCTTATATATTTGTTTTTATGAGGATATTTTACTATTTTTCGACCCAATTTCGCACTTTTATATTTTGCCTTACAGGTCCTGAGCCGACCATCTGTGCTGAACCCTCCCCCTCTTCATTGCAGATCCGGGCTAATTGCCCGGACAGTGTGCGGAAAATCGAACATTCAAGGGCAAAAGAAAAGGGTTTACCCATTTAAATCAGGAGGGAACTACATGCACCGGGGCATTATTCATACTCTCAAATTGGGTGTTTTTGCAGGCATACTTACATGTCTTGTGAATGCTTGTGAGAAGGAGACTACTCCAACAGAATTGCCCCAGGTAATTACCCACGAAGTATTGCGTACCGACCATAACAGCGCTGTTGTATCCGGATCTATTATGGCCGATGGTGGAAGCCGGATCACCGCACGAGGGCTTGTATGGGACAAAAAAGAGATGCCCACACTGGCCAATTGCCTCGACAAATCTGTTCTCACCCGCGACTCTGTAAATTTTCGATTTCACATCCGAAACCTCACTCCCAACCAGGTTTACCATGTAAGGGCCTTTGCAACCAATGCCGCAGGTACAATTTATGGCAACCAGGTCTCCTTCAGGATATCTCCCTACCTGATAACAAGAGACACCCTACCCTTTGCAGGTGCAAACAGCATAGTATTTGACCCCCTCAACAGAATATGGATTGGCACAGAGGGCTCTGGCATATACTGGAGAGACGGCAACCGATGGAGGCATTTCACTACCTCTGTGGGGCTGGTAAACAACCATATAACATGCATGACCAAAGACAGGCAGGGAAGAGTTTGGGTAGGTACCAGGGAAGGAATCTCTCTGTACAGTGAAGCAACATGGCACAATTACACCACAGAAAACGGGCTTTTCAACCAAAGGATCTACAGCCTTTTTGCTTGTTCAAACAACTACCTTTGGATCGGAACCAATGAAAACCACCTTACCCGGTTCGATGGTCAGGTATTTACTCATTTCAGAGTATCTCCCGAAGGAGGATCCTCAGCCCCTGGGCATGTGCATGCCATATTTGCAACGCCCAATCAAACAGTTTGGGTCGGATCGTGCTATACAGGACTTTCCAGATACACCCAGGACCAGTGGACCCACAACATCAATGGCCTGTCTGATTTCGTTTGGGCTATTCTGCTTTCGACAGAGAATCATCTCTGGATAGGCCACCAGCATGCCATATACCGGTTGGCCAACAATACCTGGCAAAGTTTTTCACCCAGAGCGATGTCGGGTTTTTATTCCATTGCCGAGGACCCGCAGAACCGGATCTGGATTGCCTGCAACGGTGGTATTGCTCTTTACTCATCCGGAACGTGGGACAAGATTACACCCCTTGACGGTTTGCTGCATGATTCTTTTTCAACCCTGCATGTTGCTCCGGATGGAAGGGTCCTTACAGTTTCCGGCAACATCCTTTACACCATTTCTTTCTTTGAGCCCAAATAAAACGGCACAGCGAAGGAGGTCTTCGCTGCGCCGGGTGGGCAAATTCTGTTAGGTCTATCTTCTTCGGGAGCTGTTTTCGTTGCTTCCTGATCTGGCCGGTGCGGCAGAAGAGCTGCTTCCGCGACTGCTTCCTGAGCTCTGCACCGATGGTGTTGACGAGGAGCTCCTGCTACTGCTGCTGCTTCCCACAGAGGAAGGGGTGCTTGAAGAGCTGCTGCGACTGGGGCTGCTGCTCACGTTGCCAGAGCTACTGCTGGAGCTGCTGCGGCTGGGGCTGGTACTTTGCACAGCGGGAGCAGCATTCCTGGTATTCTGATCAGTGGCCGGACGCGCCTGAGGAGAGGCTTGTCTGGCTGCAGGAGCCGAAGGCTGAGTTCTCTGCTGGGTGGGTTGCTGAACCCTTTGCTGAGCAGGGGCACTGGTGGCTTCCCTGTTGCGGTCGGCTTGTCCTTGCTGACGAGAAACTGCAGGTGCACTTTCACGTGAAGGAGTTGCATTTGCAGGACGAGCAGCAGGTCTTTGAGCCGGTTGATCGCTGTTGAGGTTTGCATTCTGATTGCGAACAGGCTGGGCTGCAGGCCTTGCTGAAGATGCATCTCTTTCAGAGCTTACGGCTGCATTGTTGTTTCTTTCTGCTGCCTGTCGGTTTACAGGTTGCACAACCCTATCACCACTGCTTACTCCCGCATTCTGGCGGCTTGTTTCGCTGCGACCGGCACCACTTACCGGAGTGCTTCCATCTACCCCTGCACTGCGGCCCTGCGCTCCGGAGCGTGTAGCCTGGGTGTCAGAAACCTGGCCTGCTCCAGTGGCAGAATGTCTTCCGCCAGCATTGTTTACCGCACTTCGGCTTCCAGGTACTGTGGTACCATTGGGGTGTCTTTGGGTAAACAGTACTTCTCCTTCTCTTCTGCTCTCAGGGCGGCTGTATGTATTTCTGTAGTTACCCTGGTTGATGTTTACCACAACTGTAGGTGAATAGTGACGTACATTGGTTACATAAACAGTATGATAGTGCACGCAGCGGTGATGTCTCCAAGGACGAAAGTGTGCGTAGTAGTGGCTGTGCCAGTGGTAATGGTAGCCATAGTAGAAGTGCCAGTAGTGTGCTCTCCAGGGGCTCCACCAGATGGGATGATAACCCCAGTACCAGGCTGAACGCCAGGGTCTGTAAACCGGTCTGGAGATGTATACAATTACGGGCCAGGTGGCAACTTCGTAATAGGTGGTATGCACCACGGTAACATTGCGCTGCTGAACAGGTCTCTGCTGAACCACATTACCCCGGTATCCGGGATTGGGAGTTTCGGCATAAACCGGCTCCACAATATAATTGGGGCCGTAGAGTGCTTCATCTCCAATGAGCTGTACCTGTACAGAATTATCGCGAAAACGCTGTACAACGAAAACCGCCACATCCTGGTAATCGCGTTGGTTGAGGGCTACCCTGAGTACGATATTGTGGATGTTACCTTCCTGGTAATCATGAACCATGATATAATCTACATAACCATCGCGATTGAGATCGAGGTTGTTGATCATATTGTCGGGGTTGTTAAGCTCTCTTTCAAAAGCCTCCAGTGTTTCGGAGTTTTGGAAAAGATTCATCACGGCAAAGAGGTTGAGGTTGTCGCCGGGAAGACCCAGGTATTCCTCAGGCCTGTTTTGCGCCGTGAGTACGCTGCCTGCTACAAAGAGAAGGGCGAGAACGGGGGTGAGGATGAGCTTTTTCATATCTTGAGGATTTATGGTGAATATTCCTGCCACATAATCAGCCAAAACCGTGCCACAATTTCAAAAAATCAGCTAATACGAACCAAAACACCAACAACTTCCTTCACTGCGTTAAACCCCCAGCTAAGCTTCCTCTCTACAAGAAAACGCCTCAAGAACCGGGGCCCTTGCCTTTGGTCCATAGCTGGCAACTAAAAACCCTCAGCGCAGACTTTAAACACCAGAAACAGGTCATGCCAAATAAAAAAACCCCCTGCCAGAATGGGGGGGGTCTTTTTACAAGAGATATGTCGAATTACCATCAGCTTACGCTGGCATCTTCGTTCACAATAAGTTTGAAGCCTTTCCCGTGTACATTGAGCAATTCCACATTGGGATCGCGTTTGAGATATTTTCTCAATTTGGCAATGTATACATCCATACTTCGGGCATTGAAGTAGTTGTCGTCGAGCCAGATCTTTTTCAGCGCCAGAGAGCGGTCCAGTACATCGTTGGTGAAGTCGCAAAGCATTTTGAGCAGTTGGGCTTCCTTTGATGTGAGTTTTTGTTCTTCGCCTTTGAAGTTGAGTATCTGCCTGGAAAAATCGAAGGTATAAGCTCCGATGTGGAAGAATGTTTTTTGCGATTCCGAAGCATCTTCGATATTGGCTCTGCGCAAAATAGCATTGATTCTGAGCAGTAGCTCATCCATACTGAAAGGCTTGGTGAGATAGTCGTCGGCACCGATTTTAAGCCCTTCGATAATATCCTCTTGCATCGATTTTGCAGTAAGGAACAGGATGGGTACTTTTTTGTCGATTTTGCGGATATCGCGAGCCAGGGTAAACCCGTCTTTTTCAGGCATCATGACATCGAAGATGCAAAAATCGAACGATTCCTTCAAAAACATGTTATGAGCCTCTGCGCCGTTTACAGCCAACTTGGCCGGAAAACCTTTGGCTTCCAGAAAGGCCTTGAGGATGGTACCCAGATTGGGATCATCTTCTGCCAGTAGTATTTTAATCTTTTTACTCTCCATAATTTAAACCTCCTAATCAGTTTTATGATTTTGCGGATGATTGATCATCATAGCCAAAAGGCATGAACACAGAAAATTTGGAACCTTTTTTGAGTTCACTTTGCAGGCTGATGTGTCCTCCGTGTAATTCAACAATAGCTTTTACATAACTCAATCCCAATCCAAAACCTTTCACGTTGTGAATATTGCCGGTGGAAATGCGATAGAGCTTTTCAAAGATCTTTTTTTGGTTCGCCTTGCTGATACCCATTCCTTTATCTTCAACATGTATAAGTATTCCCTTGTTCACATTTTCGGTTGAAATGGTAATATCGGGTGCATCGGGCGAATATTTGATGGCATTGTCGATAAGGTTGAACACCAAATTGGTAAGGTGCACCTTATCGGCTTCCAGGAAACTGAACTCTGCTTCCAGACGAGTAGAGATTTTCCCATGCCTGGTTTTTAGCTGCAGTTCTGTTTTGTGAATGGCATTCTCAATGATATCGTGCAGGTTAAATCCAGTTTTATTTAAACGCAGTTTTCCTTTCTCCAATTGTGCTGTTTGCAATACTTTCTCTGTCATCATCCCCAAACGCTCATTCTCTTCATTGATTACATTGATGTAAGTCTGGTAAAGGGTTTCCGATTTCTGGATATCTTTATCGCTCAAAGCCTGACACGCCAAGGAGATGGTAGATATGGGCGTCTTAAGCTCATGGGTCATATTGTTAATGAAGTCATTTTTAATCAAAGATAGCTTTTTCTGTCGAATGATGGTAATGATGGTATAAGTAAATGAACTAATAATGACCAAAATAAAAATGGAGGAGATCCCGGTCATAATGTTCATTTGGGTAAGCAGGTAGTTTTTCTGGTTGGGGAAATAGAGAAACAGGAACTCCGGGCTTCGAAACACATCATTGGGAAAAAGACTGAAGATGTATCCTGACTCCATAAGCTCACGGGTGTAGTTGCCGGTTTTCTGCGCCAGCAAAGTATTGTAAACCGGATCGTAGATACCAAACTCGTAGGTGGTACTAATTCCTTGCCTTTTAAGCTCGGAGCCTATGAGAGAATCGAGCAGTTGCCTGCTTTGCGGAGAAGAAGGACTGTAGTGGTATGAATTGGAGAAAAGATCGTCGAACAAATCATTGACAAACTTAGTGCGCTGAAAGAACTCCAGCATGGCATCGTAGGATGCCCCTGAGCTCCCCCCCCGGATGGCATACCCTCTGTCGCGCACCTGCGGACGAGGATTGATACGCGTTGTATCGCCGGATCGGGTAAAGCGGCGCTCAAAGGGGTCGTAGGGCAGAGGCTGATCGGGCTGCCAACCAGCCAGTTGTTCGTCAATACTATGCCGTTCTGAGTCGATCCGGTTGAGCACTTCGCGGTAGTACTCCCTGTTTAAGGAATCAAGGGCACTGAAAAACCGGTTCACTCTGCGGTCCTGCTCCTGGCGGTACATTATGGCATTGGCCATCTCTATCTTATTGTACTTGTTGATGGCTATGGATAGCGCTTCACTGACCCCCCGGTTAAAATTGGCTTCTTTCACCGCAAAAGCATTACTGATCCAGTACAACTGAATGCCCACCAACCCTAATAAGGAAATGGTGATAAGGATGATAACTAATATGATAACGTTTTTGCGCATGAGAATCTTTTGGTGCCGGAAGTAAACAAATGTTGCCGGAACTTTGTAAAATTACAAACAGCCAAGGCTATTGTTCTGATTTTAACAATATTTAATGGGGTATATATTTACAATGAAGAACCCAAAGGCAGCAACCCATTGACCGACTGTGCTTTTGCTTACATCAAGATATATCTTTAACACTTATTAACAGGCATTAACTTTTTTTTAATCAGCGCGTAAGCTTTTTCATCTACCTTTGTATTAAGGCAAACAAACATGAAAATACCAATAGTTCTCATTGGTTTTTACAGTGTATTAGTTTTTGTGGTTATTTAATTGTGGATTGAAACTGGCCGGAGTGGTTACCGGCCAGTTTTTTTTTGTTTATACCCCTCCCTCTCCTTTCTACTATAATGATTTTCAGGAACCAAACGGTTCAAAACCATACAAGCCACCAGTATGAGCAACGAGCCAAATTAACACTTTTTCTACTTTGTAATTTTTACAATTTGATATTCTTTATTACCTTTGTATTGGTTCAGTTACGAAAGATCATGGAAAACATAAAAACCATAGCAAAAAACATAAGCGAAAAGGGGTTGAAGGTCACTCCACAGAGAGTTGCAGTTATGCAAGCTCTCTACAAACTTCATCACCCCAGGGCAGAGGAGATCTTTCGGGAGGTATCTGCCACTATACCAGGTCTTTCGCCCACAACCGTGTACAATGTGCTTGATATACTGGTGGAAAAGGGCATCATACGCAGGGTAAAAACCGAAACCGGAGGCATGAGGTATGATGCGGTACCAGATCATCACCATCATCTGTACAGTACTACCAACGATCGTGTGGAAGATTATTTTGACCCTGAACTGGATGCATTGCTCACGGACTATTTCAGCAGAAAAAACATAGCAGGATTTCGTTTACAGGAAATCAAACTGCAGATCATGGGGGATTTTGATGAGCCTCAACGTTGATATTCAATCTTAATTACTAACCTTTAAAAATCATACATTATCATGACTACAAATCAAATAGGACTAAAAGACAGCCAGGTAAAAGAACTCATTGAAAAGCTCAACGATCTGTTGGCCAACTACCAGGTATTTTACCAGAACACCCGTGGTTTTCACTGGAATATCAAGGGTCACAAATTTTTTGAGTTGCATGTAAAATTTGAAGAACTTTACAACGATCTGCATGCCAAGATCGACGAGATAGCCGAAAGGATTCTTACCCTTGGCGGAACCCCTTTGCATACCTTTGAAGATTACAGCAAGATTTCGGATGTAAAAGCCCTGCGTGATGCCTCCGAAGATGTGGTGTGTGTGCAAGGTGTACTGGATGCCCTGAAGGTGCTTCTTGAGAAGCAGCGCATCATCCTTGAGCTTTCTGCCAAAATGGACGACGAGGGTACCAATGCCATGGCCAGCGACTACATTCGCGAACAGGAGAAACTGGTTTGGATGTATTCTTCCTGGTTGAACAAATAAATAATTTGTTTCCCCATTTAATCAACGCCTGGTTTTTGATAAGCCAGGCGTTTTGTTATATATTTGCCAGTAATTCTTACAATACATTTACCCTATGGAAAAAACCACCATGATCCTCAAAGCATCCGGAGAGGAGGAGGCTTTTGATTCGGGCAAACTGCTCAATTCGCTCAGGCGTGCGGGTACTCCGGAGAATTTGGCAAGGGAGATCGCCCAGGACATTCTCTCTCACATAGAGCAAGGCATGACCACCCGGGCCATTTACAAAAAGGCTTTTGATATATTGCGCAAGCGAAAAAGGTCAAATGCCGCCCGCTACAGTTTAAAAAAAGCCATCATGGAGCTTGGCCCCACGGGATATCCCTTTGAGCATTTTGTAGCCCAGGTGCTGGCACAGCATGGGTTCGAGATCAAGGTGGGCCAGGTGCTGCAGGGGCGCTGCGTTACCCACGAGGTTGATGTAGTGGCCACCCACAACAACACTCAATATCTGGTAGAATGTAAGTTTTACAACAGCCAGGGGAAATATGCCAGTGTACAGGTGCCTTTGTACGTGCGCTCCAGGGTAAACGACATTATTGAATTTCGCGAGAAACTTCCTGAATACAAAGAAACCCGCTTTTTTGGCTGGGTGGTTACCAACACGCGGTTTACCGACGATGCCCTCTCCTATGGGCGTTGTGCAGGGCTGCACATGCTTAGCTGGGATCTGCCACGCGAAAAGAGCCTGAAGGACATGATCGAATCCGCAGGTTTATTTCCCGTAACAGTGCTTACCGGACTTTCGGGCAAGCAAAAGGAAAAAATCCTGGGAAAGGATATAGTGCTTTGCAGGCAGCTCAGGGAAAATTTAGAAATACTTGATGAAATTGGCATTGAACCTGCCAAAAAGCGAAGCATCCTGAAAGAACTTGAGGAGCTGTCGCACGACTAGTTACACAGCATCATTCTAAAGCGATGTAAGAAATTCTATCAGGCCGGTATCGGAGTTGGTGAGGTCGAGTTTCTTGCGCAGGCGCGTGCGTGCCACTTCAATACTTCGTAGCGATTGCCCGGTAATGGAAGCAATCTCTTTGGTGGTCATATTCAACCGCAGAAATGCGCATAATCGTCGCTCATTTACTGAAAGTTCCGGATTGATCTCGTTGAGTCGTTCAAAGAAGGCATTATGAACCTGATGAAAACGAACTTCAAACTCTTCCCAGGCATTATCGTGTTGAGATCTTTCCAGCTCTGAAACAATTTCCAGCACCTGTTGCTGGTTTTCGCGGCGCATCTGATGGGAATATTGGAGCAGTTTCTGGGCAATATCATTGATAAACTCATTCTTACGTATCTGATACATTACGTTGGTAGTGAGTTCTTTGTTTTTCAATTCCAGCTCCTTTTCGAGCCCCTCATTCTCCAACTGCATATTCTCAGCTGCCAGCTGCATATTTTTATTCTCCAGGCCCAGGCGTTGCATGCGATTTCGGGAGAGGGTATACAACAAGCCCATGATGATCATGATCAGGCCCAATGCCACTGTGGTAAGGGTAAAACGGGCTTCGCGCCGCTTTTGTTGCATCAGCCGGCTGTTCTCACGTTCTTCCATCTGGGCCATCAGCTCCATACGGCTGAGTTCTTTGAGCGTTTCTTCTGAATTGATCCGGTCGGAGTATTCTTTAAACAATTCGAGGTACCTGAGTGCAGAATCGGGCTGATTGTTTTGTTTGAAGATTTTGTAAAGGTATTCATGGGATGCCCCCCGCAAGGAGGTACTCCCAACCTCTCCGGCAAGTAGCAGGGTTCGGTAAAAGCTATCCCTCGACTTGTCGAAATCACCGGTTTTGAAGAAGTACAATCCCAGCATCCTGTAGCTGGCAGCCTGCCCTGCCCTGTCGCCAGATTCCATGCGAATCCGAAGAGCTTCGCTGATTGCCTGGTAGGCATCATCAAACCTCGCCATATCCATATAGTTGCTGCCAAGATTATTGAACAGATTACCCAGGTTCGACAGCTGGTCTTCTTTAAACAAACGGGCAATACTGATGCCTCTCTGGTACACATCAATGGCCTGGAAGTTCTCTCCCAGGTTTTGATAGGCGATGCCCAGGTTGTTATACAAAACCACCAACTGCCGCGGAGGAAGGGTATCACCTTTTTGCTCTGACCATTGAAGGTACAACTCGAGGGCTTTATAAAAACTCTCTTTAGCTTGCTCAAACTCTGTGAGCTGAAGCTTGACAGCACCCAGGCTCACCAGGGCATTGGCCTCGCCCAAAGGGTCTCCCAGTTTGCGTTGGATCAACGAATACCGATGAAATGTTTTTGCAGCCAGTTCGAAAAAACCTTGCAGAAAGTAAACATTACCCAACTCGATCAGACTTCTGGCAATTAACTTATCGTCTTTGGTATTTTCGGCAAGTTCAACGGCCCTATTTACATACTGCAAAGACAAGGAAAGGTCTGAACGCACATATTGCTGAGCTAGAGCAATAAGAATATTCACTTTTGCAGTGTCCTGGCGGGCAGTTTCCAGTTTGATGTGTAAGGAGTCTATACTGGAAAAGGTTTGACCCATGGCCATACTCTGTAGCAGAATAAGCACAATAAGTCCTGCAAGGGACAAAAATCCTGATCGCTTGCCCATTGGGTGGTGTTTTTGGGGTTATGGGCAAATATAAGCATAAACCCAAAACGATGTTAGTAATTTACTCCTCTGCCAACCCCATTTGCCGGACCAATCTGGCAAATTCATCCAGATCAACTGGTTTAGTAAGGTATTCATCCATCCCCAGTCGCATATACTTTTCGCGATCTCCTTCAAAGGCGTTGGCACTGAGACCGATAACCGGCGGCAGCTGCAGCCAGGCCTCTTTGAGTTTTTGAGTAGCAGTAATACCATCCATTACGGGCATTTGCACATCCATAAGGATAAGGTCAAATTCACCTGGCTGAAACACGTCCAATGCTTCCAGTCCGTTGCAAGCCACCTTTACGGTATGGCCGAGGGATTCGAGCAAAATCGTGATCACTTTCTGGTTGAGATCCTTGTCTTCTACAAGCAAAATCCTGAGGCGCCGTTCAGGCTTTTCTGCCGCATCATCGGAGGTTTTTTGCGGTAGAGTATTTTCTGACGTTGTACTGGCACAAAAGGTAAACCAGAATTTACTTCCCTGGCCAGGCTGGCTTTCTACTCCGATTTCACCGCCCAGCAAATGGGCAAGCTCTTTGCTGATGGAAAGACCCAGGCCGGTGCCGACCGATTGCATCTGGCCGTTTTCAACCTGGTTGAATGGTACAAACAGAGCCTGCTGAGCTTTGGGGTCAATTCCCAAACCTGTATCGGTAACTTCTACTTTCAGTTTTAATACATCATACAGGTGCTCTTCTGTATTAGCCGTATCATGGGCAGAAGACAACTTAAGGGTGATGGTACCCTGGTCAGTAAACTTAACAGCATTGGATAGGAAGTTTCGAATGATCTGCCCAATTTTTTGTTTGTCGGCCCTTACCACCTCTGGTAAACCAGGATCTGTCCGGGTAAGGAATTCAACAGAATTATGGCAGATAGAAGAAAACAGATTACGGGATTCTTCCAGCAGATCATTCAAATGAAAGGGGACTTCCTTAAGGGAGATTTTGCCAGCCTCCAGTTTGGAATAATCCAGCACCAGGTTGATGATTTCCCGCAAATTCTCTCCGGATTGAATCAACATGTTGAGATGCCGTTTCTGGCTGATGGTAAGCGACGACTTGCTCAGCACCTCTGCCATTGCCAAAACCCCGGTAAGGGGAGTACGGATCTCGTGGCTCATATGGGTAAGAAACGACTGCTTGAACTCGGCCGACTGCCGGGCAATATTGATCTCCTTATTGAGGTTGTCAATTTTCTTTTTCTCTGTAACATCGCGTACTACTCCGATATATCGGGGTTGATCTCCGGTTGAAGATAAACCTGAAAGGCTTATTTCCAGATCCTTGATCTCTCCATATTTGGTAGAGATCTGTATTTCCTGAATCCCTTTTACGGAGTTATCCCATCCTTTTTGCAAGAAACGCAACCGACCGTTGCTTTGATCTGCCAGTAGTCTGCGCAGGTCAGAATTGTACGAAAGCAGGTCTGCTCTGTCATAACCTGTAATGCGGCAAAACTGTTCATTGACATATTCCAGCCGATAACCATGCAGCAGGAAGATACCATCAAATGCATTTTCGAGCAAGCTGCGATACTTGCTTTCGCTCTCGCGCAAACTCGCTTCAATTTTGCGGCGATGCACAATCTCTTCATTTGATTTTTTGAGAACTTTCTTATTGATCCTGAAAATCATGTGAATAACTCCAGCAGTAAAAACAATAGCAAGGCTAACATTGGTAAGTGTATCAATGTATTCAGAGGGAGAAAAACCCATGGTTTCACCCTGAAAGGTGAGAAATGCTGCAAACATGAGTACATTAAACCCGGCAAAAAAAAGCAAAAGGTTTTTGTATTTATCCAGATAAAGCAGAAAAGCGCTCAGTAGGGGAAAAATAAAAATGATGGTGTTGATCCTGCTTATGGGATCACCTGTAGAAAGCCAAATGATCAGCCACATAAAAACCATCGGGGCAATGATCAGCAGATGTGTTGCCGCCTTGTACCAGCCTTTTACGAGCAAGAAAAAACAAACGTACACCGTGAGAAGTACTGCAACCTCAGAGAGGATAACATTAAGATTGAGCCCTGTATAATTCAAATGCAGAAAAAGAGTAACCCCCAGCAGTATTTTAATCAATACCGCCAATGCAATAATCACATTATAGGTAAAGATTACTTTCAGCTGCGTTGAAAACTCCTCTGAACGATATCTTTTCAACGCTCCTGGCAGTTTCATTTCATCATCATCGAGGTAACTCATGATTCAAAGTGTTGATTTGCAACTATCTGGTCTAGTGGTGTGATGATGAGTATCAAAATTAGTCATAGTTGCTTGTATTTTAAAAAAAACCACCCGCACAATTCTGCTACAACCCCGAATTTTTGCCCCAACAACAATGCTACAATCCACGCTATAATGTTGACATAATGCCTTTTACACAAATTTCCTGTGACTCACTTCAGTTTCTTTTCCTTAGACAGACAAAAAACCCACAGGAGGCACTCATGGCTACCTGTGGGTTGATACCTTAAGGGGAATCCTTATTTTATAGGATTTGCCGTCATATTAGCTTTAAACTCAAATACCACTGTAAAATCAGCTGGCACTTCGCTGAAGGAGGCTGCAAACTTGAGCATAAAAGTATGAGGCTGTGCCAGGATAAGATCTTCCAGCTTCTGGCGAGCCTGATCGTTGAGCTGAAGCATCTGCGGGTTGTTTACATTTGCCGCCAGATTAATATTCTCAACCTGGGCAATGGTTTGAACATCGGCACCTGCCGGGGTTGCCACCTGGAGCATAGCCTGGTCGATTTGCTGAGCGTTGCTGCCATTATGATTTTTAAACCAATACTTTACATGAACAATTTCAATATCTTTGATTTTTGAACCATAATCGGCAATCAGGGTTTCCTGTTCGGCCAGGTTTACTATTGCCTGATCGGCATATTGGGCATCTTCGGTAAGCACCACAAACTCGTGCTCAAAGGTGAATGATTCTTTTACATCGAAAAGATCCTCATCGCAGCTTGTCAAAAACAAGCCCGATACAATAATTGCAGAAAAAATAGCCTTAAGTTTCATGATTTTGGGTTTATTAAAACATGTTTTCACCCTACAAATTTAACATTATTATCCATGTGCGGGCTTTTTTTTTCTATGTTTGCTTATTTTCACACACTTTTTTTACTGAATACTACCGACAATGATTAAAAATTTCGCTGGCATAGACGGCAGTCAGGGGAACCGAATGGTCATCTGGCTGTAGCGTTGAAATTAAAACTTTTCGTATTCATCGTCAAGGGTCAGGGATACTCCATTACTCAGCGAAGACTTTACAGACAGTCTTGCCCTGGCAGCAACATCAGCACTTCTGCCTGGATTTGATTTCCTTGCAGAACCCAACGCTATTGCTGCTGTTGTTTTATCTTTCCCGAACTGGTTATCCATTCTGAACCAGGCAATCTGCTCAAGCAACTGGGCAGCCTGAGCCGACAATTCTTCGCTGCTGGTGGCCATCTCTTCACTGGCGGTGGCATTTTGCTGTGTAATGATATTGAGTTGCTGAATGGCCGAGTTGATTTGTTCAGTACCTGCATTTTGCTCCATACTGGCAGCAGCAACTTCCTGCATCAGGCGGGTGGTTTTCTCTATTTCAGGAATAAGTCTGGCCATCATCCCACCGGCCATTTCAGTAACCTGTACGCTGTCTTTGGCCAGTTTGCTGATATCTTCTGCGGCAACCTTGGTGTTTTCGGCAAGTTTGCGTACTTCGGCAGCAACCACTGCAAATCCTTTCCCATGCTCTCCGGCCCGGGCAGCTTCAACGGCAGCATTGAGGGCAAGGATATTGGTTTGTCGGGATATTTCGGTGATGATCCCGATCTTTTCGGCGATAATCTTAATTGATTCCAGGCTCTTTTGTGCTGCCTGACCCACTTCGTTGATCCCTTCGTTTACAGAATGGGATATTTTTTCTGTAAGTTGTGCATTTTCAGTATTCTGTTGTATGTTGGCCGACATTTCCTCCATGGAGGAACTAACCTCTTCGGTGGAAGAAGCCTGCTCTGTACTTCCCTGGCTGAGTTGTTGAGCGGTTGCAGAGATCTGTTCGCTGGCGGATGCAATGCTGTTGCTACCTTCTGACACCCCGGAAATGATCTCCATAATTTTCTCTTTCATGGTTTGCAATGATCGGGCCAGCAGACCGATTTCATCTTTTCTGTGGGCCAGATGAATCTTTGCCAAAAGGTTTCCTTCGGCCATTTCTTCTGCAAAGGCAACGGTACTCAACAACGGTAGTGTAATGCTGCGAGCGATGTAATAGATCACCAGGCTGATCAGCAGTATTCCTACAAGGCCTATAAAGGCAATAAACAGGAGCAATTCGCGTGAGCGGGCATTCACTTCACGGAGGGGAATTTCCACCATTACCGACCATGGGGTATCCACTCCGGGAAAACGGATGGGCACAATTGCCCTGAGGATTTTTTCAGATCTATCGCGATACAACAGGGTAGCGCCACGGGCCACGGCCTGATTTACCTGGTCCTGATACTCTCCAAAAAAGTCGTTCAGGTTCTCTCCTACCCTGCTGCGTTGAGGATGTCCGGCAATCTGCATGTCGGCAGATACAATGGCCGCCAAACCAGTTTCGAACAAACGAAAATTCTCCACAAGACTATTTAAGCTTTCCAGTTCAATATCAAGCCCTACCACACCCAGCAAAGCACCTCGATCTGTTACAGGAACCGCTACACTGGTCATGAAGATTGCATCGGCTTCATTGTTTGTGAAAGAATAATGGTAGGGAGGCAAAACGGATCTTCTGCGCGATTGGGCAGGAATAGCGTAATAATCTTCCTGATAATCTTGAAGTTCGCCGGTTTCAGTTAATATCTGACTGCCCTCTTTGTAAAGGGTACGGTTGAAGCGCCCCATAGCTTCACTATACAATGTATCGGTAAGGTAAAACTGATCTTTGTTATCAAACGCATTCTCTTCCCAGATGGTCCAAACAGCAAGGTATTCGTTATTTTGAAACAACACTTGCTCCATCATGTGCGAAATATCTTTACGGGTAGCACTTTCCGATGTTCTTAAAGCATAAAAGGAATGTGCCATGGTAGCAGCCGATTCAAGAGCGTGCTCAAAATAGTTTTGTACCTGGGAGGCCACACCCTGAGCCTGGCTCAGGGCCAGTTCATCGGCAAGTTCATTGGCATCACGCGAGGTACGCACACCAATGTAGGTAAGCATCAACACCATAAGAAGCAAAACACTTCCCAGGATATAGCGGATCATCTTTCCACCTATTCCGGACAAAAATCCAGTTGTCTTATTATTTGTAACGGTACTCATTATAATGGGTTTTGGTTATAATCTATATTTCGAAAAAGGTTTATTGGTATCAGAATCCCACGGCCAGCACAAACCATGTCTTCTTATCCCAGGGGTTGACCATCAAAGAGGCAGTAAGGGGTATGGAGTAAGACTGATTTACCTGCAAAGATCTGGTGGCACTCAGACCCACATTGACCAGGGCAGCTTTTTCCGCATACATACTCTGCCAGGGGGTTAGGCCTGCAAATACAGAGAGCGAATGGTCGCCCAACTCAAAAGGATAGCATACTTCAAGGTAGGAGGAGAACATGGGTTTTTCATCCTCGGTAAGATCGTCGCCATAGAAGAAGGTTCCCCAGGTTACCTCAACAGGAAAATTCTCAGGCCCAGTAAATTCAATAACCCCCTCCAGGGCATGACCGGTGTGGGTTCTGCGAAAATCGAAATAATTGTACTCTTCTGTATCGGGCAAAACAAAGTAATCATAAACAGAAAAGGTGAATGCTCCGGCAGAAAAGCCAGCAAAGAGGTCAATTTCACTGAAGTATCTGCCAAGGCTGAAACTACCCCAGGCACCGGCAAAGAAAGTTTCGTTGCCAGAGGAAAAGGTGAGTGCAGGCTGAATAGCGGGTGAAGGACTGAATTGAATGCCTCTCCAAACGTAGCTTGAAACCAATTCGGTCTCTACCGTTACCGGACCTTGCCCTTTGCTTTGCGATGAGAGCAGTAGCCCAATAATCAAAAAAGACAACTTAACCAGAAATCGCATTTTCATAATTGAAGTTTTTGTGAGTAAAAAGTGGTAATAAATTGATCAGTGCAAACTTAGGTTGTTTAAACTCGTGTAAAAAATCTTATGCCCATACATTTTCGCTACACTTCCGTGTTTCCCTTAGCACAAGGATGCTACAAAAGGGGCTTTGTCATTGTTTTTCAGCTATTTAAGCATTTTTATTGCCAGGATGTATGTTAAAATCCTTCTCAATGAGAGGTTGATGCACAAAAAAAGCCCCTTGATGGGGCTTTTCTGCGCAATTACATGATTTAAAAAGCTGTATCAGCAAAACACAACCCTGCTGATGGTTTTTTTGCGATAAAAAATCTCGCTGGAGATTTCGGCAGGAAGGGTCAGGGTGGCAAGTTCCTTTGGCTGACTTTCTGCTCCGGTAAATTCTATGCGGATGCGCTCCGGGTTGGGGCTCTCCAGTACAAATCCGGTATTGCACAGGCTGAAGCGGCACTGCCCGTTTTTATCAAACAGGTTTTCGCTCAGCCAGCTGCTGTCCAGTGCAATCTGTCCGTTCTCAATCCGGATACCCAGCTCCATAAAACGGCTGAGCACATCTTCCTTCACCTGCCCGGTCATGCCGGGTTGCTGCACACCCATCATGGAGGGGGTATGGGAATAGGGGTCGGTGGGGAATGCGCCGTAGTCCTCTGGTTTTTTGTGCAGACCGATGCCTTCGCGGATGCGCTGGTAGTACTGCTGCAATTGGGGCATTGCAGGATGCCCCGGGCTGTCGGCAGCAAACTGCCGGAGGCTCTCTCCTACCGACAGGAGCAGTTTGGAAACCATGTGCCAGTAAATGGAGCCCAGCCCCTCGTATTTGTAGAACGAGCCGGAACGACCGGTAAAGAACCGATGGCGAAACACTTGCTCATATACATCGAGAATGGTTTCCGTTTCCTGCGGGGTGAGCTGCTTATCTCCTTTTTGCGCCAGGGATGCCAGGCGTTCGCGCAGCATTTGAGCATTGCGCAGGTCGGCGCTGAAGTGGGCATTGCCGGCTTCATCCTGTTTCACTACCCCTCCGTTACCGGCTGCCAGCTGTTGCTGCAACCAGGCAGAGCGCTGCAGCTGTTCCAAGGGGATGTTGTTCTTCTGCAGGAAGCCTGGCAGGTCTTTCCAGGGATAGAGGGTAAAGCTTTGCTGGTCGGGCCGCCACAGTTTGCTGGCAAACATGGCCTGCAGCAGTTGCAGGGTTTCTTCGGGGCTTAGCATTCCGCTGCCCAGCACCGATGCCTGCCCTTCGAGCATCAGCTCCAGGTGGTTGATTTCAATGCCCTGTCCTGTAAAGGCAAGGAGGTTGTAGGAATGGTACAAGCCATCGGGCCGGCGGTTGGCCGCAATGGTATGGTCGGTGTATTGCAGCACCAGCTGGCAGAACTCCATGAGCCGGGTGAGTGAGAGGCTTTGTTGCTGAGCAGAAAAGCCCTGGTAAACATGCTCCCGGTATTGCTCACCGGTCATTCCCAGTGCATCGGTCATGCTCTTGCGCTGTTGGGCGGTTACATCGCCCTCAAGCAGCGGGGAGTGCTGGTTGAAAACGGCAGCAATCCCCTGGTAAAAATCCATCACTTCGCGGGCCAGTACAAAACTATCTTCTGTACTGTTTTCGAGCATGCGATGCAGAAAACCCACGAAACGACGCATCTGGTAAAGGGTAACCATGGAAGCGCCATTGCCCACCAGGGCATTATTGGCATCGTTCCATTCGGGTCTCTGGGTGTTGAGCCAGATACCGGCACCGGGCACAAAATTGCTGAGTTTTGTGAGCAGGCTCACCAGTATTTTCTCCATAAAACCTGCCCGCTGCAGCTCTCCCGAGGCATAGTGCATCAACTTGCCATCGTTGCCATGGGTGCGGCTCTTTTCCATGAGCTGTTCGTTGAGCCCGGTTTCGAAGATGATGGTATCCTGGGGGTTTTGCAGTATCTCGTTGTACTTTTTGATACGGTAGGGCACCCGGGCATACACATACAGGTTTCGGTTTGCATAGCTCAATAGGCTTCCGGGGAAGAATTTCTCCTGCAGCTCCATGAGGCGCAGCAGGTAGATTATCTGGTGGTCGCCCCAGTAGCCGATATAGGCCCAGGGGTTGTCGGGCTCGGGCACCTCCCAGTCGAACCCTTGCCGGGTAAGGCGGTAGGGGTTATAGCCATCGGCGGTGGAGGCATTGAGGAAGCGGGTAATCATTCCGGGGATGAATGCCGGGAATGAAAGGCCCAGGGCTTCCCAGTTCTGGAAGATATCGCGCCAGTTGCCCTGGTAGTTGAGCGAGGGGGAGCCATCGGGTTTCTTCACCTGGATATCAAAGAAATTCCAGGGGCGGCTGGGGTCGCCGTGGCGGCGGCTGAAGCTCAGGGGCAGGTATTCCATTGCCAGGCGCAGCAGGTCGTCGTGCTCTGCACAGCGGCTAAGCAGTTCCTGCAGCCCGATGGGCTCTGTGGTATTCTCAAAAAGGCTTCGGTGCTTTGCATACAAGGCAGGGTTGCTTTCGTGCAGGTGTTCCAGAAAATCGGCAGGTTCAATGCTGTATTCGTTTTCGAAGATGCCCCCGCGCATGATATTGAACATGACGTTGGCAAAATGACGCCGGTCGTTGAGGGCATCGCCGGTATGCTGTATGCCGTCGGAGAGAGCCACCAGCTGCTGCAGGCGACGGGTACTTTGCAGCACGGTTTCTTCCACAAAGTCAGCCAGGTTTTCTTTCCCTGCCATTAAATTCTGCAGTGCCAGCACTTCCGAGCTGTCCTTGGCCACATCGGCCATTGTATACCACGATTTCGCCTCACCCGCAGCGAGAGAGAATGTTGTTTTCACCAGGAATGCGGTCTTCTGTCCAAACACTTTGTTTTCGGGCTGCAAGGGGTTGCCCGTGCGGAAAGGATGAATGGATGACGGGCTCAGCAGGATGGCTTCGGCCTCCAGGCCGCAGGTCCATGCCAGGTTGGTGCGCAGGGCTTCGCTGGGCTCGGCACGGTCTACCGGCACCGACGAAAGGTAAAACAGCGCCATGGTATGCCCGGGCAGGGCTTCGCTGCATTTGTAGGCATCCATCAGGGTGCTCATCATGCTTTGTGTCTGGCGGCCAATGCCCCAGGGGAGCAGGTTGAGCAGACCATCGAGCATCTCCACCTGCCTGCTGTGGGGGGCTGTATTGAGCAATTCGGCACGACGTATCCATCCCAGCTCATCACTGTTCATCCAGCAATAGCGAAAGGTAAGCTGCAGGTCGTGGTTGATTTCTTCAAACACCACTTTATTGCCCGGAGTGTTTTTGTAAAGATTGCGGCTGATGTTGTAAAGTGCGGCATAGGGCCCTGAAAAGGGTTCCCACAACAGCACTTTATCGTTTTCTTTTATACGGATAAAGGTTGCCGGCCCGGTGGTGGCGGCTGCTTCGTGCAGCTTATCGTCGGTTTCGTAGGGAAACAGCACGTTGTTGTAGTGCTGACGACCGGCGGTAAGTCCGCCCCGGCTTGAGAGATACATCCACAGGTCGGAGCTGCTCACAATGCTCATGAGAAAGGGCGGCATGCTGTGGTAATTGCGGATGCAGTACATCTCCTCCCCCATAAAGGATACGAGTTCTCCTCTGACGGGGGCGGCAGTTTTGTGCATGGGCTGATTGCCCAGATAAGATGTTTGGGATTGCATAAAGCAGATAAGATTTTTGTGCGATGAAGTATTTATCAGTTGGCACTGCCGGTATAGAAGAACCGCATTGTGTTCAGACTGGCGGGTTCCCCCCCTACCAGCAGCAGGAATTCGCCGCGTTCGGCTATCCACTGGTTGTTGAGGCCTACGAACTTAAGGTCGTTGTAAGCCACTTCAAACTCCAGTGTTTTGCGCTCTCCGGGTGCCAGGTCAATTTTCTGAAAGCCGATGAGTTTCCGGTCGTCGGGTTTGATGGAGGCCACCAGGTCGCGCAAGTAAAGCTGCACCACCTCCTTGCCCTGGCGGGTGCCGGTGTTTTGCACTTCGAGGCTTAGCCGCAGCGACTGGCCGGAGTGTATTGTATCGGCAGAAAGGTGCAGGTTACGATAGGCAAAAGTGGTATAGCTCAGGCCATGACCAAATTCCCACTGGGGGTTGAAACCGTCCATCCCGAAGGTGTTGTCGAGCTTATCGCTGCCCTTGTGCTGATAGGTGTGCAGGGTAGCGGTGTAGCGGGGATAGGTGTAGGGCAGGCGGCCGGAGGGGTTCTCCTGTCCGCTGATGAGGCTTGCCAGGGCTCTCCCCCCTTCGTGTCCGGGCCAGTAGGCGTGCACGATGGCGGTGGCCATGGGTTCAATTTCGCGGATGATGCGTGCACGACCCTGCAACATTACCAGCACGATGGGTTTTCCGCTCTGGTGCAGGCGTTTTACGAGCTCCAGCTGGTTTTCGGGCAGGTCAAGGGTATGGATATCGGTAAATTTCTCCGACTGGGGTCTTTCGCCCAGGGCCACAACAACAACATCGGCGCGGGCGGCTTTCTGCAGCAGGCTTTGCCGGCTTTCCACTTCGGCGCCTTCATAACCTGTGCCGGGGGTATGGGTTACGTTGGCAGCACCATACACCTGTTGCAAGGCCTCAAAGAGGGTAAGCTTGCCGGGGTCGTCGAAGGAGGGGTCGTCGCCGGCCCAGGTGCGGCTCCAGGGGCCGTTGAGGGCTGTGAGGGCATGGGAGGCCGGACCCGTTACCAGAATGCGGGTGCTGGTGTTTTCCAGCGGAAGAAGCTCATTGTCGTTCTTGAGCAGGGTAATGCTTTCCAGGGCCGCCTTGTAGCTTTCGTGGGCAAAGGCCTCGGAGCCAAATTCAGTATATCCTTCGGGGTCGTGCCATGCCCGCTCGAACAGGCCGAGCTTAAATTTTACAAACAGAATGCGGCGCACGGCATCGTCGATACGGCTCATGGGTATCTCCCCTTCATTGACCAGCTCTACAATATGCTGGGCAAAGCTGGCGTCGTAGGGCACCATGCTCATATCCAGGCCTGCCAGCACGGCAATTTTTGCAGCCTCTTTGCTGTCGTGTGCAACCTGGTGCAAGGTGGCCAGTCGTTCAATGTCGTTCCAGTCGGAAATCACAAACCCTTTCAGGCCCAGCTCCCCTTTGAGCACATCGGTAATCAGGTACCGGTCGATATGCCCGGGGATACCGTTTACGGAGCCCGAATTGAGCATTACGGTGAGCGCGCCGTTTTCAATGGCATGGCGGAAGGGTTCGATATAGTACTGCCGGAGATAATGCTCTGGAATGTAAGCCGGAGAGCGGTCCTTGCCACTGAAGGGTGTGCCGTAGCCTACGAAATGTTTGAGGCATACGGCTACCCTTGTGGTATCAGACAACGAACTCCCCTGTTGTCCATCCATAAAAGCATTTCCCATCACAATATTCATGTAGGTATCTTCGCCGAAAGTTTCGAAAACTCGCCCCCACAGGGGTTGCATGGTCACATCGAGTACCGGGGCAAAATTCCAGGGTTGTGAGGATGCGCGCATCTCGTAGGCGGTAATCTCTCCGGTGATGCGTGCCAGCTCGGGGTTAAAGCTTGCCGCCAGGTTTATCTGGTGCGGAAACAATGTTGAACCGGCTGTATAGTTTGCCCCATGCACGGCATCCATACCAAAGAGGATGGGGATTTTGTGCCTTGAATGTTCCAGCACAAACTGCTGCATGGTTTTGATGATGCGGTGCCATTCCTGAGCAGAGGGGGGATAGCTTCCTTTGTTCTGTACCGAGCCCACATGATTTTCGATGAGCAGGTGGTACATTTTTGCACTGTCCAGCTCCAGGGTATCGAAATCGTTCCAGAAGGGACCTTGGGTGAGGGTGGTGAGGCCCACATTGGTCATCTGGCCGGCTTTTTCTTCCAGGGTAAGGAGTTGCAGCAGGCTGTCGGCCTGCCTGAAGTACCTTGCATCGGGGTCTTCAACCATGGCAGGCGCACAACCTACAACAACAAAACACAACATTATGAAAATTGGTACAAACAAAAAACGCATTTCAATTCCTTTATCAATTATAACTGCTTTACTCCACCAAGAAGGGTAGGTTGGCGGTGCCGGCGTTGTTGTTCTGGTCGGTAACATACACCAGGATACGGTAGGCGCCGGCATTTTCGGGGGCATTGAATACTACTTCGGAGGTATTGACCGAGAGGATAAGCCCTTCGATGGTTGCGGGTCTTTGTTCGAAGTCGCCGCCATCGCTCAGCTCAACGGGTTCGGGCATTACCTCTGCTCTTACGGTAAGGTTTCCGTTCATGGGGTGTTGCACCGCCAGGTTCAGGATGTACTGACCATTGGCGCTGAGCTTCACGTTGTCGAAGCGTCCGCCCTTACCTTCTATGGAGATATCGTTCATCCGGGGTGCCATGTTTTCAGGCCAGATGCCGGTCCACAGGTATTCCATCACGTTGATGGCCTCGGTTCTTTCTCCGGCTTCGGTAAACAGGCCATACCATGAGGGGGTGCGCTCCTGTTTCTGTCCCCACAGAAAAACGTACGACCCCATGCAATTGGCGTCATCGGCCAGAATAGCCTCTTTGTATCTGATGCGGATGGCATCGGCTTTTTCGGAAGAGGTTTGTTCGATGGGTGAGCCCCAGGAGGTTTCGGGCATTTCCCAGTGGCCGGTAGCACCCCATTCGGTAACCATGTAGGGGCCGGAGAATTCTGCCTGTTCCAGGAGTTTTGGCAGGTTGATGATTGAGCCGTACAACTGGATGGAGATAAAGTCGATGTCGGGGCAGTTTTGCACGATATACGCTACCTCCTCACGGCCAATGCCTGCGAGCATGGTGGTGGTAACGTGATTTCCGTCTACTTCCTTAATCATGCGGGCGATGTCGTTTACGGCATCCCACACTTTCATATTGGTATAGCGCAGGTTGAGTTCGTTGCCGATGCCCCATCCCAGCAAAGCGGGGTGGTCTTTGAGTTCGATTACTTCCTGGCGGAAACGTTCCAGCTGTTCTGCAACGGCCACTTCATCGTTATAGTCGAAGCCGTGGCGCTCACGAGCCATATCCAGCCCCATCATCACCATCAGTCCGTTTTCCCAGGCTTCATCGAGCACTTCGCGTCCGCTGCGCTGGCCGTTGTCGGTACGCCAGGTGCGGAACGAGTTGCCGCCATGGGCAGCAATCTGGTAGCAGGGGCCATGTTCGCAACCGCCCCCTTTCACAAAAAACTCTTCTCCATTCACAAAAAGGCGATAACGACCCTCTACCTGGCGCATTTCTACAATGGAGGGCCCCAGGGTCATGGGGTCGATGGGTTTATCGTTGTTATGACAGGCAAACATCAGAAATGCCATAATTATAAGCGGTATTGATTTACTGAGGTTCATAGTGCAATTATTTACAGGGGGTGTATCTATTTGATAAGTTTTTCTTCCAGTTCTTCCAGCGATTTGCCTTTGGTTTCGGGCACAAAGCGCCATACAAAGAGCAGGGTAAGCAAACCGAAGAAGGAGTAAATGAGATAGGTGGCACTGGAGCCCATATACTCGAGCTGCACAGGGAAAACCGTGGCCACGGAGAAGCTTACGATGGAGTTCCAGAAGCCCATGATGGAGATGGCCAGCCCCCTGAGTTTATTTGGGAAAATCTCCGACAGCAGGGTCCACATTACCGGCCCCATTGAGATGGCAAAGGAGGCCACAAAGAGCAGCAACCCAATGAGCACCCAGATGCCGTTGATGGTGATGGAGTGCTTCAGTACAATTTCCTTGAAGGAGTTGTAGGTATCCTGTCCAACGGTTTCTTTTACCTGGCTGAAGAAGGCCACTTCGTTTTCAAACACAATGCCTTCAAACACTTCGAGCGATTGCAGGCGTGCCACATGAGCCGGGTCGGCGTCCATTTCCTGTACTTCGGCCATGAGGTTGTGCATGGTATCGGCATTGATGGTGTACTGGGCTTTGTAGAACGAGAAGCCCACAATGGCCAGGGATATGCAGATGCCGGTAGCGCCCATATACAGCAGGGGTTTGCGCCCCAGGCTGTCGATGAGGAACATGGCCACAACAGTCATCACCACATTGGTTACCCCCAGTATGGCGGCCTGCATAAAGGCAGCATCTTTGCCACCGCCGGCCATTTCAAAAATCATGGGCGCATAATAGAAGATGGCATTGATACCGGTAATCTGCTGAAAGAAGGCGATACCAAACCCGATGATAAGCACAATTTTCATTCTAGCAGAGAACACATCGGCAAAGCGAGCTTTTTCCTTGTTTTTATCTTCCTTCAGGCTTCGGTCAATTTCGTTGTATTCGATGAGCGACTGGGCTTGTCCGTGAATTTTCACCAGCACATTCAATGCTTCGTCATCCTTTCCCTTTTGCATGAGCCAGCGCGGGCTGCGGGGCACAAAGAACAGCAGTGCCAGGTAGATAAGGGCAGGTACCGCTTCCACTCCCAGCATGATACGCCATTTCATATCGGGGTCGGCGATGGTTTGCTGGAAATAGTAGTTGGAAAAATAGGCGATGGAGATACCCAGTACAATGTTGAGCTGGTTGAAGGTTACCAGGGTTCCGCGCAGCTTGCGGGGAGCAATTTCGGCAATGTACATGGGAGCCACCAGGATGGCCATACCCACTCCCAGACCGCCCACGATGCGGGCCACCAGGAAGCTTGTGATATCGAAGGAAAACGCTGTAGCGATGGCACTGATGGTGAAGAGCATGGCGGTAACCATGAGTATTTTGCGACGGCCAAAGCGGTCGGCCAGCGAACCGGCAATGATATTTCCCAGGATGGCACCCAGGATGAGGGAGCTAACGGAGAAACCTATGAGCATGGAGCCCGAGTTGAGCCCGAAGGTTTCGCGATAGAAGGGGGTTGCCCCGGAAATCACCGCACTGTCGAAGCCCAGCAGAAACCCGCCCAGGGCCACGATGAGTGAAATCATTATGGTGTACAGTCTTTTTGACATGGTGTTTGATATATTAGCAGTTTATAAGGGTGTTATCTGATGATTTCGAAGGTTTGCTGTGTGCCTGACTGCGAGCAGTTGCTCACCCAGAGGTGATAGGTGCCGGGTTCGGTAACGAATACCATATCGGGGTTGTGAAAACCCAGCTCCCGGGTATTGATTTCGAACACATACTGCTGTTGCTCGCCGGGGGCCAGGGTAATTTTCTCAAAGGCCCGGAGCTCTCTTACCGGGCGGGTACGGCTTCCAAAAAGCTGTCGGGTATAGAGCTGCACCACTTCGGCGGCTTCCATCTGGCCGGTATTGGTAAGGGTAAAAGAAACCCGGAGGTTCTCCCCTGCCTTAAGCCGGGGTGTTTCTACCGTTACATTGCTGATCTGGAAAGAGGAATAGGAAAGCCCGTAACCAAAAGGATACATGGGTTCGAAACCATAATCCAGGTAGTGGGAAGTGTTGCCTATGGAAAGCTGGGGAGCTTCGGCGGGTATATCATCCAGGCGTTCCCAGGTTTGGTCACTGGCGGGCTTTCCGGTATTTTTATGATTGTAGTACATGGGTATCTGCCCCACATGGCGGGGGAAGGTAACGGGCAGTTTGCCCGATGGAGAGGTTTTTCCGAAGATAAGATCAACAAGGGCAGGGCCACCCATGGTGCCCGGATGCCATGCATAGAGTACAGCGCCCAGGTAAGGCTCAACCTTTTCGAAGGTAACGGGCCGTCCGGCCATGATGATGGCGGCTGTGGGTTTGCCGGCTGCCGCAATGCGCTGCACCAGTTCCTCCTGTGCGCCAGGCAGGTCGATATTGGCCAGGCAGTGCGATTCGCCCGAGAGGATAGACTCCTCGCCGATAAACAGCAGCACGGCATCGGCCCTCTGTACATCGCGCATAATGGCGGGCAGGTTGGTAATCTGTCGTGAGCGGCTCAGTTCAAGGGCACGATGGTAATAGATTTCCAGGCCCTGTTCGGCGGCCAGCTCGCGCAGCGACTGCAAGGGGGTAACGGAGTTTTCCTTTTTCCCGTCGAACACCCAAGTGCCCATCTGGTCGTGGGGTGCATCGGCCAGGGGACCGATAACGGCAATGCGACGGATGCCGGTTGACAGGGGCAATACTCCTTCGTTTTTGAGCAGCACCACACTCTCCATGGCCATCTGTTTTGCGGCAGCCAGGTGGTCGGGGGCAAGCAGGGGCGGGAAATCGCCCAGGAAGGGATAGGGATTGTCGAACAGCCCCAGGTCGAATTTCATGCGCAGGATGCGGCGCACGGCATCGTCAATTTGTTTTATGCTGATGCGTCCTTCGCTGATGAGTTCGGGCAGATAGGTTTCGTAGGCGGTGCTGGCCATTTCCATATCCATGGTGGCCTGCATGGCCATATAGGCTGCTTCTTTGTTGCTGGGTGTGAATCCGTGGGTAACCATCTGTGTGAGAGACTCCCAGTCGGAGAGTACCACTCCTTCAAAACCCCACTGGTGACGCAGCACGTCGCGCAGCAGGGGTATGTGTCCGGTGGCCGGAATGCCGTTAATTTCGTTAAAAGCTGTCATGACCGAAGCGGCTCCGGCGTCGATGCACATTTTGAAGGGTGGCAGTATGATATCGTGAAGTTCGTTTTCGGGTATGCTCACGGTGTTGTAATCGCGTCCGCCTTCGGCCCAACCGTAGGCAGCGTAATGTTTAACACATGCGGCGATGGTATGAGGTGCAGCCAGGTCGGAGCCCTGGAATCCGCGCACGGTGGCGGCACCAAAAATGCCATTGAGGAGATGGTCTTCGCCATAACTTTCGGCGATGCGTCCCCAGCGAGGATCGCGGGTAACATCAATCATGGGGGCGAAGCTCCAGTTGATACCTTGCGAGGCTGCTTCAAGGGCGGCAATGCGTGCACCTTCTTCAACCAGGGCCGGGTTCCAGCTGGCGGCCTGCCCCAGGGGGATGGGGAAGATGGTGCGGAAGCCATGGATTACATCGCGTCCGATGAGCAGCGGAATGCCCAGGCGGCTTTCTTCCACGGCAAGCCTTTGCAGCTCGTACACTTTCTCCGGATTGGGTTCGTTGAGCACCGAGCCCAGTTTGCCGGCCCGGATCAGGTCGTGCAGCTGGGGGTGGTCGCCGTTCTTTTGCATCAGTTGCCCGATTTTTTCTTCCAGGGTCATTTGCTTAAGCAGTGCTTCCACCCTGGCATCGGCAGTGCTCTGGGGCTGCGGGGTGCATGCCTTAAGGGCAGCAACCAGTACAACAGCCAATATCTTTGTATACTTGTTCATGGTAGATGTTTCGTTTTCATTTCGACAAGCTCAATGAGCGATGGAAAACTACTAGTGTTGTCATTTCAACAAGCTCAATGACCAGTCGAAAACTACTTGTGTTGTCATTTCGACAAGCTCAATGAGCGGTGGAAAACTACTTGTGTTGTCATTTCGACAAGCTCAATGAGCGGTGGAAAACTACTTGTGTTGTCATTTCGACAGGCTCAATAACCAGTGGAAAACTACTTGTGTTGTCATTTCGACAAGCTCAATGACCAGTCGAAAACTACTTGTGTTGTCATTTCGACAAGCTCAATGACCACGGTTAACTTAGTTGTAATGTTATTCAGACAGACACAATGATCAGCCTCCGGTTAGCTCCGTGCGGGTATAAGGAAACTGAGCCTTATACCCGCCGGAGAATCCGGGAAGAGAACTTTATTTTGACAGAAAATTAATACCCGTCGTTCTGGTCAAACACTCCACCAGAGAGGTCAATCTCAGACTGGGGGATGGGCAGGAAGCCACGTGTTGCGGAGTTAAAAGTAACATCGAACAGGGATTGGTCGCCCACATATTTGGGTCCACGGATTCCTGCATGTGTGAGTTGTTGAGAAGCCACCGCCATTCCCTGGCGCAGCAGGTCGAAATAGCGGATTCCTTCGAGAGAAAGCTCCAGTCTGCGTTCGCGCAGGATGTTTTCCATGGTGGCGGGTACACTGGTCAGCCCTACCCTGGCTCTAACCCTGTCGAGGTATTGCTGCTTATTGGGGCTGTCGAGTTCGGCGGCCATGAGCAGTACGTCAGAGAAGCGAATTACGCGGAAGTTGCTGGTGCGGTTGAGTTCGAGCTGGCCACTGGCACCCCAGTGCTCGGCATCGGAAGTGTACTTGCGTGAGAAGTAACCGGTATGCTGGTATCCTTTGGAAAGGGTACCGTCGAGCTCTTCCTCCATCACAATGGTGTAGGGGCGTCGTGGGTCGTCTTGCAGGAAGAGGTAGAGTTTGTGGCTCACGGGTGCAAAGCTCCAGCCGCGGTTCCAGTTGGTTGAACCGGCCACGCGGGGTCCTTGCATCTGTGCAGCCAGGTTTCCTTTTCCACCCTCTACATAAATCCAATCCCACCAGGGGGGGGTATCGCCATGGGAGATTTCGAATACCGATTCCACGCCAAACTGGCCCGCCAGGCGGAAGTTATGGGAGTATTCGGGGAAAAGGTCATGTCCGCTATTGGCAATAAGGTCTTCCAGTTGCTGCAGCACGAAAGCTTTGTTAACCTGTGTAGCACCTGCCTGCATTTCTTGTCCGTACACGCCGTTGTAAAACAGGTATGCGCGTGCCAGCAAGGCCTGGGCGGCCCATTTGGTAATGCGGCCTTCTTCACCGGCGGGCAATATTTCGGGCAGATCGGCAATGGCTTCTACCAGGTCGAGGGCAATCTGGTTGTACACCTCATGGGGCGTATTCTGTGTCTGGCTATACTCTGAGGGTCCTTTGATGGTAAAAGTAAGCAGGGGTATGTTCTCAAAGAAGCGCACCTGTTCAAAATAGAAGTATGCCCTGAGGAATTTGGCTTCGGCAGTAGTTCTTTTCTTAAAAGCATCGGAGGCATCAATATCCTCAATTATTTCCAGGAAAAGGTTGGCGCGGTAGATACCGATGTAATTCCGGATCCAGGTAGCATGTACCAGGGGGTTGTTGGTAGAGATGTCGTGTCGGTTGAGTTCATCCTCTTCCATTCCGTCGTTGGCATCGCCGCCACCTCCGAATGCATCGTCGGAGAGCATATCGGCAACGGTAAGGAAGGGAGCCCATGACACGTTGACAATACTCTGGTAGGTAAGCACGTCATACACGGCCACCAATGCCTGGAAACCTTGCTCTTCGGTACGGTAGAAGTTGGAAGAGACCTCCCTGTCGAGGGGTTTGAGATCCAGGAAATCTTCGCTGCAGGCACCCAGCACAGCCAGAGCCACAAGCAGCATCCATATTTTTGAAATTCTTTTTATCATCATACAAGCTCTTTAGGTTAGAAAGAAATGCTGGTTCCCAGGCGGAATGTGCGTGCCTGAGGGTAAATACCTCTGTCGATACCGATATCGAAAGCGCTCATGGCACCAATTTCGGGGTCGGCACCAGAATAGCGAGTAAGGGTAAAGAGGTTTTCAGCAGAAATATACACTCTCCAGTTGGTTGCCCTGATATTGCGAAGCACCTGCGCTGGCATGGTAAATCCAAGCTGGATGTTTTTCATTCGCAGGAAGGAACCATCCTCAATGTAGAGGTCGGAGATCCGGTAGTTGTTGTTGGCATCGATCCAGGTGTATCGTGGGATACGGTCGGAGGTACCTTCGCCGGTCCAGCGGTCGAGGATATCGGTAGTACGGTTGGTGTATCGGAGGTCCTGACGGATCATCCCGTTGAAGATATCGTTGCCCCATGTGCCGATGATGAGCATGGAGAGGTCCCAGTTTTTGTATTCGAAGGTAGAGTTGAAGCCGAATGTCCAGGCGGGAGTGGGGTTTCCGATCATGGTGCGGTCGTTGGCATCGATCACGCCATCGCCGTTTACATCCACAAAGCGCACATCGCCGGGTCTGGCATTGGGTTGGAGCAACTGGCCATTGCGGTTTACATGCTGGAATATTTCGGCCTGGTTCTGGAAGATACCATCGGTTTTGTATCCCCAGAAGAATCCGATGGGACGGCCCACTTCACCACGAGTTACGGGACCGGCAATAGACCAGGAGGCACCAGTGAGCACGCCTTCGGCATTTCCGATCTTTGTGATTTTGTTCTGGTTGTAAGCTGCATTCACTCCCAGAGAGTATGAGAATTCGCGCGAGCGGTTGCGCCAGTCGACAGAGAGTTCAATCCCCCGGTTCTGTACACTCCCTACATTGGCATAAGGAGGAGCATTTCCTACGTGAGCGGGTATGGGCACTCTTTCGAGCAGACCCTTTGTGGTTTTTACATAGTAATTGATTACTGAGGTAAGGCGGTTGTTGAATGCCCCCAGATCGATGGCCATATCAATCATTTCCGATTGTTCCCATCTGATATCGGCGTTGGGCATAAACAATGGGGAAACGCCCATGCTGCGTCCGGTGCCAAAGATATAGCCACGGCTTTGGTCCATTAAAGCGAGGAACTGATAATCTCCGATATCTTCATTTCCATTTACCCCCCATGAGGCTCTGAGTTTGACGATATCCAGGTTATTGATGGAGGGGAAGAATCCTTCTTCGCTCACGATCCAGCTGAAACCCAGCGCGGGGAATACACCAAACCGGTTGTTGCTTCCGAAGCGTGATGAACCATCGCGACGGACCGAGGCAGTAACAGCATAGCGGCTCTGGTAGTCGTACATCACACGGCCAAACTGTGAGAGCAAAGCTGCATGGTTGGCACCACCTGTAGCCACCCAAACGGTATCAGCAGCTAAATTGAGGTACACATGGCGGGGATCATCGACGGGTACTTTGGCGTTGAATCCATAGAGGTTTTCGTAGTTGAACTTGCGTGCCGACATACCTGCCAGTGCAGAGATGTTATGATCGCCAATGCGTCTGTTAAAATTGAGGGTATTTTCCCACTGCCATGTAAAATAGCGGTCTATGGACTTGCTCACATCGGTTTTCTCGGTATTGAGCTGTGCATTATTGAGGAAGTACAGCGGACGGTGGGTGTCAAAGATTACGTAAGCCAAATCCACTCCGGCACTTGATCTGTACTTAAGGCCCGGCAGGAACTCTATTTCTCCGGCAATACCTCCTACCAGTTTGTCTACTCTTGTTTGTCCGGTCTGGATCTCCATCAAAGCCACGGGGTTTACAATCTCGGCCCCCACCAGTTGGGAGATACCATACACATTGCCATCGGAGTCGGTGAGCACAGGCATGTTGGAATAGGGAGCCTGGTCAAGAATGTTGGGGCGGGTTTCAAAAACCGGGGTGAGCGGGTCGAGATTGAGGGCACTGCTGTAGGCTCCATTGAAAGAAGCATTGGAGGCAATACCTCTTTGCAGGGTGTGGGTATAGGCCAGGTTGTTTTCGAAGTTGATAAAATCGTTTACCCGGTGTATTGAGTTCAATCGGGCTGAGATTCGGTCGAACTGCGATCTGTCGCCACCAATGATACCCTGCTGCGAGAAGTACCCCAGTGAAGAGTGGTAAGAAGAACGCTCGGTACCACCCGATACAGCTATATCGTGGCTGCGAATGGGGGTATTGGATTGAAAGAGGGCATCCTGCCAGTTGGTGTTGAATGCAGGGATCTCGTTGAGGTCGAAAGGCTCGGGCTGATTGGCATTGCGTGCTCCTTCATTCATGAGCATGCGGTACTGGTTTGCATCGAGCAGGTCGAGGGTACGCACTACATTTTGCAAGCCATGGTACCCGGAGTAGGTAACCCTCATATCGCCTTTGGTAGCGCGTTTGGTGGTGATGAGGATCACCCCGTTTGCGGCGCGTGCTCCATAGATTGCAGCGGATGCCGCATCTTTGAGCACATCGATAGATTCGATATCATTGGGGTTAAGGAATTCTATTCCGCCCACAGCCATACCATCTACGATGTAAAGAGGGGCAGCATTTCCGGTGGTACCCGCGCCACGCACACGTACGGTGGGTGCCTCGCCGGGCTGACCAGAGAGGTGAGTGATCTGCACTCCGGGTGTGCGCCCTTGCAGGGCCTGCTCTACCCGCAGGATGGGTTGGGCAGAAATTTCTTCTGCACTTACACTGGAGATGGCCCCTGTAACCACTCTTTTTTGCTGGGTGCCATATCCGATCACCACAAACTCATCGAAGGTAAGGATGTCGGGGTATAGCTCCACGTTGAGGGTAAGGGTTTGGCCTTGTGTAAGGCTAACGGGGAGTGTTTCGGTGCTGTAACCTACAAACCGGAAGGAGATGTTGTAATCTCCTGCCTGCAGGTTGAGGGAGTAATCGCCGTTGATCCCGGTGGTGGTACCCTGGGTAGTGCCTTCTACCACAATACTGGCGCCGGGAAGGGTTTGGCCGCTCATACGGTCTGTAACCACACCTCTGAGGGTTTGTGCCTGCAAGGGAATGGTCAAACCTATTGTTGACAGCAGGAACAATACAGATAAAAAGGCTTTGTTCATATTGTAATGTTTTGATGATTGAATGATAGTAAAAACCCGGGGCAGCAAAAAAGTGGCACCGCCCAACTGCAAGATTGCGTAAAAAAGAAAGATCAGTTTTTCTGGAAAACCCTGATGTAGTCTACCTTCATTTGCTGAGGGAAGATTGTGGTTTCGTTGGGGCTACCGGGCCAGTTTCCGCCTACAGCCACATTGAAAATAAAGAAGAACTCCTGGTGAAACTCGCTCATGTGCTCCGGTGTGATATTGATCTGGTGAAACTGCTGGTTGTCTAATAGCCAGCGGATGTTTGTCTGGTCCCAGATGATGGAAAACACATGGTATTTCTGGTAGAGGGTACCCTGGGGCAGGGTATAATGTCCGCCGGTATAAGAGTGACCATTGTTATCCCAGTGCAAAGTACCATGGGTAGTGTTTTCTCTTCCGCTTCCACCGACCATTTCCATGATATCGATTTCGCCACACCGAGGCCAACCCACCGAGGTAATATCATTGCCGAGCATCCATAGCGCAGGCCACATGCCTTGTCCTTTGGGTAAAAGTGCGCGGATATCGATCCGGCCATACTTAAAGGACTTTTTTCCCTGGGTTTTCATTCTGGCGGAGGTATACAGGCTCGACTGGAAATTTTCTCTGCGTGCCTCAATGGTAAGCACCCCTCCTTCTACCCAGGCATTTTCCTGGCGGTAATACTGCAGCTCATTGTTTCCCCAACCGCAAAGGTGTGGGCAACCGGTACCTGTTTCAAACACCCAGTAGTCGGGGTTGATGGTATTGCCGTTGAATTCGTCGTTCCACACCATTGTGTATCCTTCCCATGATGATGGGGATATATAGCCATGATCCAGGGGCACCTGCTGATCGGCAATAACGATGTTTACGTTGAAGCTTTCGCGCAGGAATTTTCCGGATTGTCCTAAAGCTCTCACATCGAGGGTATAGGTTCCGCTATTGGCGAATGAATGATGAAAAATACCGGTAGTGTTGGATTGCTGGGGTTCTTGTGCATTTCCGATACGAAGCTGGTATTCTGTGGTATTGTCGGCAGATGCCACAATTTGTATATCGCCATTTTGCTGCGGATCGATGGTGACCTCCACCAGGAGGTTGGCCGGATCGGAATTCTGCAGGGGCTGCTCTTCGGAGCAGGCGAATAACATCAGCAACACAATCACATACATAACCGGCAATTTCAGGGTATTCAACATAGGAATGAAATTAAAGGCTGCAGGCATTTCTGCCTGCAGCCTGCTGGAAAAAAGGATTATTCAAAAATCAGATTACGAATATAGAATACCCCTGGAGAGGTATGATCTCCGCCACCGATTTGGATAAATACCATATCCAGATCATCGCGGTCGTATACAGTCTGTCCATCCGTGGATGAGAAAGAGGGGGTATCCAGGTTGAAGGTAACGGTTACCCACTGATCCAGTGCCAGTTCATCTGATTCGTATTGGATGATTCTGGTCCACCATTGTTCTGTTTGGCTCAGATCGGCAAAACCAATGATCACTTTTTGGGTAAGCGGATCATAGGTGTTGGTGCTGGGCAGATAAACATCAATGGAAACTGTGGTGAAATTATCGTACTGGATATCTTTGGGGTCGGGAGCAACGCGAAGGATAGCTTCCTGGTACTGGGCTTCGGTTCTGTCGAATTTACCCACTTTGGTAGCAGAAGCATCGGCTGGGTCGTCAGCACCAGGAGTGATAACAGAAGCACCACTGATTGCACCCAGAAGCACGAAGCTTGATTCAGACTCAAAGGTATGGCCCATTTGGGTGGGAGTGATGTTGGGCAGGTCTTCGCCGAAAGGTTCTTCTTCGGTTTCTACATCAGGCTCGAGGGCGGGATTGGAATAGGATGCATAGGTAAAGTCCCAGTAAAGATCTGCATAGGCATAAGAAATGGTAAGCAGGTCGTATCCTTCGAACTGTTCAATAACGGCATTGAAAGACCTGGTAGCTTCCGGCACGATGCTTTCGGCAGCGGTACCCAGCTGAGGAAGGCCCATCCAAGCACCTACACCATTGAGGGTAATTTTGTTGATGGCGGGTTCGTAGGTAAACTGGTGGGTACCGCTGAGCCATGCGCTCACATCAGCACCATCTTTGTTCACCATGTTGGAGGCAGTAGCTTCGAAGCAGGTAGCGGCCAAAGGAGCAGCGAAAACGGCTTCTTCTCCCCAGAAGGAACCTTTGTCGTCGAAGATGAATTGTCCCTGGCGGTTGAAGGTAAACTCATGGTAGTATACACAGGGGCGTTTTCCGTCATTTTCGAGGGCCCACCATGAGCGTGCACCTGCGGCATTGGGGCCTACACCCATAGAAGAGCCCACACGGTAGAGGCGCCATGTTTTGGATGTTTCACCAGCCAGCAATGCCAAAGCTTCATCCGGATCTTTTATCTCAATCGATTGCGTAAAGGAGTGCGAAACACCGGCTGAGTTTGTGGCAGTAAGCTGTACATTATATGCACCTGCTTCAGCGTAGGTATGTACGGGGTCTTTTTCTGTTGAAGTCTGTCCATCGCCGAAGTTCCATGCATAGGTAGAGGCATTGGAAGAGAAGTTGGTGAAAATTACCTGCAGGTAGTTTTCGCTGCTGATCTCAAACTGGAAAGTTGCAATGGGGTCTTCAATAATAGGATCGTCGTCTTTACATGACTGGAAAGTCATAAAAGAAATTAAGCCAACAAACAGGAGTGCATTCCTGAGGATTTGTTGTGTTCTGATTCTTCTCATAGTGGTTGATTTAGGTTAATGAAATTAGTAATGAATTAATGTACCCTTTGTTTTATTTCATTTTCAGGGCAGGGATGAACCCCTGAAAAACGGTTTTTGATCATTAAAAAATTTGCCCTTGCGGGGGGCGGTTAACAATTTTTTAACAAAGCAAGTCTGAAGGGGTGTTTTTGCCAAATTTTGGGGTACATCAAAACTTCAACAACGCATTTTTTTGATACATCATAAATACATCACGTATTTTTTAAAATTCTGATTTTTTGGCTTTTAAAAATTAAAATTCAATTTTCAACACTTTCTCAACAGGATGCATGGAAAACTTCCTTACAATTTTCCGGAGGGATAAAAACGGGGGTTTGGAGTTGTTTTCGAAAACGATTGCGAGAGGTGCGTTTGGGGTGCTTTTTTGGGGGTGTGAGCAATGTTTTGGTGAGGGACAGGAAAATTTTTGGCGGGGTGACGGGAAGTCGCCCTGTGAAGTGGGAGAAATGGAGTGAAGTCGCTCTGTGAATTGGGAAAGAAGGAGGTTATCCTGTGCAGGAGGTGGGATCAGAAGGTCATGATAAACTCGGTGAGGTTGGTGTTATGGTCGAGTTTAAGTTTTTTGCGCAAGCGGTAGCGGCTGATCTCAACCCCGCGCACGGAGATGTTCATCAGGGGCGCAATCTCTTTGGAGGAGATATTCATGCGCAGATAGGCGCACAAGCGGAGTTCTTTGGGAGAGAGATCGCTGTATTGCTCCTTGAGCCGGTTGATAAAATCCTGGTGCACCTCATCGAAGTAGTTGTTGAACAGCTCCCAGCTTTTTTCGTTGCGCAGGTCTTTGTTTACCTTTTTCAACAGGTTGTTGATGAGTTGTTTTTCGTTGTTGTCGGCGGGTACATTTCGCAGGAGCTTGCTCAGGTCGGTTTTGAGGGAAGTAAGGGTTTTGTTTTTTTGTATCAGGTGCAGGGTGGCATTGGCCAGTTCCTTGTTTTTGTAGCTCATTTCGCTGCGCAGGGCTTCGTTTCGCAGGTGCATGATCTCTTTTTCGCTCAGGGCAGATTGTTCGCGGAATAGTTTTTCGCGCTGTGCCAGCCTTTTTTCATGCCTGATCTTTTCGCGCTGGCGAATGCGCAACATTCTTTTTCTCACGAAATACACATTACCGGCAATAATAACGACCAGCAGAATGGTATAGATGATATAAGCTACCAGCGAGCGATGCCATGGGGGAGCAACGGAGAAGGGGAAAATGGCTACGGGGCTTTCCACACCAAAGGCATTGAGGGCCTTTACTTCAAACACATAGTTGCCTTCGCGCAGGTTGGTATATTCTTTAAAGTTGAGCTGATCCCAGTCGGACCACTCGTTGTCGAACCCTTTCAGGCGCCATGCAAATCGGATGGCGGCCGGATTTTCGAACACCGGAGAGGTAAAGCGGAACGTAACCGAATTGAGGGCAAAAGGCAGCTGGGGGGTAAGCTGAGGATGCTTTTCGCGATAAGTTGGAAAAAACTGCTGGAGCTGCTGGTTTCCATAAAATGCTACCTCACGAAAAAATACCGGTTCGGCAATGTTGTAATCGTTTATGATGCTGGCATTGTAATGGATCAGGCCTTTCTGGGAGCCGATGAATATATTCCCGGGGTTATGGATATAGATATTCTGAAATGCAGGCAGCAGAAAATCGTTGATACGCGAGAAGGGAGCAGTGATATCGCGATAGGTACCATCTTCGAGCAGTCGCATCAGGCCAATGTAATGATCGGTAAAATACCAGATGTTTCCATGTGTATCCTGGTGTATTTTGTCGATAAAGCCCTTGTTTTCAAACAGTTGTGTTAGCTCGGGATGAGGTGTAAATACATTCTCAGTATCATTGTAGTACAGAATACCGTTATGGGTAGTAAGCACCATCCGGCCATTGAAGAGCTGGATATTGTAGGGCAAATCGGCGGGCAACCCTTTTTGATGTCTTAAAAGGGTTACTTCCTGTATTTTGCGGAAGTTGTTGTGGGGTTTGAGTTTAAAGAGGCCTCTGTATCCATGCGACACCCATATATTTTGCTGGTAGTCGATATACATATGCCGGCTTGATTCGCGAAAACCTTCCACTTCGGTGTCAAAGAGCCACTGTCCCTGGTTTTTTTTCAGCAAAACCAGCCCGGTGTAAGTGCCTGCAATGATCTGGCTGGGGTCGGCGGGGTTTTGCAAAAAGGACCAGAATCCACGAATATCGGAGATTTGCGTGGCGTTGTTTTCTTCAATGATAAAGCACCCGTAGTTGTGACCGCAAAAGAGGGTATTCCCGATTACCTGGAGGCTCCACACCTGCCCTTCGGTACCTTTAATGAGCGAAAAGCCGTGGCGAGGTTCAGAGAGGTTCTGCATGCCGGAGAGCGGAGCCACAAACAGGCCCTGGTTTGTACCCACATACACGCGGTTGTTGTGCACAATGCTGGCGTATGCACTTTCGATATGAAAGATATGGTTGAGCAGAGAGATGGGAGAGCTGATTTCTACAAAGTCGATTCCATTGTCGAGCCCGAGCCATAGGTTGTTGCGGCGGTCTTGAAACAGAGCGAGTATGGTGTTGTTTTGCAGCCCTTTGATTCGGTTGAGATGCTGTAGCACGCGTCCCTGCTTATTGGTAATATAAACGCCATTGCTGATGGAGCCAAAAGCCAGATTGCCATCGCGCAGCAAGGCTGCCGAGAACAGGTTGTGTTGCTCCAGCAGGGGGCTAACCGGGGCTTGCCATGGACTGAGGCGATCCTCCTCCAGGATGAAAAGGCCTTCGTTGGAGGTGCCGATGAGCAATTGACCGGGAGCCAGGGGCAACACGCTCATGATCTCGTTGCGAAAAAACACCGGGTGACTGGAAACCAGCGAGAGGGTATCGTTGTGCATTACCATCAGCCCTTTGTCTCTTTCCACCACATAGAACCGATCGTTTACCTGGTGCATAAAGCTGAATGCGGTGCGGGGTTCAATTACTTTTACGTTGTTATTTTGCAGGATGAAGATGTAGGAGAACGACTGGAATATGATCTGGTTCTGGTTTCGGAAGATGCTCCATACCTCATCGAAACCTGCAAACTGGTGGGGAATAAGGTGATTGAGAGAATTCCACTGCAATTGTCCTGAGGCATCGGGGGCCAGGTAGCCGATCTCTTCGAAAGCGCCGGCGTATAGGGTATCACCGACCGCCATCAGAGAACGCACCACCGAAGCATTGGGAACGGGAAAAACGGTCCAGGAGGTGCCATCGAACTGGAGTATTCCGTCGTTGTTGCCAAAATACATAAACCCGTTTGACGATTGCGCGATGGCCCAGTTTTGCGTACTTGCGTTGTAGACACTTCTGGGGTGATTAACGATAAAGGGCAGACCTACCCCCTTGATCTGGCCCACCAGCGGAGTGATGGGAAGGCCAAGAAGCAGCAACAGAAGCATTGAGAAGGTGCGTTTCATCGTATTGGGTATTGATTTGCCATTTCGGGTACTACTCACGGTTTGTGGCAAGGATATAAGGTATGGGTTCTGGTTTTTCGATGCGTTTTTATATCCTGATGCCATTGGGGTGAGCCCAGGGCGGGGGAGCCGACGCGGCAGAGGTGGCCTGCTCCCCTGCCCTGCCTTATTTGGCAGGGTTGTTTTCCGGGTTTTGTTGCAGCAACCTTACCAGGTTTGCCAGGCGGTATCCTGAGCGAGCCGAGAGCTGGGTTGCCTGCAGGGAGAATTCGGTATTTTGATCGATAAGCATTTGCAGTTTTTGTTTTTCGCCCAGGCTCAAGGTATCGTCGAGCAGGGTAAAGTAGTCGAGGATTGAGGTTGTGTAGAGCCATGCGATAAGCTCTTCGTAGCTTTCCTTGCTGTAATAGATCACCTCCTGGTAATTATTGGCGCCGATGAACTGAGCAATGTGGTCGTGGGCGAGCATCTGCACGGCTTGTTGGGCTTTTTGTGCGAGGATTTTTTTGCGTTTTTCAACCCCCTGGGGTGTTTGGAGCATTTGCGGATCGAGGGCAGAGAAGTCGAAAAGCTGCCATGGGTGGCAGAGGATAACAATAAGTTGTATATCTCTCTGGATGGCTTGCTGCCCCCGTCCGGTTCTCTGGAGGAGGTTCTCCAGGGGCCAGCGGAGCAACAGCTGGTCTTGCCATTGCATGAATTTTTCCATTCCGGTTTCGGCGGCAATGGTTTTGAGGGCAAAGGCGGCCATGAGCACGATCATATTTTCGCGGTACTGAGCTTTTGAGCCGATGGTAAGCAGATGATCTACCCCTGCAATGCCGTATCGCAGGCGCAATTGGCGTTGCAGTTCGTTGGCCTGGAACAGGAATGAGAAAGTATTTTCTACACTTTTCACCTTTGCCATAAAGCTTTCGGCCAGTGCCTGCGGGTTGAGTTGCTGCAATTGTGTGAAGTTTCTGAGCTGTGCAGCAAACTCTTCGAACCGGCCTTTGAGCAGGGTGTATCCAAGTTTTTCGGTTTTGGTGTGGCTTTCTTCCATCACCCTGTTGATCATGAAGTTGATGATATCTTCGGCAAAGAGTGCTTCGAGGCTGCTATGGAGGGGTTGCAGGCGCGCCTGCTGAATGGCCTGGTCTATGCTTGGCAGGCCGTTTCCGGCTTTCCAGAACACTTTTTCGTATTCGCCTGAGGTATCGTGCACCTGTCGGAACTCCCAGAACAGGCGGTATTCGAACCCGTTGAGGTTCCAATGAAATCCGTTGTGGTCGATATCGGAGGTTTTTTTGATGTATTCCAGTCCGGAGAAGTGTTCGCGGAAGATCAGGTACACATTTTCGGAGGTATCGATATCCAGGGCATTTGCCAGGCTGAGGGTAAGGGATTGTTTTTCGCTGCCGGGGGCCTGGCTCAGGCGGGGAGCCGAGAAGTGGATTCGTCCCTGGGTTTGCTCGTACTTGTTGTTGTAGAGCACCAGGGCTTTTTCGTGGTGGTGCCGGTTGGTAAAGGCAAACACATTTTCATTCACATTGCCATAGGCATCGATATAGTCGAAGATATTGAAGTTGTATACTTCGCTGAACAGGTATCTTTTGGCGGTGATGGGGAATATTTCGCGCTGGTGTTTTTCTACCAGCCATGGGTTTGGGTCTTCGTTGTAGTAGGCTCTCTGGTATTCCATTCCGTACTTTTCGGTATATCCTTCTATCTGACCGTGGGCAAACATGGGCAAACCGGGCAGGGTATTCATAAGCACACACACACCGAAGTATTTGTCGCCGGTGCCAAACTGCCGTATGGCGGTTTCTTCGTCGGGGTTCGACATGAAGTTTACGTAGCGTTTGAGTATTTCGGGTTCGAACTCCAGGGTGTTGGTAATGAGGTCGCGATATTTTTCGTTTTCTTCATTTTTGAGCATGTGCATAAAAGCGGAGTTGTAAACGCGGTGCATGCCCAGTGTACGCACGAAGTATCCTTCCATAAACCAGAATGCTTCGGCCAGCAGGAGTGTTTCGGGCATTTGCTGGTTCATCCGGTCTACCACTTCGCGCCAGAACTCAACGGGGAACAGGGTATCGAATTCTTTTTGCGACATGGCATAGTCGGCCCGGCTGGGTATATCGCCACCGGTGCCGGGGCGGGGGTACCACAGGCGGGAGAAGTGTTTTTTGGCCAGTGTCATGGCGGCATCGAAGCGGATGATGGAGAATTTGCGTGCCACTTCGAAGATTTTCTGAATAACGGCTTCGCGCACTTCGGCTTTGATCATGTCGAGCTGGGCGGTATCATTCCAGGGCATAACGGTGCCATCGTTGCCATGGTAGAGGTATGAGATGTTTCCGGAGCGTTTGTCGATACGTTGAAACACTACTGCAGCGTCTGTTTTGGAGAAATAGCCATCTTCGATACGGATTTCCAGGTCGGGGTGTTGCGAAAGGTTTTCGCCGCTGAAGGAGTATCCGGGGAATGGGGGGTGCTGGGTTTGTATGAAATACTCCGGATGTTCTACCACCCACTGAGAGTAAATGCCGGTGTGGTTGGGCACCATATCGCTGGCCAGCCTTATGCCTCGTGCTTTGGCTCTTTCGTTGAGGTTGTGGTAGGCTTGCTCGCCACCCAGGTCGTGTGCGATCTGGTAGTCGTAGAGCGAATAGGCGGAGGAAACGGCATCGGTATTTCCCATGATATGCTTAATCCGGCGCGAGGCATCGCTTCGTTCCCAGATACCGATGAGCCACAGTGCGTTGAAGTTGTGGTTTCGCAGGATGTCGAGCTCCTGGTCGGGGATCTGGTCGAGGGTGCGGATGTCGTGCTGGTATTTTTTGGAAAGCTGGTCGAGCCACACGTAGGTATTTTTGGCCATCATTACCACGCTGGGCATCCAGTGTACATCGGGGGTAAAGGCGTCGTGTTCTTCGTAATCGCGGGTGGCATCGTCCATGTAGTTGTATCCGGATTTTCCCAGGGTAAAGGCGCTGGTATCGGCGGGGGTTCCTTTATAAACGGGTGCCATGGTGGGCACTCCATCGCCTCCATGGGCCATGGTATCGAACCTTACATCTTCGCGCAGCAGGTCTTTTCCTTTGAGCAGCTGGGTAATGATGGTTTCGGGCAGGAATGTTTTCCAGTTTTCGAGGATGAACCCGATTTGCTGGCTGATGTCGTTGGGGGCTGCCAGTATGGGGGTTTTAAAGAGGCTGAAGATATCGGTGTTGCTGGGGCCAAAGCCGGGTTGTTCTTCAAAAAAGTCTTCGAGCAGGTCGATGGCCAGGCGGAAGGTTTGGGGTTGGCTGAGGTGCTTATCGTCAAAAAACTCTTTGATCTTATGGTTGGCGGGGTTGAAGTTGGCAAAGAATAGCATGATGGCCTCTTCGAGGGCAATGTGGCTGTTGGGCCGGTTTTGGGTGCTGGCTTCGAGCCAGCCATTGATGGATATCTGCCCGGTATAAACGGGGGTGTTGGGAAATTTGTCCTGCAGGTCGTAGAGGAGTTTTTGCAGTTCTTCCTTTCCGAGGTTTTTCTGCAGGTAGTCCAACGCTTTTTTAAAGGCATTGGGGTTTGCCTTCTGTTCGTATTGTCGCAGAATGAGGTGAAAGATCTCTTCGAGCAACCCTGCAGCATTTACTTCGCCCGGATAGATATGGATCCGTGGGTCGCGCTGCTGGTTTATTTTGTGTACAAACAGCCTTACGGCGCGAAAATCGGCAAAGATCACCTTTCCGTTGGTAGAGAAAAGAGAGGTGTCGAGTTGGTATTTTTGGCGGAGTTTTCTTTCGAAATGAAACTCAAAAACAGGGAGATAAGCTTCCCCTTCACAATGCATTCCCATATCCTTTAATCCTTTATGTTTTATAAAGGGTCTAAAGTAGTCAATTTTGTGCATTGCTCCCAGCCGGCGCAATGGTTTTTTGCGCTTTTTTGGGTTTGCAGATTCGGACAGGTATCAGATGCCGTGGCTGAGCTGTTTGATATTTTTGAGGGTATATCGCAGCGAAGGTTTTTGGCGAGCCAGGGTAGCAATGGGATACCATGGCCACTGTATGTAGCTGGCCCATGGCAGGAACCTGAGGAGTTTGTTTTTCTTCCACCTGCAATCCCATCCTGCCTTTTGCAGTCTTTTTCTTGCGGTGGGAAACAGAATGATCATTTCTTCTTCGAGGCGCAATACCAGACTGGGGTCGATCTGCGCGAGGCGTGCAATGAGCTGGATTCGTTCTATGGGGTCCATAAAACGTGGATCGGCGCTCATGGCCGAAACGCCGAAGCACATATTGTTTTCGTGCAGGTAGCTGATGGTGGCAAAGGGGAGTTCGAAGAATTCGGGCATGGCCCCGGTTTTTCGGCTGAATGCCTGAGGGTTTCCGGCTTTCAGGCTTACCCTTACGTAGAGTTTGCTGAATTGGGCAAGTTGGCGTATCATGGAGGGTTGGTTGCCGGTGAGTATGCCATTGGTTTCGAGCACAAACAGGCCCAGGTTTGATTTTTGGGTGAGCTCAATGAGCTCCAGCAGATGGTCAAAGCCAATGGTGGGTTCGGCATCGGAGATACGTATTTTGTCTACCCCTTTTTGGGTTGCGGCGGTTTGGCAGAGCTGGTCGAATGCCTCGGTCGGGCTGAAGTATTGGTTTGCCAGAGAGGGGTTGTCGCGGGTTTCGTGCCCCCAGCAGAACACACAGCGCAGGTTGCAGCCCACCGTATATCCGGTGGCAATGCCGGTGCGATAGTCGGGGGTAATGCCAAAGCGGAGGTATCTGCGCTTGTTGCCCTGCATTACCTTCTGGCCAATCTGGGCTGCCAGTTCGATGGGGTTGAAAAGTGATTGGGGCAGCGAAACACCTTCTATTGACTGAGCAGAAGCACGGTGGTTGAGCGCAGTGGGTTCAACATGAGCACCGGTGAGGGGTGTATTTTGTAACATGGTGCAGGTTTTTGGGTGTGTATAAGGGCATTGGGCCGTAGCGAGTGGTATACAACGGGGAGCTAGCCCCGGGCAATGAAAGGGAAGGCAAATTGGGTATTGGTTTCCGACAGATAAATGTACTGTTTTTTTCGACACAACGGAGGTTTTGCATTGTTTTGTCGTAGTTTTTTTGTATTTTGAGGGGATAGTTGAGAGTTATGAGTTTAAAGTTGTGAGTTTGGGGGATGGGGGGGTGTGGGAATGAGGGTTGGGTGAAGGGGGATTTGTTAAAAATGACTGATATGGAGAGAAAAGTATTACAATTAAGGAAGATTTTTCATCGTGATGCATGGCGCATCGGGTTGGTATTTTTATACGACAAGGATCTGATTGCACGGGCACGTGAAGCAGGTGCTGTATGGAGCCAAACCCTGGGTTTGTGGTATGTGCCTTACGATGGGATGAGTTACCGACGTATTCTGGAATTGTTTTCCGATACGGATATCCGTGTTGAGCCTTTTGAAGGATCTGATCCGGGGCCCGGTTTTACCGACAACCGACACCATGCCCCCATAGTGGCTTCCCCTGGCAGCGACGCACTTCGCAGCACAACGACTGACGAACATAAGGTATCCTTACCTGCCGGCAATCCTTACCAGGCTGAATTTACGGGCATATCGGGGAAATACTGGATTGTGAAGCTGCCCTACCGCAAAGAGCTGGCGCAGGCAATGCTGAAGATCAAGGGTGTGTATTGGAACAAAACGCACAAGGCATATATGCTTTTTCGTCATGTGCAGGTTCGCAGCCATGTGGAGGCTTTGCTATCGGCGCCGGGTTTGTTGCCCCAGGAGTACTATACTGCTGCTGCCGGGAGTTCGGGCAGTGTGGTGGTGCGTGCCCATGAGTCAGACTCGCGCTTTATGCAGGTGTATCTGCCCCAGGTGAGCGAGATCATTGCCCAGGTAAAACGACTGAGCGGAAGCCGCTACAGCAGGGGTGAGCATTGCTACCTTTTGCCTGCTACCCCCGACAATGGACAGAACTTGCGCACATTGTGCCAGACCTATGCCTTGCAGCTGCAGATGGAGCTGGAGCCGGGCTATCTGAAGCGTTCCAACTCTCCCAACCGCAAACAGGTGAAACTGGAGCGCATGCTGGCCCACATACAAAAACAAACCCCACCCCAGGTGCGTACTTATATGAATGCCTATATGGACTATCTGCTTGCCATGAACTACAGCGACCACACCTTGCGCAACTACAGCAGGGCTTTGCTTACTTTTCTGCTTCATCATCAATACTGCAATCCGGCCGATCTGGGCGAGAGAGAGATTGTACAGTATTTGGGCAGGATGATCCGCAGGGGGCTTTCCTCGCAAACGGTAAACATGGCCATCAATGCCATCAAGTTTTATTACATTCATGTGTTGAAGCGCGACTACAAGGAGCTGAGGGTGCCCCGTCCGCGCAAGGAATCGCGGTTGCCGGTGGTGCTTACACAGGCAGAATGCGTGGCGGTATTTGCCCAGGTGCACAACCCCAAGCACAAGTTGCTGTTGCTGCTGGGCTACGGTGCAGGGCTTCGCTTAAGTGAGCTTATCCATCTACGCTGGGAAGACATACTGCTTGCCGAGTTTAAGATCGTAGTGCGCCAGGGCAAGGGCAACAAGGATCGTATGGTGATGCTCCCCTACTCCATAGTGCATTTTCTGGAGCAATACCGTTCGCTATATCCTTCGGAGGGGTGGGTTTTTGAGGGGCAACACAAGGGTGAGCCCCTATCGTCCAGAACCGTACAAAATGTGATGCGCCAGGGGGTTGAGCGGGCCGGGTTGAGCAAGAAGGCCAGTGTGCACACCCTGCGTCACAGCTTTGCCACCCATTTGCTGGAGGGGGGCACCGACCTGCGGTATATACAGGCGTTGCTGGGGCACAAGAACATCAAAACCACGGTTCGTTACACCCATCTGTCGCAAAAGAGTGTAGACCGCATACAGAGTCCGCTGGACCGGATGCTACCGCCCGGGCATGAGCTTCCCGGCCCTGGGAAGCCGGAATAGGATGAGTATGGGCACAGCATTAGCATTGAGTGGATTGGGTTGGAGTATATTGTTTATAAACGTAGGGTGTTTATTTTCATAAAAAATTATTGTATTTACAAAAAGTACCTTATATTTGGTGATATAAACAAGTTGTATTTTCCATTTAGCCTTTTTACGATGGATCCCACGGTGCCTGGCGACAGTTCTCAGCAACCAACAATCGTTCTTAATAAATCCGGAAAAAACGGGACGCGACACTACGCAATTTTTTCCTGCATCCTCCCCCGCCCCTGTGCCGGTGGACCCTGACGCAGGCCGACAGATGTGACCTGCAAGGCCCAAACCCCAAAAATTGCTTACAACAAACTTAGTTCATAACAATAATTTTCCGATATTTACCCTCACCAACTGGAATGCAATGCAAAATACAACATCGTATAGCCACAATAGCGGGCAAGGTGCAAGCTTCAAACCTGCTGCACCGCGCCAGCGGCGGCAACGGTGGATAGTGACGAAGTCCGCATTCCGCTACTGAGGCTATACGAGGAACGTTGGCGTGCATGGTAAGAAGCCCCTACCTAGCTGAGAATGAATTGAAAAATCTTGTATCTTCGCTAACATGGAAGAGAGAATAGAAAATATAGATAAGATTGTTCAGCATTGGAGAGAGACGTCTGAGAAAGACTACAAGACAATGCAAAATCTGTTGAAATCAGGAGATTATAGTTGGGCTATGTTTTTAGGACACTTGGTGCTAGAGAAACTATTAAAAGCACATTATGTGAAGAACCAGAAAAAACATGCACTTTTTACACATGACCTGCTTAGACTTGCAACAAATTCAGGACTGAAAATTGACGAAGAGACAGAAGAATGGCTTGATGATATTTCGACGTTCAACATAAATGCTCGTTACGACAATTATAAACAGGATTTTTACAAGCTCTGCACCAGAGAATTTGCAAATTTGTGGTCAGAACGCATTGAAAAGATAAGAATATGGTTAATCAAAGAGTTATAGAGACAGTTAAGCAATACATCATGATTATTCCCAAGGACTTTGGGGTGAAAAAGGCTTATCTTTTTGGCTCCTTTGCAAAGGGAAATGAAAAGGAAGAAAGTGATATAGATATTGCATTAGTTCTTGAGAACATGCCTGACTTTTTCTATGCTCAGAAACAGCTGATGAAATTAAGGAGAAAGATTGACCTACGAATTGAACCCCACCCCATTAAAGAACAGGATTTTAATTCTCTAAATCCTTTTGCATACGAAATCGAAAAAACAGGAATAGAAATAACCGTGGACAAATAACCACGACACGCCAACATGGTATAGCCAACAATAGCGGGGCTTGGCGGTAGTTTCACGTTCGCTGCCCCGCATGGGCTTTTGTCTCGGTGGATAGTGACGAAGTCCGCATTCCGCTACTGAGGCTATACCAGGAACGTTGTGCATAATAGTATGAAAGACAGAACCTACTACATATTGACGACTATTTTGATTTTGATTAGCTTGCTTCGAGTTAACGGTCAAGAAAATAAACTCTTTTGCGAGAATGAGTATTTATTGTTTAGTGGATTTAACAAAACCATAGAGACCGATTTTTCCTTTTTCAAGATACGGACAGATACCAAAGCAAAGCTTGAGACTTTGGTTGATAGTATACATTGCCACTACTTTGAATTTCTTTTGAATTTTGAGTTTGACAGCGAAACGACAATTCCCATAAGAAATTACATTAGTTATATAATTGATTGCGAAGGTCCGCCGCCGCCACCATTCACCCCAAGACACGATATTCATTTATTTCTTATCGGGACTGACACATTATTTATTCAGAGTGATAGAGTGGAGATTGAAAAATTGGAAGAAATTATTTTAGATTTTTATCAATCAAAAACGGAAGAAGTTTTTGCAAGAACATTTATCTCACTTTATTGGGATAATACAATAAATGAGACTGTTTTCCAAAATACACTTGTTCAGTGCTTAAAGGCCTATAGTAGGTTTGTGGACAATCAGAGTAACTTGCTTTACGGACAAAGTATATGTAAATTAAACCAAGGAAAATTACGTGATTTATATAAGAAATTCCCCTTTAATATTAAGACAGACTTTTATAATGATAATTTATACTACATGAGAGTTCCGCCACCACCAGTACCAGTTGATGAAGAAAATAATTATATAAACTATGACAAATAACTACTATGCACAACATGGTATAGCCACAATAGCGGGCTCGGAAGTAGTTTTAGGTTCTCTGCCCCGCCTCAGCTTTTATCACGGCGGAAAGTGACGAAGCCCGCAAATCCGCTACTGTGGCTATACCAGGACCGTTGCCGCCAAGTGTATAAGCCGGAATTTCAATAAATTAAAGTAAGAAAAGAAGAAATCAATGGGAAACATAGCATTAGGGAAAAAAATTCTTGAAACGGAAAACTGGATTAGATTTGAAGAATTGACTAATAATAATTTTCGTAAATATGACGGGAAAAGGGGCTATTCCTATGCTAAATGGCCAGGTAACTTGACTTTAGACTTAGGAAAGGTTGAAGAAATCGAGACTATAAGATTTTTACTTTACGATGAAGACGAAAGAATTTATAAATATAGATTGCTGACATCCAGCGACCTCAATGAATGGACGGTTCATTATGATAGTGCTGAACATGATTGTAAAGGTTGGCAAGAATTTAATTTCCAAGAAAAAATCTCTGCCCGATATATTCGAATACATTGTTTATGGAATTCGAAAAACCGACATTTTCATATTATTGAGTTACAGGTATATGACAAGGACACGGAAGACCTTAATCTGATAATTTCAAATAAAAAGCTGCTAAGTACAAAAAGCACAGACCAAGCATATGAATTTGGAGACGGTTCTCCTTTTACAATTCAAGTAAATGAACTGATATCTGGTCTTGAGAAAATAATACAAGAATATAGTTACATTAAGCCTGAACCAATCCAAGAGATTATTCTAAATCTCAGAACCCAAGCTCATGATGTTGAGACATTAGAAAAGAGTTTGGGCTCAATTAGAAGAGAAATATTAAACCCTGTGAAGAAAGAACTTGAAGCTGGAAGAAAAATTGGCAAGTATTCAATTTGGGGTTTTATCGTTGGTTTTTTGGGGATTGTTATATCGATTTTTGCTATTTTGAATGGAATATTTAAATGGATTTAATAACTGAAATTAAAAAACACCAGGCGGCAACATGGTATAGCCAACAATAGCGGGGCTTGGCGGTAGTTTGGCGGTCTCTGCTCCGCGTGGGCTTTTGTCTCGGTGGATAGTTGAGAAGCCCGCAAATCCGCTACTGTGGCTATACCAGGAACGTTGTATTTTCCATTTAGCCTTATTACGGTGGTTCCCACGGTGCCTGGCGACAGTTCTCAGCACCCAACAATCGTTCTTAATAAATCCGGAAAA
>JBKBSF010000015.1:0-106472 GCA_046291875.1 Bacteroidales bacterium | reverse complement strand
AGGCCACCAAAAAATGGACAATGCCTGTCAGAGACTGGGGAATAATTATAAATCAATTTATGATTATCTTCGAAAATCGTTTAACTATTTAACAAGCCCATATGTGACTTACACACTTAGTGGGATAGTGTCTTAATTCATCAGAAAATAATTTAGTTATCTCATTGGTCGTATGCCTGCCCCGCCTTTGCGGTGGAACTTGCATGAACATTTTGGCTTCGCCGAGCTTCGTTTCATTGTTTTTCGTGAGCTGCAAGTGCTCATGCAAGTTTCATTCAAACAATTGTAAAACTATGGAACTATTGGGTTTTTCCTATCAAAGGGTTATATTCATTATAGTTTTTCTTGCAATTTATAATTCAATCCTTTTGATTCTCTATTACAAGAGCCTGAAAAACTATTTTTTTTAGAACTCTCGAAAAGGAATATAATTCAACTCCAATACAGATAAATGACAGATGGGGCAAACTTAAATCTATTGATCATAATTCTATGGCTTTAGAATTGTTAATTGTATCCGGCAGTGCGGGACTGCTTTACCCCTTTTTAGAAGCAATGGTTGCCTCATTTTATGAAGGTTCTTATTTTTTAGTGGTATATGGATTGGTTTTCGGTACTTTTTGGATTGGCTATCTTTTTATACTAATGAATTAACTAAGTTATTTTCTAATGAAAGTCATTAAACCCATTATGATAAAAAGAATTAGCAAAAACAAATGGCATAAAGGATAATAAACCGCTACATCTTTTTCTCCACCCTCACCGCAGATAGCTTAAAGGGTGCAATCTTCGAGTGGGGATCCAGCTCGTCGCGGGTAAGTTTGTTTACGGCGGCTTCGGCATAGTGGAAGGGCATAAACAATTCGCCCGGGAGCACATGATCGCTTACTTCTACTTTGGTTTCCAGTTCACCACGTTTGGATGATACCTTCACCCAATCGCCATTTTTAAAACCGTACTTTTTGGCATCGTCGGGATGCACCAGCACATAGGCTTCGTTGGCAAAGTCATTCAGAGATTTGTTGCGGCGCGACATGGTGGAAGAGTGGTACTGGTAGAGTATCCTGCCGCTGTTGAGCAGGAAAGGATAATCTGCACTTACCTTTTCATTCTGTTCAACATAGTGTACCGGGTTCAGCACTCCCAATCCATTGGGGGTATTGAACTTCTCTTCAAAGAGGGTGGCTGTACCGGGATGATCTTCTGTGGGACAAGGCCACTGAACGCCCTGATGTTCGAGGCGTTTGTAGGTAATACCTCCAAAGATGGGTGCGGCCTGGCGCAGCTCATTCCAGATGTCTTCTTCATCGTTGTAGTTGCCCAGGGGACTACCCATGCGTTCAGCCACTTCCATAACAATACTCCAGTCCTGGCGGGCCTGCCCTGGCATATGCACTGCCGGGCGCATACGGGCCACGCGACGGTCGCTGTTCACCACGGTTCCATTTTTTTCAGCAAATGCTGCAGCCGGTAAGATTACATCGGCATAGGGAGTGGTTTCGGTATGGAAGATATCCTGCACTACTACAAACTCCATCTTCTGCATGGCCTTTAGGGTGTGGTTGATGTTGGGATCGGTAACCATGGGGTTTTCGCCCATGATATAAAGGCCTTTGACTCGTCCGTCGTAAGCCGCCTGCATGATTTCCACAGTACTGAGGCCCTTTTCTCCATCGAGGCTTTCGAAGGGCACTCCCCAAATCTCTGCCACACGTCTTCGGTTTTTATCATCGGTTACAGAGATATAACCCGGATAAGTAAAGGGTGATGCCCCCACATCGGAAGCACCCTGCACATTGTTTTGTCCGCGGGGAGGATTAAGTCCGGCGCCTACTCTTCCAATATGACCAGTTATCAGGCACATATTGATCAGGCTAAACACGTTGTGTGTGCCTGTAACTTGCTGGCTGAAGCCCATACCGGTAGCAATAAGCGGCCTTTTGGCCTTTGCGTATATGCGTGCGGCTTCCTGCATCAGCTCACCCGAAACACCTGTTGCCTCTTCCACATATTCCGGGGTATATTTTTCAACCAGCTCAGCCAATGCCTTGTAGGACTCCATGCCCCCATCCACGCGCTTCTCTATGAAATCCTGATCAATAAGGCCTTCCTTTACTATGGTGCGTATCATGCCATTGAGCAGTGCCACATCGGTGCCCAGGCGGGGCTGCAGCCAGATGTCGGAATACCTCACCAGGGGGGTCCATTTGGGATCGATGATAATGATCTTACCGCCCTTGCGCTTGCCGGCCTTCACAAAAGTGGCTGTAACAGGGTGGGTTTCTATCACATTGTTGCCCGTAAAGAGCATGCAATCGGAGTTTTCATAATCCTCGATGGAGTTGCTCCCGGCGCCATCGCCCAGGGCACGTAGCATAGCAGTAACGGTAGAGGCGTGGCACAGGCGGGTGCAATAGTCCACATTGTTGCTGCCAAAGGCGATGCGCACCAGCTTGCTGAAGATGTAATTGTCTTCGTTGGTGGTTTTGGCCGAGGAGTATCCCGCAAGGGCTTTGGGCCCGTACTTTTCTTTTATCTCTTTGAATTTGCGGGCTACAAGCTCCAGGGCTTCATCCCAGGTGGCCTCCACAAATTTTCCGTCTTTTTTGATGAGGGGTGTGGTGAGGCGTTCGCGATGTTGATTGTATTCATACCCAAAACGTCCTTTTACGCAGAGGCGCCCGTAATTGGGGCTTACTTCATCTACTCCGTTGGCGCGGACAATTTTTCCATTTTGCACCCAAAGTTCCAGCTGACATCCTACCCCGCAGTAAGGGCAGGTGGTTTGCACTTTCTTCATATCCTTCTCCACATCGATCTCCTGCGCATGGGGCTTTTCGGTGATGGCACCGGTGGGGCACAGCTGGATGCACTCTCCGCAGCCATCGCACTCCGATTCTTTCCAGTGATCATAGCCGCCGATAATGTAGGATGTGATGCCGCGCTGGGCAAAGTTCAGCACGTTCTTCCCCTGCACCTCATCGCAGGCCTTGATACAGCGGAAGCACTTAATGCATTTGGAGGCATCGTATTTCAGCACAGGTGAAGTATCGTCGATGGGGTAGTTGAGCTCTTTCCAGATGGAGGGAAACCTGCGGTTGGCAGGGTTATCAAGGCCGTAGCGTATTTTCAGCTCACGAAATTCGTCGTAATAGTGTCCGTCGTAATGTTCGTTGTGTTCCGACAACAGGTAATCGAGCAGGTAGGTACGTGCTTCTTCCAGCTCGGGGTCGAAGGCGGTCACCTCCATTCCTTCTTCAGCTTTCACGGTGCATGAGGCTACCATGCCGTTCATCCCTTTGATCTTTACCACGCACAGCCGGCATGCACCGGTGGGGGTCAGTTTTTTGTGGTAGCACAGGTGAGGAATGGCAATGCCGTTGTCCTTGGCCACCTGGAGAAGGTTTGCGCCTTGGGGGGCTTGTATTTCTTTATTGTCGATTCTGAGGGTGATGGTCTTATTCATTTTCTCGGGAGTTGAAATGTTTCTTTTCACCGCCAAGACGCGGATGCGCAGAGTTCCAAAGAATTTCTGCGTCTCTGTGTCTCTGCGGTTATACCTTAACTAATTCCTTCATGAAATACCGCGCCGCTGACTCCATGGGCAGTACAGGCGACTGGCCCAGGGGACACAAAGAGGTGGCGGCAATCATTTTGCTGTCTTTCACCAGTTTCTGCACCAGTGCCTCTTTGTCTTGAATACCGTTTTGGAGCTTTTCAAGGTCTTTTACCATCAGGGTTGTACCTACCCGGCAGGGAACGCACTTTCCACACGATTCATGCTTGAAGAAGCGAAGACATGAGTGCAGAACTTCATAAACAGAATCTTCTTCCGCCATAACGATCACAGCACCCGAACCCAGGGTAGCTCCCTTTTCTTTCAGGTTGTCGTAGGTCATTCTTTCGTCGAGCATGGATGCATCCACAAAAGTACCGGCAGCACCTCCCAATAGCGCAGCTTTGAAAGGTTTTCCCTCCAACATTCCGCCGCACAGATCGTCGATGATCTGCCGCAGGGTAACCCCCAGCTCCAGCTCGTAATAGCCCGGTTTATTTACCTGCCCACTAACGGTAAAGATCTTGGTGCCCGGCGATCTTTCGGTGCCATAACCCCGGTACCACTCTTTTCCGTTTCTCAGGATTAAGGGCACATTGGCCAGGGTTTCCACATTGTTTACCAGGGTAGGAGCACCAAAAATTCCCTTTTCGGCAGGAAAGGGAGGTTTGATACGGGGGTTGCCCCGCTTGCCTTCCAGCGACTCGAGCATGGTAAGCTCTTCGCCACAAAGGTAAGAGCCTGCCCCCAGACGGATTTCCACATCAAAATCAAAGCCCGACCCCAGGATATTTTTCCCCAGAAACCCCCGAGAGTATGCATCATCGATGGCTTTTTGCGTGCGCGCTATGCAGGTGTAGTATTCGCCCCGGATATAGATAAACCCATGGGTGGCACGGATAGACCGGGCCGCTATGATGGTTCCCTCCAGATAGAGGTGTGGATCCTGCTCCATTATGATACGATCCTTGAATGTGCCGGGTTCTCCTTCATCGGCATTGACCACCACATAGCGTTGCGGACAGGCCTGACAGGATTTGCTTGTGAACTTCTGCTTCATGCCGGTCGAAAAACCTGCTCCACCCCTTCCGCGGAGGCCGGCCTCCAGCATTTCATCAATTATGGAGAAGGGGTCCATGGCAAGGGCTTTTTCTAATCCCTCATATCCGCCGGCAGCTATATAGTCGTCGATGCTTTCGGGGTTGATCTTACCGATGTTCTGAAGGGTGAGTCGGGTTTCTTTTATCATGACTTAGGTAATTTTGGTTTTTCACCGCAGAGGCGTGGGGGCGCTGAGGGCGAAAGAGTTTTATTTGTACAATGCAATGATTTCCCGGATGCGTGCGTCGGTGAGGTTGTTGTATACCTTTTGGTTGATCATCATGGAAGGAGCCTCCTGACACTGGCCCAGGCATTCAGCAATTTCAAGGGTAAACAGCTTGTCGGGAGTTGTTTCACCGGTCTTAATGCCCAAAATGTTTTCAAGATGACTGATGATGCCTCCGGCTTTTTTGATGTGGCATACCGGAGACACACACACCCTTATGATGTAGCGCCCGCGGGGCCTGAGGCTAAACATGCTGTAATAATCTACCACTCCAAACACTGAGCTTTTGGTCATATTGAGATAGCGGGCCACTTCGTCCATTGCATCTGAGGTGATATAGTTTTCGGGGTGGGAGTCCTGCAATGCATGAAGCATATTGAGCAGGTTATCCTGGCGGGGTTCAAAGCGGGCTATGATGTCTCTGGGATTCATGAGTTTTGGTTTTTGGCTGTAAAAGTACCGGCAAGCCAACCCAACCAATTGCAGTGCGGGCGTTGTAATTTTCGCCTTTCAGCACCTGTTTACCGCGATTAAGTTCTTTGCCTTTACAGCAGTGTGTTTTCGGGGGTTAAAGTACAAATATTTCGCAACACATCACCCCTGCTTACGGCCAAAAACCGCCCCATCAGGTCAGTTTTAATTTAGACTAATTCTACGGTACCGCTATCCAGGTATACCAGATATTTTTCCACCTCCCTGTACCCCATCTGTGTAAGCACAGCCCCATAGCGTATGATTTGCTCTTTGTGCCAGGGATAAGGTTCCCCGGTTTTATAATCTATTACGGCAGCTTTGTCTTCCTGCACCACCACCCTGTCGGCCCTGAAGAACTGCCCTTGATCATCGTACATCCCGCATTCGTTGCGAGCTTCCATGCCTGGCTGGTACCATTTCAGCAGTCCGGGATGGTTCAGCACCGAGGTGATCTGCTGGTGGAGTTCTCTTTTTTGATCTTCATCCATTTGTCCGGTTGCACGGAGTTGTTCGAGCACTGTTTCCACCTGGCCGGGTGCATGGATTTTCTCCATAATAGCATGGATCCGCGAGCCCCGCTGGGAGGCATCGGCAGGCGGGGGCAAGTCAGGTGTTGATACTTTTTCCAGCTGCCTCGAGCGGATACTCAGGCGCTGGGTCCAGGGGAGTGACACATAAGCCCCAAACAATGCGGCCGTGGCCGGGCTTTGGCCTTCAGCTGATACCACCGGGTTGTTTTCACCAAAACGGAACACCCCGGATGGGTCGGGCTGAACATTATCCTGCGAAAGAAACTGATGCAGCAAACCTGGAATATTTTCAGAATTGCCCGATTTTCCAGGGGCTTTCGAAATCACAAACAGCTTGTCTACAGCTCTGGTAAAGGCAACATACACCACATTGAGGATATCGAGCATGGTTTTGCCCTTTTCCTCCTGCCAGATGGGTTCGTAGCGAGTGCCCTCCATGGCTTTTGATATCTTAACCCATGCCACCTCCAAAGGAGTGCATCCGGGCAGCTCTTCAAGCTCCACCCATTGCCCGGGTTTGGACAACCTCCCAAAGCCCATATCTGCCCATGGGTAGATCACCACCGGAAACTGCAACCCTTTCGACTTGTGTATGGTCATTACCTGCACAGCATCCACCCCTTCGGGCACCACCACAGAAAACCGGGAAGCATTTTCGCCCCACCATTCCAGGAATGCGGCTGGTGAGGCCACAAAACGATTGCTGTAATCGTAAATCACATCCATGAAAAACGCCACAAAAGGATCTGTGGAATTGGCGGGAAAGAAGCTTCGCACAATGGTTTCTGCAAGTTCGTAAAGCCCCATATGCATGCAAGGAGAGAACCTGAAGTCAATGCCATGGTGTTGCAGCAGCTTTTCTGCCTCAGGCAGAAGATCATGGTGTTGCCCCCGCGGATGTAGCACAAAATGATCGAGCAATTGATGTAGAGGTTGCCTCAGCAGGCCACTCTTGCTCAGATACTGCAGAAAACCTGTAAGGCTCACAGCATCTGTAGGATCGTGCAGCATTTTCATCACGATGGTCATAAAATTGACTCGTGGCGATTGTATCAACAGGAGCGACTCGGAGGATATCACGTTGAGCCCTTCTTCCAGCAGATGGCGGGCCACGTTGCTGGCCTGGCTGTTGGCACGGCAAAGGATGGTAATATCGCTCAGGGGGTGGTTTTTCTGCTGCAGATCGCGAATGGTAAGCAGAATCTGCTGCAATACCTGCTGGTCGTAGTCGTCCTCTTTGCCGGGCTGAGCAAAGACCAGCTCAACATAACCGCCGGGCTTGTCGCTGCGCCATTTTTGCTGCTGCCCCTCATACACAGCCTGAAGAGACGGAGGCAGCACATTCTGGGCAAACCCAAAGAAGCGGTTGTTGAAATCTACGATCTGGGCGCAGGATCGATAATTGGTATCCAGATTCATGGGCTGGTAGTTGCGCTGCAAAGTGGCTTGCCACTGATCGCGTGCAGGCGAGTGGATCCCCTGGGGGATCTGCGGCAAAGAGGCAAACTGTTCCACATCGCCATTGCGCCATCTGTAAATGGCTTGCTTGCCATCGCCAACCACCAGGTTGGTGTGCCCTGATGCCAATGCATTGTCGAGCAAAGGAAGGAGGTTTTGCCATTGCAGGCCCGAGGTATCCTGAAACTCATCAATCATGTAATGATGGTAGCGTTCGCCAATACGCTCGTAGATAAAAGGAGTAGGCTCAACAGCCACAATATCAGATATTTTCCTGTTGAAGTCTGAGATATGCAGCAATGCATTCTCCGATTTGATTTCATTGAGCACCTTCTCCAGCTCACTGAGCACCGCAATGGGGAAAAGGCTTTGTTTTACAAGCCCCTGCACACGGTAGGTTTCAAGGTGAAGATCGGCCAGCTGCCTGATCTGCAAATAGGTTTCGTTGAGCTTTGACTTGATGGATCCGATGGCAGCCACGGCATGTGCATCGGCTTTTCCTGCGGTCCATTTATCCTCTTCAATGGTCTTTACCACGTAGCTGTTGGGCTGAATGCGCGTGGCCACCAGCCCCTGGGCCAGGGCCCTGAAATAACCGGGCAGCCCTCTGTTTCCCTGGAAGAAGTCTTTGTCTGCAATTGCGTTATCATCCAATAGTTTTACCGCTTCCTTTGCCAGGCCTGCAACCTCTTCTTCGAACCGGCTTATTTGCTTTTCGAGTTCAGCGTGTATCTTGCCGAAATCATCCAGATTTATATGGCGCAGCCTTTCCACAAATACTCCCCCTTTCTCGTCCATAAGCGTACGGGCCATATTGGCAATATCGTATTCGATATAAGGGCTCTTTTCTTCATCGGTGCGGCTTTCTATAAACTGCACCAGCAGGCGGGTGAGAGCTTCATCCTGCCCGGCCCTGCTTACCAGTAAATCCACCGCCTGCCCCAGCAGTTGATCCTGGTCGAGCTCCACATCAAAGTTGAGAGGCAACTGCAGGTCGAAGGCAAAGCTCCGTATAAGCCGATGCACAAAGCTATCTATGGTGCTGATACTGAAATCGCCATAATTGTGCAGAATCAGGGTAAGGGCAAGCTGAGCCCTTCGAATGATCTCAAAAGGCTGAAGCGGCATTTCGCTATGCAAAGCCTCAACCAACCGTTTGCCCTGGGCAGGCCATTGATTCTCCTCCTTGCCGGCCAGTGAGGCAATATCGCCAAGGGCAGCAATCACCCTTTCCTTCATTTCCGCTGCAGCCGCATTGGTAAATGTAATGGCGAGGATATGGCGGATCTTATCTGGCTCCTGCAACACTATGCGCAGGTACTCCTTTACCAGGGTATAGGTTTTCCCACTGCCTGCCGAGGATTTATATACGAGGAAGGGTTTGCTTTGCATGCTAAGAAATTTACAGCGAAGCTAAAAAAAAACCCCCGATTAATGACAAAACCTGTTTGCATAAGTGATGACAGAGCAGCCCCAGCTATAAGCATAAACACCTCCGGCAAACAAAAAAGAAAGCCGCGAAGACATACTGCTATCTTTACAGATCATACATACAGCAATGGATAGAGTGTTTTTTTATTGCCCATCGTTTTATAATTTTGTACACGACAAGCCGTTTGTTTAAAAACCTTCTTTTGCCCTTACATTATGAACAGAAAAAACCTCTTCCCAACCCTCTTTTCGGCAACCTTTGTGCTGGTATGCTTGTTTTTTGTCTCCTCTGCGGGGGCACAAACCCCTTCGGTGCGGCTTCAGGATGGCGATCTGATGGGCCAGGGGCCTTATACGGAAGGTGAAAAAAATGGCTTCTGGCAGTATTACGACCAGGATCAGGTGCTTCGTCGCCAAGGCCATTATGATATGGGCACCCAAACCGGACTGTGGGAGTTTTTCAACGAGGAAGAGATACGGATCTACCAGATCGACTTCTCTCAGGGGAGCTATACTGCATTTTACTACAGTGGCATTGTAAGCCATGCGGGCCCGTGGACCCAACTGGGAAAATCCGGCTTATGGACCTATTTCCACGAAAATGGAGAAAAACAGGCACAGGGCAATTATGAGCAAGATGAACGCACAGGCCTCTGGCAGTTTTTCAACATGGCAGGGTTGCTGGCAGAAACCTTCCACTACGAAACCTCTGCTTTCGAAGCGTATTATCCCAACGGAAACCTTAGAGAATCGGGCAGAAAGATAAATGACCTTAAACAAGGTTCTTACAAATATTTTTATCAGTCGGGCAAATTATGGTCGGAAGGCACTTACACCGATGACCAGAAAAGAGGGTTGTGGCATTTCTGGTACGAAGACGGACAGAAATGGGCAGAAATTCAGCATGACGATGGTTTCAGCAAGACCTGGTTTCCCAATGGCACGCTGGAAATGCAGGGAGGCATTAAAAGTGGCAAAAAACATGGCCAGTGGGAATTCTTTTTTGAAGACGGCACCCCCAAGGAAACCACCTGGTTTGAAGCAGACCTGCGCCATGGCCCATCTGCAAGGTTTCACACCAACGGACAAAAGGAATTCGAAGGGCATTACCAGCAAAACAAGCTCCATGGCTTTGCCCGGTGGTGGTTCGACAATGGCCAGCCCGATATGGAAGGCCACTCCCATGAAGACCTGCAGCACGGCACCTGGATCTACTACTTCCCTAACGGAAACAAAGCCAGCACTGGCGACTTCGAAATGGGCGTACAACATGGCACCTGGACCTACTACTACACTACAGGAGAAAAGCTCAGGCAGGGCGACTTTGTAAACGGAAAACGCCAGGGAACCTGGACCGTTTGGTTTGAGTCGGGCCGCAAAAGCCACGAAGGCCCCTTTGCAGACGATGTGGAGCATGGTGAGTGGACCAGCTGGTTTGAGAGCGGTCAGATCAAAGACCGGGGGCACTTCAACCAAGCCCGCATGGATGGTATGTGGACCGGATGGCACGAAAACGGAAGGAAACGATACGAAATCCATTACAAATTCTCGCCCGAGCAAGAGGGAGAAGTGCGGCATGGCAGAGCTACACACTGGTTGCCCGACGGAAAGCTGCAACGGGTGGCGCACTATCAGGAGGGGCTGCTCCACGGTACGTTCGCCCAGTATTACGTGAATGGCAACATCATGGAGGAAGGCTCCTACCAGGAAAACCAGAAACAAGGCCTATGGATCTTTTACGATGAGAGGGGCAGGAAAATACGTGAGCAGCAATTCAGAGACAACCGCATGCATGGCAACTTTGTGTCGTTTCATGAGAACGGACGCAAACGCGAGGAAGGACAATATGTTGAGGGCGTAAAACAAGGCCGCTGGAGCATGTGGGACAACCAGGGCAACCGTATACGCCGTATGACCTTCCGCGATGGCCGCATCACTGAAATGCGCAACGATTAAGATCAGGGAAACTGATCCCTGACAAAATCCAGCAACACCTCCTGGGTCTGGCTGAGCATCTCCTCTTTGATGGATTGAAAATATACCTCGGCCAGATAATCTGCACCGGAGGGGGTAAGTTGCACCTTTACTTCATAGCCGGCCACCACCCAGGGCAACTCCAGCAGCTTGCGCCGCAGAGCCTGCTGAATAGTCCCTGCACCATATTTCTGAGCAATTTTTAACCGCAAACACTGGCTTTTGCCCTGCCCTCTGCCAGTAGTACGAAACACGCCTTTGCCCGACAAGCTGCTCCAGGGCACCTTCACCTTTTCTCCTTCAGCAGTGAGCAGCTCCAGAGATACCAACCCAACCGACTGCACGGTACCTTCGTACCCCTGTGTTTTGATAAAAACCCCAGGCTCCAGGGCCTGATCGGCTCTCAACATGGCACCTGCAACCCACTCGCGCAAAACGAACCACCCCAGTGAGGCAATTACAACAACTGCCAAAGCACCCATCAGGAAGGGGTAGAGCTCAGTGCGGGCAAAAAGATTTTCTATACTCCAGAAAGCAAACGCCAACCAGGCTCCCAACTCGAACCACGGAAAAATCCGCCTGATATGCTGATGCCAGGATTTCCCCCGGGTGGCAAGCCCCAGAAAATAGTCGGCAGCCCTTAAAAAAACGGCCAGTGCCAGCGCAAGTATCAATACATAGAGTAGTTTCATGATTGTAAAAGCATTAATTGGGTTCTGGTAAAATCTTCAACCACAGGTTTTATAGTTCGGCTACAGCAGGTTCATTTCCCTGAGTTTATTGACCAGAGGTTGCTGCAATGCCGGATTAATGGCATACACCCCCGGGAATTTCTCAACCAGGATGCCTGATTGCCAAAGGTTCTGTATATGGTTCCCGGCTTCCTGGTGTTGCCCGGGCAACAGGGCCGTAAGCCCTGCCACCGACAACCTGAGGTGGTAAACAAACTGTATCAGGAAGAAAGCTTGTTCGCGCGACAATCGATCCAGGAAAGATAAATCGGGCCTGGGTGGTTTGCGCATATAAAGTATTTTGCCATTCACACGCGTAATGGAAGCCAGCCAAAGATTGATGGTAACACCCGGATTTCCTCCACTTACATCGAAATAGCGATTGAAAAGACGAGCCATTTCCCATGCCGAAAGCAGATTCTCCGACTTCTTGTTCAACACAAACTTCATCCCCCCCGCCTTATGCCTCAACATGATAAGGTTATGGAGCTCCCTGGCATCAAAACCGTTGCATCCGATACGGGCCAGTGCCCACGATTGCAGGCCGGTAAGCTGATTGAGCAGAGCTAATGTATGATGATTTAAGTTGAGCATAAACAATACTTTACCCCGAAACTGTTTCACCAGCTGCAGGATGCGCTCCACTACAGCAGTACCTCCGGTTTTTCGCTCCCACCAGAGCTCAAGGTCGTTTACAATTACCACTGTAGGTTGTTGTAAGGCGGCCAGTGAAGCGTCGAGGTCGCTGCGCCCTGAAGCCAGCGATTGCAGGAGATATTGCTCAAAGAGGTACACATCTGCCGTGCACTCGCGTGGTGCTCTTATGTTATGGATATTGCCGGCTTCAAAATGGGTACGTGCAATGTACTTCGCAAGACTTGTCTTGCCCGAATTGCGTTCGCCGGTTATGATAAGGCAGCCGGGGTTTCCGTTTCTGAACCGGTTTATGGCAGTGGTTGCATGTTGCAATTCCTCTTCCATCCCTACCCAAAAATCTTCGCCAATACCTGATTGCCCCGAAAACAGTTTGCTGTAGTAAAAAGGCAATGCATTTACAATCTGGGGCGAAGGAGAAAACTGATCCAGGAAACCATAGATTTCCTCGTTGGAGAGTTCCTGGTGTGCAGTCGGTTTTTCCATTTTCCCAACCCATAGAATCCCTTCGCTGCGTGTATAAATCAGGTTTACAAACTGTTGCTGAACCTCACCCATTGCCTTGCGCCACCATTGCTGCACCTGGCTCCACGATTTTTGATTTTCGGCAGCCTTGTATTTGCGTGCAATTGCTCCTGAGGTTTTGGCAATTACGCCCGATGAGAGGGGGGCAAAGGCATTCTTAAGCCCCTTGGTAAAAGAAGCCTCAAAAGAGCCTACCGTTTGCCTGATCTGGTTTTCAAGCTGGGTGAGGCGGCTCAGAAAATCTTCTGTCAGCTTTTGGCGTTCTTCGGGTGTTTGCTCATCGGAAGCCTCATCAAAGAGATTGAAGTTGATCAGCCTTACAATATCGCGGATCTGGGTCACCGAACGTGCCAGTGCGTTGGAGGTTTCCAGGGATTGCTTTTTAACAAAATCGATCAACTCAGATGCGATGGAAAACTCCACGGTTTTGCGAAGGCTCACAACAATCTCGCGAACCTGTTCAAATTTCTGGTCTTCCAGCTGCTTTGCCAGATCTTCGCCACCAATGGAAAGCATAACAGGGAGCTCCTGGAAAAGACTGTTGATCTCGTTGTACAGCCCCTGGTAATGGTCTTCTACCACGATGGCTTTGAAGAGATTTTTATCGGGCCTTTGGGATGTCTTACCCTCTCTGGCAAGCCCTTCCAGGTCCTTTTTGAGCTCTCCAATGGGTTTAAGCAACCCGGAATGTAAGATTACCTTGCTGTCGGCATGGTACTTCCCGATTTTCGCCTCAATCCTGTTTTTGAGGGACTGCATCAGGAAATCGAGGTAGATCTTGTTGGCCAGCAGATTGGCATTTACCTGCCACAATTCGGGGAATTCGTTTATCTGGTCAAGAAGCTGGGCATCGTTGCGGCAGGCTTTGGGGAAGCTGCGGGTCATAAAGTTCGACCCTGGCCTGTCGATAAGGTTGCTAAACAGCTGCAAATGATCCAGCAAGGCCTCCTCCAGCCTGGCACCTGCCTTGTGGCAGAAATTTACAGAGCCTTCCTGCATAAGCTCAATGGCAGCCTTAAAGCGATCTTTCTCCATATGAATGGTGTAGCGTAGCTTCTCACGGTCGGTAATGCCCGTGCGGGCTTTCTCGGAGAGACCGTACAAATCGCTCAGGATCTTACGCACCGATACAATATCGTCGAAACTTTGTTTGGCAAAATCGCGAAAGATCTCCTGCTGGGCAACCAGACGCTTGTGATACAAATAGTAACGTGCAGCGCGCATTACCTTGATTTTGTATACAGCCGGTTTGCCGGAAATCCGGGCCATGATCAGCTTCCAGATTTTAAACAAACGGGTTGCCAGGGAGTCTGCCCGAAGAGTGCGAAATTCTCTCCAGAAGTATTTCACCCGAATATGTATGGGCAGTGCTACGAGGGATTTCTCAATTTCGGCAAAATACTTCCGGGTGCTGCTCTCAAGGGTTTGTCGATGATTGATGAGCAAATCCTGCCGCATATTCTTCATTGCTCTGAGCGCCTGAAAAGAGAAGTCGTTGAGCATCCGGAGCAGCTCCTGGTTCATGCTGTTCACATCTTCAATCTTGCTGGCCTGGTAGAGTTGCTCGGTAGTTTTTTCGGCCAGCTCCATAAGCTCTTCCTGGTAAGCCAGGTTGCGTTGCTGGATCTGTACAAAAGAGTCATTATAAAATTTTTGGGTGGCCTGCTCAAGGCCCCGGGCTACTTTATAGACTTCAGCAGAAATGATTTCGCGCTGGGCGGGTTTGATCTGTGCGCTCAGGTCAAAGGCAGGTTCAGGGGTCTTCTCGGGTTCTCTGATCCGGTCATCCATAGGTTGTGGGGTTACCACAACCAGCTCATCAAACGATTGTGATGCCTTGAGTATAAGGCAGGAGGGAAGAGCATCCACCAGGGCATTCATCTGGGGGAAGAAATCCTCCTGCTTATCGTCAAGCTCCAGGATTACCAGGTCGCTGTTGAGCGACTCCTGCTGTATGATCTCTTTTGCCGGCAACTGCTCAACAGCATTGTTGATCACCTTTACGGTTGCCCTGATACGCAAATTATCCAGCATCTGGTCGAGCAGATCATAATACTTATCGGTGATGATGTTGTCGGTATTTATGGCCAGAATGCGCAGAGAAACCTGACGCCATTCCTGCGATGAGGAGAGAAACCGCATCAGTGCCAGGGCGAAGCTGATATTTCTGCCACGCCCGCTCCACCAGATATCGATCTGTTTGAATTTCCCAAATGCTTTGTCCTTGTTGTAGTAGAGGTAGATCTGGTTGTAATCGAGTTTGCGAAAAGAGCGTGAAAGTTTCTGGAATGCTTCAGGCTTGCGGGTGTTGCGGGGCCAGCCCATGAGTATGGTGTTGGGTTCGAAGCCAGAAAAACCATAGATGCGGGAGATGGACTCAATCCCCTCGTACACATCCCGGCAAACATGACGCCGGGTAAATACACCGGTTTTTCCGGCCAATTCCTCAGCAATGATCTGTTGGTTTTTGCTGAACAGGTGCTTTTCATCGCGGCTCTCTACCAGTTCAAAATTGGTAAAGATCCCCAGTTTCCCCACCAGTGATTTGCCAAGATCCAAAAGCCAGGGCCTGTGTTTGGCTCCTCCGCTGAACAGAATGATATTGGGGCGCCAGTTGCGTGATTTCTGATTGCCACTGCTGAGTTTCCCAAGGCCGGTTTTCACCAGCGATGCCCAAACGCTGTTCCAGGTATCGCCCGTTTGCAGCGTCAGTTCTCGTCGTTTGAGAAAAAGAAACAAACCGATCAGCACAAGAGAGGCTGCCAACATGGCAATTACATCCAACTGTATCATTACAATGATACATGCCAGTGCACCGATAATACTAATGAGCCCGGGTATTTTGAAAGAAGGTCGGAAATCGGTACCGGCCCAGCTTTCCACGGCATAGGTAATATTCAAAAAGCCATAAGTAATGATGAAAAAGATGGTAACGATGCGGGCAATTACATTGAGTTCTCCTATCATGATCCCTGCGAAGGCAATCACAAAGGTTAGCAACAGTGCATTTCGGGGCTCTTTGGCCGCACCATATCCTTTGCCAAACACCGCAGGGGTAATACGGTCGATAGCGGTAGCCTGCAGGATACGGGGAGCTCCCAGTATACTACCCAGGGCCGATGATAGCGTAGCTCCGAAGATACCGGCCACCACCAGCTGGGGTATCCAGGCAATCTGAAACAGCACCCCGGGGTCGTTGGCCAGCAGGTCGCGCTCTACGGTATGCGAAAGAAAGAATGCAAGCCCCAGGTAAACCATCAAACCCACAAGTACAGCTCCGATGGTTCCCGCTGGAATATTTTTTTTGGGATCCTTCAGATCGCCCGACATGGATACACCCGCTTCAAAACCTGTTACCGCAGGAAAAAATATGGCAAACAAGGCAATCCACGGCAGGGCCCCTTCCATGGGTGCAATAAGGGGGCGGCTGGGGTCAAACTCATGGCTGCCAAAGAATACCGATATCAGCGACAGCACCATGGCGGTAAGGATGATGTACTGGCTTTTGATGGCAAGAGATGTGCTGATGAAGGTAAGAATAGTAATACCCAGCAAGGCCAGACCACCTGCCAGACGAATATTGTTGAGAGTGGCTTCAAACCCGAAAAATCCCAGGGCAACCTCCGCAAAACCGATCAGGTAAAGGCTCACACTGAAGGATAAGCCCACAAACAAGGCCAAACCCAGCGTGCCCCCAATGGGCAAACCAAGACTTCGTGAAATGATAAAATAACTCCCGCCTGTCTCCACCTTTTTATCTGTGGCGATGGACGCAACACTCAAACTGGTAGTAAAAGATATGATATGAGCCACCATGATGATACCCACGGTAGCCCAAAGGCCTGCCTGCCCCACAATCCAGGGCAAACGCAAATACATAATAACACCCAGTATGGTTAATATGGATGGGGTGAACACCCCGCTTATTGCTCCAAATTTCTTTGCCTTGGCCATAGCTTATTCGGGTTTTGGGATTTAATCAAAGATAGAAGATTTTTTTCATACACAGAAAACACTCCCGCCAATCCTTTGTTATATGATTTGAGAAATGCCTGAAAAGCCAGCTTATGTTATTACATTGTTTGTGATATCGCAGGCAAAACAATTTAGTTATTATGCATAGATTATCGATAAAGGTGTTGATGGGTCTTTTGCTGTTGGGCTCAATGTTCCTCCTCACCGCATGTATACAATTCAGAGAGACCACAGCGCATATGCTGGAGCGGTTTCCTGATGCCAGAGTAGAGGTTTTTGAATACGATGGCCGCCCTTTGCGGTATATGAGTCTGCATCGCAACGACAGCTTTCCTACCCTGTTCTTTCTGCACGGATCGCCCAGCAGCATGAGCGTATACAATGTATATTACCAGGACATGGAGCTTGCCCAATGGGCCAACATTATTGCTGCCGACAGGCCCGGCTATGGCTTCTCGGGGCTTGGCCGGTCGGAACGATCGGTGCGGCGGCAGGCCGAAAAGATGTGGCGGATCCTGGAGCGGGAAGGCTTCCCCTCTCCTCTTTACATCATCGGGTCGTCATACGGTGGCACAGTGGCTGCAAAGATGGCCATGCTCAAACCCGAAATGGTAAATGGTATGGTGCTCGTTTCGGCGTCTCTGGCTCCGGGAAAAGAAAAAACCTACAGCATCAGCTACCTTATTGATCTGCCCCCATTCCGGTGGCTCGTGCCGCGCATGATCAGGGTGGCCAATGATGAAAAACTTTCGCACTACGAGGCCCTCTCCGACATGTTGCCCTACTGGGAGAGGATAACCAGTGCTGTAGTGCTGATACAAGGTACGGCAGACCGGCTCATTTTTCCCGAAAACGCCTCCTTTGCCAAAAACAGACTGGTAAATGCCCGGAAAATTGAATACCATCCTCTTGAGGGTGAAGGCCATTTCCTGCAGATACGGTATAAGGATTTCATCCTGGAGCGTTTACGTGCCATGATTTTCCCTGGTGAACAGCAAGAAGTTCCAAGCCCGGTATACTCACTATCCCACTGATTGCGCAATAGCATACTGAAAAAAAGTCGCCCCCTTCTGCTTCAGCCATATTCTGCTGTATAGCATAAGGGGGCGATCTATAAGCCTCCCAGGCTCTGGGAAACTTCTATCAGGCGATCAGCGATACCTTCAGCACCCTGTACTGCCCATCCTGGGATACAAATCTGATGAAATAAATACCCGGATGCAGATCCTTCAGCCACACTTGCATAGGATTGGAATGAATTTCCCAGTGGCCAAACTCCATAACAATGATGCCCCGCATATCGGTTATAATCACAGACTTCAGATCAGAAACATTGATGTTTTGAAAATCAATATAGATACTGCTGCGTGTGGGATTGGGCCAAACCCTGATGTTTTGCAGCTGTGTGAGGTTTTCGGTATTTGTACCGGCACCAGCAGGAGGTTGATGAAAGCCGGCAAGAATATGGTAGTCGCCGTTTTGCCAATATCCAATAGCTATTTCACCAATACTGAACTCCACCGTAAAACCGGCCAGGCTCCCCTGGTATCCGCCAGAGGACACCAGGGCTCGTTCCTGCCATTGCGCCCAGAGGGTGCATGGCAGAAAGCCCCAAAGAATGATTATGATCAGCTTTTTCATATCAGCCTGTTTATTTGATGGATTGAACTGCTTTTTCCAGCTCTTCGATACGCCGCATCAATGCCTCAATGAGTGCTTGTTGCTGTTGGTTCTGCTCATTGAGTTCCTGAACAGATTTCACCAGAGGTACCACAAACTGTGCATAGCTGAGCGAATAAGTATCATTGGATATGTCAATGCCTGAGAAAGTGTACCCACAGGCCCGTGCAGCCTCTTCCACTTCCTGTGCCAGAAAACCCGACTGGTTGACACTTTCAATATCCTTGTAACCCTCGCCACGGTAAGGCTCTTCGATGCCCAGGTGCCGGTTCAGTCCATCCACATCCCAATTGTAGGTAACCGGGTTGAGGCGGGTAATAAAGTCGAGCCCCGGGACATTGTTGCGGACATTGCTTTTGAAGCGGGAGTCGGAGAAAGTACTCCAGCTTACCTGCCCTCCGATCCATGATGTAGAAGCATTACCTATGGCTACCCTGTTGTTGGCCTGCGGTATGCCCGGTGAACCAATAATTATGGTATTGAAAATGGCCGCTCCCGATCCTGCACTACCTGTTTTCTTGCCGATGTAAATGTTATCATAACCGGTAGAGATGTTTCGCCCAACCTCCTCACCAATCAACACGTTACCATAACCTGTTGTCATATTACCCCCAGCCTGGTATCCAATGGCTACGTTGGCAACCAGATTGGTACCTGAGCTTGCTGAGGTCATGCCTATAGCCTCAAATCCAATGGCAACATTTCTATCGCCGGTGCTGTTATTCCTGAGAGATCTGCTTCCCACAGCGGTATTCTGAGCACCTGTGGTATTAAAACGTAATGCCAGATTACCCACGGCTGTATTGTTATTACCGGTTGTGTTAACAAACAATGCCTGGTAGCCCAGCACTGCATTGGATTGCAGGCCACCTGTTCCGCGGCCTACGCGAACACCAAATATTCTGGCATCTCCATCTGCCACCACCAGGCGCTCATCGGGGGCCTCGGCTCCGATGCCCACATTGCCATTTTTAAGGATGGTAAAAGCATTGCTGCGATTGTTTTCGGCGGAGCCATTACCCACCACAAACAACCGGTCTAAATCATTCCATCCGGTTACATTGGCAGGAGGATAATTGGAATTGAACCGGCCTATTACAGTTTCAAAACCTGAATGGGCAATGGTTCCATAACCCATGGAGGTAGAGTATCTTCCGGATGCAGTGGTATTGTAGCCTGTTGCCAGTGTACCCCAGCCCGATGCAGTGGTATTGAATCCAATGGCCATGGAGCCATCGCCAATATTGTCTTTATCCCATTGATTTCCTAAAACACGACCTGCTCTGAAGGCGATCTTGTCGGGATACCACATCAAACGTGTTCCGGTACCCGAAGCGGGCGGATTGCCTGGGTTGGAAGCTTTGTATTCTCCTACGAAGAGTACATTACCCCCTCCATTGACCAGGCCGTGGGTATGCAGTAAAGCGGAAGGGTTTGCAGTACCCACTCCTACATTAACAGTGGTGGTAACCCTGTTGGTACCATCTACCCAGTGTACCGATCCCGGATCACCTTGCGGTCCTTGCGGTCCCTGAGGACCTTGCTGTCCGGCAGGACCTTGTGGACCTTGCGGACCTGTTTGACCAGCAGGGCCTTGCGGACCAGCAGGGCCTTGTGCTCCGGCTGGGCCGGCAGGGCCTGTATTACCTGTATCACCCTTGGGGCCCGCGGGGCCTTGCGGACCGGCAGGACCTTGTGCTCCCGCAGGACCAGCAGGACCCGTATTGCCCGGATCACCTTTAGGGCCTGTGGGACCTTGCGGACCCGTAGGACCCGCTGGGCCCACCGGACCCTGAGGACCTACTGCACCTGGCTGACCCGCCGGGCCCTGTGCTCCGGTTTCACCCTGAGGACCCGCAGGACCTTGCGGGCCGGCAGGACCTTGTGCTCCCTGGGCGCCTTGCGCACCCACAGGACCTTGGGGACCCTGAGGACCTGCTTCTCCCTGAGGTGCCTGAAACTCAATCCAGTTCGTGGCATCCTGGAAGGGAGGCACGGTGGAGTTGAACGATCCCGTGCCCTGCATGATCCACATGGAGTTTACAGCAGGATCGGGAGTGGAGCGGTGAAAAACATAGTCGTTGGGGTTGTATGTAGTGCCACTAACCCATACCCCACGATTGTTGAGCCCCACTCCTGCCGGGCCTTGCGGGCCTTGCGGACCCTGCGGGCCCATGGGCCCTGCCGGGCCAGGCTCTGCCGTATTGCGGGCAAAAAGTGCATAGGGTACACTCACCAATGGGGTGTCGGACAAGAACCCATAATTGTTCCCGCCATTAGGATCAAACTCTACCCGAAGCTTCTTGGCCTCTCCACCCCAGGCGATCTGGTCCATACTCCCCTGAAGCACTGTACCTGCCCCGATATGCAGATTTACCAAGCCATAGGCATTGGTTTGCACCGCATGGGTCTCCTGGTAGAGAATGCCTTCCCCTACCATGATACTTACTTTGAAACTTACCTGCTGGTTGGCATACACCTGCCCCTGCGAATTGCGCACTGCCAGCTGAAAGTTGAAGCTGTTGGGCACTCCGGCCACGGCACCCCAAACGGATGCCATAACCCATGCCAACACCAGCAAAAAATGCAATGGTTGTAATCTTGTTCTTTTCATTTTGGTTTGATTTAGTTTGTGAATAAAAAATAGTATTGAAGCCATCTTTATGATGGAAGTAATTCAGTGTACCGAAGTTGTTGGATTATCCCCCCGGGCGGTTAGCTCTATCAGGAAACAATCTGGTTCATTCTTTTTTGTGAGCCGAAAGTGCTCATGCAAGTTTCATTCAGGTTTTATGGCATCTGTGCGCCATAACCTTGCAGGTTGCCAAACAGCTCCAGGGCATCTCTCCAGGGATATTTGTTGGCAAACATGGTAGCTGATGAGGTTAAGGAGCCTTGCAAGTTCATCCCCAGGGCAGCGCGCCACTGATTGGCAGGCGAATTACGGTCGAAGTCGGCCTGTTCGCTGTAGCGGGCATTCAGATAGCCCTCCAGATAAGCCGGGTTTACCTTCAGTGCATCGGGAATGAAGTTGCGGTTTCCTGTGACGCTTGCAAACTCCAGATCGTCGAATCCTTCGGTATCAATCCTCAGGCGTGTGTTGCTTGCAGGGCTGTAGTGGAGGTCCTTGTCCTTGTTTACAAAAAAGATATTATGGTCGAGCCTGATCCAGTCGTTGTTGTTGAATCGTGTGTGTTCAATGGCAGCCAGGATACTGGCACCCACCACATTGTGGTGAATGTTGTAGCTGCAGCCGGTCATGATCCTGATTCCATAGCCCATATCCAGGAAATCTTTCAGGCGGCTCCAGCTAAACAGGATGGTATTGTAGGCGATTTCCACCTCAGAGCAAAGGGTGGGAGTATTGGGGCCTCCGGTGCGGGCGCAGGTTCCATAGATCTCAATGGCTGCCATCTTGTTGGCTACAAATACATTGTTGCGCACGGTGAATTTTCCGGACCGATGCCCGGCCTGAAGGGCAAAGCTGGCACCATTGATAAAAACACAATTCTGAATGGTAACATCGCCCCCTGTGGTAGCACTTACAAACTGCAGCAAGGGCTCTCCCACGGTGGCATTACCCTGAGAAGGCCTTTCTGTGGGTAGCAACAACCTCCCGCCTTCCACACCCGGTACAACGCCATCGTTGCTGCTGTAGGCATTACGTTCGCCACTATCGAATACGATGTGATCGATAAGGGTGCCTGCCACATCTCGGGTAAATTTAAGCAAGGCTTTGCGCGAACTGCGTGCACTTTCATTCGCCGGCTGTAAAAGAGTTGGGTGGGCTTTTATATCCTGCCGTGAGAAACGTTCATCAAAACTCCCCATCAGCCTCACAGGCTTATCGCTTTCGATAAAACCCACATTGAGGGTTCCGGAATACACACCTCCGGCAATACGTATTTCCGCACCGGGCTCTGCTACCTGTATTGCTTTGTCGATGTTCTTGAAAGGAAGCTCGCGCGTTCCTCCATTGCGATTGCTTCCGTTTGTAATACACACATATAGTACCTGCCCCGAAGCAGCCGTTTCCGGAGCTTGAGCATTTGCTGTTTGGGTTGTTCTTTCGGGGGTTTCGGTACGCGCAGGTGCCGATGGCAAATTCTGTCGCACCTCACGAACACCTCTCACCTGCGAAAAAGCAGGCAAAGCCAGCAGCACCATTACGAGCACTCCTAATGCAGATTGAAATCTTTTCATCTTTTTGATCTTAAAAGGGTTAATAACAAGTCGCGGATTGATTATTTACAGATAAGACCAGAAGGCCGACCTTTTCGGGTTTCCTGCTGATTTTCCGCTTAATCTACTCCTGATAAATTTTGAGCGAAAATTATTACCCTTTAGGCGATCGTACAATAAGGGGATAAACTCAAAAAAAATGAGGGATAAACCCCACACGTATTCTGTAAGAAGAATTGAAATTTAAGCTATCTGGCTAATAGAATGCTTGTTACATCACAAAAACAAACCCTTTACAATCCTGGGGCCTTCGGAGTACAAATCCATCGAAAGGAATTTTGAAGAACTTTTTTTGATTTTTATACAACAATTTATTTTCTGCATTTTGCTTTTTTGATTTTTTAACATACCTTTGGCTCAACTTCATTGTCGAATAGTTCAATCTGCCAAACACACATCATGCGGGGATCTCAGATGGGCATTGAGCTGACAGGAATATAAGCCGGTTCTGCACAACTCCGACCTCCTGAATCATCAGGAACACAATGAAATTTTTCCGCCACCGGAGTCTCTGGCTGCAGGTTTTACTGACCTGTATTCCTTGTATTGCCATTTCGCAGCAGCTGGAAGGTATTGTTCAGCAAAAACCCTTTAGTTTCCATGGGAATTTCTCCACCAACCTTATCGGGTATGGCATTTCCGGAATGGAGAGCCGTATGCACCCCTTTTCCCTGATGCTTTCTTCCAATGCCACGGCCAATGTTTATGGCATAGCCATCCCATTCACCCTGCGCTACAGCAACCGCCGTGTAGACTACACCCAGCCCTTCAATCAGTTCGGCATGAGCCCCACCTACAAATGGGCTACCCTGCATGTGGGGTATCGCAGTGTGAACTTCAGCAACTTTACCATGGCGGGGCACAATTTCCTGGGGGGTGGCCTTGAATTGAATCCGGGAAAGTTAAGAATGGGCTTTGTATATGGTCGTTTCAAAAAGAGCACAACAGCTTTTGCACAGGCCATTGACACCACGCAAACCCTTACCCGCAAAGGCTTCGGACTGCGCCTGGGCTGGGGCTCGCAGCACACCTTCGCCGACCTTATCCTGCTGAAAATACACGATGACAGCACCAGTGTTGCAGATCCGTTTCAAAAAAGCTATTTACCTGCCGAAGAAAATACTGTAGCAGGAATTCAATCCCGCATCAAACTATCAAAGAATCTTTCTTTCGACACGGAGTTGGCAGCCAGTGTTTATACCACCGATGTTTCGGCACCCCGGTTCGCAGATTCTGATGACTACCCAATTCTCAACCAGATTCAAAAGCTTATTACCGTAAATCAATCTACCGAATTGCTTACTGCAGTAAGGGCAGGATTGAATTACAGACTAGCAGGTTTTTCTACCCGGCTGGAATACCGGCGCATTGACCCCGGTTATCGCTCCATGGGAGCATACTTCATGAATAACGATATTGAAAACATTACCATTGCCCCATCGGTAAGCTTGCTGAAACGCAAACTCAACCTGAGGGGCAGTCTGGGTGTGCAGCGCGACAACCTGAGAAATGTAAAGAGGGCAACCTCTCTGCGCACCATTTCATCGTTCCAGGCATCCTACAACCCCTCTGCGGTTTTTGGCATCGACTTCAGCTACAGCAATTACAGCAGCAACCAAAGAGCCGGCAGGGTGCCTTTGATCGATTCACTGAAGCTTTTTCAAACCAACAGCAACATCAATATCACCCCACGGCTGCTTTTTACACGCACGCAATACAACCATATGTTCATAGTGGTTTTGAGCAGGATGGAGCTAAGAGACCGCAATGTGCTTACCCAACAATTTACCGATTACCAGGCAACACTCATCAACCTCAACTACAACCTGGGCTTGCTGCAACACCGTGCCAGCATTTTAACAGGGGTAAACTACAACCTGCTGGAACATGCCATTGCCAGCCAGAAAGCCTTGGGTTTTACCCTGGGTGCAGCCAAAAGCCTAATGGAGGGGAAAGCCAGCCTGGGGCTCAACAATTCTCTGATCCGAACTCAGCAAGGCCAAAACACCGGCTGGACCGTAAACTCTTCATTGAGTTCATCTTACCAGATATCGCGCAAACAGGCTATGCGCTTTAACCTGTATTATATCCGTTCGCTGAATTATCAGCAGGCACCACCCAGCCATTTTAATGAAATCAAAGGAGATCTGAGTTATGTATACACTTTCTGAAAGAGGCACCCACCATCAACCCGGCCCGATACGAAAAAGAATAATCCTCCTGGCAGTTCTCATCTTTCTTTCTGTAGCCTCGCAGGCTCAGTTTGCGCCTGTGCGGATCAATGTTTCCGTTACCCCACCCTATTCCACCAAAATAAGCGATTACACCAATAACCCCAACAAAGTGCTGGTGACGTTGCAGAATTTCACAGTTGACGGAGTTACCCTGAGAGTATACCTAAGGGGAGAAATAACCGGAGCCAGTGGTACACGGATTTATACCCACCCCAATTACCGCCCCCCTGCACCCATTGTGCTGCAACCCGGCATGCCTTTCATGCTCAACATCAACAATATACAGGATGTGTTCAGTGCCAGCCACCTTGTGTATGAGGGGGTTACAGAGCAGGAGATCCTTTATGGCAATGGATTGCCAGAAGATGATTACATCATTTGCCTGCAAGCTTTCGACTACGATAACAATATGATACTATCGGACGAGGCACCTTTTGGATGCACCGTTCCATTTACGGTTGGCAATATTGAAGCTCCGGTGATTTTACACCCCTGGTGCCATGATGAGATAACCCCCATGACCCCTCAAAGCATCGTGATCTCGTGGACCCGCCCTGCCGGCTCGCCTCCCCAGACCCAATACCGGCTGAAGATGGTGGAGATATCGCCTCCGGGCCATGACCCTCACGATGCGGTATACTCAGCAGCCCATCCTGTTTTTTTTGAAACCGTGGTATCTGCCAATGTTTTTTTGTATGGGCCCGCACAACCGGCTCTTGCACCGGGAAAGGCTTACGCTTTTATGGTAACCGCTTTCGACCCCATGGGGCAGCTGGCTTTCCGCAATGGAGGCCGAAGTGAGGTTTGCAGCTTTGTGTATGGCACCCAATCCATCATTACGCTTCCACCTTTTGTTGATGCAATTATTCCCGACAACCTGCTGCCCGACAACTTTGAGCTGGCTCCCACAACCCAGATCAGTGGCCGGTTGATGGCAAAATACCCTACCAGCCCTTTCGACCCAATCGACCTGAACAATCTTCCAATCTTTCCGGGCGTAACCCCGATCACACTCCCCACCGATGGATCGGGTAGCGGAGGAGCAATGCCCTCTGGAGGAGGCTTTCTTCCCCCGGGGGTCACTTTCAGCTATGGAGCCATGAGTGCGTTTACCCAGCACATAAACACCAACATCAACTCACACCATGTTGTCAATGGCATGATGGTTCCGGATCCAGAAGAGCTGGCGTTGCACCAGGATCTTTTCACCCTGGGCTGGCCTTTGCTTTCGCAGATGAACTCGAAGAAATACATATTTCACGATACTGAGAGCACCCAGTACACCAAACCCCTGGCCAACATTACAGTGCGACTGATGGCCCGTATAGCCTACCTGAGCCCCGAAACCCCTTTCGGTGTTGGATTTCCGGAATATGGCGGCACAGCGCCCATCATCAAGGGGATCGACCTGAAAGGGAAATTCAGGGGAGATGCCACTAAATATGCCAACGTAATGCTCGACCAGACCACCACCGACGAATACGGCAATTACACCTTCAGTTTTAATCTCCCTTTCTGGACCGGCCCTATCCTTACCCAGCAGCTGGACCATGCAGCTCCACCTGTTGAAAGCATCAATCCCCTTGCAGATTTCCTGGGAATGGTGATCTTTCCGGGGGTAGATCTGCAGAATATCCAGTCGGGCCTGCAGGGCCTGCAGGGATTACCCGGTGGGGGTTTCAACAGCCCTCCCCAGCAGCAGGTAATGAGCCTGGGAGGCGCCCTGATGACCGAAAGTCAGTTTGGCTACCTGAGCCTCAAAATTGAAGTGGTGAACCAGAAATTTGCAAGCCCCGACATCGACATCTTTGCCATGCCTGGCGACATGCTGCAGATACCCCCTCAGATGTGCAAGCTCAAAACCTACAACCTGAGGATATTGGCTAAAACCGACAATACTCCCGACCAGGTAAAAGCCCCCAACAGCCCCCTGGAAGGGGTACAGATAAGCATACTGCGCGACATAGACAAAGTAGCCCACGAGGTGCCTTTGATCATTGACTTTGAAGGACAGCGACTGGACAGCCGAACCTTCTTCAACCAGGACGAATTCAAGGATGTTGCCATCGACACCACACGATTCAACGGACAGGTGGTGTTCTACAACCTGGTGCGGCATGCCTATATCAACCCGCAGTATCGCATAAGGCTCTCAACCCGCGACTTTGGCCAGGTGGATGCAGCCTACGACAACACGTTCTTCAACTACGAAGACCGGTTTGAGATTCTGCCCATGGTGCCGGCAATACAAACCTACCAGGGGCAGGTTACCTACAACCATCAATACACCGGACCGGAAGAGATCTCCCTTACCTACATCATGAAGCCTTTGCCGCCCGAAATAAAAGGAAGGGTAATGGCCATTTCCAACCTTGAGAATGTGGGCATGCCACATGTAAATGTATCGCTGCTCAACCAGGCAACCGATACGCATATTCCTAACTATACATCATTTCTCAACAACTGCTATCCAAACAACGAAGCCTATACCACAACCAATACGGCAGGTTTTTTCAGGTTCTACAATTTACCGGTACGCAAAAACAATCAGTTCATTTACCGCAGGGTGCATATTTGCCCGCAGCTCTACAACGAAAGGATTTTCCCTCCCATCAATTCCGACACTGCCCAGGGGAGCAAACCTTACAAACTTCTGTGGGGCGAGCTGGTGGACCTGAAAGATGTAAATCTGCAACCCCGCTGGCTTATGCCCGGATATGTGGAAGATGAGGATGGAAACCCTGTAGTGGCTTACGTAAAATCGGGCCAGTCTCCCTATTACAAAACCCGTATGGTGGTGGTGAGCTTTAATCCGGTGAACCCTGCGTCCTCGGTAGTGAGGCAGGAGTTTGATGTACCTGCCGACCCCCAGGGTGTGGCGGTGTTGCATGTGTTGCCTTTGTCGAGCCAGTATTTCCCGCTCGACACCACCTTTCTCCCTCCCGGACAAAGGGTTCCCATCCGTGTATACCGCAGGCTGCACCGCCCGGTAATAACGGTTCGCAACCCGCAGGGGCAACCTGTGGCAGGTGCCCTGGTGAATATTGGCGGCCATGAGGCAACCACCGACAACCAGGGAAAAGCCTACCTGAAGTTTGCTGCAGCAGCCGATCAATTTATCCTGCGTATCACTCCTCCCACAGGCTATGCTCCTCTGCAAACAGCGGTTGAAATACCGGTTACCCCACATTGGAACCCCCTCACACCTTATACCCTGAAAGCTGCTAAAAGCATACAGGGGCATGTAACTGCGGCACAAACCAACGAACCGGTAGCAGGGGCCACTGTTTTTGCAGAGCTGGTAACTACCGATGGCTTGCCTCTTTATATTGAGGCCACCACCAATGCCCAGGGATATTATCTGTTGCAGGGAATTCCGCGAGACCTGATCCATATGGTAGTGCAGGTAATCAAAGAAGGCAGCAACCCAAGCTACGTGGGCACCAGCCGGGCCCTGGTGCTTCCGGCACAGCCCCCCGCTACACCTCCTACCCATAACTTCTCCCTCCGACGCCTCGACAACTGGGATCTCTCCTCCATATGGGGCTTCCCGGTGGCTATTACTTCTTTCACCGAAAAGACCATTCCCGGCACTTCACAATCTTCTGTTATGCTGGGTGGATATTTCGTCAACCTCCCTGCAACGGGAACCTTTTCGCTGCTGCAGCCCGACATCAGAATCCCTTTTCGAAATCTTTTTGTAACCCAGAATGAGAACAACCGGCCTGAACCCCTGGAGGAAACCCTGGTTACCGATGTCATGGAGATCCCCCTGAAGGTGGGAGGACACTATACGGGTTCGCTGTACAACTACATCCAGCCACCTCCGGGAAGTCAGTACACCTGGCTGCTTGGTTTTGGCAAGAAAAAAATTGAGATGCAAAAGGTAACCTTCGGACTGGGAGGGGCACGCATACAAGGTCAGGTGAAGCTCGACCTGGCCAGCTTTGAAATTGCTCACCAGTTCAGCGGGCAACTCTTTGTGGGCAATGACACGCTCAGCGGAAGGGCTACCGTTTTCAGCAGCAGGATGCCTGTCATTCCCGGCATGCGGTATGCTGTTTTCAGCCTCAGCAACAAGCTTAGCCCCATCCCTGTGCGCAACTACAAGGTATTTAACTTCCAGGCCAGTGCAAACCTCAGCCACTCTTACCTGGAGAACGGTGTAATCCGCATGCGAACCCTGCTGCATACACAAATACCGGGAGGTGGACAAAACTCCACCCTCGACCTGAAGATACAGGCAGGCGATCTGGTTATCAACAACACCGACATAGGGTTCCAGGAAACTCCGGGCGGACAACTGAGCTTTACCCTCGACAAGTGGCAGGTTTCTGCAACCAAACCCTGGCGGTTCGATATCAATGAAGATGCCATTGTGCTGGAAGAAGTATTGATCATCACCGGCCGTGGGGTAGATGCCCGGGTAAAAAACCTTCGGGTACGACCCAACATGCTTTCCGAAGGCAACATAGATCTCACGGGTGGGCTAACCCTGGGGGGTGTGGCCAATGTTGAACTTTCGGGTACTCTTCAACCCATCTTCAACTATGATGCAGGGGTAGGCCATTATCGTATAAGCCTTGTGGGGAGCACCCAGGCTCCGGCCGGAAGGGTACGAAATCTTTACCAGACCGAGCCCAACCAGATCAGCTTTGAGTCCATTGGGATGTTAAGCAATAACACCGAAGCACTTACCCTGAACCAACCCATGCGTTTTTACAATATCCTGGATGTGGATGTGCAGGGAATCATGACCGGGCCGGGCTTCTTTTCTCTGAAAGGTCGTCCGGAGCTGGGCATTCCCGGCTTCGCCCCCCCCAATGCCATTGTAACCTACCGCAGGCAGAACAACCGGATCACGCCCACAGTACAACCCCTGCAGGGCAGCGTATACGCCCATGGCAATGTGGAGTTCGTGCTGGACCAGGACACCACCCGGCAGGAGGTACGAGCAAACCGCTTTACCTCCTATGGCAGGGTGATCATACATCCGGCTCCTGAGGATCAGGCAGGAAAGCCGGTAACTTTCTGGGGATTTCTGGAGAAAACAAACCAGAAATGCGAGATAGAGATCATAAAGGTAAATGCGCAAAACTTCAAGGGCAACACCATGCAGTTTATGCCTGCAGGTGCAAACCGAATGCCGGTGGAAAGTGGCTGGATGAGGGTAGCTGGAAACCAATGGGATACTCTCAGTTATACAGCACTCACCCGCAATATTGATGGGCTCGACCCGGCAGGTGCACCTCCCAACAAGCTTCTGTTCAAAGTACACGGTGGCATTGATGTGTCGGGCGATGAAATCAGCGTAAGCAATATCCCCGGAGGCAACCAGGGCTCAAGCCCTATGGGAGGCATGAGGCTCAGCTACAATTTCGCTGAGAGCAGCCTGCTCGGCCATATGGATGTAAGATACCTGCCTCTGGGGTATGCAACCATATACGAGGGTGCAGCTACAGTAAGGTTTGACCCCAGGGGGTTTTACATCGTTCTCGACCTGCACAGTTTCTCCCTGGGGCCCACACCAGGTATGCCTGGATTCAAAGGAGCCATGCTTGTAGGCAAAACCAACCAGGTGCACCAAAATGACCTTGCACATGTAAGATCCAACTTCCGTTATAACCTGCCCGATTTCAGCACACCCTTTACCGGCATCTACGTGATTGGAGAAAAAGTAATTGTAAATACCCAGCTCAATGCAGTGGTCATGCCTGTATCTGCTTCGGCAGGGCTGGGGATGTTTGTACACCTCAACTTCAACTCCAATCCGGTATATGTGATCGGGGGTTATGGTTACTGCGATGTTACAGCCTCTCAAACATGGGGAATACCTGTTACAGGCCCCGACTGTGGTGTAGCCATTCGTGGCAACATGTGGTACAATATACAGGGAGGCTACGAAAGCAACCAGTTTGTTTTCAACAACTGCGGGCATGTTTCAGTGCAACCCGCCATCGACGGAACTTGCGAAGAAGTCTTCAACAGCCTGCCGGGCATGAGCGAGCTTCTTCAGTATATCCAAAACGCCTTCAGCGTCAAGCTGGAAATCCAGTTTCAGGGGGGCGATTTCAACATCGATCTGGAGCCTTTTGGCGTTTGCCAGCAGGGCAATTAACAGGCTAACTCTACGTAAAAAATGGAACGCATGAAGACCATAGCAACTCTATTGTGCATCATTCTGTTGCCAGCCATAGTGCCGGCCCAGCAGTTAAGGGGTTTGCGCAGCAACAGCCAGAGCGATCTTCCACGGTTGCAATGGTGGACAAACAACCTGAACGATACCCTCCGTGTAAAAGTCTTCAGGGCTCCCCACAATGAAGAAACCTTTACAGAAATACAAACCTGGCAAACCTGGTTTTATGTATCCGATACCCTGGTGGTGGAGATTACCGATACTACCCTGGCCCGGAAAGGGATCTGGCAGTATTATCTTGAAGCTCATACCCGCGATGGAAAAACTATTCTTTCCGACATCCTGTTTGCCCACAATTTGGGTTACCTGGCTCCGCCAGAGGTACTGAACCTTCGCACCCGACCTGCCAGGGATACCCGGGCAATTGAGTTGCAATGGGAGGTAAGAAACCCCTCAACCATAGTGTCGCAGAATCTTTTCCGCAGCCACGATTTCGATGAAGGATACCAGTGGGTAACCAGGCTGCCGGCTCATGCACGCAGCTATACCGATGAGGTACCCCGCGCCAACGAACCATGGTTTTACTTCATTGTGATCCAGGATTTCTTCGGCTATCAGCCTGCGGGGATCCGGGTGCACGGGTTTGCCACCTTTGCAGAGAAGCCCTTTGCTCCTTCAGGATTCGTTGCACGACGTGAGCAACAGGATGTGGTGCTCTCGTGGAGCATTACCGGGGAAAACATCTTCGGCTACAGGATTTATCGCAGGGAGAATGGCACAGGGGGATTCAGCCCGCTGGGGGGTCCGTTTTACCTGCCCGGCAAAGACCTTATGAAAACCGATCTGCAGGCCATTGGCCCCGAAACCCGGAGCCTCGAATACTATATGGTGAGTATCAGCGATGGATATATTGAGAGCGCTCCCACCGATACACTGATCCTCTACATTGAGGAAAACCTTGTGGTGGCCCCTCCACCGGAGTTGGACTGCCTGGTGCAAAACGATGGCACCGTATTGCTTCTTTGGTCGCCGGCTCCCGATTTTTCGGGTATTATGGGGTATAATGTTTACAGGGCGCACGATGGAGAGGAGTACCAGAGATTAAACCCCTCTCCCCTTGCCGAAAACCGCTTTGTGGATCAACACCCCCCGGCCAATCGTGAGATCAGCTACCAGGTTGAATCTATCAATCCCGGGGGCAAACCCTCCAGCACACGCACCACCTCGAGCCTGCAGCACCATCCGCCCCAGATAAAGCTTGTGCTCTCGTGCAGGCAGGTGCGCAGTGGCATACAGCTGGAATGGGTGCCCCTTAAGGTGGATGGGATCAGGGGATTGCAGATCCTGCGTCAGGAAAACAATGAGGAACCCGTTTTGCTTACACGCATTGCCAACGAGCGGGGAACCTATACCGACACACGTACCAGCCCCGAAACCAGCTATGTGTATATTATGGTAGCAGAAATGACCGATGGCAGGCTGATCGTGGTAAATGATGGTGTGGTGGTAAGCCGGCACTGATCATTCGCCGGAAGGCAAGGCTTTACATGACGGATAAAAACACCAAAACGGCATCTGATAATTCGTCAGATGCCGTTTCAACGGTATTGCATAAGTTTTCCTGTCAGCTCAACAATCTGCTGGCGGTGGCCAGGTATCCATCTTTTAAGCCACGGATTTCCTGAAAACTATTGCACTATAACTTTGAATGATTGCTGGTAATCTGCTGTGGTAATTGCAATCATATAAACCCCTTTGGGGAGGTTCGGCAACTCTATTCGGTGTTGTTGCGTTTCAGAAAGGTCAATGCCCTGTACATGATAAACAATTTGATTTGTCATGCTGATCACACGGACAGACGCTCCTGAAACGGGCTCGGTAGCTCTTACATGAAACACCTCTTTGCCAGGATTGGGATAAACCACTATTCCTGCCTGATTTACTTTCTCTACACCCAAACCCTGCACCTCCTTCGATACTTCGTTGGAACGAACAGATACACCCTCTGCAAATACCGTCTTTGCATAAAAAGTATACAATCCGTTGGAAGAAGGAATATCAATGATCAATTCCAGGGCTTCTGGGTCGTTGATGTGTGCAATCAACTCATCGTTCTGAAATACCTGGTAACCAGTATGTGTAAGATTGGCATTGCCCTGCAGCAGAATTGCATCCAGCTTGACAGCAAAAAGATCAGTGGTTTCGGTATGAACAAAGGCAATGTTTACTACCTGACCATCGTAAACAGAAAGATCAATCTCGCGTAGTTTCCAGGTGATGTCCTGCTCCGGAAGTGTCTCCTCCCACAGCAATTCCGTAAAATTTTCGATGCTGTTGCCCTGGGTTGAAAGGAATACTTTGTAATGCTCCTGGGAATAATTGGGCCTTTGAGCCGCCACTGCCCATGAGAGCATACTGTTTTTACCCAGTTGCACCGGAGGAGTTATGATCCAGTTGTCGGGCTGGTAGGTATTGCCATTGAACCAGGAGTAGCTGGCTATGGCCTGATTACCGCTGTAGGCCGGATAGGGATTGACGGTTTCATTGTAGGGCACATCAAAAACAATCCATGCCATTCCACCACCATCGTTATCGATATTTTGCCATCCTGGAGGAGGGAAATTTGCATCGGTAACCTCCTCGAAATCTTCCCACAGAAAAATGTTGTGAAGATCGGGAGCTTCCCAGCTTAGCACCCATTTGGAGTGGGTCTCATCAACGGCAATTGTAAGATTTTGGGGAGCATAGTCAATTTGCGGTGCCTCTATGGTAACCCAAACACTATTGGAAGGTTCTGTTTCCTGGTCTCCATAAACCGCAGAAACCGTATACTCATAAACTCCCGGGGTCAAACCAGCATCAAGATACGATGTTGTTTGTATTTGTTCAATCTCTGCAATCAGGGTGGCATTACGATATACACGAAATCCGTTGAAAACGCCTGAAGGCATCTCATAGACCCTGATATCATCGAGCTTGATGGCAAACAGGTCGGTAGTCTGAGTATGCACAAACGCCACATAGCCCTGCTGACCGGCATACTGCGATAAATCGGATTGCCTCACTTTCCAGGTAATATCCTGCGCTGGGAGGGTCTCTTCGTGAAGCAATATTTCAAAATCGGAGGGAGCATTTCCGGTGGCAGAGAAATACACTTTGTAATGCTCCTGCGAATAGTTGGGCCTTTGCGCAGCCACGGCCCATTGCAACAACCCGTTGGCAGGAATGGTAATTGCGGGCGTAATGAGCCAGTTGTCCGGAGTTAGCACCTGCCCGTCAAACCAGGAATAGCTGGCTGCTGCATACTCTCCATCATAGGCAGGATAAGGGTTCAGATTTGGGCTGTAAGGAACATCAAAAAGGATCCAGCTTTTCCCATCGCCATCGTTATCTACATTGGCCCATCCGGCAGGAGGGAAAGTGCTGTTGTTGAGCCCCTCAAAGCTTTCATGGAAATGCAGAACAGGCTCAGAATCTGCGGAGTGCTCCCAGTTGAGAAGTACATTTCCCTGACCGGAGATTGTATAAGTTAAGTTTTGTGGCTGCCCTGCCAAAGCACAGAGGGGAAGCTGCAACAGCAACAAGAGAGTAAAAATTCTTTGCATCCTGGTTGTTTTTTGGGTTAATAATTTTTTTTAATAAGTGTCGATGCAAAGGTAAGAACTTAAGCGTGCAATTGAAGCTGATCAACTGTTTAAGGGTTTGTTTTAGCCCATCGTGGGCTATTATTCTGCCATCAAATAGTTTTGATCTTCATAATGGCATTTTTCAAAAACAGACTCATTTCACACCCGGTTACTTTTCCATTTTCCGCGGGTGAAGAGCCATAGGGTGAAAAGTCCCACTGAGGTTTCGGAGATGAAAACACCCCAGAAAACGCCCGAATGCTCCCATCCCAGCTGCAGGGCCAGGTACCAGCAAAGGGGGATCTGGATCATCCAGAAAAACACCAGGTTGATCCAGGTGGGGGTGCGTGTATCGCCCGAACCGTTGAACGCCTGCACTGAAACCATCCACCAGCCATAAACAATATAGGAATAGGAAAGTATTCGCAGCCACTCTGCCCCTATGGATACCACGCGCGGATCCTGACTGAAAAGCCCCACAAGCTGCGTATTGAAAAGAAAATACACCACCGATACAGTGCCCATAAAGAACATGTTGTAATATCCAATCTTCCACACGGCAGATTCGGCTCTCTGGGGATTGCCTGCACCCAGGTTCTGCCCCACCAGGGTGGTAACTGCATTGGCAAGCCCCCAGGCCGGCATCATGGTAAACAGCATGATGCGCAGGGCAATGGTAGATCCGGCAACCGCATCACTGCCAATATCTGCCAGTATGCGCATGATGAAGATCCAGGAGGTCATGGCTACAATATTCTGCCCGATACCTCCCACTGAGGTGCGGAGAATATTGAGCATAATCTTTGCGTTGAGATAAAACAAACTCCAGGGCACCCGGATCTTTTTCCCTCCATGAAACAGATAGTAGAGCTGCACCAGCACACCGGTGCCACGCCCTATATTGGTGGCAATGGCAGCGCCTTCAATGCCCAGTTCGGGGAAAAAGCCCCAGCCAAAAATCAACATAGGGTCGAGCACAATATTGATTCCGTTGGAGATCCACAACACCCGCATGGCAATGGCCGCATCGCCAGCACCCCTGAAGATGGCGTTGATGACAAACAGGAATACGATTACGGCATTTCCTCCGAGCATCCACTGGGTGTAGCGATACCCATGGCTGATGGCCCAGTCGTCGGCACCCATCAGGGCAAGCAGCTCCCGGGAATAGAAAATGCCCCCAATGGCAAAAGGCAGCGAGACCAGCAGGGCCAGAAACAAGGCCTGCACCGCAGCCAGGCCGGCTTCCTGTCTCTTTTTCTCGCCAATACGCCGGGCAATGATGGCAGTAACCGCAATGGAAAGCCCCATGGCGATGGAGTAGAGCAGAAACAGGTAGGTCTCGGTGAGCCCCACTGTAGCTACGGCAGAAGACCCCAGCGAACTGATGAAGAAAATATCCACCACAGCAAAAGTCGACTCCATTACCATTTCCAGGATCATGGGCACGGCCAGCAGGAAAATGGCTCGTTTCAGGCTGACCTTCGTATAGTCGGCATCGGTGCCCCTGAGGGTATTTTTCAGTTCTTGCCAGATGGTAAAGTTACGCGGGGTTGAGTCGGAGACTCCATGGTCTGCCAACGGGTTTAGATTCATGCAGAAAAGTTTTAATCAGGATACTGTTACAACCCAGGTTTGCCTGGGGAGGCTTGCCGGAACCTTGTCCTTGCACAGGCATCACCCTGCACTTTAGGTCAACACAGGAGCGTAATGCAGGCTCAGAAAAGACAAAGAATACAGAAGTGCTACCCTAAAGTTAGGAAAAAATCAGACAGAAAAGACATGTCTCGAACCAATCATAAACTACCGGGTGAAAAGATCGCCTGTTGTTCAGGCCTCATCCACCACCCGGTGCCTGAAGACCAGGGGGATCTGTTTATCGCTGGGAGCGCCGATTTCCATAAGCTGCCAGTTCTTATCATAATTGGCAATCTTTTTCTTTAGAATATCAACACGGTCTTCAGAGGGGTCGCAACCTTCCCACTCCACCACTTCTACGCGGTATTTCAGCGTACGTTTGCGACCATTGATACGAACATCGATTTCAACGTTTTGCTGAGCATCCACCTCCGGTATAAGGATTACGATTTCTCTCATGGCATGTAGTGTTTGGAAATGTATTTTAATACAGAAAGAGACGGCAACGGCTGCCGTGTATTGATCTGGCCAGCGGCCCGGCAAAGACCCGGACAGCTTGCCCGCATAGAATCAGAAAATCAGAGAAAGGAAAAAACTGATCAAAAGAATGATAAAGAAAACCAGGCTGGTTTGTGTCATGGCATTTGTGGTTAAGGGTTAATAATCAAGTTTGTGCGAACAGGACACACCAAACTTTGTGCAAAACCACATTAGTCGCTATATAACAGTTATTTACAGAAACAATTCAGGAGTTTCCCAGGTCAAGAGACTGTATCAAAACAGCACAAAAGTGGTCGTATTCGCACACCCTTAGGCGTTGGTTCTCAGTGCAGATCCGGGTTGTATCCGGCTTGCCCGCCAGGCATGAATACCCACAGCCAGTATTACGGTAGCACCCACAAGAAGAGCAGCCCCTAAGAAAGGCCAGGCAGACAGCCCGGCACTATAAGCAAACCCGGCCAGCCATTGTTGCAGCGAGAGATATGCCACCAGGCCTCCTGTGGCAAAGGCAATCAGCAACAACTGTCTGTAATCGGCAAAAAAGGTTGTGAATACATCAAACCAGCCAGCGCCCAGCACCCGTCGAACTGCTATTTCGGAGGATCGTTGCTCCAGGTTGTAGGCTGTAATCCCAAAAACACCCAGGAAGGAGATCAAAACACACATCCACGCGAAATACCCAAAAAACCGGCTCAATCGCTGCTGCCTCAGGAAAAAATCTTCCACAATATCAGAAAGAAAAAAACCAGCAACCTGGCTGCCGGGATCGTATTGCATCCAGGCTCTTTCGAGTATCTCCTTCATGTGGGCACTTTGCCCTTCTGCGAAACGAACCACAAGGTAATTGGGCAAACCCATCATAGGGATCAGAATCAAAGGTTCGGCAGGCTGATTGAGCAATGCATAGTGTACATTATCAATAATTCCGGCCACTTCTCTTTCGGAACGAAGCCGTCCATCAAGAAACTGAAAGTGTGTGGTGATCGTGCGTCCGGTTACCCTCTCAAACCCCATGGTATCGGCAAGTGCCTGGTTGATGAAAATTTTTCCGGGGTCGTTCAGCAAACTTGCATCCACCCGTCCATTTTCATTGTAAATCTCTATGCCCATAAGCTCCAGGTAATCGCCGGTAACATGTACCGTATTGATAGACTTAACACGCATACCTTCAGATGTTTCCATGAGCACAGAATGGGTTATGGGCATCATGGTAAACACATAGCCCGTGGCAGCAGTCTGCTCTACACCAGCATTTTCCCAGAGCAGGCTGTCAAGGATATGCACATTTTCGCGGGCAAATCTTCCCTGTAATTCAATGGCAGCAATGTGGCGGGTATTGTAGCCCACATCCATTTGCTGCATAAACTCCATTTGCCGGTACACCAGGAGGGAGGAAGCGATCATAAAGGCAGAAATGGCAAACTGAAAGCAGACCAGCAGCTTTTTCAGGATCAGCGACTTCCTGCCGTGCTTCTTGCGGTAAAGCATCAGCCCGGCTACCCGGGCACGGGCAAAATATAGGGCTGGCGACAGGCCAGCCAGCATAGAAGTGGACAGCAATACCAGTAGCACCATCGCTGAAATCACCACATCTTCCCTGAAGTTCAAAGCAAGTTCGGTACCCAGGAACAAATTCACAGAAGGCAATATCAACTCCAGCAACACCAGCCCAAGGATCAACCCAACTCCTGCAGTAATAATCGCCTCAGTGAAAAACCCTGCGAAAACCTGACGGCTGTCGCTACCCAGAATTTTCACCATTGCCATCTCCATGCGCCGTTTATTGAAGTTGCTGATGGCAATATTGGCATAGTTGATGGCAGCCACCACAAGCAAAAACAGAGCAATGGCGAAAAACACCTTTACCAGAGACGGATCCATTGCCTGCATCTGCACCCATTGAGTGCTGCGATCGTACAACCATCCGCTATCCATATGGATGGAAGCAAGAGGCTGAAAAAGCAGCTGAATATCCAGGCCATGCTGCCGGGCAATGGGCCGGATGTGTTGCTCATGAAATCCGGGCCAGTGGACTTCCATAAAGGAGGCAGGAGAAAACCCCGGACGGGTTCTCAGGTAGGACCAAACCAGCGTACTGCCGAATGTTTCTTCCAGGGTGCTCCACTGCACACCAGGCCCGAAGCTACGGTTAAAAAGTTCATCCAGATGATGCAGGGTTGAAATGGATATCAAGCCCCGGTAGCGAAAATGAGTATTGAGGGGAGGTTCTTCAATTACAGCTCTTACAGTAAAATATCCGGCTCCGGGCACAAAAACCCGTTTACCCAGTGCAGACCCTGCACCAAAAAGCTCATGGGCCATGGGTTCTGTAAGCACCATATCAAAGGGCTGGCTGAGTGCCCCCTGGGCATTTCCTTCCAGAAAAGTGGCACCGAAGAGATTAAAAAAGGTGGAGTCTACAGCGTACACTTCCTTCTCGAACAGCTGCCGCTCTTCATACTGGTACACTACATCGCGCAGAAAATAGTAAACATGAAACACTCTTACAAAGTCGGTAAAATCGTCGAATTCTGCCACCAGGGCAGGCGCCATGCCGGCACTGGTTACAGCATAGGTCTGGCGGGCCCCCATTACCTGCAGATCGGTACCAATGCGCCAGGTATTTTCAAAGTCAGGGTGAAACCGATCGTAGGTGGTCTCGTAGCGCAGATACAGAAATATAAGCATAGCGCTTGCCATTCCCAGGGCAAGCCCCAGAATATTTACAAAAGCATATACCCGCTCACGGGTAAGGCGCCTGAGGCTTATACGGATAAAAAAATTCACTTTACCGGGGCTTGGGTCTGCACAAATAGCCTCAGAGGCTGTCGCCCTCTGCCAGAGTTTGGGTGGTATCTGCCGGAGAAGCAAACATGGTGTTGGCGCGTTCCAGCAATTTACGGCGATCTTCTTCCAGCTTAATACTATCCTCGATCTCCTGCTGGCGCCGCTCTTCTGCCGATGGACCACAGGAAACAAAAACCCAAACCACAAGCATCAATACAATTAAAAATGAGAATTTCTTCATAGTCTGGCAACATTAGAGGATTAACAAATACTGGCAAAGTAGCAAAATCCAACACTTTAACCTTTTGCCGTTCAGCCTGTAAAAATACAAAAAAGCTTTTTCTCTTCAAATCTGCCTGTCAAAACTTGACATCACCCCCATTTTAATGTATTTTTGCTTGATATGTTAAACACAAAAAAAAGCACTTTATGGCACACACATTACCGGCTCTGCCGTATTCTCCGAATGCGCTCGAGCCAATTATCAGCGAGAAAACCATCAGCTTTCATCATGGCAAACACCATTTGGCTTATGTAAACAAGCTTAATGAGCTGGTGCAGGGAACCGAATTCGAAAACGCCAGCCTGGAGCAGATCATCATGGAGGCAGAGGGAGGCATTTTCAACAATGGGGCACAGGTGTGGAACCATACCTTTTACTGGAACTGCCTCTCACCCCAGGGGGGTGGCGAACCTGCAGAAAAACTCATGCAGGCCATCGAAGAGAGCTTTGGCAGTTTTCAGAAATTCAAAGAAGCCTTTGCTAATGCAGCAGCAACACAATTCGGATCGGGATGGGCCTGGCTGGTAAAAAATCCGCAAGGCAAACTGGAGATCGTGAAGACCGCCAACGCCGAAAACCCCATGAAACAGGGGCACACACCATTACTCACCTGCGATGTGTGGGAGCATGCATACTATCTGGATTACCAGAACCGAAGACCCGACTATGTGCAGGAATTCTGGAAAATCGTTGACTGGAAAAAGGTAGAAGAAAGATTCTGATCCTTCCCTCCTAAAACCCAGGCAACCACGAGGCCATCTCAACAGCCGGAAAACAACCGCACACAAAACCTGTCGAAACGGACAACATGCTGATTATCTAACATTACTCCGACCCGATGTGTGCCGTGCTTTCAATTTTGAGATGGCCTCGTTTTACTTTTTAAATACGTATCTTTGAAACCTTTTCTAATCCTTTCAAAAGATGTCTGAACCCAAAAAGCTTTTCCTCCTCGATGCCATGGCCCTGATCTACCGGGCCTATTTTGCTCTCAACCGCAACCCCCGCATAAACTCAAAAGGCATGAATACCTCTGCCGTGCTGGGCTTTGCCAACACATTGCTGGAGGTGATCAAAAAAGAGAACCCCACCCATATGGCTGTGGCATTTGATGCCTATGCCCCTACCCTCAGGCAAACCGACTTCACCGAGTACAAGGCCCACAGGGAGGAAACCCCTGAAGATATTGTGGCCTCATTGCCTTACATCAAAAAGCTTATTGAAGGGTTCAATATGCCCATCCTCGAACTGGAGGGATATGAGGCCGACGACATCGTGGGCACCCTTGCCAAAAGGGCAGAAAAAGATGGCTTTACCGTATTCATGATGACTTCCGACAAGGACTTCGGACAGCTGGTATCCGACAATATCTTTATGTACAAGCCTGCCCGTATGGGCAACGATGCACAGATATGGGGTGTGAAAGAAGTGTGCGAAAACTTTGGCATTGAAAGGCCTGAGCAGCTCATCGATATCCTGGGTCTGTGGGGCGATGCTTCCGACAACATCCCAGGGGTGCCGGGCATTGGTGAGAAAAAGGCAAGGAAGCTTATTGCCGAGTTTGGTTCGGTGGAGAACCTGCTGCAAAACGTGGAAAAAGTGGCCGAAAAGCGCAGCCGGGAAAGCCTCAGGGAAAATGCACAACAAGCCCTAATGTCGAAAAGCCTGGCCACCATCATACTGGATGTACCCGTGGAGTGGGATGAAGAACTCTTCCGTCGCAAGGACCCCAACCCCGATATTTTACTCCCTCTGTTCGATGAACTGGAGTTTCGCACCTATGCCAAAAGAGTGTTTGAACATATAAAGGAGGAAGCTCCCCAGGCTATGCCCTCCAAAGCACAGATAGCCGGGCAGATGGATCTTTTTGCAGGCACCGACGCTCTTGAAGACCCCAGAGAAGTAGTGCAACAATCGGTAGAACGGATCATGGCCGGCAATGATTTCCAAAGTGTGGAAAAAGAGGAAGATATTGCAGCACTCATCGACCTGCTCTCAGGGTCAGGCACCTTCTGCTTCGATACAGAAACCACAGGCCTCGACAGCACCAACACCCAGCTGGTAGGGATCGCTTTCTGCATCAAACCTTCGCAGGCTTGGTATGTACCCTTCCCCACCGACCAGGACAAGGCAATGGCACTGGCAGAAAAATTCAAACCCCTTTTCGAAAACCCACAACTGGAAAAAACGGGGCAGAACCTGAAATTCGATATCGGTGTTTTGCGCAATTACAACATTAGTGTGCAGGGAAAGCTTTTCGACACTATGATTGCCCACTATCTGCTCCAACCCGACATGCGCCACAACATGGATCTGCTTGCCGAAACCTACCTCAACTACCGCCCTCTGAGCATTGAAGCACTCATTGGCAAAAAGGGGAAAAGCCAGAAAAGCATGCGCGATGTGCCTCTGCAGACCATTACGGCCTATGCCTGCGAAGATGCCCATGTAACACAACAACTGAGAGAGGTTTTCGAGCCCATGCTAAAAGAAAACAATCTTACCTCGCTCTTCGAAACCATGGAGACACCTTTGATCTATGTTTTGTCGGAGATGGAAAAAAATGGCGTGAAGCTCGATACCCAGGCATTGGAAGAGTATTCCGAAAAATTGCAGCACGATATTACCCAAATAGAGCAACAAATCTACGAACTCGCCGGCACCCATTTCAATATCGGTTCGCCCAAACAGCTGGGCGAGATCCTTTTCGACAGGCTCAAGATCGTTGCCAAGGCCAAGAAAACCAAGACCAAACAATACAGCACCAGCGAAGATGTATTGTCGAAGCTCACCGACAAGCATGAGATTGTCGAAAAGATCCTGGATTATCGTTCACTTACCAAGCTCAAGTCGACCTATGTGGATGTTTTCCCCAAACTTATCAGTGAAAAAACCGCCCGTCTGCATGCCTCTTTCAACCAGACTGTAGCCGCAACAGGGCGGTTGTCGTCCAACAACCCCAACCTGCAGAACATCCCCATCCGCACCGAGCAGGGCCGGGAAATACGCAAGGCATTTGTTCCTGCCGACAGCAACCACATTTTACTCGCTGCCGACTACTCGCAGATCGAGCTGCGCATCATTGCATCGCTGAGCAAAGATGAGGCAATGATTGATGCTTTCCGTCAGGGACACGATATCCATGCTGCCACCGCAGCCAGGGTGTTTGGCGTAAGCCTCCGGGAGGTGGATAAGGAGATGAGAAGGAAAGCCAAAACTGTAAACTTCGGAATTGTTTATGGTATTTCGGCCTTTGGCCTTTCCGAAAGACTGAACATCCCCCGTGCTGAGGCATTCGAAATCATTGACAACTATTTTGCCCAATACCCCGGCATCAAAAGGTATATGGACGAAACCATCGAATTTGCCCGAAAGCATCAATATGTAGAAACCATTTTGGGCCGTCGGCGCTATATTGCCGACATCAACAGCAGCAACGGAGCGGTTCGTGGTTATGCCGAGCGCAACGCCATCAACTCGCCCATACAAGGCTCGGCAGCCGATATGATCAAGCTGGCCATGATAAAAATTCATCAGCAGATGAAACAAAACAAACTCCAGTCAAGGATGATTTTGCAGGTGCATGACGAACTTGTGTTTGATGTGGTAAAACCTGAACTGGAAACCATGAAGCAGATTGTTGCAGAAAACATGAAAAATGCCATGACCCTCGACGTGGAACTGGAAGTAGACATGAATACCGGCAGCAACTGGCTGGAAGCACATTAAAAAAAAAGCCCCGGTTTCCCGGGGCTTTTTTTTAGGTTTTTTGATTCTCAACTGCCTACAGCATTTTTGTAGTGTTCAAACCTTTCCAATATCTCGGTTACATACTGAAAGGGCTCGGAACCTCTGGCATAACCATGGCGAACCACCGGATCGAGGTAGTACTTGGGTTTGGATTTGTTGAGCACGTAGTAATCCACATTGTCTTTCCATACATTGGGATCCCTTCCGTACTTTTCGGCCAGACGCCGTGCATCCAGAACGTGACCGATACCCACATTGTAAGATGCCAGTACAAATTTGATACGTTCCTCCTCATCGGTAATGATCTCCTGCAAACGCCGGTCAATCCAGTTGAGGTATTTGATACCAGCCAGGATGTTTTCTACGGGAGAAGACTCTTCTGTAACGTTGTACATGGCGGCAGTATTGGGCATAAGCTGCATGATACCAAAGGCCCCTGCCCATGAAACCGCTTCATGGTTGAATCTGGATTCCTGAAAAGCCAGTGAGGCAATCAGTCGCCAATCCCAGCCCACTATTTCTGCAAAGCGCTTAAAGTGGTCGTCGTAGATGGATATCCGCCCGCCACCCAGGGAGTGGTACTGGCTTCTTGCCATAAACGAACTGCGCGGGTTCTGGAAATACTTGTTGTAAAGGTTGGCAAACTGACGGCTTTGCCTGAACTCAACCATCCAGTCGTCGATGGCCTGCTTCAGCAGCGGAGTGTCGTGCCGCACCGCCCAGGAGAGGTTTTGGGCAAAACTCAGGGGCGTTTGCACATCGATATTGGCATAGTAGGTTTGGTTTACCTGGGCCACATGTTCGTCGCTCACGGTAAACTCAATCTCACCATTTGACACCCGCTCAATAAGCTGTTCGGTTTCCTGATCCACTTCTACAATTTCGAACACATCTCCGATTTCCTCCATCAGGTTATGAAGGCGCACCAGGTGTGCCGAATTGCGTTGTACATAAATGGTCTTTCCTGCCAGATCCAGCTGATTGCGAACCAGGTTGTCCTCGATCTCGCTGCTGCGCATGGAGAACCAGTTGTCGGGCTTACGCTGCACCAAAACCTGCCGGGTTTGACTGTGAGGCTCCGTAAATGAGAGAACCTCACGGCGGCTGCGTGTAACAGTAAGGTCCATCGCAATGATATTACACTCACCATCGGCCATCAGACAGTTGAGATTTTCATCGATACTGTTGGATACAAATACCTCAAGCTCCACTCCAATATGCTGGGCAAACAATTTGAGCAGCTCTAAGTGGAAACCCATGGGCTGGCCCCGGTACACAAAATAGTTGGTTGAGTTGTAATCGGTGGTTGCTTTTAGCACTCCCCGCTCCAGAATGGCAGGAAGATCATTGGGATTGTATGTTTCTTCCACAACAAGTTCTTCCACGTACATGGACTTGTTAAGAACAATTAAGCCACTAAAAATTACAAGGGGGATTGCAACAACCAGAAGAAGTTTGACAATTTGGCGTTGTCTCATGATCTTTAAATTTTGCCTGAGCAAATGAGCCTGCAAAGGTACAAAAAATATTTTTTTGCAAATTTTCGCAATCTCAGGACATGATTTACGGTGCAAATATAACTATAAACTGGCAAATTTGTTATGCGAACACAAGTTTTTTACCAACACAGAAAACGTTTGCGGAGCTGTATCCGGCCTGCAACAAGCCTTTCAAAGTGCAAATTTCTGTTCATAACTTTTCACTTTTTAACAATCGGGAATGGGTTTTAGTGTCCCTTTACGATTTTTTAGCATCTCATATTAGGGCAGCCGGGACCTTACTGTGCAATTCTTTTTCTCATGAGCAGAATTGTTGGTATTTTTGAGATCTTCAAAACGCAAGAACTGATGTTTTTCAAAGATATTACCGGGCAGGGCGCCATAAAAGCCAAACTTATCAACAACATCCGCAACCAACGCGTAAGCCATGCCCAGTTGTTTCTGGGCCCCGAGGGCAGTGGCAAGCTGGCCATGGCCATTGCCTATGCGCGGTACCTGGCCTGTAGCGAACCTTCCCCTGAGGATGCCTGTGGCACCTGCTCGTCCTGCAAAAAATACAACAAACTGGCACACCCCGATCTGAGCTTTTTCTTCCCCACGGTAGTAAAGGGGAAGGGCGAAAAAATTTCGGGCAGCAAGGAACAGGCAGCCGACTTCAGGTCCTATCTTGAAAAATCGCCCTATGTAAGCCTCAATGGGTGGTACAGCCATTGCCAGCTGGAAAACAAACAAGGGATCATCAGTGCCGAAGACTGCAATGAGATCATCAGGGTGTTGGGGTATAAATCCTACGAGAGCGAATACAAAGTGGTGATCATCTGGATGATAGAAAGACTCTATCATTCGGCAGCACCCAAGCTTTTAAAAATACTGGAAGAACCGCCCGAGAAAACCTTATTCCTTATCGTTTCAGAAAACCAGGACCAGGTGCTCAACACCATCCTGTCGCGAACCCAGATGGTCCGGTTTCCAAGGCTCACCGATCCGGAGGTGGTAGAAGGCCTTACAGTGCAGCACCAATGCACGCGACAGGAAGCAGAGCAAATCGCTTTTCTGGCCGATGGAAACTACTATTATGCACTGGAGATGCTCAACAGCAAGGAAAATCTTGAAGATAATACAGGGCTGTTGCGCGAATGGCTGCGGGCATGCTATACCCCCGACATGAAAAAGATCGTGGAGTTCTCAGAAGTTTTGTCGAAGCTGGGAAGAGAACGACAAAAGGCTTTCCTGGGTTTTTCTCTGGAGGTATTCAGGCAATGCACCCTGCTGAACTACCAGGCCAATACCCTTATCAAGGCGCACCCCGCTGCGCAGGAGTTTATAACACGATTTTCCAAAGTACTTACCCCGGCTGTGGCCATGCAGATGTCAGAGGAGTTCTCAAAGGCCATTTACCATGTGGAAAGAAACGCCAATCCAAAGATTTTATTTACAGACCTTTCCCTTTTGTCCTTCCGCATAATGCGGGCTAAGCAATAATTAATTTGCTTAACTTTGTGTGTTTTATTAAAACTGAAAAATTGGAAAAGAACAACAACTTCATATCCCGGGGATGCCGCTGTGCACCTCGCCCCAATACCACACGGCAGGAAGAATTGCATGCACACTCCTGCACCAAGCTCAATGTATTCAACTGGCTCGACAACATCAAGCCTCCCAAAAACTTCCCTTCACTTGATATTGTGGAGGTTCGGTTCAAAAACAGCCGGAAGGATTTCTTCAAAGTTCCGGACGATGTGCAGTTGGAGGAGGGCGATATTGTTGCCGTGGAGGCCTCTCCCGGGCACGATATCGGCATTGTGACCATAGCCGGTGAGGTGGTAAACCTGCAGCTGAAGAAGAAAAAAATCGATGTTCGCAATACCGAATTTAAGAAGGTATACCGCAAAGCCAAGGTTACCGATATAGAAAAATGGGTGGCAGCAGTAGATCTGGAAGAAAAGACCAAGTTCGGGTCACGGGAGATTGCCCAGAACCTGAAACTCGACATGAAGATCAGCGACGTGGAATACCAGGGCGATAAAACCAAGGCCATCTTTTATTATACTGCCGATGAAAGGGTAGACTTCCGTGAGCTGATCAAAGTGCTGGCAGAGAGGTTCAATGTTCGCATTGAGATGCGCCAGATCGGTATGCGCCAGGAGGCAAGCCGCCTGGGGGGAATCGGATCGTGTGGCCGGGAGCTTTGCTGCTCAACCTGGCTCACCAACTTCAGGTCGGTTTCTACCAATGCAGCACGCACCCAGCAGCTTTCGCTCAACCCGCAAAAGCTGGCAGGCCAATGCTCAAAGCTGAAGTGTTGCATCAATTACGAAAACGATATTTATGTGGATGCAATGAAGGGTCATCCCGACACATCCATACTCCTGGAAACCCGAAAAGGGAAAGCATTTCATCAGAAAACCGATGTGTTGCGAAATCTGATGTATTATTCCTACCAGGACAATCCTGCTGCATTTATCTGCCTTACCACAGAGAGAGTAAAAGAGATTCAGAAACTCAACCGACGCAAAATTCTCCCTGAAGAACTTCTGGAGGAAGTTGTAGTGGAAAGGCAGGTAGCTCCTCTGCAGCAAAACGGGTACGAAGAGGATAGTCTCACAAGGTTTGATACCCCCGACAACAAAAGAAAACGCAAACGCAACAAGCCACGCAAGAAAAAATAAACCCTGGCCCAGAAAAATGAAAAGTATGCATACACGAAACCAGATCCTTTGGGGGATAGTACTTATGTCGGCCACACTTTTGGCATGCAACACCCAGGTAGTGTTCGAAAAAAACCTCCCCATCGACAGTAAAGGCTGGCATTTCAGCGAACAGATGGTGTTTGAACATTCTTTTCAGGATACAACTCTTTTGTACAACATGTTTCTCAATGTAAGAAACGATCGTTCGTACCCTTACAGCAATTTTATTGTTTTTTTTGAAACCGAGTTTCCCGATGGAAGGATCTACCGCGATACTATAGAAACCGTGCTTGCCGACCGCACCGGCAAATGGACCGGATCGGGTTTCGGAAACATCAAAACCAACAGTTTTCATTTCCGGCGCGATGTATGGTTTCCCCTGGAAGGCACTTACATCTTCCGTGTCGAACAAGCCATGCGCGAAGAATACCTCCAGGGAATCACAGATATTGGCATCCGGATCGAAAGAAAATAAGCTCCCGGTTTTTCCGTTAGTTAAAAAGCATCATTAATACCCTGTCACAATGAGTAAAAAAAAGCCTGAAAACTTCAATAAATACCTGAAAGTTTTTTGGATTATCGTATTCTCTCCCGGCATTCTGGGCATTCTAATCTTCGGAACCATTGCACTTGGCCTGTGGGGCTTTATGCCCTCTTTTGAGGAGCTGGAAAACCCCAAGAGCAACCTGGCCAGCGAGATTTACTCCAGCGATGGCCAGTTGCTGGGTACCTTCTTCATTCACAACCGTTCCAACGTTAGCTTCGAGGAGTTGTCGCCCAACCTGGTAAATGCACTGGTTGCCACCGAAGATATCCGTTTCCACAACCATTCGGGGGTGGATGTACGCAGCATCATGCGGGTGATCTTCCGCAATATTATCGGAGGTCAACGCAGTGCCGGCGGTGGAAGTACACTGAGCCAGCAACTTGCCAAGAACCTTTTCCCTCGTCAGGATGATCCGGGCAAATTCCGGATGGTGATCATCAAGCTTAAAGAGTGGGTAACCGCTGCCCGGCTTGAAAGAAACTACACCAAAGATGAGATCATTGCCATGTATCTCAATACGGTTGATTTCGGAAGCCATGCATTTGGTATTAAATCAGCCGCAAAAACCTATTTCAACACCTCTCCCGACTCTCTGAAAGTAGAGGAGGCAGCCGTTCTGGTAGGGCTGCTGAAGGCCCCCAGCTGGTTTCACCCGGTAAGAAACCCCGAAAGGGCTTTCCTGCGCAGAGAAGTGGTTTTGCACCAGATGGCACGCTACGGTTTTCTTACCCAGCACGAGTACGATTCGCTTCGGGTATTGCCCATGGATATGTCGCAGTTTCAGGTGCAGGACCACAACACCGGGCTGGCCACCTATTTCCGTGAGTATCTGCGTCAGGACCTGGTGCAGTGGTCGCAAAACCGACTCAAACCCGATGGCACTCACTACAACATTTATAAAGACGGCCTTAGAATCTATACCACCATCGACAGCCGGATGCAGAAGCATGCCGAGGCTGCTGTGGCAGAACACCTGGGAGGTTACCTGCAAAGGGAGTTTTTCAACCATTGGAGAGGGCATAGCTCTGCTCCCTTTGGCACCGACCTGAGCCGAGAGGAAGTTAACCGCCTCATGAGCAATGCCATGCGCCGCAGCGACCGGTTCAGAAACCTTCGCCGGGCCAATGCTACAGAAGACTCCATACAGAAGAGCTTCAACACTCCTACACGGATGAGGATCTTTACCTGGAGGGGTGAGGTGGATACCCTGATGACCCCCATGGACTCTATCCGTTACTACAAACATTTTCTCAACACAGGTGTAATGGCCGTTGAGCCCCATACCGGATTTGTAAGAGCTTATGTGGGAGGGATCGACTTCCGCCACTTCAAGTTCGACCACGTAACCCAAAGCCGCAGACAGGTGGGCTCCACGTTCAAGCCTTTCCTGTATACCCTTGCCATGCAGGAAGGTGAGTTTGGCCCCTGCTCGGAGGTGCCCAACATCCCTGTTTCCATAGAATTGCCCGATGGCACCTTCTGGACTCCCAAAAACTCATCCAGCGATCGCGAAGGTGAAATGGTAACCCTTCGCTGGGCATTGGCCAACTCTACCAACTACATTTCAGCGTTTCTCATCAAACGCTACAGCCCGCACGCCCTGGTCAACCTGGTGCGCCGTATGGGTATCGACAGCCCCATGGATCCGGTTCCGGCAATCTCTTTGGGTACCCCCGACCTTTCCGTTTATGATATGGTGGGAGCCATGGCAACCTATGCCAACAAAGGGGTGTATATAAAACCAAGTTTTATTATGCGTATCGAAGACAACAACGGCAACCTTATAGAATCGTTTATTCCACAGCAAAATGAGGCCATGAGCGAACATACGGCTTACCTGATGCTGCAGCTGATGAAAGGAGTGGTATCCAGTGGTACCGGGGTGCGCCTGCGCCTGCGCTACCAGCTCACCAACCCCATTGCCGGCAAAACAGGTACTACCCAGAACAACTCCGACGGCTGGTTTATCGGCCTCACCCCCGACCTGGTTACAGGGGTTTGGGTAGGTGGCGAAGACCGGGGTATTCGCTTCCGCTCCATTGCTCTGGGACAGGGAGCCAACATGGCATTGCCCATCTGGGCCCTGTTTATGAAAAGATTGTATGAAGACCCCTCCATCAATATCTCCATGGGCGATTTTGAAGCTCCCAGAGTGCCATTGAATATCGTTACCGACTGCGACAGGATTGAGAGCCAGGAACCGCAGCGGCGCGACATCTTCGATCAGAATATTTTCTGAAACAACTCTCTGCACGGTCAAAGGCAAACAGGCCATTGCCCTAATGGCACACCCCATGGTTGAGCTGTTTGCAAATTCGCTGCTGCAATTACAGAAACGGGCATCTGACGATTGGTCAGATGCCCGTTTCTGCAAATGGTTCTGCATAGAGCTTTACACAAACTCCCGCAGCTTTTGTCATTTTCTGTGGAGAGCCTTAAATGATCATCCCCGCCCCAACGGTTTCGTGTGTGCCTTCGTCAATGAGGATAACACTGCCGGTATTGCGGTTGATCTGGTACTTGTCGGTAAAGAAAGGCAGTGTGGTACGCAATGAGATCCTGGCGATATCGTTCATGCCCACCTCCAGGTCGTCCTGTATACGGTGCAGGGTATTTACATCCACCTTGTAGTGCACCTTTTTCACAACACACCTTGCATCGCGGGTGGTATGCTTAATGGCATATTTACCATTGAGTGCGAGTTTTCGGGGGTTCATCCAGCAAACCATAATATCTATATCCTGGCTCACTTGCGGGCGGTTGTTCTCACGCACAATCATATCGCCCCGGCTGATATCCAGCTCGTCTTCCAGGCGTATCACCACCGACATGGGTGCAAAGGCCTCCTTAACGGGCCCTTCGGGCCCATCAATGGCCTTGATGGAAGTGGTAAACCCGGAGGGCAACACCATTACCTTATCGCCAGGCTTGAAAACACCACCGGCAATACGCCCGGCATATCCGCGGTAGTCATGGTAATCGTTGCTTTGGGGACGGATTACATACTGCACCGGGAATCTGCAATCGACCAGGTTCAGATCCGATCCGATATGGATGGTTTCCAGCAGATACAATAAGCTGGGGCCACCATACCAGGGCATCTTTCCAGACTTATCCACCACATTATCGCCATGGAGTGCGCTGATAGGGATAAATTGTATATCCTGGATGTTGAGTTTGGAGGCAAAGCCCTGGAATTGTTTCTTGATCTCCATGAAAGTCTTCTCCTGGTAGTCTACCAGATCCATCTTGTTGATACAGATTACCAGGTGGGGTATGCCAAGCAATGAGGCAATAAAAGCGTGCCTTTTGGTTTGTTCCACCACTCCTTTGCGGGCATCCACCAGTATGATGGCCAGATTGGCTGTGGAAGCTCCTGTAACCATATTCCTGGTATACTGGATATGGCCGGGAGTATCGGCAATGATAAACTTGCGTCGTGGAGTGGCAAAATAGCGGTACGCCACATCGATGGTGATTCCTTGTTCGCGTTCGGCACGCAGCCCGTCGGTGAGCAGAGCCAGATTTACAAAGTCCTCACCTCTTTTTTCGCTGCTCAGCCTGATGGCTTCGTACTGATCTTCAAAAATTGATTTGCTGTCGTAAAGCAGCCTTCCGATGAGGGTGCTTTTTCCGTCGTCTACACTGCCCGCAGTGGTAAAGCGAAGCAGCTCCATGTCCAGGTATCCGTTTCCGTTGATATTATGCATATTGTAGATTTGTCAAGTTAGGGTAATTTACAAGGGGTTTGTGTGGGATTTCCACAAGGGTATATCAGAAATACCCTTCCCTTTTGCGGTCTTCCATGGCAGTTTCGGATCTTTTATCGTCGGCCCTTGTGCCTCTTTCGGTTTGGCGGGCAGCTGCCACTTCCTGAATAATATCTTCAATACTGGAAGCTTCCGACACAGTAGCACCCGTGCAACTCATATCGCCAATGGTGCGAAAGCGGATTCGCATCATTTCCCAGGCTTCGGTTTCATGCAGTTTGATGTAATCACTTTTGGCCAGCAGCACTCCCTTACGGTTCACGCATTCGCGGTAGTGGGAGAAGTAAAGCGATGGCATTTCAATGTTTTCCAGCAAAGTATACTGCCACACATCCATTTCGGTCCAGTTGCTCAGGGGGAAAACACGAAAGTGCTCACCCATAAGCTTTTTACCATTGAACAGGTTCCAGAGTTCTGGCCGTTGGTTCTTGGGGTCCCATTGGCCAAACTCGTCGCGGTGCGAGAAGAAGCGCTCTTTGGCGCGGGCTTTCTCCTCATCGCGCCGCCCGCCACCCATGGCAGCATCGAAGCCATGTTGCTCAAGGGTGTCCAGCAGAGTAACCGTCTGGAGCATGTTGCGGCTGGCATTGATGCCTGTTTCTTCTACCACACGTCCTTTATCGATAGACTCCTGCACGCTGCCCACAATAAGCTTTGCGCCCAGCTTCTCCACAAGGTTATCACGGTACTCCAGGGTTTCGGGGAAGTTGTGCCCTGTGTCGATATGCAAAAGCGGAAAAGGGATCCGGGCAGGATGAAAGGCCTTTACTGCCAGATGCAGCATAACAATGGAATCTTTTCCACCCGAAAACAACAATACCGGGTTTTGAAACTGTGCAGCCACCTCACGGATCACGAAAATAGATTCGGCTTCCAGCTCCCGTAAATGACTAAGATTATAATTCATCATGCGTTATTTGCTTTTTGGGTAATATTTGTGGTACAATAAACTGGACAAACTGATCTACCAGTTCTTTTTTGTTAAATTGTTGGGTATTAAGCTCAATATCCGGGTTTTCGGGTGGCTCGTAGGGAGAATCGATACCGGTAAAATGGGGTATTCTATTCATTCTGGCCTCTTTGTACAGACCTTTGGGGTCTCTCTGTTCGCACAGGCTAAGTGGGGCATTCACGTATACCTCCAGGTAGTCTTCCGGCCCGATGATCTTGCGCGCCAGATGGCGAATGTGATGGGTGGGAGAGATAAAACAATTGATCACCACCAGCCCCGCCTCCAGGAAAATGCGCGACAAATGCGCCACACGGTGTATATTGGCAAGCCTCCCTTCCAGGGTAAAATCCAGGTCACGATTTATGGTGGCCCTTACAATATCGGCATCAAATACCTGGGTGAGAAATCCCAGGCGAACCAACTCCCGCTCGATGTCTATGGCAAGGGTGGTTTTGCCGGAGCCCGACAAACCTGTCATCCAGATCACTTTGCCGGTCTGCTGCAGAAGTGCTTCCTTTTGTGCACGCTTTACAAAAGGATTGGTGAGCCATAGATTGGTTGAAGTATTCTCAGCCATGAAGGAGTGCTTTTTGGATTGCAGGCTTTAAACAACCACTTAATTGTTAAGCCCGTAGAATGTGCAAAAGTATAAATTTCCGGCATACCCAAATTGCCGTTTTACAGATAAATTCTATACAATTGCCCGATAATTGCCCTATCTTTGTAAACAGGGAAATAACCCGAAACATTTTGCCGGACAGAAACAGATCTTTGGAAAACTGCGCAGTACAGAGCCCCGGCAATCATCAACAAACCCAACTTTTTCGACAATGAAGCACATAGCAGGATTTTTTTTGTGGGTCATGGGCTGGCGTGTTACCCATGGCATGCCCGAAGGCATCAACAAAGCGGTGATTATCATGGCTCCTCATACCAGCAACTGGGATTTCGTGATCGGCAGGCTGGGTTTTGCATCCAAAGGTGTAAGCCCCAAAATCATCATTAAAAAGGAATCATTCTTTTTTCCGTTGGGTATAATTTTACGCTGGCTGGGTGCCATTCCTATGGATCGCGGTTTCAGCACAGGCACGGTCAAGAAAATCACTGAGCTTATCTCAAAGGCTGACAATTTTTACCTGCTCATCACCCCTGAAGGTACCCGCAAGCTGGTAAAAAACTGGAAGAAGGGTTTTTACTTTGTGGCCCAGCAAGCCAATGTGCCCATTATCATGGGTTTTCTGGACTATAAAACCAAATCCGGAGGCATGGGGCCTGTTTTATACCCCAGCGGAGATTATGAGAAAGACATGAAAATCATCGAGGATTTTTACAAAACCAAGCAGGCAAGGCATCCTGAAAAATTTAACCTTTCACCACAATACCAAACCTCCGGTACCCATTAGGGGGCGGAGGGCGACAATACGCTGCTCAAATCCATCCGGAGGAAAAAAGTGAATTGCGGATCCATCCGTGTGTTATCGCCCAGATTGATCCGGATATAGTTTACAGAAACACCCGAACGGACGGCAAATTGCTCGTTTACCTCCATCTTTAACCCAAGGGTTGTATAGAAACCCATTCCCATTCCATAGTCGCGGATATTGTAATACTCATCAAACGCATTACGGATGTTGATGTTGATACCCTTTACTGAAACACGGTTGCTCAGCACTTTGGTATCGGTAATGCTCACACCGCTCTCCACAAAGGGGTGAATGTAGGAGGGTGTGTGCAGGGTATACTGGGCACCCAGGCGCAGATCGATACGCTCCTCTGCCCCTGAAATATCGCACAGTAGCAGGTAGGGTTCAGAGGTAAAGGTTTCTTTGTCGGTTTCGAGGGTAAACCTGCCAAGGGCCTGCAGCCTTGCATAATTTGCCTCTGCCAGCAAAGCGAAGGAGCGGCTTAACTCCAACCCTCCGTAGAAGCCCACCTGCAATGCAGGCCTGTAGCGCATATCGTTGGCCAATTCATAGACAGCAAAACTGGCAATGATCTCATCAATATCGCGGATGAGTCTGTCGCGATTGTAATGGAGGTTTAGGGTGCGTTCCAGGTTATGATCCGGCCCTGATCCATTGTAGTAATTGGCTGTGCCATGGTTGGCCTGGTAAAGACCAAGCCCCAGACCATACACCCACCGGGCCCCTCCCGAAACTCTTTCCCGATCATTTTGCCTATAGCTCCCCCAATCCTGGCTATGCAGGTTGCGGGCAGCCTCACCAATGGATGAACCCACCAACAACAATACAACAAGCACAAAAATGGTTTTCTCAGGGAAGCGCATGGGATCTATTTGAAGTTGTGGAAATAGGCGTCGAGCAATCGTTGTGCTGCCTGGTAGGATGTAAGTTGATTCTCCTCCAGCAACCTGAGCATCTGCTCCAGGAGCGATTTCACTCCGGGATCCTGGTAGAAGTGATCGGTGAGCTTCTGGCTTATGCTTTCATAGAGATGGTGTTTTTGCTGCCCTGACCTCTTTTTGTCAAAAAAGCCACTTTCTCTTATCTGCGCCTCATATTCTGTAATCATCTGGTTTACTTCGGCAACACCTGTTTTTTGGAGGGCCGAACAGATCTCTACCCTGGGCAGCCAGCCAGAGGGTGGCGGAGGAAACAGGTGAAGGGCATTCTGGTATTGAACCCGGGCCCTTTGTGCGTTGATGAGGTTATCGCCATCGGCTTTATTGATGATCATTCCATCGCACATTTCCATAATGCCTCTTTTAATCCCTTGCAACTCATCTCCTGCACCTGCCAGCATAAGTAGCAGAAAGAAGTCTACCATGGAGTGTACTGCAGTTTCCGACTGCCCCACTCCGACGGTCTCCACCAGTATACGGTCGAACCCGGCGGCTTCGCACAGCACAATAATTTCGCGGGTTTTTCGGGCTACCCCCCCCAGTGAACCGGCTGAAGGGCTGGGACGCACAAACGCCCGATCGTGAATCGAAAGGCTTTCCATTCGGGTTTTATCGCCCAGGATACTCCCTTTGGAGATGGCACTGCTAGGGTCTACTGCCAATACTGCCACTTTATGCCCCTGCCCTATCAGATGCATACCAAAGGCTTCAATAAATGTGCTTTTTCCAACTCCGGGCACACCGGTAATACCGATCCGAAACGAACGTGCAGAATAAGGGGTGCACTTTTCAATGATTTGCTGTGCCATTTCGTAATGGGCCGGCAGCATACTCTCCACCAGGGTGATAGCCTGGCTCAGCAGGCTGCGGTCGCCCGAGAGTATCCCTTCTACCCATGCATCTACAGGCAAAGGGCCACGCCGACGTGCCTGAAGGGCCCGAATGGCCTTTTCGTTGATCACCGGCAAACGCTCTACCCCTTCATTTACCTTCAGAGCACTTCGAAACTGCTGAATATCATCCTTATCCTTCTCAGACAACATATCCGTTTTTTTTTACAAACCTACATATTTTTCCCGGCCACGCATAATTAAAACTTTCCCGGATAAGATATTGTTTTGTTTTTTTAAAAAACAATTTCACCTCCTGCTGTCAGAAAAACCTATCTTTGCCCATTGCAGAAAGTTATGCTTTACCACAAGACATATCTCAACAAAGAATCCGACCAGTGGGTGGTGTTTATCCATGGTGCCGGCGGTAGTTCTGTGGTTTGGTACAAGCAAATACAGCCCTATGCAAAGCACTTCAATGTACTGCTTATCGATCTACATGGCCACGGTCGCTCCCCCAAAGGAGATGAAACCAAAACCCACTCCTATACCTTCGAAAACATTGCCCTCGACATTATTGAGGTGCTCAAACATCGCAGCATCAGTCAGGCTCATTTCATAGGCGTATCCATGGGCACTATTATCGTGCGCAAAATTGCTGAGATCCGCAAAGAATATGTGAAATCGATGATCCTGGTGGGGGCCATCACCAAACTCAACCTCAAGTCGCGCTTCCTGGTGCGCCTGGGCAGATACTTTCACAAGGTAATACCCTACATGTGGCTTTACAAGGTTTTTGCCTTTATCATCATGCCCATGGATCAGCACGAGGAGTCGCGCAGCGTATTCATCCGCGAAGCCCGCAAGCTGGCACGCCATGAGTTTATCAGATGGTTTAAACTTACCCGGCGACTGACCGCAAAGCTGCAACGCATGGAGTCTGAGGACCCCGGACTGCCTACCCTGTATGTAATGGGCGAACAAGATTACATACTCCTTGAACCGGTTAAAGAACTGGTACAGAAATACAAAAACCGCTCATTGGCCATCATTGAAAAATGCGGCCATGTAGTCAATATTGAAAAACCCGATATTTTCAACGAATTGTCTATCAATTTTATCAAGCAGCTTAGCCCTCAGGGCGAACTCTCCGCAAGCTGACCATGAAAGGTGCCCGGAAAAAGGGTACGTTTTTAAGGTTTTACAATAATCGGGTAAAAATCCTGTTGAATTTAAGTGCAGGAATGCATTACTTTGATGACCTGAAAATTACTTTAACTGTAAAAGCTATGACAAAACATGTAAAAGCCTTTTGGGTTGCAGCCATATTGGTTTGCCTTTGGCTGGGCCCGGCAAGCAATGGATTTGCACAGGCAATGCCAGAAGTATTGGAAGAAGGCACCTTGAGCGAGCAATACGACTATCTTCATCAGCGAACCAATATTTACAATAATTTCAGAGCCATTCGTGAGGATATGTTTCAAAAGATTCGGCGCAATTCGCTTGACTCCTTGCGGGTAGCCAAATCTGCTATCCTTGAGCTCAACACACAGATCGGCAATCAGAACCAGGCCCAACAAAGTCTGCAGAATGAACTCTCGCAGGCACTTTCCGAACGCGACACTGCGGTAAGAGAGCGCGACAGCCTGTTCCTGTTCGGCATTGCCATGAATAAAACCTTCTACAACCTACTTTTGTGGACAATTATCATTGGCTTATTGATTTTGCTGATCATCATCTTTATCCTTTTCAAGAGATCGCATACCATTACCTCGCAGCGCACCCAGGAACTCAATGAGCTTCGCCTGGAATATGAAGAGTACCGCAAAACCTCACGCGAGCGCTTCGAACAGCAATCCATCGACCATTTCAACGAAATCAAAAGACTTAAAGGGATCTGAGACCTTTTGCTCTTTCTCCATCATTATATTATAAAGACTGCCTCGGTTTTCTCGAAGCAGTCTTTTTTTATCATTTATTTGCCATCACCTTGATGAATATTTAACCTTTTGTTTACCAACCCGCCAAAAGCTTAATGAAAAGTTAAGCCCTTCTTAAACATTTGTTTTTGTTGCGATGGTAATTTCGCCTCGAACAAAAACAAAATTATCATGTACACTAAGAAGCCTTTAAGAAAAAACTTTGGCGTTTTGCTTTTTTCAGCGCTGCTGCTCCTTTGCAACCCGCTTTATTCCAACACCTTGAGAGATGAAGCATCTCCAGAATCTGAAATGGCCACCGGGTCGGTGAGCGGGCTTGTTACCGATGCTACCACCGGAGAACAGCTTCCCGGGGCAAGCGTATTCATCCGAAATCGTCCCGGTGGTGCTTCTACCGATATTTACGGATCTTTTCGCTTGCAGGGTGTTGCCGTAGGGAAACATACCCTGGTGGTAAGCTACCTTGGGTTCGAGACCCAGGAAACAGAGATTGAGATTGCGCAGGGCCAAAACGTAAGGGTAGATATTGCCTTGCAATCTGGATTTGTAACTATGGGAGAAGTGGTAATTACCGGGGTAATGCGTGGGCAGGCCAGAGCTTTTAACCAGCAGAAAGAGTCTGAAAACGTAAGAAACATTGTTTCATCCCAACAGATTGAACGTTTCCCTGATAACAACATAACCGAAGCGGTAAAGCGTATTCCCGGTATATCTACTGAGCCCCTTCGGGGAGAAGCAGCTGCCATCATGATCAGGGGGTTGCCTGCCAGCTTTCATACCGTAACCATCAATAACCAGCGTGTAGCTTCTACCGATGAAACCAATCGCGCAACCAATACCGCAATTTTAAATACCGACATGGTTTCAGCAATTGAGGTAAGCAAAACCATAACACCCGATATGGACGCAGATGCACTGAGTGGATCCATAAACCTGGTAACCCGCAGACCTGTAGGAGATGCAAGGATTTTCAATGTTACAGCTGGATCTGGCTATAACAATATGTCGGGCAGGCCACAATGGATCGGATCGGCCACCTACGGGGAGCGCGAAGGCAGATTCTCCTGGGTAATTAACGGAAACTATCAGAAAGACAACCGGGCTACAGAAGATATTCGCCACGATTGGGGTGTAAGAGATTTTGGCAATGGCGATGTGGATGTACTTGCAGGATTGCGCCCCTCTTTCTATGAAACAGAACGTCAACGAATGGGAGTATCCGGGCAGCTGGAATTCAATATTTCTGACCGCTCTAGCCTTTACTTTATGGGGAATTTCAACAACTACGATGAATACGAGATCCGCAACGATGTTCGACACGGGGTCAGCAACGGCAGTTATCAGTCGGCGTCCTCTGTAACGGGAGCCCGTTACGAGAAAGTGATCCGCGAATACAACCGTGTTACCGATCTGTATTCCATGAATGCCGGTGGTAAGCACGACCTGGGTATTGCTACTCTCGATTACAATGTGGGTTACTCTTTTGGCAGTTTCAATGTACCCTTGCGCGAATATTATGCTTTTCGCCATGCCGACAGACCTGATTACCAGGTCGATATTTCCAATCGCGAATTTGCCACCCTGCAAATCACCAACAGCGAAACATTCAACCCCAACGCCTACGACCGCATGCGTTTCCGCTACTATGAAAGAAGAAGAGATGATGTGAGAGACAATGATCTGTTTTCTACACTAAATCTTCAGCTTCCTTACCAGCTGGGCAATTACAATGCACATTTGAAAGTGGGTGGTAAGTACTGGCTCAAGACAAAAACCAGAGAGATGCTTGAGCAACGCTGGACTGCTTTTACCGGAGATCCTATTACAATGGCCATGTTTGCATTGGATGAAGACCGCCAGATGATTGGCGATCGTTATTGGCTGGGAGGAGCCATTGACTGGGACAAAGGCAAGGAGTTTTTTAACCAGAACGAAGCTCTTTTTGTGGAAGACGCAGACCGGACACGCGAAAACTCCGACCCCAACAACTATACAGCAAGAGAAACTATTCTGGCTGCCTATGCCCTTACCGATATTACCTTGGGCAAACTTAACATAAACGCTGGTGTCAGGATGGAGCAGGTGATCAACAGCTACGAAGGAAACCGAGTAATCTTTGATGAAAGCGGAAATTACAGTGCAACCATTCCAATTAAGGCCGACGATCAGAGCTATTTCAACTTTTTCCCTATGATCAACCTGAGATATCAGTTAGATCCTCTGTCAAACCTTCGCTTTGCCTGGACTCATTCCATTGCCCGGCCCGATTTCGAATACCTGGTACCTTACGAACTGGTCAATAACGACAATGATGTTATCAGCCAGGGAAATCCTGATCTGAATCCTTCCAGATCCATGAACCTCGACCTGATGTATGAAAGATTTTTCAGCAACGTGGGGATTGTTTCTGCAGGAGTGTTCTTCAAAAACATGGACCAGTTCATTTATAACGAAAACACCATAATTCAGGGAGGTCAGTATGATGGCTACAGGCTGTCCAGACCTGAAAATGGCGAGAGCGCTTACCTTTACGGTATTGAAATGGCATGGCAACAACAGTTGACTTTTCTGCCTGGTGCGTGGAGTGGACTGGGGATATATGCCAACTACAGCTATATCCATTCTGAGGCCAAGATCATTGTTCCCGAGGAGCGTCGTATCAGATTACCCAAGCAGGCGCCCCACATCTTCAACTTTGCACTTTCTTACGACAGGGGCGGATTTTCCGGACAAATCTCTTATGCCTTCAGAGATACCTGGTTGCATAACGTAGGGGGTTCTTCCAGTGCTCCTTCCATCAGTCAGGTCTCCGATGTGTTTCTTGATCGCTTCCTGATGCATAGCGGCCAGCTCGACCTTGTATTGAGCTACAATATCAATGCAAACCTCAGGCTGTTCGCCAACTTCAACAACCTTACCAACCAATCGCACCAGCACTATTTCTACGATCCTATTTATCCTTATCGTAACTCATTCCATTCCTGGTGGAGCAATTTTGGGGTAAGATACTCCCTTTAAAACCATTTTTGCTTTGATCAACCACTCCCGGCCTCACCTTCTGTTTGGTGGCCGGGAGTATTTTGGTTATTTAAAATACATTCCGATGAATAAAGGCATTCCCAAATATTTAAGTACGTTGCTGATTGCGTTGGCAGGTTTTACATTCGTATCATGCAATCAGGCAGATAAGAGAGAATTCTGGTCTCCCTGGGAGCAGATCAACTGGACCGCAGTAGGTCATTACGATGCAGAATTTCACACCCATCCCGGATTGGGAGATGAGCAATACGACCCTCATCAAACCATAGACAGGTATCATCAGGAAGGATACCGCATCCTTACCATTGCTGCTCACGACTATGATATCCCAAGTGATTATATCAACACATTGTATCCCTGGAGCGAACTCTCTTCCATTTTTGAGATCATAAAGGACCTGGAAAACCCTACAGAAGACAACAAAACCTATGCACAGATGGCCAATGAGCCTTACCAGGACCGCAACCCGGTAGAGTTGGGGATGGTCTCTGTTGAGGGATGCGAGATTTCTGCGCCCCATCATGTGGTAAGCCTTTTCAACCCCCTTTCCCAGGGTGCCGCAACCGAGGAGGAGACTTTCCAAAGGATTGCTGAACTGGGAGGGATTGCCTATTTTGCACATCCCGGCCGCTATTTGGCAAGAAAATCCTACGACTTGCAATGGTACCTTCAAATGTACAGGAACTTTGATATCCTTATCGGGCAATCGGTTTACAACCGCAAGGACAATCATCCGGGCGATCGTGCTTTTTTCGATGAAGTGGCGCACAACCTGGGAGCCAACAGGCCCATTTGGCTTTTTGGAGAAGATGATATGCACTACGAAACAACTCTGGGATGGAACCGCAATGTGGTACTGATAGAAAATTTTCAACCTGGTTCATTGCACCCCGATCTGCCTGATGGTAGCGCACCCGATGTAAAACATGCCCTTATCAATGGATTGTTTTATCTTTGGAAGCCTGCAGAACAGTATACCCCCAGAGCTTTTAACATTACAGATTTCAGATTGGACAAAAACACCCTGACCCTTACAATTGATCAGGAAACCCTCGTGGAACATATACTTTGGAAGAGCTTCGACCCCCAATTGAAAGAAACTGTTGTGCTGGCCCAGGGCCCATCCATCGCAATGAGCCAGGTGCCAATTCATACCCGGTTTGTAAGAGCTGAGATATCAGGACAGCAAGGAACTCTTTATACGCAACCTTTTTATATTCTCAACCAACCACGATCACAATGAATATGTCTCCTAACAACCTGCTCAGATCACCGAAAAGCAAAAACCTTCTCTTTTTCCTTCTTTTGCCAGCCTGGCTGATGGCATGCCAGGGGATAAACCAAACTGAACCCATCGGGACTTCCGATGGAAGGTATAGGGCCACTGCACAACCTGACAGGATCATGCAAAGCATAGCCGAGAAACCCTCCAACCAACTTGTTTTTAGCTGGCGAACCAGTTCCATGGTACTTGAAGGCTACCTGGAACTGCTTCCCCAGTGGCAAGAGGCCCACTCTGGCATCACTCCATTGATTTATACTGCCATAAAAGTACCCGTGCATTTCCAGGGCAGCACCGATCACTATTTCCAGGTAAGTATAGACAGCCTCCAACCCCATACACATTACATGGTAAGGGTAGGATGCCAGAACCACCGTTCTGAATGGATGGCTGTTCAAACCCATTCCGATCGTTCAGATCAGCCCCTTACCATATTGTCTTTTGGGGATGTACAGAACGACATTCTGGAGTTCGCACCCAGGGTTTTCAGAAAGGCTTTCAGTTCTTTTGCAAACGCATCCTTGCTCATGCATGCAGGCGACCTTACTCTCAGCAGTGGCTCCGACCAGACCTGGGGAGAATGGTTTGAAAGTGGTGGATGGCATTTCAGACAAATCCCATCGCTGCCTTCAGCCGGCAACAGTGATCATTTCAGGCTTCAGAAGGATCCTGTGGATGTAAGACTGCTTTACCCTCAATGGCACGGTGTGTTCAATCTGCCCAAAAATGGTCCGGAAGGGTTAAACAACCTGGCCTATTACGTCGATTTTCCGAATGTCCGCATCATAAGCCTCTACACAAACTTTGAGTCAATGGAAGAAGGAAAGGAGATCCGGATTGCTCCGGAAGCAGAAATTGATATGGCGCTTTTTGAAAAGCAGCTGGAATGGCTGGAAGAAGTCCTCTCATCCAGAAATCAGCAATGGTGCATTGTACAGATGCATCACCCGGTATTGACTGCACGCCAGGAGCGGGGCAACCCCCTTGTGCATGATCACATCAGACCTTTGCTCGAAAAATATGCTGTAGATCTTGTTCTTCAGGGGCACGACCACGTTTATGCCAGGGGGCAATACCCCTCTGAAGAAAAGGCAATCCTGCCTGTATATATTATTTCTGTGGCAGGAGGCAAATTACAGGATCTGGACCCCTACCTCAGTTGGGCAAATGTTTCCTATGAAAACCATCAGTTCTTTCATGCAATACATATCCATGAGGGGAAACTGGTTTTTGAAGCCTATAACTATACAGGTATAAGAAAAGATCATTTACAGATTACCCTGAACAGCGATGGAACCAAGAATATATCAGATGTCGGGAGCATTCAATAAGTAGGATTTATCCTTCACTCCTCCTCATAGATCATCTTGCGGGTCATACCGCCATCGGCAATAAAGTTTTGGCCGGTAATGAATGAGGCTTTATCGGAAAGCAGGTACCAGCATAGTTCGGCAATATCTTCGGGCGTGCCGATACGACCGGCCGGATGTTGCAGATGGTGCTTCTCTGCCCAGTGGGGGGTTCTCCGGAGCCTTTTTTTCTGCCACGGAGTAACATCGACCCAGCCAGGGCTGATACTGTTTACCCTTACATGGGGCTGCAGGCTCATGGCAAGGGCATGGGTAAGGGAGAAAACACCCCCCTTGCTGGCAGAATAGGCTTCGGTGTGGGGTTCCGACATAAAGGCCCGTGTGCTGCAAAGGTTTACAATGGCTCCTTTGTTGCGGCGCAGGTTGTCGGCAAGGCTGCGGGTGGCAATGAAACAGGAGGTAAGATTGACCGCAAGCACATGATTCCATTCTTCCAGGCTCAACTCTTCCATGGGTTTAAATCCGGCAACAGCAGCATTGTTTACAAGGTATCGCAAGGATGGACGCTGCTGTGCAATGCTTTCAAGGGTACGGGCAAACCGGCCACTGTCGGCCACATCGCACAGCAACATCCGGCACATCTGCAAACCGGAATAGCCCTGCGGAAATCCGGGGAAACGTTCTTCGGATTCAACATCCGCGGGCAATGGCTCCTGCTCCTGGAAAAGCGTTTGATCTGTGGTGAGCTCATGCTGAAAATCTTCAAGAGCTTCCTTGTCATGATCCAAAACAAAAACAAAGATCTTTTGCTGCATCAGCTTCATGCTGATGGCTTTACCAATTCCTTGTGCCCCACCGGTTACAATTGCTGTGTACATCTCAAAAAAAGCGTTTGGAATTCATATGTCTGTCAAATCACACGTACAGACAAAAAAGCGTGTCTTTCCCCATAAAGGTAGGGAAAAACACGCAATAAAACCAACAGAATACTTTGCAGATTTGCAAGCTGTGCTTACTCAAAAAGGCCTTCCACAGAGAGGTATCTCTCACCAGTATCGTAGCAAAAGGTAAGCACCCTTGATCCGGCGGGTATATCGGGAAGTTTTTTGTGCACTGCTGCCAGTGAAGCCCCGGAAGATATCCCGATAAACAGACCTTCCTGCATGGCTGCTTTTTGTGCAAAAGCAAACGCTTCTTCCTTCGAAACGGTAATCACTCCATCGAGGGTAGAACGGTCGAGCACCTGAGGAATAAACCCCGCACCAATACCCTGTATGGGGTGTGGGCCAGGCTCTCCCCCGCTGATTACGGGTGAAAGGGCAGGCTCAACGGCAAAAACCTTCATGTTGGGGAACTTCTCTTTGAGCACCTGGGCTACGCCACTGATGTGCCCACCAGTGCCCACTCCGGTAATCATGTAATCGAACCCTTGCGGGAAATCGTTGAGGATTTCCTGTGCTGTTGTTTCGCGGTGCACCCTGGGGTTGGCCGGATTGTCGAACTGACGGGGCATCCAGGCACCAGGGGTAGTGCCCACCAGCTCAGTAGCCTTTTCAATGGCTCCTTTCATCCCTTTCTCGCGGGGGGTAAGTACAAATTCTGCACCCAGAATCTTCATGATCCTGCGACGCTCCAACGACATACTCTCAGGCATTACCAGGACCACCTTATAGCCCTTCACTGCTGCAACCAAAGCCAATCCGATGCCGGTGTTGCCTGAAGTGGGTTCAATGATAATACCTCCTGGCTGGAGCTCTCCGCTTTGCTCAGCAGCTTCTATCATGCTCAGGGCAATGCGGTCTTTGATACTGGCACCGGGGTTGTTTTTTTCAAGCTTCATCCATACCTCGAAATCGTTGGAAAAAAGTTTATTGATGCGAAGATGGGGCGTATTGCCAATAAGATCTAAAACGGTGTTTGCTTTCATCCGTAAACAGTTTTATTTAATGAGACCGGATGGAACTCGCATGATGATTTTCATCCGTGTTTGTTTGTAACGAATCATGCTCGTTGTGTTCAAAGAGAATAATTGTGTTTAAAAGACTTACAAATTGTATTGTACAGATTGCGCCTTTGCATGCGATGCCCTATGCAATTGGAAGCCGGGCACCGGCAAAGGTTCAAATAATAAAATTCACAGGTTCATTGAAGTTTTTTCCTGAACGGATCTTTACCTCGCTCTTATGGTATACCACTGAATTGGGCGGTACACTTTCGGTAAGCCAGACATTACCGCCGATCACCGAGTCGTGGCCAATCACTGTTTTTCCACCCAGCACGGTGCTTCCCGCATAAATGATCACGTTGTCTTCGATGGTAGGATGTCTTTTGGTGGCGGCGAGCGATTTTTCCACCGTGAGAGCACCCAGGGTAACCCCCTGGTAGATCTTCACATTATTCCCGATCTGGGTGGTTTCTCCGATTACCACTCCGGTGCCGTGGTCAATAAAAAAGTTATCACCAATGAGGGCTCCCGGATTGATGTCAATCCCGGTTTTTCCATGGGCATACTCTGAGATGACCCTTGGCAATACCGGAATTCTTTGCCGGATCATCTGGTGAGAGATGCGGTATACCATAATGGCATAAAACCCCGGGTAAGCATGCACCACCTCCTGTATGCTGGCAGCGGCAGGATCGAACTTGTAGATAGCTTCGGCATCCATGCGCAGCTGCCGGTATATTTCGGGTAATGCCCCATAGAAATCGCGGATCAGCAGAGAGGGATCCTCTGCAAGCAGGGTGCGCAGCGAATACAACAATCGGCGCAGCTGCAATTCAGAATCCCTGAACCGGAGCATATACTCCTCGGTGGTGCGAGGAACATCCAGCGGGAAAAGCAACTGAATTACATCGTTGATAAACCGGTTGCTGTCGGTTTTGCAAGGCATGTAGCAAACCTCTGAGGTATGCTCATGAAATAGTTTTTCGGCGAAAGATCTTATATTTTCCATAATGTGGTTTTTATCAAAAAAGAAAACTCCTCCACTTACACACGCAAGGGAGGAGTTTTGAAACAATAATTCAATACCTGGTATCAATCAAAACAAAGCTCTGCCATTGCATGGAAAGTATCCTTACAACAACAGCAGCAGCAATATTTATTCAAGTGCAACATTTTATATTTTTTATGGGCCTTTTAAGCTATAATTGTAAAGTTAGAAAATAATATCATTTGATTTTTACTTTTGTGAAAATAATTTTTTTTATCACCAGCATACACTTTTCTTAGACTAACATCTTTTCACCTTCACTCCACAAACCCAGGCAGCTGGTATCGCTAGAACAACAGCACACTGACATATGCAACGCTTCAATACAATGTATTTGTTTGCAATGATCTGCTATTCAACAAAAACGGTGAGGTTTTGGTTTTGTAATAAAGCAATATTTTTTAAATTTGCCTCAACTCAAACAATCATTACAGTGGCATACATCCTTATCGCCCCTATTGCATTTCAGGTTTACCGCAACATTAAGCGGCGCGACACCTATTGAGTTTCAGGCAGCCTTGCTGCCCTCCTTCCTTTTTTCTATATCCGATTTCACCCTTATCATAACATAAAAGTCAATAATGCTATGGAATTACCCTATGCAGAACCTTACAAAATAAAGGTTGTAGAGCCTTTGTATCGTAGCAGTCGGCAGGAACGTGAGCAATGGATCCGCGAGGCCCGCTACAATTTGTTTAACCTTCGCAGCGACCGGGTTTTTGTGGATCTTCTCACCGACTCTGGCACAGGTGCCATGAGCCACTACCAGTGGTCGGAGATCATGCTGGGCGACGAAAGCTATGCCGGATCACTCTCTTTTCACAAACTTAAAAATGTGATCAATGAGCTTCTGGGAATGCCCTATTTTTTACCCACCCACCAGGGCAGGGCTGCTGAAAATGTCTTGTTTTCTGCACTGATCAAAGAGAATGATGTGGTGCCGGGCAACTCGCACTTCGATACTACCAAAGGTCATATCGAGTATCGCCGGGCACGGGCCATCGACTGCACCATCGATGAAGCATGCAACACATCGGAGTACCACCCCTTCAAGGGCAACATCGACCTGGAAAAGCTGGAAGATGTGTTCCGGAAATATCCCAGAGAACAAATTCCTCTGTGCATCATTACGGTAACCTGCAACACCTCAGGAGGGCAACCCGTTTCCATGCAAAACATCAGGGAGGTTTCGGCACTGTGCCGCAAATATGGCATTATGCCTGTGTTTGACGCTGCACGCTTTGCCGAGAACGCCTATTTTATCAAAATCCGCGAAGAAGGCTATGGACACAAAACCATCCGCGAAATTGTGGGTGAGATGTTCTCTTATGTAGATGCTGCCACCATGAGCAGTAAAAAAGATGCCATCGTAAACATTGGCGGTTTCATTGCTCTGCGCGACAAGGATTTATTCGAAAAGGCCAGTATGTTCAACATCATGTACGAGGGGTACCTTACTTATGGAGGTTTGGCGGGGCGCGACCTGGGAGCACTGGCGCAAGGCCTTATGGAAGGCACCGAATTTGACTACCTTGAAGCACGTATCGGACAGGTGGCCTACCTGGGGCAGAAACTGCGAAGCTATGGCATTCCCATTCAGGAACCAACAGGTGGACATGCTGTTTTTGTAGATGCCAAAAAATTTCTTCCTCATGTACCCAGGGAGGAATACATTGCTCAAACCTTGGGAGTAGAACTTTACATCGAAGCTGGGGTAAGGGGAGTGGAGATTGGCACCCTGCTGGCCGACCGAAACCCCATTACACGCGAAAACCGCTATCCTAACCTGGAATTGCTGCGCCTGGCAATACCCCGCAGGGTATATACCAACAACCATATGGACTACATTGCAGCAGCCCTGGCCAACATATGGCAACGCCGCGATACCATTACAAAAGGTTTCAGAATTGTACATGAGGCTCCCATCATGAGGCATTTTACCGTTGAACTGGAAAGAGCCTGAGTTGAACAATAGTTTGTATTTTTGCTTTTTGTTTCGGAAGGGAGGTTCCCTTTCTTATCCAATACATACTCTATGAACGCAAAACAAAAACAAGGAAGATACGAACGAATCTACACCCAGCTGGAAGCACTGCTGGCCAAACCCGGCAACACCCTTTCGCAGATGGCCACCATTGTGGCTGTGCTGCACCATAAAATGGACCTCTTCTTCTGGACAGGATTTTATTTGCTGGACAAAGGCGAGCTGATAGCCGGCCCCTACCAGGGGCCGGTTGCCTGCCAGCTGCTGGCACGCCACACCGGTGTTTGCTGGGCAGCCATCGATGCCGGAAATACCATTGTGGTGCCCAATGTGCATGAATTTCCTGGCCATATCGCCTGCGACAGCCGCTCCAACAGCGAAATTGTAGTACCCATCAGAAACATCCATGGGCAGATCATGGGGGTGCTGGATGTGGACAGTAAAGAGCTGGCCGCCTTTGACACAACCGACCAGGAAGGACTGGAGAAAATTCTTTCTCTCCTTAAAATTGAATCTGTTTCCGTAAACCCCAAATCATGATCACCTCCCACCCCCTGTTTCTTTACCTGGTAATCCCTCTGGCCCTGGGCATGCAACACTTCTCAGTGAGCGTGAGCAATGCCTGTGCAGCAGAAAAGCTGAGCCCCGGAGTGCCCATGAAAACAGCTTTCCTCTTTGCTGTTTTTGCCATTCTCATGTTCTTTACCGGCAAAACAGCAGCCTCCTGGGTAGAAGGAAGGATTGAAGAAGCAGCTTATCCCTGGATCTCCTTCCTTTTTTATACCATAACTGGGATGCGGATTATACTGCATGGTTGGCAAAAGAAAGCTCAGCTGAAAATCTTCGAGATATCCTATTTCTCTGTGGCACTGGCGCTGGCACTGGCACTGGGGGTGAACCTGTTTTTTGCAGGGGTTGCCATCCATTACCAACATCTCAACCCAGGTTATTTTGCCATAAGCCTCGGACTGGTAATTCTTTTTTTCTCTTTTATCGGGCTGCTTCTGGGCAAACAGTTTGGAGAAGGGATGGGGTGGAAACTTGAACTTACGGCAGGAGCTTTATTGGTGGCCCATGGCATTGGACCCCTTATGACGGCCTTTTGATTCCATCCACATAAAACATCTCCATGTTCTGCTTGTGCTTCATGCTGATCATTCCCCTGGAGGTATATTCAAAGTGATCCTTAACGTACTCCCAGGTATCTTCAGAGATGTTTACCTTACCTGGTTCGCAGGCCGTTTCCATGCGCTTGGCAATGTTTACGGTGGGCCCCCAGATGTCGAATGCAAATTTTGATTTGCCCACCACCCCAGCAATAACGGGCCCGGTGTGGATACCGATACGGCATTCCAGTGCGTATTCTCCAATAGAAAGACGATCCTCGCGGTTGGCAATAATAAACTGGCTTATCTCCAGTGCGGCGGCCACAGTGGCAATTACATCACGCTCATCGGCACTCTCCCTCAATCCTCCTGCACACATGTAGGCATCGCCAATGGTCTTGATCTTTTCAAGGTTGTACTTTCGGGCCACATCATCAAAGTTGGCAAAATAGAAATGCAGGTCCTTCAGCAATACGCCCGGATCGATCTTCTCAGAGAACTCCGAAAACCTTACAAAGTCAACGAAGAGTACACTTACCAGGGGATAACTGTGGGCCAGGGATTTGCTGTAAAGCTTCAGCTCGTCGGCAATGTGTTTAGGCAGAACGTTGAGCAAAAGCTCATCGGTCTTCTCTTTCTCCTTCTCCAGCAGCTCGTTGATCTCTTCCACTGCTTCGCTCTGCGATATCAACATTCGTTTTTGCTGCTCCAGCTCCTCATTGGTCTCCATGAGCAGATTTTTTTGCTGTATGAGCTCACGGGTCCGGGTTTCTACCACAATTTCCAGGTTCTTCTTACTATATTCCAGCTGCTTATAGAGCTCTTCGTTCTTTTTGCTAATCCCTGAGAATTTTCGCGAGAGCACATACGACTGGCTGAAAATAAAAATCAACAGACCGGCCGGAAAGATCTCCTTCCCTGAGATATTCAGCACCGATTGCAGGATATCGTGGGTCATGGCAAGGAAGATCATCGCAGCTCCGAAAAGGAATATCCCGGCTCCTTCCTCTTTCTTCCAGTGGGCAACCACTGCCCTGGAAAGAATCAAAAGACCAAGAGCGATGATGTAGTACTGATGAAATGGCAATGTTCTTGAAAAGGCGGGTGCAGGCATCACTACTACAAGCAAAGAGAAAAGAGAGCCTCCCACCAGTGCTACCCTGGTGATCCAGGTCCGTGCATTGCGCGGAAAAACGGACTGAAAATAGAGTGCAAAGAATATGGGTGAAGTATAAAAGGTTAAAAATTCGAGTTTGATTAAGAGTTCCCACGACAAATCAGGTAACCACAGCAGCAGAGTACGCTGCCCAATTACTGCAGTGCGCAGAGCAATGACCATTATAAACAAACTGAACCACAGCGAGGCTCTATCGTTTCTGAACACGAAAAACAACAGCAGGTAATAAAATGCCATGATGAGCAATGCACCGGCCAGGAAAACATCTAACCCAATGCGCCTGATCTGGTCAGAAATAACCATGGCATCCTGCCCCAGTTCCAATGCTTGAAAAATACCCCCATCTTTATAATGGTGGTTGGAAACCTGTATAACAATGTCCAATGTATCGTAAGGCATGTTTACACGGGCAATGGAAGGGCCTGCATAAGGCTTTTCCTCGCTCTTTGTGGCACCGGGTTGGCCTCCGCTCATCACCTCTCTTCCATTTACAAAGACGCGGAAGGCACACAAAATGTCATTGTTACGAACATAAAACACACCCGGCAAACCGTGGTTGATAAGCCTGAGATGATAGGTACCGTGTGTTATGGGCTGTGGAAAGGTTTTAAACTGTTTCTCTGACCAGAAACCGGGCACCCAAACCTGAAATGCAGTGGTCTCTTCTGAAATATCTTCAGGCTGCAGCAGTTGCATAGGATAAAACATCCATGCACCTTTCAGGGAGTATATGCCCGGCTTCTGCTGCCACATCTGTTTTGCATCCAGTACACCCTCATGGGCATAGGGCAAGCGGGGAGCATACCAGGAGCAGGCACTGAACAGCATCATCGCTGCTCCCAGAAACCATATGAATAATGGGTAACCTTTCCCCCTGTATTTTCCCGGATACTCTGTTTCCACAAATGTTTCGATCAAGTTTTATCTTCCAAAAATAAACAAATTTTCCTGACCAATGGGGTGGGGTTTAAAATTAAACACCCCGATTGATGCGATATATAAGAACTTGTATTATGCGATCATCAGATTACAACCTCTGATATCGCTGCTGTCGAATCGTCCCAATACTTCAAAGCTTTGCCCAGGCAGCTCCTTCATCAGATCCTGGGTAGCAATAAAGCTACACGAATACAGGTTGGCCAGGTCAATTACCGACAATCCGCCGCTGGCGCCCCGGGCAGCCCTCGAAAGGGGGTCGTTTACGTCGCGGGCAAGCACCCGCATCCAGGGCGGAGACACAAAAACCCCATCGCCCAGCGACCAGGCCTGCGAAAGTAATTCGGTCATTCCATATTCAGAACAGATCCGTTTCACTCCAAATGCCTGGCAAAGAGCCTGGTGCAACTCACTGCGGATCATCTCTTTTCGTCTTCCTTTCATTCCTCCTGTTTCCATTACCAGCAAACGCGGATGCTCCACACGGTACCTCTCCGACATATCCAGCAGAGCAAAGCTTACACCCAGCAACAATACCCTGCGAGGGTCATCGTGCAATGCCTTTACTTTTTGCACCAATCCTTCAATATCGTGCAGATAAAAGCCACTATGGTTGCTGCGGCTCTCTTCAATAAGGTGATTTACCATATATATAAGCGATGAGCCCTGCCGCTCAAGGTAGCCGGGCAACAATGCCAGGATATGGTAATCGGATGGCTCGCCCATAAACATGCGAAATGACTCCATGAAACTGCGGATGTATAGTGCCGGTTTGTGCACATAATGACTGCTGGTTTGCATACCTGTAGTGCCACTGCTGGAAAAAACCAGGTCCGGAGTGTGGGCCACGCTCAATATTTTGTGTTGTTTGAAAAACTCTATGGGCATAAAGGGAATATCCTGATAGCTGCCAGATGGTGAGGGTTTTTTGCCCAGTGCATCGCAGAATCGCCGGTAAACCCCGTTATGATCGTACTGAAACCGGAAGACCTCCAGGGCAACCCGGTTAAACTCATCCTCGTTGTCGATGCGAAAAATGTCCTGTTCGAGTTTTTGCAGATCGGCCATGGTATTATCAGGGAAAAAGGGTGTACACAAAAGCCCGACAGGCGGGCATGCTGCAAAATTAATCACAATCTTCTTGCGCCGCTGACCTGGCCAGGCAAATCGAAAGAATATTTTGCATCAACAAGTTACGAAGAATTCCGGAAACCATTACCCATGGTGTACAGTTGGGTGTCTCTCCTATCTCCCGATCCAAAGGGCAGAGCATTCAATGTTGAGAAAACTTGCGGGGGAACTTGCATGTCATTGTTAACAGCGTCGAGCTTCGGTTCATTGTGTTTTGTGAGCCGCAGTGCTCATGCAAGTTTTTTGGATGTTTGTGTTAATTGGCAAACATGTTCGTTTCATCGGCGAAAAGTTGCAGATTTTTTTCTATAACTTAGATTGATGATGTATGGGGTTTATACCCAACCCCCTATCAAGGCACCACCCAAAACCCTGAAAGGGTTTAACAACAATAGCCGCGGGTGCAACCCGTGGGGAATGTGCCACCCGTATGCCACAACCCTGAAAGGGTTGAACGTTCAAATTAAAAACTCCTCTTTGAAATCAATCCCTTCATGCAATAGTAATTCGATTAACTCATCACGGAAAGAAACCTTACGATGATGCTCCTCCTGTTGCATTATGTAGTTTATCAGAACATCTTTGTCTGCATAACTTTTTGAAAATCCTGCATACCCCTCTTGCCATCCAGAAAAACCAGGGAAAATATTTTCATTCTTAATCATTAAAGACGAAGAAACCTTCATGTCCTTTACCAAATCTGCTAGAGTTACCGTGGGATGTAAATGAGTTGCAATGTGCAGATGATCCTCCATTCCATTTATTTGATACAATATACTTTATACTTTTCTTATTTTTAATCACTCCCCAAATAAATCGGTATAGTTTCTCCCGATGCTCTTTCAACATTACACGTTCCCTGTTTTTTGTGGCAAAAACTATGTGATAAAGTATTTGTGTATATGTCGCCATGATGGAAATGGTTTTTGTTTCTGAAATAACGCAGTAAGATCTTGTTGAACCCCTTCAGGGTTCTTTGTTTGCTCCTATATCCTTTACCGTAGGTTGCACCTACGGCTATTATGGTTGAACCCCTTTCAGGGTTCTTTTCTGCTGAAAATACGTTATTCCGGTTGCGTTGAAGGCTGCCCTTCGGAGCACGGTAAGGGGTTTAATTATATATCAGGCTACAATTGAAAAAGGATAAAGCAATTAATATTTAACCTGTTACTGATAATATCCACTTCTAATTTTGGTGGATATGTTTGAATAAGGTACTCCCCACAAAGGTATACCTGTCGAAATCTTACAGCTGGCCTTTCCTGTTAAAATAAATACAATCTGCCTGGTATTACAAACAAATCCAGACACACAAAGCAAAATCAAAGAACGAATTCCCGGGTGCAATATATAAAATATTTCAATTGGAATGGAGTGGGAATTTCATCCTCCTGATCCCTGGCCAATTAAAGCCACAGGCAGGTACAGCACCACCCAAAACCCTGAAAGGGTTTAACAACAATAGCCGCGGGTGAAACCCGTGGGGAATGTGCCACCCGTATGCCACAACCCTGAAAGGGTTGAACGTTTCAAACCCGCTCCTTATCCTGCAAGCTTTAGGAAAATGAAATTGTGCTATGCGGGCTATACATCATACCCTCCAAAAAAAATCACGCAAATTTATTGAACCCCTTCAGGGTTGCGTGTTTGCTGCTGTATCATTTACCGTAGGTTGCAACTACGGCTATTATGGTTGAACCCTTTCAAACTCCCTCTTTACTCGCAGGGTGACTGGAAGTAGCTCCGTGAGTTTGGCAGTCATCGCTAAAGAAACTGCTCACACATCTGCCCGATTTGGGCGCAAGGAAGCACAGTTAAAAACGTTATTGGATCCCCCCCATAAAAAAACCACCCCGGAAAAATCCGGGGCGGCACAAAAATCTGCAAATACAATCAGAGGCTTATTGAAGCACTACTTTGTGCATCTGAACTCCCTGAGAAGTTTCAATGCGCAGATAGTATACTCCCTGGGCCAATCCTTCCATGTTAAAGGTAACCTGTTTTGCGAAGGTATCTATGGTGCGGCTTTCCACAACCTGTCCCTGTTGGTTGGTAAGGCTGATTCTGGCACCCTGATCTGCGCCCTGAAGGGTTACACTGAACTGATTGCGGGTGGGGTTGGGGAAGATATTCACCTGCAAACCTTCTACAAGGTCGGCCACATCAGTGGTAATATGGATAAGGGTTACACTGATCTCCTCATCTTTGTTGTTTATGAAGATATTACCGGTAAAGGTATGGTAATCGGCATGTTCGATGGTAAAGGCATGGAACCCATTGCCCACCTCATCAATAACATACTGACCGGCATCGTGGGTATTGCCTGCAATGGTAATGGCAGCATTTTCTACAATGTTGCCAAAATTATCGTCGATAGTAAACTGCACCTTAAATACGGGTTGCATCATCACTTCAATGGCCACATTGGAGTTTACCACCTCAACTTCGCCATGTATGGTTGAATAACCTGCTTTGGTGAGGGTATAGGCAAATGTACCTTCTTCGAGTCCCGTAACGGTGTAAACACCAGGGGTGTGTACTTGTCCGTCGAACGTAAGTACCGCATCGGTAATGCTGTTGCCCTGGTTGTCTTTCACCACGAAATTAACACTCAGTCCGGGAATTTCGTAATGTACGATCACCTTCCAAGAGTTGTTGTTAACGAAGCCGTATTGGGTATTGGTGCCCGATCCACCCCATGTGCGGAAAGGATGCAATTCGAAGGTTACTTCACCTCCACCCTGCACACCATTGGCAATGCTAAGGCCGGTGCGGTTGTAGGTATGTGTGCCTGCGCTGTTGCTGGCAGGACCATTGGTAATCTGTGCTTCTGCAACTCCACCCTCGGAAACGCAACTTATGTAGGAGCGCTGCTCACTCATCCATGCACCACCTTGCGCTGTCATTTTGTATTCCACATCCACACCGGTGATCACAGCACCCAGGGGAATGGTCACCGTAAGCACACCAGGCTGGCCTGCAGGGGTAGAAGTGTTAGGGCTGGTATTGAAGGTAGTTGGGATATCTCCACCATCGTACACAGGAGCCTGGCCGATGATGATCTGGCGGCTATCGGCAAAGGCATACTGGCCTGTGGTAGCTGCAAAATCAATGGTAGCGGGAGTTTCGGCAGGTGTTACATTGCTGGCCGTAACAGTAAATACCGCATCGCCTGTGGCCTGGGGCGCCAGGGCATCCAGCTGGGCATTCTGCTGAATAAACGTAAGCCATTGGCTGGAAGTGGTTGCCAGTACACTAATGGGCAGACTGGCGGCATGGCCGGTATTTTTCACCTGCAGAACCAGGTCAGCTATTTCACCTGGATCCAGGGATCCGGGGTTCAGCTGGCCATCATCAACCACTGTAAGAGCAAGGAACTCCAGTTTGGGTGCAGCAGCAGTAAAGCGCATGTTCGATTGCCATGTGCTTTCTCCATCGGTAATTTCGATTACCATGCTGGCACGATACTGATCAGGTACATTATCGGCTACAGTAAAACTGAAAGCATTCTCTACCGTTGCAGTGTTGTTTTCGCCAGTGTTTACAGTACCAAAACTTACCGCACCAGCGGTATTGAGAGTAAAATAAGGATCATCGATCAGGATGGTGGCCGATACGTTGGTGGCATCGTCAACACCCACATTCTTTAGGGTAACATTTACGGGAACCGTAGTACCATATACAAAAGCACCACTTTCGTTGTTAGCCTGGAAACTGTCTAAAACCACATAGGGCCCATCGGGAGGAATTACCTCAATCTGCTCATTGATATAGGTTACCTTGTTGAAACCCATTACCGTAAGGGTAAGATTCATGGGCTCAGCGATGTCCACATCAAATTCAACCGTGGCAGTACCATCTTGCACATAGGCTCGTCCTACTATAACTCTGCTTTCTTCTGCCTCATCGAAATAGGTAAGTGCCACAGAAGCGCCCTCGGCGTTGTCGATCTGCACTTCGAAAGAGGTGGTTCCGATCAGGATTACGGGGTTATAGGAAATATCAAAAGATACAGGTGCAGCGGTTCTTACCATCAGTGTGGGATCTCCAAAAAGCACCCAGGTTTCGTGTGTTTCTATCCCTGAGCTACCATGGGAAGGGATCATCGACATACTACCATTGATGGAAATACCTCCAAAGGTGCGTTTGATGGTCTGGTGTCCAAAAATGCTTTGCTCGGCCAGCAGGGTTACCATTTCGTCCTGCCCGGTCATAGGAGGAGTCCAGGCCTGGTTGATGGTAGACATCATGGTGCCGATGGCTCCGGTGGGCTGTCCATCGTGGGTGGCACGCATCCATGCTTCAGCAAAGCAGAAGTTGCTTACAAAGTTTCCGTTTACACAGGCAACCGACCAGATAAAGGGGAGTTTACCCACATTCGTAAGCTGGTTTACATGGCTGATGTTGTAGTTGGCAACACTCCATCCGGTTACAGAACCGTGGTTGCAAAAATTGATGATACCGGAGCCTGAGTTGATATCGCCGGAAATAGCAGCAGCAGTGGTATTGGGAATACCTGGCACATTGCCATCGTAGCGCTGGGTAACTACATTGTAGGTGAAGTTCAAAAGCGTATCGCGAATGAAATTCATGTGCACATAATCGTTTTCTCCACCATTATGGCCGTTCCCGGTACCTTCATTCTTGGCAATACCAATACCGTTGGCGAGCCAGGTGTCGGCTTCGTTGAGGTCTCTTTCGTATTCTATCATACGCTGCACCTGGGTTTCTACTTGAGCAGGGGTTTCGGCAGAGAATCTTCCCACAAAAATATCGTTGTAAGAGTTGTTGCCTACCAGGAAGCCATATGCATTGTCGGAATGCCCGTTGCTGGTGGTCATGGGAGGGATTTGCGGACCATCGCCAATCAGCAAAAGGTATGCAAAATCGTCGTTGTTGTTGAAATAGTTCTGAACATAAGCCTTGATGGCGGCAGGTGTGGCACCGGCTTCGGTTTTGGAAACCATCACAGTTTTGCGGCCCGTTTGTCTTTTCCAGTCAACAAAAGGCTGCATGGCATCCATAAAGCTGTCGAAAGCGATGATAAGCATACTTCCTTCTTCTCCACTGAGCAAAGGATAGCTTTTCTCTGCCGATTGCATATTGAGGAAGAATCGGTTGTAGATCTTGTTAAATTCGCTTTCCATGCGGATCTGATCGCGGGTGCGAACAAGGGGTTCCGCTCCGGGCAATCCTGTAGATTTTACCTCCAGGGTAATATCGGTATAAACTCTCAGGGTTTGTTGCACAGGATTGTACTGGAAGGGGAAAACCGTAACGGTTTGACCACGAAAATCGCGCATGATGAAAGGCTCCTCCAACTGTGCCAGATTTCCCGGCCAGAAGGCATCTTCGTTATATACATCGCCATAGGTAAAGGGTACATCGTCGGGACGGATATCGCGGGTAAAGTGTCCCTTGGAAGGAGCCACAGCTACCTGGGTAAACTCTACATATTGTGCATCCACGATATTTACCTCCATGGCATAAAGGTCGGGGATGATAATGGAGGTGTAGAGCTTGGCCAGATCGGGCATACCGCGCTCAGTAATCAGCACTCCATTGTCAAGAGAAATGATATTCTCCAGGCCCTGTGGAGTGCGCACAAGGGTTTCAAAAAATCCATCAAGACTGAACTGAATGGTGGTTTGCTGTATATCGCTGCTTACCAGTCGGATCTCAGCAGGTGCAGGACGAGCATTGTTGATGCCGGTCCAGCTTCTCTGGGCAAGTACAGGATACAATACCCCCAGAAAAACAAAAACAAGTGCAAAGGTAATTCTCTTCATAATGTGGTTTGGGTTAATTAGGGAAAAGTTGATTAGAGCAAGGGAAGACTGAAGGGCACTTTCTTGCCTTCAGTCTTCCCTGGTGCTGATTTATTTCAATACAATTTTTTCAATGTGGGTATGATTCTCAAAGTCAAGACGAAGATAATAAATTCCTGCAGCAAAGCCCTCAAGATCAATGTTAAATTGTTCGATAGGATTTGTATGATCCCAACTTTGTTTGCGGATTACCTGGCCCTGGTAGTTGCTCAAGGTATAGGTAAACCCTTTGTTGTGGCCGTTGATTGCCAGGGTTAACTTACCACGGGTGGGGTTGGGATAAACAAGGAAGCTGGGTTCCTGAGCAACATCATTAAGATCGGTGGTGATATGAATGAGGGTAACATTCACATCCACATCCTGGTTGGTGATCAGGATACTACCAGTGAAGGGGTGGTAGTCGGCATGAGTGATACTGAAACTATGCATACCTGATACAAGACCTGGAATAGAATAGGCACCTGCATCGTGGGTATCTCCTCCAATGGTAATGGTTGCTCCATTCACCACGTTACCAAAATTATCATTGATAAGGAAGTTCACCTTGTAGGTAATGGGGGTAAGGCTCATCACCACGTCCACCACAACATTTTGCCCATCGATGTTTACCTGCCCGGTTTTTGTGTCATAGCCATCTTTTTCCAAACTCCAGTCAAAGATACCATCTTCCAGGCCAGAGACATGGTAAACACCCGGGGTCTGAACATAGCCGTCAAAGGTAAGTACAGCATCAGCAATAGGCGCACCTTGTGTGTCGGTTACATTGAAAGTAGCGCTGTATCCTTGCAGTTCGTAGTGTACAATCACCTTCCAGGTGTTGTTGCCTACAAAGTTGTATTGGGTATTGGATCCAGAGCCACCCCAGGTGCGGAAAGCATGAAGTTCGAAAGTGATCTCTCCACCGCCTTCCACATTGTTGGCAATATTCAGACCGGTACGGCTGTAGGTTTGGGTTCCGGCTGAGTTTCCAGAGCCTGAATATACCTGGCTTTCGGTGGTACCCCCTGGAGAAACGCAGCGGATAAATGAGCGCTGCTCACTGGTCCATGCGCCTCCCTGTGCTGTCATTTTATACTCCACATCTACGCCGGTGATTACAGCACCTTGCGGAATGGTAACATTAAGGATACCGGGTTCCTGGGCACTCTGTGCCGTGGTGGGGGCTGTGTTGAAGGTGGTGGGGATATCGCCTCCATCATACACCGGGGCTTGTCCGATAATGATCTGACGGCTATCGGTAAAGGTATACAATCCGGTAGTGGCAGCAAAGTTGATCTGTGCCGGTGATTCTGGGGGTGTGCTTGAGGAAGCTGTTACCGCAAAGGAAGCTGTTGCCGTAGCAGCGGGTTCCAGTGCAGGCAGTGTTACTCCCTGCTGCTGAAGGCTGAGCCATGGGCTGCTGCTGGCAGCCTGCACCAATACTTCCTGGGTAGCTGCATGACCCACATTCTTCAATCCTATGATCATTTGAGCAGATTCGCCCGGATCCAGCACACCCGGATTGAGCTGACCGCTATCCTGTATGGTTAGCTGTTCGAATACAATCTGAGGCGCAAGAGCAGTGGCCCTCAGGTTCGACTGCCATTGGTCCTGACCATCGGTTAGGGTTAGTACAAAAGTTGCCTGGTATTGGTCGGGCACCTCTGCAGATAAAGCAATGGTAAATGCATTCTGTACGGTGGCTGTATTGCCCGTTTCGCCTGCATCCACATCGCCGAAAGTTACGGCTTCGGTATTCACTACAGAGAAATACGGATTGTCGATATACAGGGTACCTGTAATGCCTGTAGCATCATCGGCACCAACGTTTTTCACCGTTACATGTATGGTTGCGGTTTGTCCGTATACAAAAGCCTGCTGGTCGTTGTTAACCTCATAGGAGCCAAGCACCACAAAGGGACCTTCAAGCGCTGCAGCAGGAACGGTTTCCATATAAGGTTTGTACTGTGCCTTGGTAACCACGATAAGTACATCACCTCCGTCCATAATGGGCTCAATTGGCACTTCAACTTCTCCATCGGGGCCTACAAAGGCAGCACCGTGCAATACACCATCTTTGGAAATGGCTACATACGATCCGGGAAGAGCTTCTACAGTATAAGTATCCAGGCCGATAGGCACAATGGGCATATGCGAAACCACATTGTCGCTACCCTGAGTCAGGTAAATGTAGGTGGAGGGATCGCCGAAGGTATGGTAAGCCTGCCAGTAATACAGCGGGCTGGAGTGGCTGGGATAATTCATCACATCTACCACGGTAACGGCCAGGTTGCCCACAAACTTGAGGGCGGCCACAGCAAGATAGTCTGAAACAAAGGGCGCATCATAAGCCCCCAGGGTAGTTTCTGCTGCAGTGGGCACATAGCCGCCATTATTACCCGTAATTGGGAATGCTCCCACAGCCCAGTAAAAGTCTTCAAACCAATAGGAGTTGGGGGCAGAACCCACATAAGCTACCGCTCCTTTGTTGGCTGCGCGTAGCCATGCTTCACCAATACTTTCAGTATGGCTAAACAATGCACTCTGGCAGCAGTTTCCAATTGCCAACGGGTACTTGCCCGTATTGGTCATGTTATGCACATCAATAACGTTGAGGGTGGGGCTCGACCATGAAGTGGGTGAACAGTGGGCTGTAAAATTGATAAGACTTACAGAAATGCGTTCGTTGTCGTAGCATCCGGTATAGTTGGTCAGGTAGGTGTTTACGGTGGAAAACCCATTGGCCGCATTGAAATAATTCTGAGTGCCATAATGCACTGTGGGCTGCCCAATTACAGGGTTCCAGGAACCATCCGCCCCTGCAATGAGGGTTACCTTATCAAGGTAGGTGGGGTCGGTAAACTCGTAGCGCTCGTAGTAAAGGATCTTATCTATCTGGTTTTGCAGTTCCTGCGGGTTACGGGCAGAGAGCCTGCCGTAATACATCTCGGGGAAGTAATCGCCATCCACCGATGCGTAATACAGGTCGGTTACCACATTGGAGGAAGAACCAATGGCAGAAGCGGGCACTTTAGAACCATCGCCTACCAGCACCAGGAAGGTGGGGGCGGGATTGTCGGGTGTTGCCGCATTGTATTGAGCATGGATCCAGCTTTGGATAGCAGCGGCAGTAGTTCCGATCACATCGGTATAAGCTACCGTGAGGAAAAAGCCCTGCTGGGTTTTCCACTCCAGGTAGGGCTGTAAAGTAGCTTCAAACTCCCTGTGAGATACCACCAGCATCTTGATGGGGTTCTTGGTAAGATCAGGGTGATTGTCGAAGACATTACGAGTGTCGGGTGTATTGAGTATTTGTGAATAGAGCACATCGAAATACGGAGAGAAAGTGGACGCCTTCACATACTCTGTAAGCTGCGCATCAGCGCCTTTGAAATTAATCTCCACCTCAATATCATTATACACCTGAAGGGTACCTGCAACGGGGTTGTAGCGAACCGGGGCCACGGTAAGGCGGGCAAGGCGCATACCGCGCAATACTCCCAGCACCTCTACCTGTGCCAGTTCCTGGTCAGAAAAACGATTCTGAAGGTAAGCCTCGGGTAAATATTCAAAGGGAACATCTTCCGCCTCCATGTCTTTGCGCAAAGAGGGCTGCACTGGCATAATACGCTGGGTAAGGCCCAGATCGCTCAGCTGATATTCACGCATGGTAAAATTGCGCACCTGCACCTCAACCTCTGCTCCAAAGGGAATCTCGATAAGGTCTTTTGCGGCAGGAAGACGGGGTGTGCCCAGTGCTCCAACAGAATATCCCTTGCTGAGAATTAGTTCATGAAAGTCGCCAGCCGGAGTTCTCACATCAAAACTCTGCATCTGGTCGAAGCTGTATACAATCTTTAGCTGCTGGGCATCAGATCGCACTACCTGGGTCTGGGTGACATCTGCAGCCAGATCAATGCGGGTTTGTGCGGTAAGCGAATGGGAAAAGATTAAAACGATGGCAATGGCCAGAAAATGTAAGGGTAGGAAGTAGCCTTCCCTTTTAGGTAGTAATATTCTCTTCATGTGTTGATTGGGTAAAGGTTAATTTTGGTTATGGCATATTTTCAGCGGAGAGCCGACTTTTCCTCTGACTGTCAACTTACTGCTTTGATATGCGCCCAAAGTTAGACAAATTGTTGCTATAAGACAAAAAATGAAGGAAGATTTGCCCGCAAAAAATCAATATCAAGGCTATATTTAAAATATTTACAAACCAACATATACCAATAAATCCATGTCCGGATATTATTAATGGGGATTTTTAACAGGTAAAAAGAAATTATACCTCACTTTGTAAGGTCATTAATTTTCTGAACAGGAAGGGCTGAGGCAAGGAGTGCAATCAGCGATACGGTAACAAAAACCAACAGGAAGTCGAGCCCATTTACTACTACCGGGTAAGAATCTATGATAAAAGTGCCTTCTGCCTGTATGCGGATGATGCCAAAACGGATCTGCAACCAGCTTACCCACCCGCCCAGCACAATACCCAATAATGCACCTCCAATTCCAATCAGAAGCCCTTCGAAGAGGAAAATGCGCCTGATGGTTTGCAAAGAAGCACCAATGCTTCGCAGAATGCTGATATCTTGTCGTTTTTCCAGCACCAGCATGGTAAGACTTCCGGTGATATTAAAGGCTGCAATGAGCAAAATAAAGGTCAGGATCAGGTAAATGGCCCATTTTTCCGATCGCATCACCTTATAGAGGAACTCCTCCTGTTGCAGGCGGTTCTTTACAATATATTCCGGCCCGGCCACTGCAGCAATCTGACGTTGCAACTGTCGTTGGTTGACCGCAGGATCTACCCCCAGGATCACAGAGGTAACCTGATTGGGGTATTCGCTCAAAAACCGCAACAGCGATATGGGTGCAATAACATACTCCATGTCAAACTCGGCCTGGACCCCAAAAACACCCGATGCAAAATTTGAACTGGCGTTGAAGGCCTGGGCGGGATGCAGCCCGCTTACCCTACCCCTGCGTGGTAAATAAATGGTGAGAGGGTTGAGGAAATCGTTGATATTGGCTCCCAACACCCAGGCAACCCCCTGCCCCAGCACCAGATTGGCCATATCGCCCGAATAGAGTTGAAAAGCACCTTCCAGCAACATGGTATCCAGCCCGGTTATTTGCTGATAATACTCATCTACTCCCCGCAATTTAACTATATGCTGCCGGTCGCGATACATCAGCAAAGCGGTTTCTTCATATACCTCTCCCAGATAAATTACACCCGGGATCTGCCTTATCTGATCTGCAGGAAAATCTTCAATGGAAAAACTCTTACCCTCCACAAGGCGAATCTCCATGTCGGGGTTAAACGCATTGAACAAAGAAAGAATAAGCTTTTCGAAACCATTGAAAACCGACAACACCACCACCAGGGCCATGGTGCCGAAACTCACGCCTACAACCGCCACGAGGGTTAATACATTGACTGCTGTCTGCGACTTACGTGCAAACAGATATCTTCTGGCGATATAAAAGGGGAAGTTCAAAGCCGTATCATTGTTATTTCAACGCCCTTACCAGCAAGCCGGTACCACGTTGATGATGAAGTTTTATATCCAGATAATTGAGCAACAAACAACCCGGAAACACCAGCAGATAATATACCGGTAGCAGGACAAAAAACAAACGTGATACCCCCAGTAAAAGTATGGGATATTTCATGGAAAATTTCCAGGAAATCTTTCCCGGCCATCCATAGGTGTATTTTACATCAACTTTTTCAAATCCGGCCAGATGAAGTTTACCGGTTATCTCTTCGGGCGAATAGCCATCGCGCACATGCTCTTCAATAAAAGAGCTGTCGTGCTCATGCTCCACACCGGATCCGCCCTGGTCGGAGGGTGTGCTGATCAGAAGCTCACCGCCGGGCTTCAGACTATGATAAAAATTGCGAAAAACAGTTACATCTTCTTCTATGTGCTCCATTACATCCACCGAAAGGATCAAATCAAAATGCTCTGGCATCATATACCGGGTAAGATCACCCAGTTCAAAACGCGCATTGGAACGATTGGCCCTGGCAAAAAACATATTACAGTCCTGCACCTGCTCCTCTTTTATCTCAATACCGGTAATGTCCCATTGGGGTTTGCGGCTTGCAATGTACCAACTGTATTGTCCGAAACCGCTACCGGCATCCAAAACCCTGGCTTGCACGCCTTTGCTGCGGAAGAACACCCGCAATGCCTGATGAACATGCCATGTACGCAACAACAACGTATCAAGCAATCTGTAAAAAAGTTTGCGCAGCCATACCCTTCGGTTGAAAAATTTGCCGAGCACAGCCTTTATCGGATCGTACTGCATAAAAGGAAATTACTTGAGAAGTTTTTCAATATTTTCAATGTAATCCAGACTATCGTCAACAAAAAACTGAAGCTGGGGTACAATGCGTAGCTGGTTCTTTACCCGAAGGCCCAGTTGTTTGCGTATTTCACTGGTATGCACACGCACCTGCTTGATAGTGCTCTCAGCATCGGCACCAAATATGCTTAGATATACCTTAGCAATAGACAAATCCGGGGTTACCTTTACCTGCGTTACCGTTATCATTGCACGTTGAAACAAGTTGGGTGCCTCGCGCTGAAATATCTCCCCAAGGTCTTTTTGTAGCAGTTTATTGATCTTTCGCTGTCGATTGGTCTCCATGATCCAGAATTTTTTGTTTGCAAATATACGGTTTCTCAGGCAATTCAAGACCCGGTAATGCAGAGGATATATTGTTGATGGCTCAACACCTTTTAGCATCAACATGCTGAAAATTAAAAGGGGTATGGGCTGTGTGAGGCAAGAGTGAGAATAGTAGGTTTTAGGATGCATATTCGAAGCAAAAAAGGAGTGATAATCGTTTGGCGTTTGCAGCATATATCCTTTGAAAATCTTGTTGTATAATGCAAGATCATAGCAAGAAAACGCTGCCCGGCATCATCTGCCTGCCATAAAAAAGCAGCTCCGGAGTTAGAAAAATCTGCAAGGGTTGCTCCTGAATTCTTCTGCAAAATCTTGCAACCGATCCTGTTTTTTTTTACATTTATATACAAAACCTAAAACACACAGATCATATGAAATTAAGAAGAGAAAAAGACTCCCTGGGATATGTAGATGTGCCGGCAGATAAGTACTGGGGGGCTCAAACACAACGTTCGATCCAGAATTTCCGGATTGGCCGGGAACAAATGCCTCCGGAGATCATTGAGGCATTTGCGATCCTGAAGAAGGCCTGTGCCATAGTGAATGCCGACATGGGGGTACTAAACCCCGACCTTTCGGCATGGATCGTACAAGCCTGCGATGAGATACTGCAAGGCAAACTGGAAGGCAATTTCCCATTGGTAGTATGGCAAACGGGTTCGGGCACCCAATCCAACATGAACCTCAACGAGGTCATTGCCAACAGAGCCCACGAAATTGCAGGAGGAAACCTGGACGAGAGTCACAAAAAGGTGCACCCTAACGATCATGTGAACAAATCGCAATCGTCGAACGACACTTTCCCGGCAGCCATGCATATTGCAGCCTATAAACTGGTGGTGGAAAAAACACTCCCTGCCCTTAAGGGATTGAAAGAAAGTCTGGCAGCCAAATCCAGTGAGTTCGAAAGCATTGTAAAGATCGGTCGCACACACCTTATGGATGCAACTCCTCTCACGCTGGGGCAGGAGTTCTCCGGGTATGTGTCTCAGCTTGAGCATGGTATTGCAGCATTACAAAATTGCCTGCCCCATTTGTCGGAACTGGCACTTGGAGGAACCGCAGTGGGAACAGGCATCAATGCTCCCAAAGGATTTGATGTAGAAGTGGCAGCACAAATTGCTCACCTCACCCAACATCCCTTTGTAACAGCCCCCAACAAATTTGAAGCACTCTCTGCCCATGATGCCATTGTGGAGGCCAGCGGAGCACTGAAAAGAATTGCAGTGAGCCTGATGAAAATTGCCAACGACATCCGGTTCCTGGGTTCAGGGCCCCGATGTGGCCTTGGCGAGCTTTCTTTACCCGCCAACGAACCAGGCTCTTCCATCATGCCAGGCAAGGTCAATCCCACGCAATCGGAGGCGCTTACCATGGTTGCAGCGCAGGTCATCGGCAACGATACCGCCATTACCATTGGAGGCATCAACGGCCACTTTCAGTTAAATGTTTTTAAGCCTGTTATGATTTACAATTTCCTGCAGTCGGCAATGCTACTTGCCGATGGAGCAGATTCTTTCCGCAAAAACTGCGTGGAAGGCATACAGGCCAACATTACCCAAATTGAAAAACATCTCAATAATTCTTTGATGCTGGTAACTGCGCTAAACCCCCATATCGGGTATGATAATGCCGCCAGCATAGCAAGGAAAGCACACCTGGAAAACAAAACCCTGAAGCAGGCTGCCCTGGAAAGCGGATTGGTGATGGAAGAAGATTTTGACAAGTGGGTTAACCCCCGTAACATGATCTGATACCTCAGGAAGATTTTTCTCAAGGAATCGAAAGAGGCTGCCCGTAATGGACAGCCTCTTTCTTTGGAATTAGATATGAAAAGGTTTTCTTAGTATTCCCACAGGTCAAGTTCGTAGTTGCGTATCTCATTGCGAATTTTTTCGGCTTCGAGCAACTGATCCAGAGAATATTCAATGTACTGATTGATTTGTCTGTCGAACACATTGCTTTCCTTGTAAATATATGCATTAAACATTCTACGCAGGAAGAGATCATCGAAAGACATTCTCTGAGCATCGTTGAAACGATTGAACACCTCAGCATTTACAAGTACATTGCGGGCTTCGGGGAAATACACCCAGAACAAGGGCTGGTCTCCCTGGCTTTCGCCGGTAGCAGGATCAATTCTTTCCCTGACAGGGCAGAGCCCCAGGATTCGAACGTCAAGAACAGAGCGTTTGGCATCAAAGAACCACTCTTCCTTGATCCTGTATTTTGTAACATCCTCAGGACGAAGAGGAATTACAATCAAGGAGTCGTACTGATCGTAAGGAGGATCAGGGCGTGTAAAGGTTCTTACTTCCTGCCGTGCATAGTTATTACGGATCATCTCAGGAGTAAGGGGCTTTGTGAACTCATCGTTCTCAAAAGCTCTTATACTTCCTTCATTGATCGAGGTAATCAATACCTGCATCAAGCTTTGCCTGTCGTCGATGGTAGTATTGGGGAAATACAAGGGGTGATTGATCTTTTCGCGCAGATCAATTACCTGCCACACCCTTTTCTTCCACAACACATCGGCTTCTCTTACAAAGGCCAGCGGAATGGGTCTTTTTTCCTCTATCCACACTTTTTCATAGATCCCGTCCAGGGGGGTAGCACCCTCCAGTACCTGCGCCTTCAGCCCGGTAGAGAGCAGGAAAGCAGCAAAAGAAAAAGCGAACAAAAATCTTAACTTGGTCATAATAAAACCTCCAATATTTTAAATTTATTGTATTCTGAAAACCATCGGTGGCAGGTTTCGGGTTCTGCCATCGTCTCCCACAGCCTGGATGTTTTCAAAGGTGAAACGCTGTCCACGCGAAGCTCTGCGGATGGCAGCCTCCATTTCGGGGGTTTGCAGGTTGGAACCTGAGCGCCACTCCTGGAAGTCGCCGGCTACAGTAGTGTTCATACTGAATGAAAGTATGCGGAAACTCATCTGGAAGTCAAAGTCGCGCATGCGGGGAATAATGGGCTGCCCGGCCAAAATATCGCGGGGAATATTACCCTCGGTCTGTCCGGCAATTTCAGGAACCGGGTCAGGAACTACCTTCACACGGAACACCGATTCACCCATTCTTCTTTCGCTACCATCGTCCAGGCGTGCAAACAATGTAATGTTTACATTCTGATTAACGTTGTGGTTGGGGTTGAGCCTCACATTATAACCTCCTGCAGGGCGACGCACCAACTGGTTGCCGGTACCACTGATACGGGCTACAATACGATCACTGGCAATACCTGGCACCGAAACCGATATGGGGTTATCCACACCCATATAAAATACGTTCATTGCATCAGCACTTACAGTGGCCGAAGGGCGCTGTACAATATAGTCGCCAGAGAAAGGATACTCCTGAGTTCCACGAGGACCTACCACGCGAACCGTACCCCTATAGGTTTGTAAGCCCTCGGCAGTGGCAGGGATGCTCAAACGACCACCCTCAATGGTTCTTCCACCAATCACTACTTCAGGACGGGTGCGTGAATCATACGCAGCAACAATTACATCTGCTTCAAAACGATCGCCCAATAATACTATCCGTGAATTGGGTATTACACGTGCTTCAATTTTGTCAAAGGTAAAATCCTCTGCAGTAATTGCAGAATATAGCTGTGAAACAACATCAAACTCAGCATTGCGCACCTCGGTGATCAAACGACTCAGATTAGTGGCAGCAGCCACAGGAATCTGCCTGTCGAACATGGCAGACTGCCAATTAACTTCCATGCCGTTTTTATCAAAGAAGGGTCCATCAAGGTCCAACCCAAGGGTTATATTGTCTCTGAACTGCTCGGGAAGCTTTTCAATCAGTTGGATTTTGAAATCTTCAATCATGCTGCGAAGCTTATGGGCGCGAGTGCCAGGGCCTCCGGGCTGTGCTACAGGTGTGCCACCCTCCATGGGCTCGGTGAGCCAAAAGGTTGAAGATCTGCTGTAGTTGTCCTTGGCTTTCATGTCGATTAGCCTTATGGTATCGGCCGCCTCAACAGGTATACCATCGATGCGTGAGATCATTTCTGCACGAGTCAACCGGATGAAACCCACCAGGTTATCAGCAAGCTCCTTCACTTCAAACGCACGTGAAAAGTGGGGCTCCACTCTCTCTTCAGAAAGGGCTCGCTGTTTTAGAAAATCATCATATACCATGTCAACCTTGCGGCCAAAGTTTACATTGGTTTGTTGCAACCCATCGTCAACAAGTACAAAGGCATCGAGTACCTCTACGGATACGTTAAGGGCCAAAAGGGCCGTTAACACCAGGTACATCATACCGATGAGTTTTTGCCGCGGGGTTTGTTTGCCTCCTGCCATAGTGTTTGTTTTCCTGTTCTGTTAATGAAAAAACGAATTCAAGATTACAATTGTGCTCAATTACTTCCTATTAGCGGGGAGCATTGAAATTCATTGCTGAAAGCATATTACCATATACATTGTTGAGGGCGGCGATATTGCGTGTAAGGTTTGCCATTTCCTCTTTGTATTTTTCGGTACTGCTTACGGTTTCATTCAGATTCTCTACCAGGCTACCTACAGCAGTTTGCATTTTTCCGGTATTCTGATAGTAAGTGTCTGATGCCTGCAGCTGAAGCTCGTAAACTGCATTGAGGGCTTCGAGATTCTGAGCCGACTTCTGCAATTGTTCTGTGTATCTTGACCCCTGCATGGTAGAATTTTCGAGGGCATCAACAGTTTTGCTCAACAACTCAGAACTCTTGCCGTAGTTGGCAGCCAGTTCGTTGGTGTATCCGGTAATGCTCTTGATACTTTCATTGTATTCCACAGAAGACTTAAGGTTTTCTTTTACAGTAACAGCAGTTTCCTTGTAGGTTTCGCTTAACTGGTTCATGGAACCCAGTGTATTGCGGAGGCTGTTGGCATACTCTTCAGCCAGGCTCAAATCGTGCTTAAGATACTCGTTGGTATTCTTGTACGATTGGCTGAGTTCAAGTACCGACTGGGATGCAACTTCCATATTCTGGATATACTTCTGGGTAGCGATGGCAGCATTGGAAACCTCTGCCAGGCGTGAAGCATTGTCGCTCAGATTACGCAAACCTTTACCAAGGTTTTCAATCAGTTCAGGACCAATATTGGCTTCATCAAGCAGTTTGTCAAGGTTGTTGGAGAGGGTAATATTCTGAATTCCTCCGGTGATTTGTCCCTGGGGAACACGGGGATCACGTGCTTTTCCTTCTTCGGTATCGATTCCTGCAAGTTCAGGATATACAAGGGTCCAATCGGGTTCTTCATGGGGTTTTTCAAAAGCAGAGAAAAAGAAGATAAGCGCTTCCACTCCAAGACCTACGGTAAGCATAATACCTGCACCGGGGTAGTGTTGGATTTTGAAGAGTGCACCAACAATTACAAGGGCGGCACCCCATCCGTAAAGCTTAGACATGAAATTCTTAAATGCCTTTGTTTGCGCAAATTTCATAGTGTTTCAAATTGTGGTTTGTAAAATAAAATTTCTTAGGAGTTTTCAACGGATTAATAAACATTGGAAGCTCTGCGACCATCTGCTCTGTCTCTTCCAGGGTAAGTTTGCACACAACGGAAACCGATGTATGATTTTGCAGTATCCTGGTATTCGTAGGCACGGGTACTTACTTGCAGCATGAAGCCTACATCTTTCCATGACCCGCCTCTGATGGCTTTGCGCTTGAGGGTAATGGGGTCATCGGGTCTTGCTTCGTAGTGATAGTGCATATTCATATCATGACCAAAGTTGTAGAAGGATTCGTCCCATGCGTTGATGGTCCATTCTGAAACGTTTCCAGCCATGTCGTACAGACCGTAATCGTTGGGAGGATAGTGCCCTACAATAACTGTCTGGAAACCACCATCGTCAACATAATTACCTCTGAGAGGTTTGAAGTTGGCCAGGAAGCAACCGTCCATATTGCGGGTGTAAGGACCTCCCCATGGATAGGGGTTCAGATCGAGACCGCCTCTGGCAGCGTATTCCCATTCAGCTTCGGTGGGCAATCTGAATTCCTGAGCATACGGGCGTGCACGGCTGGCAAGATAATTATTAAGGAAGTTGGTTCTCCAGATGGTGAAGGCTCTTGCCTGCATCCAGTTGACACCCACAACAGGATAGTGGTCGTAGGTGGGGTGCCAGAAGTACTGCTGGGTCATGGGTTCATTGTAAGCATAGCTGAAATCATGAATCCAGGCCAGTGTATCGGGATATACATGGGTTGTATACTCAACCACAAACTCGTTACGTGGGGTATTCCTTTCTTCCCTGCGGGCAGCACGATTCAGGTCAATGATATGATAGCGATAGATAAGCTTACGTGTATCGATTTCTCTTCTGCGGAAGAATCGCTCATGCTCGGGCAAGAACAGTTCATCCAGCACTTCCCTTTCCTCTTCACCGTTCCAGCGGATACGCTGACGCCAGTTGATCAAAGGGGGATCCAGATCCATACCAAACTCATCCATGAGAATCAGGTGATCTTCATTGATGTCGGCCAGCAACATGTGCGCAAGAGAGTCGCGAACCCAGTATACAAACTGGCGGTACTGGTTGTTGGTAATCTCTGTTTCATCCATGTAGAATGCCGGTAGCGATACCGTTTTGGTAATAGCATTCTGTGCATAGGCTATATCCTGGTCGGAGGGTCCCATATTGAAACTTCCCATAGGTATGTAAACCATTCCGGGAGGATCGGCATAAAAGCCGTCAGGACGATTTTGTACACCGGTAAGATGACCGCGGCCTGAGCGATCACAACTGGCAAATACAACGACCAATGAAGCAATAAACAATAACCTTTTCATGTTAATTCCTGATTTTATGACCACTTACTATTCTATTCTTGTCTGATATTTTTTTTAACGTAATACGAAATATTTGGTTTCAATTTCATTCGGATTTCCCCTTTTCTTTAAAGAAAACGCACATTTCTGTGGGTTTGCCTTACTTTTTCCAGATCCAGATCAAAGCAGTACTGCAGCATGATCTCATGGCTGCCGAAGCTTCTTCCTGAGCGCCCCAGTGGTGAAAGGGTAATGTCGTAAGAATACCCTATACTGATTTGCTCAAAAGTTAGTCCCAAAAATACAACAGCAGCATCTTGCAGCCTATAGCTAACGCCTCCCCAAAACCGTTTATTGTATGTAATAAGCCCGTTGAAATCTGCCTGCACACTTCCCAGATCCGATTTAATCAGCACCGATGGGCTGAAAACATAAGATGGGTTTAAGCTGTAGTTGTAGCCTCCAGCCAGGTAGAAGTGGCGTTTTAAGCCGTATTCGGCGGTACCATCTCCAATATCTCTCCGGGTTTGGGTAAGCTGACTAACCGAAAGTCCTGCCCAGGCTTTGTCATCCAATTGGTAAAAAGCACCCAGAGCCATGTCAATGAGCATCCGTGATTGTTCTCCTGAACCTGTAAGTGCCGGATCGTTGGGAACAAGTGGGTTAAAGCCTGAAAAATCAAACCTTTTATCCAGAAAGCCCACCTGGGCTCCCAGTCCTAACCGCCCCACATCCAGATCCAGATGATAGGCGTAGGCAACTTTTATTCCCAGGGCTTTTTCAAAAGCCAACTGATCCTGCAAAAACCCAATACCCAATCCACCTCTTAAAAATGAGATGGGCGCATCCACGGTAAAACTATAGGTTTCCGGGTTTAGGCGCGTCCCTTCTTCATCCTTGAAACCAACCCATTGCTGACGGGCCAGTGCGGTTGCGCATATGGCACTCCGCATACCGGCAAAGCCAGGGTTGATCCCCATATTGTTGAACATGTTGTGGCTGAATTGGGGTTCCTGTTGTGCTTGAACATCATCGCAGAATACCAGAAATAAAACAAAAAAAATAGCGATGCTGTATTTTTTCATTCGTGTAAGTGTATTTACAGATTTACATTCTTGTTTGAATTTCCCAATTCACAACGCACAAAACCTGCAAAAATTGAATGATTGTCAAATTTTTCAGGCGATTTTTTCAGGAGTGTAAAAATACAATAAATTTTTTATCAACAGCCTGCTGTTAATAATTTTCGAAACCAATACCTCAAAGAACTTTTTGATTCCCAAAGTTTTGCAAAAAGCGGTTTTCACTTTTAGGGTCTACAAATTTATCAATAGACCTTCAGAACCATATCCGTAATATTACTTGTTTTCTTCCGGGGGAAATCTCAGGTATTTAAAAATGTTAAATAGCTCCTAAAAGTAATACTTTTCTGCAAATAAAAGCTGTGTGTTGCAATTTCTGTTTACCCTGTAAATAAGTTTCCCTCAAAAGCCGGTGGCTTTACATAAACTTCTGATATACCTGCCACCATTTCTCTGGCAATTCTTCGTTGCATGCATCCTGATAATCGCTGTAGGAGCAAGGCACCAAAAACTGCCGTTCGTATTTGCTCTGCAACCCCTGGCACGGCACTTCCATCCACCAGCGATCACTCACTTTACTTTTATAAAAGGTGATCTCGTTTTCGAACTCCTCCATCGACACCACATACTTCACATAGGAAGTAGAATCTTTTCGCTGGCGATCGGGGAAGTCTTTTTTGCGGTTGTAAAACCCTTCAAAGAAATACCAGATCATTTGGGCCACCAGATGAGCTGTTTGCTCTCCATTGTCGAAAGCAGGATTGAGCTCATAAAACCCGATAGAGGAAAGCTTATCGCTCAAACCGGCATAGCGGATGATCTGACAGGCCTCTTCGCCATAAAAACCATTGGGCGATGAATTGGCATTGCCGGGTGCATCAGATTGCCGTATACTGGTAACATCAAAAGTAAGCAGATCGGCATTGCGTACTATGGGTTCAACCTCCTCCAGGTTTTTGCGCACCAGCCCCAGTCGGTGTATGTCGAAGTAGAGCTTTTGCATCAGCTCTACAGCATCCTGGTCAACGAAATAACTCTGGTAACCCAGATTGGTGTAATTGAACAGGAAGTTGGGCTGGTGGGTGAGGATCTTGTTGAGATAATTCCGGTTGCTGATCTTATCCTCATTCAACCCCAGGTCAAAGGCGGCATCCACCGATACAATATTGATTATCTGACCCAGGCTTTCGTAGGCTCTGTAGTTGGCATAGGTAATATCCTGGCTGCCTCCAATGATAAGGGGAACAATCCTCATCTCGAGCAATTGTGCCACCACTGTGCGTACAGCAAAATAGGTGTCTTCGGTGGTTTCGCCGGGTCTGATGTTGCCCAGGTCTGCAATCTTAACCCGAAATGGGCCCTGGAAAAGATTGTACAGATATTTCCTCACAAAATCGGGTGCATATGCGCATCCTTCATTGTTGGGAGCATTTCTGTCTTCTTTAACCCCGATAATGGCAATGTCCATACCCTCCAGGGCAGGAAAAGATCTATCGGTAAGGTAGCTGTTTATGATATTTCCCAGCAACAGCGGGTGCGTTTTATCGGGAAGGATCAGTTTCTGAACGTCAACAGGAACGAAAAATTCAGCAATTTCCATAACACTACGAAAATGAAATTAATTCTTTTTGCCGGGGGATGCTTTCTTTCGTGTTGTACGTGATTTCTTGGTTGAGGTTCCTTCTTTGATAATTTTTAGGCAATCTTCCAGAGAAAGACTGGCGGGATCCTTGTCTTTGGGCAGTTTATGGTTTTCCTTTCCTGCACTCAGGTAAGCACCCCAGCGCCCTTTCAGTATCTTGATGTCGGGGTTTTCGGCAAACTCACGGATCACTTTCTGACGGTCCTTTTCTCTTTTGTCTTCAATGATGTCAATGGCCTGATCAATTTCTACCGTAAGCGGATCCACATCCTTGGGCAGCGAATAGAATTTGCTGTCGTGCCGCAGATAAGGTCCGAATCTTCCCACCGCAGCAACCACCACTTTATTCTCATACTCTCCAACGGTGCGCGGGAGTTTAAACAAATCGAGTGCTTCCTGCAGGGTGATGGTTTCTATACCCTGGTCTTTGCGTAAACCGGCAAACAGGGGTTTTTCCTCGTCATCGGCATGTCCGATCTGCACCATAGGCCCAAAACGCCCGATGCGTGCAATAATATCTTTCCCGCTCTTGGGGTCTTGCCCCAGCAACCTCTCGCCACTGAATTTCTCAGCCGTTTGAAGGGTGTTTTCAACCTTGTTGTGGAAAGGGAAGTAGAATTCCCTGATCACCTTGTTCCACTCTTTCATGCCCTGGGCAATCTCATCAAACTCCTTTTCTACACTGGCTGTAAAATTATAATCCATAATCTCCCTGAAATACTCCATCAGGAAACCATTTACCACTACTCCAATATCGGTTGGGAAGAGTTTGTTCTTCTCCGCTCCGGTAATTTCCGATTTACGGGTCTGAGATATTTTCTGGTTTTTCAAAACCATGTAATCGTACTCTCTTTTCTCACCGTCGCGGCTTTCCTTCACTACATACTCCCTTTTTTGAATGGTGGAAATAGTAGGAGCATAGGTTGAGGGGCGTCCGATGCCCAGTTCTTCCAGTTTTTTTACAAGGCTTGCTTCGGTGTAGCGTGGCGGATGTTTTGTAAAACGCTCCTGCGCAACCATTTCCTGGAGATCCAGTATCTGACCCTTTTGCATTGGGGGCAAAATTCCTTCCTGCACCTCATCATCCTCATCGTCGGTAGATTCGAGGTATACCTTCAGAAATCCATCGAATTTGAGCACTTCACCAGTGGCAATGAATTTTTCATCTGCTCTGGAAATGCCTATGGATACATTGGTTTTTTCCAGCAGGGCATCTGCCATTTGTGAGGCAAGGGTGCGCTTCCAGATGAGTTCGTAGAGTCTTCTTTCCGAGTCATCGCTTCCGGCATCGGGCACGTTCATATAGGTAGGTCTGATGGCCTCGTGGGCTTCCTGTGCCCCTTTTGTTTTGGTTGCGTAGCGGCGGGTTTTAACATACTCCTTACCGAAACTTCTCTCAATCATCTCCTTTGCCATGCCGATGGCGGTATCTGAAAGGTTTACCGAGTCGGTTCTCATGTAGGTGATTTTCCCGGACTCATACAGCTTTTGTGCTACTGTCATGGTTCGCGATACAGAGAAGCCCAGCTTGCGGCTTGCTTCCTGCTGCAAAGTGGAGGTAGTGAAAGGTGCTGCGGGAGATTTGCGGGCGGGTCGGGTTTCAACGCTCTCCACGGTAAATTCTGCCTGAAGGCATTTTTCAAGAAAATCAAGCGCTTGCTGGCGGGTTTGAAAACGCTGGGGGAGTTCTGCCTTTACCAGTGCGGGCTGCCCATTATGCTCGGCAATAAAAACGGCAGTTACCCTGTAAGCATTGGTAGCCTTAAAATCCTGAATCTCCCTTTCACGCTCCACGATAAGCCTTACAGCTACCGATTGCACCCGGCCTGCCGACAGGGAAGGTTTCACCTTTTTCCATAACAGAGGCGACAACTCGAAACCCACCAGGCGATCGAGTACACGCCTGGCCTGCTGGGCATTTACCAGGTTATTGTCGATCATGCGAGGTTCTTTGATCGCATTCTGGATGGCAGTTTTGGTAATCTCATGAAACACAATCCTCTTATACTTAGCATCATCCAGATTAAGGCTCTCGGCAAGGTGCCATGAAATGGCTTCTCCTTCCCGGTCTTCATCCGTTGCCAGCCAAACCATCTCGGCTTGCTTCGACAATTTTTTCAGTTCATTGATTACCGCCTTCTTATCATCGGATACTTCGTATATGGGTTGAAAATTATTTTCAATATCTACACCCAGGTTGGTCTTCGACAGATCGCGCACATGCCCGTAGCTGGACTTTACCAAAAACTCTTTCCCCAGAAACCCTTCAATGGTCTTGGCTTTGGCAGGCGACTCTACTATTACAAGGTTCTTCACCATAATTCTTTCAGGTTAATAATTGCTCTAAAAGCTTGCAAAACTACTCAATAAATTTGAAAACTAACGATAACAGAATCTTTGCATAGAAACCTCAACCCCTCATAAAGGTTTGATTTTAGCGACAGATAGCTCCTAATTTTTTATTGTTGTGTTTACTAACGCTACTTTGGGCAAATGATTGCAAAAGAGGCGAACCATGATTGCCGGCTGTTGCAATTTATCTTTTCCAGAAGCTGCAGTGCCAGATCCAAACCGGGCAAGAGCCAACCCGGGAGCACGGCATTTAATGGCAGCAAAATTACGGTGGGGAGGGAGCAAAAAATTGGTAATTTTGCTGTTTAATGCTCATTTATAAAATTAACAAATTATTCTGACTAATACTTTGGAAAAGAAGATCTATATAGAAACCTACGGATGCCAGATGAATTTTTCCGACAGCGAAATTGTGGCTTCCATTATGACAGAAAAGAGTTACCTGGCTACAGACAAACCCGAAAATGCAGATGTAATTTTCATCAACACCTGTAGCATTCGCGATAATGCAGAACAAAAGGTTCTCAACCGGCTCAAGCAGTTGCAAACCTACCGCAAGAAAAACCCTAACCTGGTAGTGGGCGTATTGGGCTGTATGGCTGAGCGCCTTAAAACCTCACTTCTCGAAGAGGGTAAAACGGGCTCAAGGGTTGATATGGTGGTAGGGCCTGATGCCTATCGCGACCTGCCTCAACTGCTACTGGATGTGGAAAGTGGACAAAAAGCCGTTAATGTTATCCTGTCGGCAGAAGAGACCTATGCCGATATAACCCCTGTTCGCTATGCAAGCAACGGTGTATCGGCCTTCATTTCCATTATGCGCGGATGCGAAAACTTTTGCACCTATTGTGTGGTTCCTTACACCCGGGGTAAGGAGAGAAGCCGCAATCCCATCAGCATTCTTGAGGAGGCAAACAGTCTGTTCGAACAGGGCTATCGCGAGATTACCCTTCTGGGACAAAATGTAAACTCCTACCATTTTGAACAGGAAGGCGAAACACCTTGGGGCTTTCCACAATTACTTGCAGCTGTTGCACAGGTTAATCCGTTGCTCAGAGTACGCTTTGCCACTTCGCACCCTAAAGATATTTCCGATGAGCTGCTGGAAGTGATTGCCCGTTTCCCCAATGTTTGCAAGTCGATTCACCTCCCTGTACAATCGGGCAGCTCGGCCACACTCAAAAAAATGAACCGGAAGTACACCCGGGAAATGTACCTTGAAAGGATACAATCTATCAGAAAACTGGTGCCCCAGGCAGCCATTTCAACCGATATTATTGCAGGCTTCTGTGGAGAGACCGAAGCCGATCATGAGCTTACCCTCAGCCTGATGCAGGAGGTGGGATTTGATTTTGCCTATATGTTCAAGTATTCGGAGCGCCCCGGCACAACAGCCGCCGATAAGTTTGAAGATGATGTGCCCGAAGAAATAAAATCCCGGAGGCTGCAACAAATCATTGACCTGCAAAATCAGCTGTCGCTGGAAAGCAACCAGAGAGATGTAGGAAAAGTTTTTGAAGTGCTGGTAGAAGGAAAATCCAAAAAATCGAGCAGCCGGGTATCCGGACGCAACAGCCAGAACAAGATGGTCGTATTTACAGATAAAGGTTTCCAGCCCGGCGATTATGTGATGGTAAAAATCCAGTCGTGCACCTCTGCAACCCTGAAAGGGGAACCCCAGTAGTTAACCAACAACTCGTTTTTCATGAGCAGCAACATCCCCGCAGATTTGCGGTACAAAAAAACACTTGCATTTCTGCAGCAGCATATTCCTTCAGATTATCGCATTCTGGATCTGGGCACCCCTAATTTGCTCAGCAAGGAGATGCAAGGCCTTGGATACACCGTATACAACACCAGTGGTGAAGATTTCGACACCCAATACCATTCTGTAATTGAAAGCCATAAAGTGGAGTGCTACACCTCTTTCGAAGTATTCGAACATTTGATGGCACCCTTCAATATCCTTCGCGAAATCCCCAAAGGGCACCTGGTTTGCAGTGTCCCGCTGAAAGTGTGGTTTGCCCGTGCATACTGGGATCAAAACAATCCGTGGGACAGACATTACCATGAGTTTGAAGCCCGGCAATTTGACTGGCTTCTGGAGAAAAGTGGCTGGAAAATTATTCAATCGGAGAGATGGGCTTCTCCTGATAAATTAAGGTTTGGATTGAGGCCTTTGTTGAGATTTATCTTCCCCAGCTTCTATTTTGTATATGCCGTTAAGGGTGTAGATCCTGTCTCTTCTTTGAAATAAGAGCCTCTGCCACCACAAGGTCGGCCTGGGTGGTAATTTTAATATTTTCCTGATTCCCCTCAGTGAGATAAACCCTATGGCCTGCATTTTCAAGTACTGAGGCATCATCGGTAAAATGCTCATGGTAATTTACCTGGTAAGCTTCTTTAATCTGCGAAGCCAAAAAACACTGTGGTGTTTGCACAAGCTTAACCCGAGAGCGATCGGCTGTTTTGCTGAAAGGGCCTTCCACCATACGCACCGATTCATTGACACCCACCACCGGAATGGCATTTCCAAACCGCCCGGCAATATCAAAAGCATTGGCAATGGTTGAAAGAGAAACCAGCGGACGTACTCCGTCGTGTATCCCTACAAGAGCTTCATGTGGCACGTGTTTAAGTCCGTTTTTTACAGAATGGAACCGGGTGGGGCCACCGGATTCAAGCACAATCGGATGGTGAAATGTATGCTTACGACAAAGCTCCTGCCAGTATTCCATCTGCTTGTGTGGCAAAACCAATACAATCCTGATACTGGCATCGTATTCCAGGAAAACACCAAGGGTATGCATCAAGACAGGTTTACCAAGCAGCTCCATAAACTGCTTGGGCAGAGGTGAGTTCATCCTTACCCCTGCCCCACCTGCAGTTATGATAACATATTTTGGCAGCATACCACTTTAAAGGATCAACATTGCATCTCCATAGGTAAAGAATCGGTACTTCTCCTTCACTGCTGTTTTGTAAGCTTTCATCAACAGATCAAAACCCGCAAAAGCAGAAACCATCATCATCAAGGTAGATTGAGGTGTGTGAAAATTGGAGATCATGGTGTTGGCTACACTAAAATCGTAAGGAGGATAGATAAACTTATTGGTCCATCCATCGAAGGGTTTGAGCTGTCCATATATGCTTACAGAAGATTCAATGGCACGCATGGTAGTTGTACCAACAGCACAAACCCTTTTTCTTTTCTCCTGGGCAGCATTTACAATACTGGCTGTTTTTTCTTCAATCATGAATTGCTCAGAATCCATCTTATGCTTGGAAAGATCTTCCACATCTACACTGCGGAAATTTCCCAACCCTGCGTGGAGTGTAATTTCGGCAAAGGAAACTCCTTTGAGCTCCAGTCTTTTTACCAGTTCGCGGCTAAAGTGCATCCCTGCAGTAGGGGCAGCCACAGCACCTTCTCTTTTGGCAAAAACGGTCTGATAACGCTCTTTGTCCTCAGGCTCAACGGCTCTGCGGATCTGCTTGGGCAATGGAGTCTCTCCCAGAGACTCTACGGTCTTTTTAAACTCATCGTAGGTGCCCTCAAACAGAAAACGAAGGGTACGACCGCGTGATGTGGTGTTGTCAATTACTTCGGCCACCAGGTTATCGTCATCTCCAAAATAAAGTTTATTCCCAATTCGTATCTTACGTGCTGGGTCCACCAGAACATCCCACAAACGGGCTTCCCTGTTCAGCTCGCGCAGCAAAAACACTTCGATTTTGGCGCCGGTCTTTTCTTTGGTTCCATACAGCCGGGCAGGAAATACCTTGGTATTGTTGATGATCATCACATCTCCATCATCAAAATAATCCAGTACATCGCGAAACATTTTATGCTCGATCTCACCCGTTGACCGGTGCAAAACCATCAGGCGGGATTCATCCCTGTTTTCAGAAGGTCGTTCGGCGATAAGTTCAGCGGGAAGGTTAAATTTAAAGTCTGATAACTTCATTGTATAATTATTTTAAAAATATGCTCTATTGTAAGTTCAGGCAAGGAGTATCGGATGGATTTTCATTATTAACAGAGAGGGGTAAATGAAATTCCAATTAACTGCAAAACACCCATTTCAAGAGATTGTTTTTGGAAAGGCGTGCAAATATAATACAAGCGGGGGGCGAAAGTCAATAGTTTTCGCAATTAATTTACAGATAGCCAGTTATTTTGTTTGGCAGGGGTTTTCGAAATCGGGCAGTTGCCATGGGGTTTCTTCCCTGAAAAAATCTTCGAGGTGGCTCATCTGCCATGCTTTATCCACACAAAAATCGCCAATATGGGTTCTTCTGAGACTTTTAAGGTAGGCCCCCGATTGTACCTCCTGCCCAAAATCGCGGGCCAGAGCCCTGATATAAGTGCCTTTGGAGCATACTACTCTGAAATCAACTTCAGGCAATGCTATTCTTGTAAGTTCAAACTGATGAACACATACCTTATTGGCAGCCAAAACAATATCGTCTCCTCTCCTGGCATGGTTGTAAGCCCTTTCGCCTTCGATCTTCTTGGCGGAGAAAAGCGGAGGTATTTGGAGAATTTCGCCTGAAAGTTTCTCACAAGCCATCGCTAAAAGATCCTGAGTAATATGCTCAGTGGGAAAGTTTTGATCGGGTTGGGTTTCCAGGTCAGAAGAGGGTGTAGTTGCCCCAACGAAAAAAGAACCGGTATACGCTTTCTTTTGTGCCTGAAACTTTTCGATTTCCTTGGTTTTTTTTCCGGTGCATATAATAAGCAATCCGGTAGCCAAAGGATCCAGGGTGCCGGCATGCCCCACTTTGATTTTCTTCAGCCCCAGACGATATCTGAGCAAAGATTTCACTTTCTTGATCACATCAAAGGAAGTCCAGTTCAATGGTTTGTCTATCAACAATATACTCCCGCTGGAAAAAACCTCAGCTATGGTTTGGGTATCAGTCATCAATGGGCAAGTAGATTAGCGGGCCAGGGCCCATGGCAAAATAAAAACCTGAACCGGTGGTTACCAGGCAAGAGCTACAATTATGGCAGCAGCACCTGCCAGTGCGGTATAGATGGAAAAATATACCAGCTTGCCTCTTTTCACGATCCGAAGCATCCAGCTGCAGGCAATAAGCCCCGAAGCAAATGCTGCTACAGCACCTACCACCAACGATGATACGGCTATTTGCGATGGCTCAGAGGTTTTGGCAAGATCAAGAATCTCAAGAAAGGTTGCACCAAAAATCGGGATAAGTACCATCAGGAAAGAAAATCGTGTGGCCTGCTCGCGATCCACACCAAGGTAGAGAGCTGTGCTAATGGTAGCACCGCTTCTGCTGATACCGGGAAGAATGGCAATGGTTTGGGCCAGGCCAATAAGAATTGCCCTACGCAGATTGATCTCTTTTTTTCCGGGCGCAGCAAAATGGGTCAGTAATAAAAGGGTTGAAGTAACCAACAGCATAAAACCCACAAAAAGGATGTTTCCCCCGAATAAACCTTCAATCTGATCCTTAAACAACACACCTGTTAATCCTACAGGCACCGCAGATGCAAGAAGCAGCAGGATAAACCTGGTTTCATTGTTCCATTGAAACTTCAACAAACTGGCAATCAGGTTGAAAATATCATTACGAAATACCACCAATACACTAAGAAAGGTGGCTCCGTGAACAATAATCGAAAAGGTTAAATTCTCTTCATGGAGACCGAAAAGAGCAGAACCCAACTCAAGGTGCCCACTGCTGCTTACGGGTAAAAACTCTGTTAATCCTTGCAACAGACCCAAAATCAAAGCTTCAATCCAACTCATAGTAATGGTTTAAGAAAATGCAAGCCAAACAGCGCATAAGTACAGCGCTTTTCTATGCGCCAACATGGAGGCAGTGCCTGCCTTCGTATAAACTCTTTAAAGCAGATTATTGCTTCTGGCAACTTGCATTTTATAATGAATTCTTCTAATTGATAAACTACAGATCATTCCGGTTGTCGGTAAAAGACAGGTCTAAAAAAACCGGTTATTGCTTTTCGGGAGTTTTCTTTTTCAGGATAGCATAGATCTGTATGCCATATCCCAGCAATACCATAAACGGCGCCAGGGTAATACGGCGAAAGCTGAAAATATCATAGCTGAACACGTTGGGGTCCTTGCTACCACCTCCAACCATCAGCAAAAAGCCAACGGATGTTACCAAAAGACCTGCTATAAGAAGTTTGTATTTGCTGCGGTCGAACAAAAAGTCTGTACGTTCTTGCTTCTTCATCAGTATATAGTTGTTTAGTATTTATCTTTAATGTATCTGGTGTCTGTTCTTTTTCTTTTAAGTGTAGGTTATGAGTCATTGGACATCTTTCTCCTGATGGTATAGCAGCCTCAAAATGAGTTACCTGCAGGCATTGAGCAATTATGTTTCCCTTATTGGGGTTTTCTCTGCACGATTAAAAATCAACAACTATGATCAATACAAATACAGTTGGTCTGTTTTTATCTGAAGGTATTTCCTTACTGCAAAATAGGTTGATATCCAGCTTATTACAACTCCCAACACAAGAACCAGTATAAAAAGGGTAAACATCATCTGAATATCCTGAAAATTAACAAGTTCCGGCACTGACTGTTGCGCAGCATACAACGATGCCAGCAACAGGGAAATGGAAATGGCTGCTCCGGCAATCCCCTGCACAACTCCTTTTAATACAAATGGCCTTCGGATAAAAGTTTGAGTTGCCCCCACCAGTTGCATACTTTTAATTAGAAACCTTTTGGAGAAAACACTCAACCGAATAGTGTTATTGATCAGAGTGAACGCAATTACAATAAGCAGCACGCTGAACAGCAGCAGGAAAAATCCGATTTTCCGGACATTTTCATTGACAATATGCACCAGATTTTTCTGATAATCAACCTCTTTTACAATGCGGCTTTTGAGTACCTCCTGTTCAAAAACAGCAAGACTATCGGGGTTGGCCCAGGCCGCAAAAAGCCGTACCTCTATGGAGGGAAACAATGGATTGTAACCCAGAAACTCAACAAAGTCCTCTCCCAATTCTTCAATGAGCTCCTCTGCAGCCTTTTCTTTGGAGATAAATTCTGTTGATTTCACTGCAGGGAAAACATCCAGTGATTTTTGCAGGTGAGAAATCTCCGCTGCTCTGGCATTGTCCATCAGAATTATGGAGAAACCAATATTTTCCTTTACATGCTCTGAAAGTTTATGGGCATGCATAATAATCAGGCCGAGCAACCCAAGTACATAGAGCACCAGTGTAATGCTTACAACGGTTGAGATATAGGAGGTTTTAAGGCGTCTCCCAAGGACAATTTCTTCCTGACGTGCCATAATTGCAATTAAGCTGCAAAGCTAATAAAAAAATGCAGAGAATAAACAGGCATACTTCAGACCTTAACCTGAGTTAACATTTTGTATCTGAAAGCAGAAGCCACCCCATTGCTGAGGTGGCTTCCGGTAATCAGATTATATTTCAGGATTTACCTGGAGAGGATCATTCTGTCGAACAATACCTGGTCTCCCAGAGTAAGCCTGTAGAAGTATACGCCATTGGGCAGTGCTCCGGCATCGAAATTCTTCTTGTAGGTTTCGTATGCATTGGCAACACCATTGAAAAGAACAGCTACGCGTTCTCCAATGAGATTGTAAACCTCAAGTGATACATGCTGGGTTTGAACTACCTGGAACTCGATGGTAGCATTATTCCTGAAGGGGTTGGGATAAGCTGAAACGTAGGTGTTCTCAGCAACAACAAAGTTGTTATCGGTGAGGGCTTCGTCATCGATCTTATCTTCTTCTTCATTGATAATCTCTACACATTCCATAACAACGCATCCATTCTGATCTACCACAGTGATCATATACCAGCCAGGCTGCAGACCCCAGTACATCATTCCCTGAGATTTCAGTACAGGCTGATCTTCACCATCGTCGTCAAGGGTGCATTCGGTATGCAGACATACATTGTAAGGACCTACGCCGCCAAAGATATTGGCCCAGATCTGGCCATTGTGCTGGCCACCGGTAGCATGAACTATTTCGAAGATATCAAGCGTAAGCTCTTCGGGCTGCAACAGTTCCACATCAATGGTTATATAGCAACCATTCTCATCAGTAACAGTTACCACATAGTCTCCGGCAAACAGGTTGTAGAACGAACCATTGTCCTGGGGTTCTCCGCCATTGAGAGAGTAGGTAAGCGCGCCTGTGCCTCCCATGGCAACTACATGGATCTCACCAGTGTTGTCGTTGAAGCAGAGAATATCAAGAGTGCTTTCTACGTCTGCAATAATTGGATCGGGATTTTCCAGTTCAAACTCGATGGCTACCGGTCCGCAGTTTTTAGAATCGGTAACAGTCCAGCTGTAGGATCCGGGTGCAACATCCATTACTGTGTATGAGCCAAAGAATTCAGCAACAAGCACATCACCATCATAGAGGAAGTAAGGCTCTGTACCACCTTCGGCAAATACGATGGCGGTAGTTACACCATTGTGGCAAAGGATGTTTTCAGGATCGAGAATGAAGGAAGCGGTAAGCTCTTCGGGCTGTACCAGTTCGAACTCCACAGGAGTGTCGCATCCGTTGGCATCTACCACGAACCAGATGTATTCGCCAGCACCCAGTCCAGGAACTGTAAACGATCCGTCGAACTCAGTTACCAGGTTTTCTTCAGCTATGCTTTCGTTGTACAGCAGGTAAGGACCTACTCCACCGGTGGCAGTTACCGTTACGTCGGTAGTGCCTTCGAAGCATGCAATGGGTTCGTAGGTTACTTCAGCTTCCAGTTGCTCGGGCTGGGTGAGCTCAAACTCAACCAGTACGGTGCAGCCATTGGCATCGGTTACTGTCCAGGAGAATTCTCCGGCAGACAGTCCGCTCAGTTCAATGGTGCCAGCCACATCGATATCCAGTGCAAAGTCGCTGTTGTTGTCGCTCAGTACATAAGGAGCGGTGCCGCCACCTACAGTGAGTTCAACAGCAGTGGTGCCTTCGAAGCAAAGGATTTCTCCTGTTTCCACAGAAGCTTCCAGTACTGCGGGCTCTTCAACAGTAAAGTCTACTTCGCCCAGACATC
>JBKBSF010000014.1:68668-108347 GCA_046291875.1 Bacteroidales bacterium | reverse complement strand
AATAGTCCCGTAGGGACGGAATGTGTATAGGATCCCAAAGGCGCAAATGGTTGCAAATCCCGTAGGGATGGAACATCATAATCACTAAAATCAAAGATCGGGTTTGTTTCGTTCCTACGGAACTCATGGTTTCTGTTTCTGTGTTTTTTCTATAAACATGCCACCCCTCCGGGGTTTTGTGCAGAAACCCTGTGCGCGATTAGTCCCGTGGGGACGGAATGTGTATAGAATCCCAAAGGGGCAAATGGTCGCAAATCCCGTAGGGATGGAACATCATAATCACTAAAATCAAAGATCGTGTTTGTTTCGTTCCTACGGAACTCATGGTTTCTGTTTCTGTGGTTTTTCTATAAACATGCCACCCCTCCGGGGTTCACCCGTATATGCCAGAAGATGCAACAGTCCCGTGGTGACGGAATGTGTATAGGATCCCAAAGGCGCAAATGGTTGCAAATCCCGTAGGGATGGAACATCTTACAGCCCGGAAAATAGCAGCCATCTTTCAGAAACACTGAAGATGGCTGCCAGATAGAATTAATGGATTATCTCTCTCGTTCAAATCTGGTTTTCATAATCAAAAGCCATCATTTTAGCAATAAGGCTCTGTTCTGCTTTATCCAGTGCATCGGCAGTTTCCTTTTTGGTAAGTACATAACCTGCTGCAGATAAAGTTACAAATGTTTCTACCCCAGCCAAATTTTCTTCAATGATGGGGATGGCCTTGTTTTCCTCTTCCAGGCTGAGTTTTGCCCTTATGCTACCGGCAATTTTGTTGGCATTATCGCTTATAGAAACGGCAAGGGTTTCCATCAAGCTAAATGTTCTGGATTGATTGGAAGTAATTGTCCAATTTATGATAGCATGTGCAAGGGCAGGAATAAGCCTTTCTCTTAATTCTTTCGGGGCTACAAGACATTTGCCGAAAACATTTTCACTTTCAATCCACCCTTCTTCTCTTAAGTTAATTAATGTCTCATTGGTTATTTCGGGCTCCCAAGAGTTTATTGTCACTGAAAAAAGTCGACGTAAATCTATTGCAATATTCTGCACAAATAGGCCCGTGGCTCGCTTTTGATCTTGGATAAACTTACTTGTAAGACTTGTATGTTTTTCTCGATTTTCAAGAAATTGTACAATTTCATCTTCTGATAATTCTCTATAGGCATTTCCATCCTTTATTTTTACAATGACTTCAGTATTTCCCCGCTCCTTCCTGTCAAACGTAATATTTTCTTCGTTAATGCCAGCCAAAAGTGGATGTAATGCAGTCATTGCGGATATTGAAAGGGGGCTTCTTCTTTTATATACTCTGCTACCCGTTACAGCTTTCATCCAGCCTCCGATTAACTGGTCTGCATCATTGGGGTTACAAGTGCCAAAAACTTCACCCTCGCCATCAAATTCAATTGTTCCTTTTTTATTTGCAACTTTGGAAATAAAAGTAGTGGGAGAAGGCACAACGTTTAATTCAGTGTTAAATGCTTCAATAATTGAACGCTTTAACTGTTGACCACTGGCATAAGGTAAAGGTCTTCTGCTAAACTGGTTATCCCAATATATTTTTTGACCCTTATCAACACTAAATACAGAGTGGTCAACTTTCTTTAAAGTTCTGATGTAAATCGTTTTCATGTTTTCTTTTTTGCGTTTATGAATTATCTTGATATCTGTAGTCCAGTTTTAGTAAGGCAAGGAAATACCCGAATTCTTCAATGTCCATGTAAAAGATTTTGTCAGAAAAACTCTTAAGCATCTCCTTTTTCTCAGGCATAGCAATAACGATTTCTTCGAAGTGATTTAAGAAATTCTTCTTCCCGGATTGAAATAGTTTTTTTTCTATTAATGCTTTTCTATCGGTTCCTTTTGAACCATCTCTAAAGGCGAGTAAAAGCTCGGCTAAATCACCAGTAAGCTTTAGGGTTTCTTCTTTGTTTATCATAGCTAATAACCAGGTTTTATAGGTTCTAAATTTGATTAATTCGAGTTTTTTATCATTGGCAATATCATTGAATAAATCAGGTGGTTGTAATGCTTGAATGCCAAAAGCCCCTAATTCACATGCTTTTCTAATGTCTAAGCCAAATAAGTCTTCGTATTGATTAGCTTCATCTATCGCAGCATTCTCTCCAAATAGTTTACGATAAAGGAAAATCGGTTTTCGTGCATGTTGAAATAGAAATGGATAAAACCCCATGGTTTTATTCATCTGCCCAAAACCGAATACATAGCCTGTAATCGTCTGATTCGGGTAATGATTAGAGAGATTGAAAAACAGCCTGCTCCATTTGACAGTTTCAATGACTGTTTCTGTTTTATCGTGTTTGAAGATTCCCAGATTGTCAAGGGTTGCAAAATCATGATTTTCTCTATAGGAATTGCTGAATGTATAGTTTAACCACTGTCCGTTCCAGCTGGTTATCTTATTGCCTACCAGTTTCTCAAGGGTAGAGTCATTTAAAAACTTTCGATAAACCTTCCAGCCTTCATAGGTTTTATATAGTATTTCAGGATCATCAAAAAGGATATACAACCCGCCTGAAACGCCCAAAGCCAACCCTGCTCCTATCCATGAAAAAAATTTATCATCAATACTATAAGGGCTTGCCATATCCGTAATTAAGCCTGAAGTAGGTTGAAATTCATCAATGTCAGATGCTGGAAAACCCATAGCTACACTCGCATCTAAATGATTTGACTTAATTTTTTCAATAGTTTTCTTTATCCTTTCTGCTCTTTGCTGTGGGTTTGGTCTTTCCCCGTTTTTCCAACTTATTTTTGGGTTTTCCAAAGGAGAATTATATCCAGGCATTAGATATTTTGGATGATTATAAAAAACCTCCACATACTCTTGCCTAAAGAATTCTTCGACCTTAAGTTGTTTGTTATTCTTTTCATTCCAGGCTTTTAAAAAAGTCCTGCCGACATTTACAGTTATCATTGTGCTCTGTATTTTACAAAAAGTTGCTATCTGGGTTAAATTTTTCTCTTGCTTTTTCTATATGAAAACCTGTTTCTATGTTGTAAGAATGGTTGGGTACAAGAAAAGGCCTGTTTCCTGTTTCACATTGAGGAAAAGCTTTTACCTGCCAGTATCTTGCGGGGATTTCGAGCTGAAGCCGTTGTTCGAAGTAGCCATTCGTATAATTCTCAAAATCAGACTCAAGAATGCAGCTTACACTGTCAATTTCCAGCAATTCCAATAGATACGACTTTGGTCTATGCGTCAGATAATCCAATACAAAGGTTCCATCTTGCTTGAAAATAGAATGTGTTTCAATGTTCATTATATCTACATTGGGGAAAACTTTATCAATTTTCTCCTGCAGATCTCTTTCTTTTAGAATTTCACCATCAGGAAGCACATCGAAACTGCTTTTTAAGATTTCAAGATCATAGGGAAGTGCCTCTTTTTTATCTTCGGGTGGTGGTATAAGATAAATTGGTTTATATTTTCCTATGGTTTCGGGAGTTCGTTTACGGTTAACTCTTCCAAATCTTTGTATCAAGGCGTCCAAAGGTGCTGTTTCTGTAATCATCAGGTCAAAGCTGATGTCCAGACTTACTTCAACTACCTGTGTGGCTACCACAATGCATGCTTTATCAGATGTATTGAATTGGTACGTAGAGTTGCCTTCATTATCCAGGCCAATGAGTAATTGTTCTTTTAGGTTTCTGTCGCCTCTTTTAAAGCGGCTATGTATCAGTAGTGCTGGTATTTCCGGAAATAGCTCCTTGAAATGATTGTATCTTTCCTGAGAAGACTGTACGCGGTTGCACACAATCAATACTTTTTTATTTTCGGTCAGGGCTTCATTAATCACCTTGTCAGTATCTTTCCAATGGTTCAGCTTGTTAATTATGTGCCTGTTGAACTCATCAAGCTGGTCATTGGACAAACTGACCTCATATACATTTTCTTTTCCTAAAATGGTTAAAATTCTATTGTAGAGATCTGAAGGCATGGTTGCAGTTCCTATATGCAGCCGACATCCTATTCTATTGAGTACCTCCACCATTTTAATTACAATGGCTCTGGAAATCTCAGTATAGGTATGAATTTCGTCAAGGATTATGTCATTACCTTTCAGGTCCAGTAGTGTTGCTTCAAAGCCTCTTGTGCCGAAAATAATTCCTGCAATCTGATGTGGTGTAAGAACTTTTATCGAAGACCCCATCATTCCTTGAAGGACGCGCTCTGTTGTTCGGCCATTTTTAATAGCTACACTTGAAGCGGAATGTAATAACCGGATGTCAATGTCTGGGTTCGATGGTGTTAGATCTTTTAGCACACGGTTATACATGGCATTGATGGATGCCTGGAAGGGAAGCGTATAAAACACTCTTTCTTTGCATCTTCTGAAAAGAAAATCAGTTTTCCCGGCTCCGGTGCATGCAACAACCATTGTGTGTTTCTGGGGTGCATCAGCACTGATTGTAGAAAGGGGATAAAGCTCGTGTTGCCTTTCGAAAAATCTTAAGTCAGGTTTTTTGAATAATCTTTTTGTTTGCTTTTCTGTCTCGTGTATAAGTGCTGAGGCAAAGTGGTCGGCATTGACAAGTAGTCCTTTCCACTCGGAATAGCCTTGCTTTTTTACGAGACTTTCAGAAATATCAAGTGCTTTGTAATAATTCTCTTCTGCCTTCTCTTCTGTAATTATATCTGTTGGAACTCCCAATGCTGCAAGAATGAGCATCGCATCCTTCGACCATTTTTCCCAGTCTTTTTTGTGGATAGCAAAAACATCTTCAAAATTTTGCTCAAGGTCCAGGATACCTTTCTGTTTTGGATCGTTGACCAGAGATTTGTGATGAGCAACAACCATCTCCACCAAAGGAATATGAATTCGTTCATCAAATAAAGAAAGAAAAAACAGTGATGCCAGCTCATGTCGGTAGGGTTTTTCTCCCTCCTTTCTTTGGTAATCTGGTGAAATTCTTTCCTGAAATATTGGGCTGGCCTTTCCAATATCATGCAGGATGGCGCCATGTTTTGCTGTTTCAGGATCCTTCCCAAAAGCAATTGCAGCTTTTTCAATGGCCAAACTTACATGCTGCAAATGAGTATGCAATGGTGTAAACTCAGGTTTTCCCTTAGCTTTGATATGTTCGCAAACTACCATCAATGTGCACTTTTTACAGGATTTCCAACCACCTTTAACCATCCATACATGGGTTCGTTATTGTTAAGTCGATTGTAACCCACCAGAAAGGAATTGTCAGTTTTCTCAAAAACCAACTCGAAACCAAAGTATAATTCATCATTGTTTTCAAACTCTTCCTTTGTGGTGTTTCTAATCAATGGATCAGGATAAAGGATATCTTCATTTCTGGCAAGACAAATGTGCTGGGTAGAGGCTAAAATTGCATCCTCTTCGCTCTCGAAAGCTAAAAATAAAACAGGATTAATCAGAACTCCTCTTTTTAGAATCGCATAAGGTCTGGAATACTCTTTATTAGCACCTCTGCCTTTCTCATTCCAGCCTCGCGCCTGGGTTTGTTCTTGCTGCTGAGATATCTGAGCATAACTCAATCTATGGCCTTTGATTTTATGTATTCCCCATTCTTCTTTCAACAATTCAGGGAAAAGCTTTCTTTCAATACCCGCAACAATTGAAGGTGTAAGGAATTGCTGGCTGTATACTTCCTCATCTCTTACTGCAGTCCATGGTTTAATAAAGCCAAAAGGACCTGAATATTTTACAATGAATAATTGCATAATTTCTTGTTTTTATTTCAACGCCCCAAAACCAATCCCCGTGGAGTTCCCCACGCCCACATTCCAGGCGAAAGCCAGTTGTTCGGGTGAGCCGGTGATTTTTACGGCGCTCATGTTTACTTTATTTCCAATTTTGTTGTAATAGATGGTCTTGATTTTTCGATTGCGGTAGTCGGGGTCAAACCCTACCCTTATGTTTTTGTCGTCAAGACCTGCTTTGCGAAGTTTGTGTTGAAGGGTTTCTGTTAAACATACATTAGCCTCTGGATCTTCCCAGGTATAATGATAATCTTTTCCTTCAATACTCCTTTTGATGAAAATGGGGCTGCCTGGATGAAATATCCTTTCATGCCCGAATTGTGGGTCCTCCTGGATCATAATTTCATTTACGCTCAGGCCAAAGGCAATATCCGGATCTTTACGAATACCATTTACCAATTCCTTTACAAACGCCGGATTATATCCACTTATAAAGAAAGATGCCCCATTTAGGAATTGCATTCCTTTTTTTGTGATTTCGCCTCCATTGAGCCAGGAGAACGAATACAATGAGATGGTATCATGAAAAGGATTGTCTCCAAGCCATTTGTGCATGGTGCCTGTCAGAACAGGTTGGTAATTGAATGGAACAATTGTTTTTGATGGTGTGGTTGTAAGATGAATTCTCATAACTTAAATTGTATCTTTTGATAAATGATTGTGTTCGTTGCTTCAAATAATCCTCTGACTGAATTATGAAATTGTAAATTATGCTGATTAGTTTTCAACCATATTATAGCAATATTTTGTGTTAATGCCAGAAAAACAGAATGTTGATTAATGAAGATGACCGGTCTTATTTACTTTATTTTTGTTCCCATTTTTCCCCCCGCAATTTATACAATAAATTCATTATCGCCCATATGCTTTTGATTTAATTTATTAACACCAAAAGAAAAAACAAATTGGCCAACGGGCTAAAATTAAAAATAGAGTTCGACAACTAGTGTCGTAATTATTTTTTCTTTCAAAAAAATACTCCGAATTGATATACAGTGGGTTGGATCTGTGCCTGGGTTTTAACCCTCCCTGCGAACTCCTGCTCCTTATTCGTTAGAAACCCATAGTCTCCCGGGGTTTTAAGGGTAGGGATTTACATTCCTCCCCCTTGCCTCCTTCCCCCGTTTTTTGTACATTTGCAGCGGGTTTGCCCGTGGTTATAAACGTTTTTGAAAAGGAGATTTTATGTCTGATATGATACACAATGGATTAAGCAAGCAGCAGATCGAGGCTGCCGGATTGGAAAAGATTCGCCAGGATATGCAGCAGGTGTTGCATTCTTTTGCAGAGGTGCTCACTCAGCTGGGAGAGGAGCAGATTGCCCGCTATTTGCCGCTTGCCCATGAGCTTGAGGAATTGTTGCCCGGCCTTAACGGGCAGGACGAGAAGCTGATTCAGGCCTTGAGTATCTCTTTTCAGCTCATGAACCTGGTAGAAGAGAATGCTACTGTGCAGTTCCGGCGTAAGCTGGAGAAAAACCAGGGCATGGATGCCATACGGGGTTCGTGGGCAGAAACCTTCAGAAGGCTGCAGGAGCAGGGCCTTAACCAGGACCAGATTGCTGCGGTATTGCCCCGGCTAAAGGTGATGCCTGTGCTTACGGCCCATCCTACCGAGGCCAAGCGGGTTTCGGTGCTCGACCTGCACCGCCAGTTGTATTTGCTGCTGGTGAAGAAGGAGAACCAGATGTGGTCGCCCTCGGAGCGCGAAGCCATTGATGATGAGATAAAATCGGTAATGGAGCGCTGGTGGCGTACCCGCGAGGTGCATCTTACCAAGCCCGACCTGGAGTCGGAGCGCAACAATGTGATGCACTATTTTACCAGGGTATTCCCCAAGGCGCTGGCCATGAACGACCTTCGCCTGAAATACACCTGGAAATCCATGGGCTTTGCCCCTGAGAAGCTCTCGGCACCAGAGCAGTTTCCGTTGTTGCAGTTTGGCAGTTGGGTAGGGGGCGATCGCGATGGGCACCCGCTGGTTTCGGCTGCCATTACCCGTGATACATTGCTGGAGCACCGCCGGGCCGCATTGGAGCTGATCCGCAAAAAACTCAGCCGCCTGGCTGGTGGATTGAGCTTTTCCGATGGCCAGAATCCGGTCCCTTCCTTTTTTCATAATGCCATTGGCCGGTTGCAATCGGAGCTGGGCGATGCCGGACTGAACGCCATGGGGCGCAACCCACGTGAGCCCTGGCGCCAATATGTAAACCTGTTGCAACTCAAATTGTACAATACCATAAACCGGGGAGAAGACGGGCCCTTTTACGCTGGTGCTGCCGAGCTGCAGCAAGATCTGCAGGTGTTGCGCAAAAGTTTGCACGAAATCGGGGCACAACGTATCATCGAAGATCAACTCTTTCCCCTGGAGCGGCAATTGCAATGCTTTGGTTTTCACCTTGTGAAGCTCGATATACGCCAGAACAGCAATTTCCATGAAAAGGCTGTGGAGCAGTTGTTGAAAGCCGCATCGTTCGAAGACTGGCAATACAGCCAGTGGGACGAACAAAAACGAATTGATTTCCTCAGCCGCGAGCTGCAGAGCCATCGTCCTTTTGTGGTTGGGGGAGTTTGTGTGGGGCCCGAAGCCGACAAGGTACTGGCATGTTACAGGGTGATCCGCGATCATGCCGTTTCCTATGGCTATGATGGCATAGGGTCGTTGATTGTGAGCATGACCCGTGGATTGAGCGACCTCCTGGTGGTTTATCTTTTCCTTCGCGAGCTGGGATTGCAGAATTCTCCCCTACAGGTTGTGCCATTGTTCGAAACCATTGATGATCTCAAGCACTCTCACCAGGTACTGGATGCCTACCTGTCGCATCCGCTTTACAAAAACCGTCCGATGCCCGAAAGCCTGCAGGAGGTTATGCTGGGCTACAGCGACAGCAACAAGGATGGCGGTATCCTGGCCAGCCGGTGGAATATTTACCAGGTAGAAAAACAACTCAGCCAGGTGGGCGATAAGCATAATACATTGTTGCGCTATTTTCACGGTATTGGAGGCACCATAAGCCGGGGAGGAGGTAAGTACCACCGGTTTATGGAAAGTATGCCCCAGGGAAGTGTAAGTGGTCAGATCAAGCTTACGGTGCAGGGCGAAACCATTGCCCAGCAGTTTGCCAACCTGTGCAATGCCAGTTACAACCTGGAAATGTTGCTTTCGGGGGTTGCACTGCAAACCGCATATACCCTGTATGTAAAACAGGTACCCGACTATCCTTTCGATGCCTTTAACAAGCTGGCCCAATTGGCACAACAAAAGTACCAGGAGCTGATTCGCAAGCCCGATTTTATTGAGTTTTACTCACAGGCAACACCCATAGATCTGCTGGAGCGCAGCCGTATAGGTTCGCGTCCTGCCCGTCGCACCGGGCAACGCACCCTCAACGATCTCAGGGCCATCCCCTGGGTTTTCAGCTGGAACCAGTCGAGGTTCAACCTTACCGCATGGTTTGGTGCAGGCTATGCCCTCTCCACCCTCAAAAAGGAAGATCCCCAAAGCTACCAGGCACTGGCAGCATTTGCCCATAAATGGCCTTTCCTCAGGTATACCCTTATACATATGGAGACCAACCTGCTCAACGCCGATGTGCAATTGATGCAGCAATATATTGATCTGGTGCAGCAAAGCAGTATACGCAATGAATTTGGCAGTGCCATTGTGCAAGAACATGCAGGCGCCATCGAACTGATCCGCGAACTGTTAGGCACAGAATCCGAAAGCAGGCGACAAAGCCTCCTGAGCAATATAGAGCGCAGAAAAAAGGCCCTTAATCGCCTGCATCAGTTACATATCCACTACCTGCAACAATGGAGGGCATTGCAGGAGGAGCAGAAAGATACCAACGAATATTTGCTCGACAAACTACTTATGATCACCACTGCTCTCTCCGGTGGATTGAAAAGTACAGGTTGATAATCAGTTTGCTGGTGTTTTGAGAATCAAAGCCGTGTTGCCGTACCGCTGATGTTGATGGAAAACTCCAGGGTAGTGAGGGTATAGGAATAGGTCAGGCGATTGCCGTCGCGTGTGCCCGATCCGCTTACACCCATGCTCTCTGCATCAATCACAATGGTTTGTTGTGGTATGGTAAAGCTTCTGCCAGACACCGTAGCCTGCAGGGTAACACCTGATTCATCTCCAAATCCGTTGAGCAGAATCTTGTTTGACTCGGCAGTTGATTTGGTAATGGAGAAATTGTAATTGTAGGTGAAAACCTGGCCAAAGGTAAAGGTTTCCTGTGTGCTCCATGTGCCCACAAAATCGTCTCGTTCGTCCTTGTCTTTGGAGCAGGCGCCAAACAGCACCCATACTCCCGTCAGGACCACCATAATCAGTTTGTTTGTTTTCATCTCTGAACATTTTAAATGGTTTGGCCGGATGCAACCCGCATGATGATTGTCATCCCTGTTTTACTTCGTTGAGCTCTCCCGCAAGTGCAGCTGAGTTTAACGAATCATGCTCGATTTGGATCTCTCTGTTTTAAAAGCAATAAATAAGATAGTGTACTGACATTGCAGTCAGATGCAGCGAAGCATGGGGGAGGGGGGGCTTCTGGTTTTTGTCCTGGGTTGGTGGTCTGTAGGGAATTACCTAACTTGTAGTCTTCATTATGTGGGTGAAAAAGGACATTGAGGGAGGATGCTTTTGCAAATGTAGCTAATAAAAACACTGGTTAATATAAAAAAAATGCAGATGAAGAGAAAAATAATAACAATTCTTAGGGATTTGTGGGGGGTGATCAAGGAAACCACCCTCCGGTGGGACCAGGCCAATCCCTGGAGGCAAAGTGCCATACTGGCCTATTACTCCATATTCAGTCTGCCCGCCCTGTTGCTGATCATTATCGTGATGGCAGGTTATTTCTTTGGACAAGAGGCTGTTTCCAACGAGCTGTCAGTACGAATTGAGCACCTCATTGGCTCTGAATCAGCAGGAATTATAGAGACCATGGTTGCAAATGCTGCCGATCCGGGCAGCTCACGTCTTGCATTTTGGGCAGGTATAGGATTTTTGCTTTTTGGGGCCACAACAGTTTTTTATCAATTGCAGCTGTCACTCAACCATGTATGGGGAGTAATACCCAAACCCCGGAAGGCTTTTTTGAAGTATCTGCGCGACAGGCTCTTCTCCTTTGGGCTGGTTTTAGTCATTGGCTTTTTGCTCATGCTGTCGCTGGTAGTCAACTCCCTGCTCAGTATGCTTGGATCGTGGCTTCGGGGCCAATGGCCGGAGTTGTTCCCCCCTTTTATGACACTGCTCAGCCAGAGCATTTCTCTTGTGGTGCTTACCGTAATGTTTGCCCTTATGTTTAAGATATTGCCCGATGCCATCATTCGATGGCGCTCGGTGTGGGTAGGTTCTTTGATTACAGCACTGTTGTTCGGGTTGGGGCAGTATGGACTGAGCCTTTATTTTCAGTATGCTGATCCGGCTTCCATTTATGGCGCTGCCGGATCGCTGATCCTGATTATGATATGGATCTCCTATGTGGCCATGATCCTATTGTTTGGTGCCCAGTTTACCAAGCAATGGGCCATTAAATTTGGTCATGGCATTAAGCCCAAGGAAAGTGCAGAGCTGGTGGATATGGATGACCCGGGGTTCTCCCTTACAGAGTAGGGGCGGCAATTCCAGTGTTTTCAGATCCGCTTTTTCTTGTGGTGGCTCGACAGTTTTTGACGTAGTAAGTGATTTCCGCAGTTTTTCTGTCGAAATAATTGCTAAATTAAAGGATAGCAATCCCTTGTTGGGCTGATAAACTGTAATCCGCAAAAACCGTTTAGCCATGAAGAACTCTGAACCCCGCATTTTTAGCCTGGTAGTTTTCATCCTTATGAGCCTGGCAATGATTTCGTGCTCAAAAAAGGAGGATGAAAAGGTACCGGAAGTTTCAACCCTTCCCATCACAGAGATAACCAATACCACTGCCAAAGGGGGCGGTACACTCATCAATGAAACCTTTGATAATCTCGCATTTTTCGGACTTGTAATTGATACCCTTCCTGAGCCTACCACAGGGCGTAAATTGATTATGACCGGAGGAGAAGCCGGCACGGGTTTCTTTACTGTGGATATATCCGGTTTAAAGCCTCACACACGCTACTATGCCCGGGCCTATGCCACCAATAAGGTGGGGGTGGGTTACGGCCAGGATGTTGAGTTTATTACCCAGGTAGTGGTGGGCGACCCTGTGCAGGGTGGGGTGGTGGCCTACATCTTCAGTCCATTGGATAATGGATACATTGAGGGTAGAAACTCCGGAATTATCGTAGCAGAAAGTGATATTCCGGGCACCTATGCCTGGGGTTGTGCAGGACTGCTTATTCCTGATGTCTATTCTTTTGTCGGATTTGGATTGTCCAACTCATTGGCTATCGTAGCAGCCTGTCCTTTCACTGATATCGCTGCAGCAAGAGCCTTGAATTTTACCCTCAATGGCAACTCCGACTGGTTTTTACCCAGTGCCAATGAACTTACAAGAATCTACGAAAATCTGCATTTGTCGGGTAAGTTAATCTTTCCCGGCGATTTTTACTGGTCGTCCTCGCAGTTGGACCAGAACCTGGCCATTGTGCGAGGATTTCATAATAACACCCTTGCAGGAATCGATAAAGCAACTCTGGCAAGGATAAGAGCCGTAAGGTATTTCTGAGGATGTATGAGTCTGATGGGGCTTACCCATGGAAAATTTGATTGTATCTCAAAACAATACCAGATGATAGTATTGAAAACTAATCCTTCCTTTACCACGAAGCTGAATAGCACCCGGATTGTTTTTTTTCTTACTCTTCTGTTTTTATCAATGCCGGCCAAGGCAGAAGATCCCGACAGTATCCTTATCAAGGAGTTGCAAGCTCAGATGCATTTGCTGCGTGTAGAAGAGGGTTTGTTGAAAGGTGGCAGTGGACTGGTTGAGGCTCTAATTGGAGCCCAGTTTGTGCTTATTGGCGAGCAACACGGTATCCGGGAGGTGCCCGATTTCTCCGGTGCCCTTTTCAGGGAAGCACAAAAGGCCGGTTTCTCTTACCTGTGTATAGAAACCGATCCGTTTATGGCCTCCAGGCTTGAACAACTTGCCCGCAACGGGAAATCAGCTTTCCAAACCTTTAACCAGGCTTTCCCCATGAGTGTGCCCTTCTACAATTGGGTGGAAGAGTTTCAGTTTCTTGAACAATCATTGGCGCAGCTTACCGATGGTAAGCCCCGGTTGTGGGGTATCGACCAGGTTTTCATGGCAGCACCCCGCTATCTTTTTTCCCGTTTGGCCGAACTGGCTCACGATGAGCAAAGCCGCCATACGGCAAAGGAATACCTCGACCGTGCGCGGCAAGCGTTTGATGAAGTGATACAAACAGGTGATCCGGGCAAACTCATCATGGTTGCTCTTTCTCCCCACGATTATCAAAAGCTGAAGATGGCTTTTGCAGATAACCCCCAACAAGAGACCCATAGGATCATTTCCGGTATTCAAAAATCGCAGGATATCTATATGCTCTGGTTTCAGGGAAAGCAATATGAAAACAACCGAAACCGCTCTCGATGGATGAAAAGTAAGTTTATGGAGTATTACCGGGAAGCTGTCAGATCCGAAGAGATGCCCAGGGTATTGCTGAAATTTGGTTCCGGGCATATGTCGAGAGGATTGTCCAAGTTTGAGCAATACGATATCGGCAATATGGTTTCTGAGTTGGCGGAAATAAATGGATCTTATTCGCTGCATATCAACGTTGTGGGCTTAAGAGGTATGGCAGCGCAAGCCTTTGGTCCGCCGCAGGCTTTTGATCGTACGGCCTCCATGCCTGCTGTTCTATTGAAAGCCCTGGAAGGCAAAACCGATGGAGATAACTGGATACTACTGGATATGCGTCCTTTGCGCTCCAGAGTAAACCCCGCTTTGCTCCATCCCATCAGAGATATGGTCTTTGGTTTTGATTTTTATGTATTCGTGCCTCGGGCAACCCCTGTAAATAGTTTCTGAAACCCACGGATACCCCGGTTTTTTTTCGAATGATTTCCCTCCAAAAAATCTACTTATGAAGCAAACCCAGCCACCCAAAAAACAACTCATCAAGCCCGAAATGCTTATTGCGGTATTTGCCATACTTATAAGTATGTCAACACTGTTTGTGTACATCTACCAGTCGAACCTGATGAAGCAGCAGCAAAAAATGTCGGTATGGCCTTATCTGAGCTACGGCCCTTCGTGGAGCCCGGATCACCTGAGAATATCTATGATTAACAAAGGAATAGGGCCGGCAATTATCTCAAAGGTTCGTCTGACCTTTGATGGGGAAGAGATTGAAGGGATGGAGAAATTGATGAATCTGGTTCCGGATTCTCTCAGAAGCCCGTTTACTTATTCTTCCGTGTGGCCAGGACTTGTGGTGATGGCTGGCGAAACCATTACCTTACTGAGTGTTTCAGAACCCCAAACAGTAGAATACCTCCTGGGTAACATCCTGAATGAAAAGATCAGTCTTGAGGTTTGCTATACCTCGGTTTATGGCGATAGTTGGGTGAGTTATGGCACCTATGTGGAGGAAGCCCGCTGCAGGTAATGCAAAAAGTGGCGGGGTGACTGGAAGTCGCCCCATCACGGCCAGAACGCAGGCGACGGGGCCACTCTAAAATGACCCCGCCGCTTAAAACAGAGACCATTTAAAAGTGGAGAAGAAAAATATAAAACGAGCCATGACAAAATATTTTGACACACATTATAAGCAGATGAAATCAATAGTTATCGCCAAAATCCTGGCTGTCCTGCTCGCTTTCCCAGTACAGGCACAGGAATGCAATTGTAAGGATGAACTGAGTTTTATCATGCAGTTTCTAAAAGAGAATTACCCGGGCTATCCTGATAAGGTGAATGAAAAGACCTATGCCGAATACAACTCTTTTACCCAGCAACTCAGCCTGAAGGCCGAACAAGCCACAGGCAATGCTGAATGTGTATTGTATATTGGCAGATACATTGGGTTTTTTCGCGATCAACATATTCAGTTTGGTTCAACACTGGACTGGTCGGCACTAACCACAGAAGCAAGAGAACAGATTATTGGCAGCAGAGAAATGGCTTACATTTCGCCCGATAAGATCGAAACACTTAAAAACAGCACGGGTATAGAAGGGATCTGGTGGACCCCAGACTCCACCTACCAGATTGCCATTATTAAAGACCATAAGGGTTTTCGTGAGTATGCCGGCATTACCCTTTACAGTAGAAATCCCAACTGGAGCTCCGGCCAGGTAAAGATTGATCTGGTTCGCACTGCTGACGACCGGCTCGATGGCGTAATGTACTTTGCCAACCACCAGCCTTATTATGTAAACTATACTATTTCGCCTAACAGGTTGGGCAATGGCTGGGTGCGCCATGGCTCTGTTGCACAGGGAGGGCGTACTCCTGCACTGAGTAGCCGGAAATTGTCAGACAGCACATTATATCTTCAGATGGGCACCTTTGCAGAGTGGAATGCCCTGCCCATCGACTCATTGGTGGAAGCCAACCGCAACCATCTGGAAACTATGCCCAACCTGATCATCGATATCCGCAATAATGGCGGGGGGTCTACATTTTCTTTCATGCCCATTATGCCTTATATTTATACTGATCCTATACACATGATGGGGAGTGATGTGCTGGCTACACCTCATAATACCAAGGCCTGGGAGGCCTTGCTCGACAATCCCTTTATACCTGAAGAGATGAAACCCGGGCTGGAGGAATTTATTGCCAACATGCGCAACCATCCGGGTATGCTGATAAAGGCATCACCCGATACCATCGTAACGCTGGGTATGGCAACACCCATCCCACGCAATATTGTAGTGCTTTTCAATGGCAACACTGCCAGTGCTTCGGAGATACTGATACAAGCTGCCCGCCAAAGCAGTAAGGTGACCCTGATGGGTGAGAATTCAGCCGGTATTCTGGATTATGCAGATATGCGGGCTGCCCCTTTTTCATGCATGCCTTTTGAGCTGGGGTATGCCACCACCCGCAGCCGGGCTATCGATCTGGGCAAAGGAATTGATAATGTGGGAATACCGCCGGATATTTTTCTTACAAATGACCAGGACTGGGTGCAGGAGGCATTGAAATATATTGAAAGAAAACGATAGTAGCGGGGTGACTTGAAGTCGCCCCGTCACGGCCAGAACGCAGCCGACAGGGCCACCTTCAGTGACCCCGCCGCTAAAAAAATAAAAATCACCATTATGATACGAACCGATCTCCACAAATACCGCCAGCACGATCCCCGGCTGCAGTACCGGGGTGCCATTGCCACCAGGATCGAAAACCTTTGTTTATAGTGTAATGCCAATTCTTATTAGATGTTTCGGGGCGCTGCCCCTGATTGTTTCATTTATGTGCAATGTTTTACAAAGGTAAAGGGGCTCTGCCCCGGGAATGTTTTTTTTACCGAAAACGGCAAATATTTCGGTATTATGAATCTATATAATAATCAGATTTTGAACGGATAAAACTCGCATTAAAAATGACAAATGCCTTATTCAAACCTTGCTGCAGCGCAGCCCAACCTTTATTTCAAATTGATCATATTTGTAACCAATAGGTGCAGCGCACCGCAACAATTGTGGCTCGGAGCACCAAAACTAAACCATACCCCATGAAAAAACTCCCCATCCCCAAATCCCCCATTCCCCTTCAGGCTTACAATAAACAAAACCGTCAGAAGGTGAAATACAGCCGGCGGTTTTCTGATCATGTGATACATGGTGTGATGATCTTTGCCAGCGTTTTACTGGCTTTCTGGCTCAACGATTTCCGTTTGAACCAGGAAGAAAAAAAGAGAACAAAGGCTGCCGTCGAATCGGTGATCAACGAAATCAATCAGAACCTGGTCATTCTTCAAACCTGGACACCCCGGCACGGGGAGCTTTATCAGCGACTGGATGAATTTAGGCAAAACAGCCTCGATACAGCAACCGTGTTTAATCTGGAGCAGTTCCTGGATGGGCCCATAATGCAACAAATCATTACTTACGATAGCTGGGATATCATTCGTCAGACCAATCCTCAGATGGATTTTGACACCAGGCTTTTGATCAATCATATTTACCGACAACAGGAATATGTTGATAATGCGCTAAAGGCATTGATAGATTTCTTCTACCAGAGAGAATCTTACTCACAGGAAATTGTCCAGGAGAACTACCTTCTGTTCACTATGCTGGTTGGAAATTTATGGGGCCAGGGTGAGGCTATGATCAGGGAGTATGGTTTTGCACTGGAGCAGTTGGAGCGGTAAAAACCATCCTTTTCGAAACATTTCCACTCCCTGTGTTTGAACATCTACTTAAAAACGTTGCTCCCTGCCAAGTTTTTTAAGGGTCCTGATGTGCGATGCCATCGCCTCACCAAATCCTTTATGCTCATGGTAGGGCATATTGAACTCCCGGGTGGTTGCTTCCACAATTTTTGAAAGGGCGGGGTAGTGGACATGGCAGATCCTTGGAAAAAGGTGATGCTCTATCTGGTAGTTCAATCCACCCACATACCACGAGAGCCACTTGTTGTATCTGGAAAAATCGGCTGTAGCGGCCAGTTGCAGCGCAACCAGCGAATGACCTATCCTGCCCTCCTTGTCGGGTACAAATTGCTGCGGTCCCTCGGTTACATGGGCCATCTGAAAAACTATAGCCAAAATGCTGCCCGCTGTCAGATGCATCACTAAAAACCCTGCTGCTACCTGCCACCATGCCAGAGGGGTTAACCACAATGGCAATCCGAATATAAACAGGAAGTAAAGAATTTTGGATACTGCCAGGTACGCCATGGAGCGACGGTACACTGCCAGTGGCTGGTTGGTGATACCCTTGCTGCGATAACGGATCCGTTTATGAAAATCACCAAAAACAATAGCCAGGGTCATCAGTGAATAAAAAAACCAGGCATAGTAATGCTGAAAACGATGGTATTTCTTCAAGGGAGAAGCATAGGCAAAACGAAGAACAGCGCGGCTTTCAATATCCTCGTCTTTGCCATAGATGTTGGTGAATACATGATGCAGCTTGTTGTGCTTTATTTTCCAGTTGTATGCGTCGGCTCCGATGAAATTCATGCTCAGGCCCATCAGCACGCTTGTCCTGGGGTTGCCCGAGTAGCCGTAATGGTTGGCATCGTGCATTACCGACATCCCGATACCGGCAATTCCTATACCCATCAGAATAAATAAAAGCAACACGAGCCAGTAGGGCAGAGGCAGGGCAAGAATAGCCACAAATGGCAGAAGGTAAAGACTCAGCATTACGATGGTTTTCATGAGCATTGCCAGATTATGATACCGTGACAAACCTGTTTGCCGGAAGTATTCGTTGGCACGGCTGTAAAGGGCCTTCTTAAATGCAAGATCCTGCTCTCTGTCAAATACTATTCGCATAGCGCCTTAATTTATTGTGGAAATATAATGTTAAGAAATTCAATGATAAAGGTAACACCAAAAACGATTGGTTTTTTTATTTGTTTTCCGGTATTTGGGTGCCTGAAAATTGGTATATTTGAGAAAGCAACCCATCTGCCTGTGAAACGAATTCTCATACCTCTGTTTACCCTGCTCTTTTTGGGATGTTATGAAGAGATCATTTACGATGAAAACCCTTTTCTGATCAAAAGGAAAGAGTTACATTTTCAATCTCTTGCAACCCAAAATCCTGTTATCAATATGGGTATCTCAGCCTATATTTTTGCCACAGCCACCGGCGACAGTCTTACTTTTAGCTGGAGCGTGTCAGAGGGAAATCTTCAAACATACGATACCCTTGCCATATTTTATCATCAACAGGAGGGCTTCTATACCATTGAATGCACCATTGCTGACGTCTATGGAAATTCAGAAACCAGGTCAGTGGTGATCCACGTTACTGAGCAACTTGTTTTTACCGGGTTTGTCATTCAGGATACGATTGTACCGGTTAATTATTCCATCCCGGTTAAGGCCATTGCTTCAGGCGAAGAGATTGCTTTTGTATGGAGTGCAGATGGAGGAGAAGTAACAGGAGAAGGGTCTGAAATAAGTTTCACTGCACAGGCACCGGGCATGTACCTTCTGAGCTGCACCGTTACAGACCTGGCAGGGGAAGAACAAACACTGCATGTACAAATCGAAGTGGTGGATGGCTTTGTGTTCAAAAGCCTGGTTGCCGATCCTGCACGCCTGCCTGCCCACGACAATGCGGTTATTACCGCCTCTGCACTGGGCGAAAACCTAAGTTACCGGTGGACTTGCGATCCACCGGCCAACCTGCTGGGTTCCGGCAAACAGATTATTTTCAATATCTGTCATGCCGATATTTTTACGGTGTTTTGTGAGATTACCGATGATAAAGGAAACAAGCAGGTGAAAAGCGTGAAGATTACGGTTACGGATTTGTAAATTCTACCTCCAATGAAGATTCCCGGGTTATTTTTTGTTTTGTTAGTTCTCTCGCAAATGGTCAATGCACAGTGCTGCTCCATGGGCAATCCCACCGGAGGACAGGAACAGCAGAGCGTTTTGCCTGCAAAGCATTTACGCATCTATTCGTTTTATAAACACGGATACAATGATACTTACTTCCGGGAGAATATCAGATTGATAAACTACGGTACTTTCAGCCACTCTTTGTATGATTTTGCTGGCCTTCAACTGGCCTATGGTCTCACGCACAGGCTTACTCTTGAGCACGAAACGGGGTATTTTCTCCAGAAGCAACTGCGCTACAACGATCCGCAACTTGATGCGCTTACCCGCAAGGGTTATGGACTCTCCAATGGTGTTTTGGGGTTGCATTATGCCCTGTGGAGCCACCCCAGGTCGGCAACAGAATTTTCTGTGGCAGCAGCGCTCAAATACTCCTACCAGTCAAAACCCCTGGAGGTTGATGGTGTGGAAATGCCTGTTGAGTTGCAGCCCTCTACAGGAGCTTTGGGTTTTGTTGGAAGAGCCACTCTTTTTACCAGTCTGGGCAACACCGGGGTAACTGCTTTTTTGCAACATCGGTTTGAAACCAATCGTCCCAACTACCGAAACTATACCTTTGGTAATGCGCATCATACCTCCTTAGGCCTGGGGATCCCACTGCAAACCTGGTTATATGCCAATTTGCATTTGCGCAACGAATACCGAAGCAGTGATACTACTCCCTCTGCTGCCAGGTTAGCCAGCGAGGGCAGCAACCTGCTGATAGCATCTCCGGCATTATCATTTCAGTTGCCTGCGCAATTTCAATTGTCCTTGTTTGCGGAACTCCCTGTTTACAAATACTATTTTGGAGAACAGCTTTCCTATCAATACGCTTTTGGAATTGGATTTTCCCGTCAGTTCTCTTTTTTAAACAGGCAATCCTTGTAAATCCTTCCAGAGGAAACTTAACTTTTCCATCAGTTGAGTAAGATTCCAGGCGGCGGGGCCACTCCATAATGACCCCGCCGCATCATACATACTGGCGATTACTTTTCTTCCAGAAACCCATCCACCATCTCAAAGAACCACTGTGGCTCATCGTAGAAGATGAAGTGCAGCGCGGTAGCTGCCATCTCCACGCGGCTGTTGGCAATGGGGGCAAACTGGGCCTGGAAGCCGTTGCGGGCCGACTCCAGGGTAGTGCCCCACTGGCGGTAACCATACCAAGAACCCAGCACCAGCACCGGACTCTCTATGGTGTGTACCTGGTTGCGGATGTCGGTGGTGTACATCTCGCCCATGGCCCGCGCTATAACGGCCGGATTGCTCCGCATACCCATCTCCAGCACCATACTCCTTTTGTCGGCATCGCCCATCATGGTGGCAATCATCATTTCCTGCTGCGCACGGGCTGTTTCAGGGTTGGCATTCTGCATCTGTTTCTTCATCATCTCGGCCATGGGAGCGGCGGTTTCGGCGCTGATGCCAGGCATTGCCAATACCGGGAAGTAGGGCAATCCATCCACACTGACAATGGGACCGAACAGCTCGGGCTGTTCACTGGCAGCCCAAAGAGCAAGAAAGCCGCCCATACTGTGACCCATCAGGATGGGTTTATGAAGATTCTCTTCTTTTACATACGCAATCAATGCATCGCGGATGGCCTGCAGGGTATGAGGGGCTTCCAGGATGCGTGAATTGCCAAAACCGGCAATGGTAACCAGGTGCAACTCATATCGGTCCTGGTAATACCCGGCCACCTCATTCCAGACCTCTGCACTGCAAGCCATGCCGTGGATAAGGATCATGGGCTGTCCCTGGCCGGTTTTCTTAACTTCAATAATAGGGTTGCTGGCACCTGCGCTGGCAAATCCGAGCATAAGGGCAATGGCGAAAATAATAATCTGCTTGATCATAGGATATGGTTTTTTTACGTTGAACATTCGGGTTTGATGAATTGATGGCAAAGTAAAGCCATCGCCAAACGACTGGGAAATTTCCTTGACCAATGGTCCGGACAAAATGACCAACGGCACCCTATGGCAGAATTCGGCGTTTTTTACCGTTGGTCAGGGATTTTTGGCATTTGGTCAATCCATCGGTGCACCACCCACAGAATATGCTAATTTTGAGGCATGAAACCATTTGTTGTTTTTATTCAGCGATATAAGCTCCATCATCTGCTCTTTTGGGCAGTATATTATGTAGGATGGGTGCAAGCGTATACGGATTATTACGAGCGGCGCAGTGATGTGCTGATCATTACACTGCTCTATGCCCTGGCCCATGCCACCATGTTCTACACCACACAGTATGTACTCATACCGCGGCTGTTGCGCCGGCGCCGTATTGTGGCCTTCATTCTTGTCTTCGTTGTATTGCTGATCGCCACCACGGGGGCCTTGTATGGCGGCATTACCCTGGTGCTGGGCTCACTCATCCGATGGGGTGTTACCCCCATGCAGTTTATGAGCACCCTGGCCATCTCCTCCATTTTTATGACAGGCGTGCTGCTTAGCATCAAGGGCTTGTTTGACTACAACCGCAACATACGCCAGCAGCAACGCCTGGAGAAAGAACGCCTGGAGGCTGAGCTGCAATACCTTAAAGCCCAGGTAAATCCTCACTTCCTCTTCAATACCATCAACAGTGTTTATGTGCTGATCCGCCAAAATCCTGAAAAAGCCTCCGAAACCCTTATCCGGCTCAGCGACCTGCTGCGGGCACAACTCTACGATTTCAGTACCGAGAAAATATCCATTGAGCAGGAAGTGGAATACCTGGACAATTACATCGAACTGGAGCGCGTGAGAAAAGGCGATCAGTTGATGGTGGAAGTACACAAGGGCGATCACTTGCAGGGTTTTTCCATTGCCCCCCTGATGTTGATCCCTTTCCTGGAGAATTGTTTTAAGCATGTTGCGCAGGATCAGGGATTGCAGCGCAAAATCCGGTTTGAGTTGTTGCGTGAGCAGGACCAGCTGATTGCCCGGTTTTTCAACTCGCGCAACAGCAGTTTTCCTGGCACAAGCACCCAGGCGGGCGGGCTCGGCCTGAAAAACATTCAACGCAGGCTGGCATTGTTGTATCCGGGTAAGCATACCCTGCACATCAATGCCCAACCCGATTTTTATGAAGTAACACTAAGCCTGAAACTGACATGAGCGAAAAGATCAAAGCCATTATAGTGGATGATGAACCCCTGGCGCGCAGTGGCCTGGAAAGCTATGCCAGGGAAGTGGATTTTCTGGAAATCATTGCCGTTTGCGACAATGCCCTGGAGGCCAATAGCGCCCTGCACAAGCACAAGCCGCAGCTAATGTTCCTGGATATCGAAATGCCCCGCCTGTCGGGCATCGAGTTTCTGAAGTCCTTGCCCAATCCCCCTCTGGTGATCTTTACCACGGCCTACCCCAATTATGCCCTGCAGGGTTTTGAGCTGGATGTGATGGATTACCTGGTGAAGCCCTATCCCTTTGCACGCTTTCTGAAATCGGTAAACAAGGCGCGCGATCTGCTTCTGCTGCAAAAACAGGAGGTAACCACCGGCGACCCCGTCGCAGTGGGATATTTCTTCGTAAAGACAGAAAACAAGCTCGAAAGGGTGGTGCACGATGAGATCAACTTTGTGCAGGCCATGGAGAACTATGTGATTATCCATACCCATGCGCAAAAAATCATGACCATGATGACCATGAAAAGCCTGGAGGAAAGCTTGCCGGTGGCTGACTTTATGCGTGTACATAAAAGCTATTTGGTCAACCGGCACAAAATTTTGTCCATCGAAGGCAATGAGTTGCGGGTGGGTGATGCGCGTGTGCCGGTATCGAGGCAAAAAAAGCAGGTAATCATGGAGATGGTGCTGGGGAAGAAATAGGCCGGGCGCAACCCTGAATTTTTCAAGCGGTGCAATAAAACAATATTGGCCAAAACGACCCAAGCCAGCGGATCTTCTCAGAGAGACCGCTGGCTTGGGTTATAGCCTTTTACGTACCAGGGCTATAAGGGTTTTACCGGCACACAGATATCCACAATGAATTTTCCATCGCGAGGCTCTTCGGGGTACATCTCAAAGCAGGGTTTGTCGTCGGGCTGATAGCCGCTGTTGGGAAACCACTGTCCGTAAAGCCATTCCCAGGCCTGGCCAAACTGGGTGGCATCTACCTCGAATCGGGCCACCACATATTTCCCCCCGTCCAGTTGCATCTTGCCAACCTCTCCATCCACCTTGGTGTCGGGAGCCACGGTAATACATACGCTCATTCGCAGCTTGTCTTCCGCGCAAATATTGGGATCATCGTGATAAATGATCAGGGATTTGAAGTTGGGGCCACCAATCAATCCCCTGGGGCCAGCCCAGCTGAAAAGGCGGTTCCAAAGCCCTTCAAAGAGTTTTTCATTGCCCGCATAGGGGCCTACATGGCGCAGGTACGCCACCGTCATGTTGGGGAGATCCTGAATCTCCAGACTTTTGTTAAGTTCCATGCTTATTTTCCATTTTATGGTTTGCGAACGTTGACAAAAGTACATGGCGGCATCGGTACGGCCTTGACCATCCTTGCCATGCGTTTGACCAATATTGCTATGCTGGGCCTTAGACTTGCGAAAGTCGCTGGGCGATAGGCCAAAGTGGTTCTTGAAGTAACGCGAAAAAACGGACAGCTCAGAGAAGCCACAATGGTAGGCAATTTCCGAAACGCTTGGATTAGCATTGGAGCGCAGCAGCATGGCAGCCTTCTCCAAACGAATACGGTTGATAAATTGAAAAGGCGTTTCGCCCACAATACTGTAAAAGATCCGGTTGAAGTGAAAGCGTGAAAAACTGGCAACGGAGGCCAGCTCGTCAAGGGTAAAGGATTTGTCCAGGTTTTCCTCGATATAATCAAAGGTACGGTTGATTCGGGCAATATATTCCTGCTGGGTTTTTCCTGACATGGCGTTGGTTTTGATGCAAAGGTATAGCTTGAGATGAATATTTGATAGAACCCGACTGAATAAATTGTTGTAATGCATGGGTAGCAAAAGGAAAAACACTACTTTTGTGCTGTCATGAATGCAGCCTGATGAGAAAACCCCTTTCCATAATACTGCTCCTTCTTGCCGCTTTTACCCTGGTGGCCCATGACCTTATTCCTCATCAGCAACACGAAGATCATATCTGTTTTGAGCATGCTGCCTGCAGGGCTGAAGCAGAGCCCTCTGAAGGGAGTGAAGAACCCTGCTGCATGCTGGCCGATCTTCACTTGTTTGCTCCGGCCGATCAGTTACATTTTTTCAACTGTCCCTGTTGCACTCATTCAAACGGTGTTGATGCTCATCTGGCTTTAATAGGGTGTGCCCCGGCTTGTGTACCAGAAAGTATTGCAAGCCCCTTGCTTTTCAGGAAACATCCTTTCCTTGTACTTTCTTTTTCCTCTCTGGCACTCCTGAGCAAAGGATTGCGGGCCCCTCCCATGGGCTGATTATCCCTCAGGAATAATTTCCGGATTCCCATTGTGCAACCCTCAGTTGTGCCGGAACCCCATTGTTTGGGTTTGGACACATATTTATTTGCACGGGCTGGGTAAGCATTAAACCTTTTCCCCATTTTTTAATCATATACCTATGAAGACAATTATCCCCCTTTTGATTGCCATTGCCATGCTTTGCTCCTGCGCTGGATCAGGGCAACAATCACATGATCAGCACACTGAAAATGAAGCTCATGTGCATTCGCACGACTGCGATCATGATCATGCAGAAGCCAAGCATGTTCATTCGCACGATTGCGATCACGATCATGATCATGAAGCACCAGAGGGTCAGGAGACCTTTGTTTTGGATTAAAACCGATGTCCGGGTGCCCTTATCATGGGCATCCGGACTTAATAAAATACAATTGAACCATGAAACGAACATGTTTGCGAATTAAACACAAACACATATCAACTGATACCGCATCTGCGGCAGAGCTCGGCGAAGCCAAAATAGCAAACATGGAGTTCCTTGTGACCTGTTTAGAACAAATTATTTACACATGAAACGAAAAAACATTCTGCTGCTGACCTTCCTGGGGATGTTTCTGGCAGCCTGTCATCAAAACCATAATCATCACCACGATCACGACCATGATCATGATGAGGTGAAGCTTTTCCTAACTGCGTACGATGATGTGCTGGAGGTATTTGCTGAGGCCGATCCCTTTGCAACTGGCGTTACTTCTGAGGTGTTGGTGCATCTTACCTGGCTTGAGACCTTCAAACCGGTTACCCACGGCAGAGCAACCCTCAGTATGGCCATTGGTGATCAGGGCATCCGTCAAACCCAGGATCAGCCTTTGAAACCGGGGGTTTTTCGGTTTCAGCTGCAACCCCAGGCTATGGGTATGGCACGTGTGTTTCTGGATGTGGAAACCAACGGTCAGTCAAGGCGTATTGAACTGGGGAATTACCGTGTGTACGACGATGCGCATGTTGCCTTCCATGCTGCCGAAGACCTTATGCCGGATCATCCCACCGCCATTCATTTTTCAAAAGAACATTCCTGGCTGGTAGATTTTGCCACCGGGCCGGTAAGAGAAATCTCCATGGGCACTGTAATCAAAACCGTTGGAGAAATCCAGCCTATGCAGGGCGACGAAATACGGATCAGTGCACAAACCTCTGGTATTGTAAGGTTTGTAAGTAACAGCCTGTATGAAGGTACAGCACTGCAGGCTTCAGAGGTACTGCTGCACGTTTCGGGGGAAGCACTGGCCGAGAATAATGCTACCTTGCGTTACCAGCAGGCTCAGAGCAATTACCAGCGTGCCCGTGCTGACTTCGAGAGGATCAGTGCCCTGGCAGAGGAAAACATTGCCAGTCAGCGCGAATTAGGGCAAGCCCGCAACGAGTATGAAACCGCCGCAGCAGCATTCGAAATGCTCTCACGCAACTTCTCTGAGAAGGGTCAGGTGGTTCGCAGCCCCTTTGCTGGTTCTCTTACCCGGCTGTTTGTAAGCAATGGAGAATATGTGGAAACCGGTCAGCCGCTGGCCCGCATTACACGTGAGGGATACCGTATTGTGCGTGCCGAGGTTCAAACCCGCTATGCACCCTGGTTGCCCCAGCTGGCCGAGGCCCACTTCAGGGATCCTCTCAACAGGGTTTTTACCCTTTCGCAACTCAATGGCGTGTTTTTGTCAAGGGCCACAAGTGCCAATGAACAGTCGCACCTGCTCTCCGTAGTGATGAAGATACAGAACTCACCCCACTGGGTCAACGGATCATTGGTAGATGTGTTTCTGAAAACCTCTTCACAGGATGCTGTAATTGCCGTTCCTAACACCGCGCTGGTTGAAGAGCAGGGATATTTCTTTGCTTTTGTGCAGATCCACCCCGAAATGTTCGAAAAACGCCTGGTGAAAACCGGTGTCTCCGATGGTATCCATACCCAGATATTGGAAGGATTAACCCCTGGTGAGCGGATCGTTACCCGCGGTGCAAGGATGGTGAAAATGGCTGCCGCCGCCGGAGAGATTGATCCTCATTCGGGGCATGTGCACTAGGTTTAGGTTGTCAGGCATGGGGTGATGAGGTAAGAAGTGAGAATGAGGGAACTGGAAACTTCCGCAGGAATTTCCAGCTAAGCGGGAATGAAAAAGAAGATAGCTCAAAGCTCAAAGCTAAAAGGTGGAAGGTGAGAGGCAGAAAGATTGCCTGGCTCATCCTCTGTGAAGATGCTATTGATTAAATATATCGAAAAACAGAACAAACATCATGTTAGACAAAATTTTGAAAACATCGCTTGATAACCGTTCTCTGGTTATTCTTTTGGCGGTAATACTAATGGTGGTGGGTAGCCAGGTAGCATCGCGAATGGATGTGGATGTGTTTCCCGACATCACTGCCCCGACAGTGGTTGTGATGACCGATGCCCATGGTATGGCACCCGAGGAAGTGGAGCGTCTTGTAACGTTTCCCATAGAAACCGCAGTAAATGGAGCTACCGATGTAAGGCGGGTGCGTTCGGCTTCCAGCCAGGGCTTTTCCTTCGTATGGGTGGAATTCGATTGGGGTACCGATATCTTTCGTGCCCGCCAGATCGTTAGCGAGAAAATGGTGGAAGTAACTCCCTATATACCCTCAGGTATTGGTACTCCCATACTGGCTCCCCAAACCTCAGTAATGGGAGAAATACTTTTCATTGGTCTTCAGGCCGATAGCACCAGTATGCTCGATTTACGCACCCTGGCCGACTGGGAGATCAAACCCGTGCTGATGGCTACACCAGGTGTAGCACAGGTAACCATTATCGGAGGCGATTACAAACAATACCAGGTGCTGGCAGATCCCATGCGTATGGCTCATTTTGGGGTAAGCCTACAGGAGCTGGAAGCCACTTGCCGCAGCATCAGTCAAAATACGCAGGGTAGTGTTATCCGCGAATTCGGGAATGAGTTTGTTGTAAGGGGGATGGCACGTACCAACGATCTTGAACAATTGGGTGCTTCACTGGTGAAGTACCTCGATGGCAAGCCCGTAAGGGTAAATGATGTTGCCCAGGTGGTGATGGGTGCTGCCGTAAAACAGGGGCATGGGTCTCAGAATGCATCTCCTGCGGTAATCCTTTCCGTTTCGAAACAACCCAATGCCAACACCATTAAGCTGACCCGGGCCATCGAACAAAACCTTGCCGACCTGCGCAGTTCACTGCCCCCCGATGTGGTGGTGGATACCGAAATCTTCAAACAGTCCGATTTTATACAAACTGCCATCAACAACGTGCAGCGTGTACTGCTGGAAGGGGCTATACTGGTGGTGATCATTTTGTTGCTCTTTCTGATGAGCTTCCGTACCACCCTTATATCTCTCATCGCCATTCCGGTTTCATTGCTTACTGCGGTTATTGTATTGCATCTGCTCAACCTGAACATCAATACCATGAGTTTGGGAGGTATGGCCATTGCCATCGGGTCGCTGGTAGATGATGCCATTATTGATGTGGAAAATGCTTACAAACATTTGCGGCGCAATGTATTGCTTCCTCCTGAACAGCGCACCCCCGTATGGCAGATCATTTTCGACACTTCAAAAGAGATTCGTTCTTCCATTATCAAAGCTACCCTGATCATTATCGTGGCTTTTATTCCTTTGTTTTTTCTTTCCGGTATGGAAGGACGCATGTTGCAGCCACTGGGTATTGCATACATTGTGTCTTTGGCAGCCTCGCTTCTAACAGCCATGACCCTTACCCCTGTGTTGTGTTATTATCTGATCACAGGCGAGAAACAATTGCAGAAGGCAAGCCAGGAGCCCTGGTTGAGTCGAAACCTTGCCAGGGCCTATAAGAGATCACTTACCAGGGTGCTGGAGCACAAAAGAGTCCTGATATTTGCATCAGCCGGCCTTTTTGTGGTGGCGGCGCTGGTGCTGATGACCATGGGGCGAAGCTTCCTTCCCGAGTTCAACGAAGGGGCTCTCACCATTACAGCGGTCAACCAGCCGGGAGCCTCACTGGAGGTGAGCAATGAGGTGGGGAATTTGCTGGAAAGAGCATTGCTCTCTGTGCCCGAGGTAACACATACTGCCCGCCGCACTGGCCGGGGTGAGCTGGATGAGCATTCGCAAACGGCCAACAGTGCAGAGATAGATGTGAATTTTGTTCTCAAAAACCGTTCGCAGGAAGATTTTCTTGAGGAGGTACGGGAGAAGCTGGCCACAGTGCCCGGCGTAGCGTTTACCGTAGGGCAACCCCTGGGCCACCGGATCGATCATATGATATCGGGCACACGTGCCAATATTGCCATCAAAATATTTGGCGATGATCTCAGCACCCTTTACCAAACCGGAAAGCGCATAGAAGCAGCCATAAAAGATGTACCCAGGCTGGTAGATGTTACTACCGAAGAGCAGGTAGAAGTGCCTCAATTGCAGGTCAGGGTCAATCGCGAACGGTTGGCATTCTACGGTATCACCATTGAGGAGTTTACCTCCTTTGTGGAGCTGGGTTTTGCCGGAGAGAAACTGACCGATATCTATGAAGGGCAACGCCGCTTCGACCTGGTATTGCGTTTTCGTCCTGAATATACCCAAAGTATTGACGGGTTGAAGAATGCCCTGATCCAGACCGGCGACGGACGATATATTCCCCTGGAGCAGGTGGCAGATATCATTTCGGGGAGCGGACCCAATACCATCAGTCGGGAGAGTGTACAACGAAAGCTTGTGGTTTCGGCCAACGTATCAGGAGGAAGCCTTAGCAAGGCAGTGGAGGAGATTCGCCAGCGAATAGAGAGCGATGTTTATATCCCCGAAGGTTACCGTATTGAATACGGTGGGCAATTCGAAAGTGCTGAAGCTGCCACACGTACCCTGCTACTTACATCCATACTGGCCGTTGGAGTTATATTCCTGCTGCTGTTTCAGGAGTTCAGAGATGTAAAACTGGCCGGCGTGGTATTGCTCAATCTTCCCCTTGCTCTCATCGGAGGTGTTTTCTCTCTCTGGATCACGTCAGGGGTGCTTAGCATTCCTGCTATCATCGGATTTATCACCCTGTTTGGTATTGCCACACGCAACGGTATTCTGCTTATTGGGCGCTATCAGCGACTGGAATCCCTGGGTGGCAGTTTGAAAGAGAGGGTTATTCAGGGTTCCATTGACCGGCTCAACCCCATACTCATGACAGCCCTCACCGCTGGCCTTGCACTGATACCGCTGGCACTGAAAGGCGATGTGGCTGGCAACGAAATCCAGAGCCCCATGGCAAAAGTGATCCTGGGAGGATTGTTAAGCTCTACCGTGTTGAATATTTATCTGGTGCCTGCAGTATATTCCCTCCTGAAACGAAAAGAACAAACCGCACCTGTTTCTGCTCAAACAGATGCAATGGAGTAGATCATTACAAAACAACAGATACTATGAATAAGCTGATAACTTTTATCCTCATCCTGTTTGTGGTACCCTTTTCGTGGGCTGGCCTGGATGAGCTGGTAAGCGAAATAGAAAAAAACAATACCCTGCTCGAAGCCATGCGCCAGCAGATGGAAGCCCGAAGCCTGGCTCATCGTACAGGGATTTTTCTGCAAAATCCTGAGGTTGAATATGCCTGGTTTGCCGGAAGCCCTGCAGATATGGGTAGTAAAACAGGTATCTCGGTAAGGCAGCAGTTCGATTTTCCTACAGCGTACAGGCATCGCAACCAGCTATCTTTAGCCCGCAATGAACAGTTGCAATGGGAGTACAGGCAAGTGCGCAGCGATGTTTTGCTGGAGGCCCGCCTTACCCTGATACAGTATGTACATGTGGCAGCAATGCTCAACCAGCTGCTCAGCCGGCGTGCTCATGCACAGGGTATTGCAGATGCCTATGCGCGTATGTACGAGCTTGGCGAAACCAATATCATGGATTACAACAAGGCCCGACTCAACCTGCTCGATATCAGCCAGCGTGTTCAGCAGCTTACGCTTGATCAAAACCGGTTGCAGGCCTCTCTGGAGGCTCTCAATGGAGGTAAACCCCTGGGAGCTTTGCCGGCTTCTTATCCTCTATTGATCCTGCCCGAGAGTTTTGAAAACTGGATGGACGATATGAAGGAAAGGAATCCTGGTTTGCTCTGGTATCATCAGGAGGTAATAATCAGCCAGCGTGAGGAGCAGTTGCAAAAAGCGGTAAACCTGCCATCCTTTCATGTGGGGTATGTGAGCGAAATGCTTACCCATGAGCAATTTCGGGGCTTTGCTGTGGGGTTATCTGTTCCGTTGTGGGAAAACAAAAATACCCTCCGCACTGCCCGGGCACATACCCAGGCTCTTCAGCTACAGCTCTCGCACCTGCAACTGGAATATTACCTTGAGCTTAAGTCGGAGCATGCCCGCCTGCAGGGTATGCTTGAAACCTTTGCCGGGTACCAGGACCTTCTGGGCAATCTCGATCACAGCCAGCAACTGGCCAGAGCCCATGAGGCCGGAGAGATCAGTCTTACGCAGTATCTGCTTGAGCTATCCTACTACTACCAGGGAATGGATACCCTGCTGGAGATGGAGTGGGAGCTGCAAAAAGGATGGGCAGCCTTGAATAAGTACAGTTACTGATTGCCGGGTCGTTCCTCTCTTCCGTCTTTGTATCGGGCAAATCGTCCTTCCATCCTCGGATGCACATGGTCATAATCCTTCCAGGGCCAGCCCCCAAACTGAGTGCGGCGATAATCGGCAAAGGCCTGCTGGATTTCCTGGGCCGTATTCATTACGAAAGGGCCGTGTTGCACCACAGGTTCGTTGATGGGCATAGCTTCTAGCAATAAAAGGTAGGCGTAAGCTTCACCACACTCAATGATAGCCTCCTGGTCGGCAAGCAATTCAATGGCATGGTTTGCTTCAATGTCAATGCCTGCCATCGAAATGGTTTCACCTTTGTAAAAATAGAGGCTGCGGTTGGTTTCCATGGCTGTGGCAGGGAGCTTGTAGCGGGCTCCGGGTTGCATTTTCAGGGTCCAGATGTTTACACCATTGGCGGGCTCAGCAGCCCAGGAATCGGGTGCCGGATCAGGCGCCTGGTGCGAACCCAGCTGCCCTGCATATACCTTAATTTCGGTGATCTTTCCCTTTTCGTCGGTGTGTTGTACTACAGGTATTTGTTCATTCCAAAGCATTTTGAAATGAGGGTCAGCAAATTTGTTGCGCTGGGGCAGATTAAGCCAAATCTGGAATAGCTCCAATGGGTTCTCAGCATCCTGTTTGATAAGGGGAAACATTTCGCAGTGCTGCAATCCGGAGCCGGCAGTCATCCATTGCACATCGCCCATGCCATATCGTCCGGCAGCACCGTGGCTGTCGCTGTGGTCCACAAAACCCTCCTGAACAATGGTAACTGTTTCGAAACCCCGGTGAGGGTGAGCCGGAAAACCAGGAATGCGTTCGCCGTGGTACATGCGCCAGCCATCCTTCAGGGTAAAATCCTGGCCCAGGTATCTTCCTGCCAGGGAAGCTGCAGGGCCCATGTGTTGATTGCCGCTGGGATACTGGTCCTTGTGGTGCACACAAAAGATAAATGGGTTCTGAACAGGCCACATAAACCCCAGGGGTTGAATGTTTTGAATGAGTTTGTTGTACATAGTGCTTTTTTTGGGGCAATGTACAAAGAATATTACGATAAGTCAAATTCGTTGTGTTAAACCTGCTCCTTGAAGAACAAAAATGTGCGATTATAAACCACCCTGGATCATTTTAAAGGAATCTAAAGTACAGTGGTTACAAAAACAATCATGCAATAATTTCCATACTCCGGATTATTTGATTATCTTTGCAGCCGTGTTTATGAATTTCTTCCCTTGTTGCGCTCCCCGGATCATCAATCAGGTTAATACATAAACCAGGGTTCAAGACCCTGAATTAGTATTGTTGTGCTTTCAAAAGAATTCCGAACACAAAAGACTCCTTTCCAACAGACCGGTAATGGGGACCCTTTCCAAAATAGTTTTACCGGTCATATTTTACCATCAGAGCGATAAGCAAATTCAGGTTGAAAAGCTGAGCAAATCAGCGATTCGGCAACTGTAGTTTTACAGTGTGTCAATGAATGATTTAAGAATGCAATAACCCATTGACTTGTAGCTCAATAATACACTATAAATGACATTTCACGATTTAAATTTAATTGAGCCTATCCTTGGGGCTTTAAAAACTGAAGGATACACAATACCCACTCCCGTTCAATTTCAGGCTATCCCCTATATTTTAGACAGAAAAGATATATTGGGCTGTGCGCAAACCGGAACTGGAAAAACAGCTGCGTTTGCCATTCCTGTAATACAGCTACTCACCGAAGATCAGCGCAACATACGCCGTAAGCCTGCCATTAAGTGCCTTGTGCTTACCCCCACACGCGAACTGGCCATACAGATTGATGAGAGCTTTGCTGCGTATGGAAAAAATACTTCTCTTCGCCATACCGTTATTTTTGGTGGAGTAGGTCAGCAACCCCAGGTCGACAAACTTCGCAAAGGCATTGATGTGCTCATTGCCACCCCGGGAAGACTCCTCGATCTGATAAACCAGGGGCACATATCGCTCGATCAGATTGAGTATTTTGTACTGGATGAGGCAGACCGCATGCTCGATATGGGCTTTTTACCCGATGTAAAAAGGATCATTGCCTACTTGCCGGCAAGGCGGCAGTCGCTGTTCTTTTCTGCTACTATGCCACCCGATATTGTGAAACTGGCCGATAAGATACTTGTGAACCCCGTTAAAGTGGAGGTAACCCCTGTTTCCAGTACCGTAAATGCCATTGAGCAGTTGGTGTATTTTGTTGATAAAAACAACAAACGACGTTTGCTGGCAGACCTGCTAAGGACCGATGAAATTGACAGGGTGCTGATATTTACGCGCACCAAGCATGGTGCCGACCGTGTAGCCCGCGATCTGCACCGCTCGGGGATCAAGGCGCAAGCCATCCATGGTGATAAGTCGCAAACTGCCCGCCAGAATGCATTAAGCAGCTTTAAAGCAGGGCAGACACGCGTGCTGGTAGCCACCGACATTGCCGCCCGTGGAATCGATATCGACGAACTGAGCCATGTAATCAACTTTGATCTCCCCAATGTTGCCGAATCCTACGTGCACCGAATTGGCCGTACCGGCAGGGCAGGGGCAAGCGGCAAGGCCATTGCCTTTTGCGATGCCTCAGAAAAAGACTATCTGCAGGATATCCAGAAACTCATTGGTAAGAAGGTGAAGGAAGTAAAAGATCACGACTATCCCTTAATGATCCATGATGCGCAGAAACCGGTTCCCGGAGCAGGCAGACGTTTTGGCGGTAATGGCGACAATCGGGGTACACAAACCCAGATTGCAGACAAATCACCCCGGCGTTATAAATCGGGCAATACCCGGCGCTCCAAGCGCTGAAAGGTATCTGCATAAACTTTTCCTCAATAAAAAACACAGCGGTGTGGCCAAGGGCTGCACCGCTGCTCATTTCAGACCCCAAAGGGTCTTTACCTCTGCACAGGTTTTTTTGTTGCTTACAATTATCTGTTAGGACCAGATCCTCTTGGTCTTTCAGGACGACTTTGCGGACGCTCAGGCCTTGCTGATCTTTCACGTTGCATAGCACCTGTTCCATCCTGAAGCCTTTTCTGCTCCCTATTTTGCAGCCTTTCTTGTTTGCGTTGCTCACGTCTTTCCTGACGGGTAAGTCTTTGCTGTTCTCCCTGGGTACGGGCTTGTGTGCTTACAGCTTCACCATCCCTGGTTTCGCGGGCTACATTACTCACATTTTCACCATGCTGATTTTGCTGAGTGGTTTGTTCACGCTCGCGGGTCTGGGTGCGTTCCCTGCTCTGAACAGGTTCTTGTGTTTGGCTTATGGCAGCGGCACTTAAAAAAAGCAAAACTGCTGCACTAAAAAACATCTTTTTCATTGTATAGGGTTTTAAGTGATTAACTGAAACAAATATATAACCCCATAAATGAAGGAATGATGAAATTCAGCCGGTTGAAGCTGCCTTTTAAAAAATAAAACGGAATTCTGTTCCCTTACCGGGTTGCGAAGTAACTTTGATATCGATCTGATGAAAGTCTGCAATACTTTTTGTGATAGCCAGTCCCATACCAGATCCGTTATTGGGATGCATTGGTCTTTTGCGAAAGCGAGAAAAAAGATGATCCTGATCCTGGATACTAATGCCTGGCCCACTATCAAGAATGCTTATGTGGGTTAGATGGTTGTTTGGCCTTATTACAATGCTCACCTTTCCTTCACGGGGTGTAAACTTAAGAGCATTGTTTACCACATTATAAAACATTATAAATATCAAATGCCTGTTGGCATTATTAATCTTTGCATCAGTTTCTTGCAGAAGCTGCAAAGTAATGTTTTTGTCGTCTGCAATAGGTCTCAACTCTTCAAGTATCTCTCTGAGAACAAGAGTAACTGAAAATTGCTCTTTCCTCAGATATTGCTCACTCTCTACCCTGGCAATGAGTAGCAGCGAGCTAACCATACTCTTGAGCCTGTAAAGTGTTTTCAGGCTATCCTCAATTCTTTCTGCAACCTCATCTGAAATATCTGTGCGCGATAGAAGGTTTTCAAAAGTAATTCTCAAGACTGAAACAGGTGTTAGCAGTTCATGTGAGATATTATCTGTGATTTGCTTCTCCTTTTCAAAGAGTTCTTTGATTTTTTCCATCTGCCGGGTAAGGGTAGCATCCAGTTGTTTAAACTCCTGTGTAGAAGTCAATACCGGTTTTGAATCATAGACAAGCGGAGAGTTTGTTTTTCGAAGTTTTTGGCTGATTTTTTCCAGCGGACGGATGAGCCATGCAACATAGGACAGGTCGGAAAAGCTGGTGAATAAAAGAAAAACCAATAAAAAGAAAAGGGTTATGGTTCGGATGTTTTTTTCTTGCTGCCGGATGCTGCTCAGGCTTTTTCCTATCTCCAGCAGATACATCTCTCCGTCAACATAAAACGAGTAATTCAGTACACGGTAATCGATAATCTCATCATCAACCCTGCGCTGGGTTATTTCGATGAAATTCCAGTCTTGCTCCAGATCAACCCTTTCAAGGCTAATGTATTCTTCCTTAAGGATATTATAACTTCCAAAGGCATCGGTGTTTTCGTCTTCAAGAAAAAATTCCACACCCCACATGGCAACCAGGTCTATCACCTGTTCGCGTTTTGCAATAAGCTGATTGTCGGTTTGTATGGTGTTGATTCTTTCCAGGATTATGGGCATAACCAATAGAAATACTGAACCAAATATCACCTTCGACAGGATATTAAACAAGCTCAGTTTGAATCTAAGTGTCATGGGATAAGTGTTTGTTTGGTTCGTTGGCTTTGCTGAATACTCCCTGAGTTGTTTTATCAAGGCAAGCTTGCCTGGTAGCCAACTCCCCTGATTGTTTTTAACCACTCTGTTGGGGCATGAGTGTTTAGTTTTTTTCGCAGATTTTTGATGTGTACGTCAATGAAGTTGCTGTCGTATTGATCGTCAAGCAAATTACCCCAAATGTGTTCATAGAGTTGCATTCGCGTAAGGGTTTTGTTTCGGTTGAGTACCATGTAAAGAAGAAGGTCAAATTCTTTCCGGGTAAGTTCCACCTCAATAGAATTGCACGTAACGGTTCTGCTGTTGAAATGAATTACAAATTCTCCCGCCAGGATTTCATTGGTGTTAATTTTGAACTTTCTGCGGGCTACAGCATGAAGCCGGGCGGTGAGCTCGGCCAGAGAAAACGGTTTTGCAAGATAATCATCTGCCCCCAGCTCCAATCCTGTTACCTTATCCTCAACAGCACCGCGGGCTGTAATGATTAAAATGGCAGGTGGATCCTCCAATGTGCGGATTTCATGGATCAGATCAATACCATCATAGTCAGGTAAACCCAGATCAAGAAGTACGAAATCATACAGATTTACAGCAAGATTTTCTGATGCTTCTTCTCCTGTTGACACAATTTCACATAAATAACCCTCCTGGCTCAGATGCCTGGCCAACTCATTGGCCAATTGGTGTTCGTCCTCAACAATCAATATGTTCATCAGTAAACAGTTTTTGGGTTTCTCAGATCATCAGTGTTAAGCTTTAATTGCCTGATTGGCTCGTTATTTTTCCTGAACCACAATACAAAAAAACTTTTCGGATGCTTTGTGTCAAAAAGGGTTATTGTTGATTACAAAATCCTGAATATCATATTTATAAAGAAATGAAAGCCTTTGTTGGTATTGATATCCTCCTGGTTCTGCAAGGGGATCAGATACAAAGGTTCGGCTTCAATGGTCAGTTTTTGGTAGTTAAAGGCAGTAGGGACGGAAATTTCCATTTGCAACCACCCGAATACATCCTTTGTGGTAGTTGTACCCTGATGGGGGAGGTTGGGATTGCCCTGACCAGGTCGGTGGGGGCGTTGCACAGGAACGATTTGTGTGGAATTTCCGAAGAGAATATTTATGTTGGGGTCAAATGAAAAATAACTGGCTGAAGTTCCCAAATCCGGGGTAGCAAAGAACCTGGAGTTCCTCAGGTAAAAATATATTCCTGCCTGTTCACCCAGGATGTTTCCCAGAGTAGCCCGCGTATAAACCCATTGCCAGTCGAAACCTCCACTTATACGCATAAAATGAAAGCTTCCGAAGTATGGGTCATCAAGATTATTGGCACTTTGGTAGGAACTAATCGAAATAGCGACGTCGAAATACTTGTTGAAGGTATGCCTGAAACCGGCTGAAAGATCATACAATGGAATGGTAATGTTTATCCCGGGCAGATGATAGAGAGTGGCTGCTGCCCAAAGACTTCTTTTCCATGCAATCATTACATCTGAGGAAACAAAGGGTTGATGATCCGAGAGGCTTGAAACAGTATACATCAGATCGCTACCGTATCCTGTGCCGGCAAATAACGATATTGAAGAAGGAGCCTTAACCTGAGAGGAGGTATCCTGGACTGGTTCCTGGGCCACGAGCACATCAATTGTGCCTAAAGCACATAGCACTCCAAAGCCAAGTATCAATCTTTTAAGTGTAGGGGGTAATATGGGCTGCATGGAGTATGGATTAACGATTTCTTCCGGGTCGTCCTGCTCCCTGAGGCCTTCCGGCTCCGGCAGGTCGTCTTCCTTCACCAGGTCTGACAATATCAGGACGTGCTCCCCTTGATGGACGAGCTCTCTGGCCTTGCTGCCGTTCATTACTCTGCCGGTCAGGAGCAACTTTTTTTACTTCCTCTCCTTCTTTGCTCTCAGTGGGGGGCTGCTGGGGTGTGTTTTGATAAGCCGTTGTGGTTGCCTCCTCTGTTGTGGATTCAGTAGATTGATTCTCCTGTATCTGTTTTTGTGTAGGAGGATTGGGGTTTGCCTCCTGTTGTGCGAAACATGCAGTGACAAACAAAAAAATCAAAACCTTTAACATAAAAAGATTTTTGACCATATCCTTTTTTGGGGCTAATTTACATAAACTATTATGAAGTTTTGATGAAGGATGCTGCTTATTCAGGCTTCATACTAATTTCTTCAAATGGGTTATCCTATACCACAACACTGTTTTAAGAAATATTGTGAGTGAATCCTAAGGCAATCTTTTTTACTTTTGAAAAGCCTCAGATTTAGGCTATTCGGGGACATTCAGACTATATGATTTGCTTTTTTTATCCGGAATAACCGGTTTTTTGCATTTGAAAAGTCTGCATTCATTTTTAATGAACCGGTTGAATAATTCTCAAGCGCTGCAAAATAAGTAAAGAGCAATCGTAACTGGATTAAGGTTTCTATGTTGAAACCTGCTGCGATGGCTCCTCTTCACACTCATACGATGTTGTTTTATGAACAAAAAATTCAAACCCATCCTGGTAGTATCACTCATACTGCTTATTGCTGCCATAATTTTTTATCCTAAGATCAAACCCCTTTTCAAGAGCCAGGGGTCTGCACCTGCGGCCGCTGTTCCTGCCGGCCCCAGGGCCCTCAATGTGGATGCCATGGTGCTGAAGCCCAAACGGCTGGTAGAACTTATCAACAGCTCGGGTACCCTGATCCCCGATGAGCAGGTGGATCTGGCCTTTGAAACCTCCGGAAAGATTGTGTCAATCTTTTTTGATGAGGGCACCCGGGTGCGCAGAGGGCAGTTGCTTGCCAAGATCAACGATTTGCCATTGCAGGCGCAGCTGCGTAAGCTTCAGGCCCAGAAAAAGCTGGCCGAGGAGCGCGAGTTTCGCCAACGATCGCTGCTCTCCAGAGACGCCATCAGCCAGGAAAGCTACGACCAGGTGGTTACAGAACTGCAAAGTATTGAAGCTGATATAATGCTCGTTGAGGCACGAATCGCCGAAACAGAACTCAGAGCTCCTTTCGATGGGGTGATAGGTTTGCGTCATGTCAGCGAAGGTGCTTTTGTAAATATGAATACACAAATTGCACGCCTCATTAAAAACGATCCTTTGAAGATAGAGTTTGCAGTACCGGAAAGGTATTCGGGCGAGATACACCCAGGATACCCCATCCGTTTTTTCCTGGATGGTTTTCCCGACACCCTGCAGGCAAGAGTATATGCCATTGATCCGAAGGTGGATGTTCGCACCCGAAATATTGTTGTGCGGGCGCGGTATTCCAACCCCAACGAACGTATCAAGCCTGGGCGGTTTGTTTCCATCCAGCTGGAGCTTTCCGAAATTGCCGATGCCCTTGCCATTCCTACTGAGGCCCTGATACCCGGAATGGAAGGCGACCGCGTTTTTGTGCTGCGCTCCGGACGCGCCCATTCGGTAAATGTTACCACAGGATTGCGTACCGAAGACCAGATCCAGATCACCAGTGGCCTGCAAGCGGGCGACACCCTGATTACCACGGGTATTTTACAGCTACGTCAGGGTATACCCCTGCAAATTGACAATCTTTTGTAAACGTTTTTACCATGAGTTTATCCTCCATCAGTATAGAAAGACCCGTACTGGCCACTGTATTGACCCTGGTTATCCTTTTGTTTGGTTTGATAGGGATGACCTTTTTGGGAGTACGTGAGTTTCCCAGTGTGGATCCGCCCATTATTTC
>JBKBSF010000014.1:0-68568 GCA_046291875.1 Bacteroidales bacterium | reverse complement strand
GTACGAACCTCCTACCCGGGAGCTAATTCCGATGTTGTAGACGCCCAGATTACCGAACCCCTTGAGCAGGCCATCAATGCTGTGCCGGGTATTCGTTCCATTACCAGTGTTAGCCGCCAGGGAGGCAGCAACATTACCGTTGAGTTTGAGTTGAGTGTGGATATGGAAACCGCTGCCAACGATGTTCGCGACAAGGTGGCCCAGGCCCAGCGCCTGCTGCCACGCGATGTGGATCCGCCTGTGGTTTCAAAAGCAGATGCCGATGCAAGCCCCATTATGTTTATCAATATCCAGAGCGACCGGCGCTCCCTGATGGAACTTTCAGAGATTGCCGAACTAACCTTTCGCGAGAGATTGCAAACCATCGATGGGGTGAGTGCCGTGCCCATCTGGGGGCAGCGCCGTTGGAGTATGCGCCTTTGGATGGATCCGGCCAAACTTGCCGGGTACAACCTTACCCCACTGGATGTGCGCAACGCCATAGCCCGCGAAAACGTTGAGCTTCCCTCGGGTAGTATCGAAGGGGCAACTACAGAGCTTACCATCCGTACGCTGGGGTTGCTTACCACACCCGACGAATTCAATAACCTTATCATACGCCAGGAGGGCGATCAGGTGGTGCGGTTTATGGATATCGGCAGGGCGGAGCTGGGGTCTGAAGACCTGCGAAGCATCCTTATGCGCGATGGTATTCCTATGCTGGGTGTGGCTATCATTCCTCAGCCCGGTTCCAATCATATCGAAATAGCCGATGAGGTGTACCGCCGACTGGAGCATATCCAGCGCGACCTGCCCGACGATGTGTTCTACCAGGTGGGATTCGACAACACGCAGTATATCAGGTCTTCCATAGCAGAAGTGCGCAATACCATATTTATTGCCTTCATCCTTGTGGTAGTGATCATTTTCTTCTTCCTGCGCGACTGGCGCACCACGCTCATTCCCATCCTGGTGATACCGGTTTCGTTGGTGGGAGCGTTCTTTATCATGTACCTGGCAGGATTTACTATCAATGTACTTACCCTGCTTGCCATCGTGCTTGCCATCGGCCTGGTGGTTGACGATGCCATTGTGATGATGGAGAATATCTATGTGAAGATTGAGCAGGGGATGACCCCGCGCCAGGCAGGTTTAAAGGGTGCTCAGGAGATCTTTTTTGCCATCATTGCCACCACCATTACCCTGGTGGCGGTATTTATACCCATTGTTTTCCTGGAAGGGATGACAGGGCGGTTGTTTCGCGAATTCAGTATCGTGATAGCCGGGGCGGTAGCCATCAGCTCCTTTGTTGCTCTTACCTTTACCCCCATGCTCTCCACCAAGATCCTGAAACAACGCAAAACCCGGGGAGCCTTGTACCACAAGACAGAAGGTTTTTTCAAAGCGCTCAACGATGCCTACCGCAATTCGCTGGAGCGATTTATGGCCGTAAGGTGGGCGAGTATCCTGATTCTTCTCGGTGCAATAGGAATAATCATACTATTGTATCTGAACATTCCTGGAGAGTTGGCTCCAACGGAAGACCGCTCACAGATCACCATCAATGCCCAGACCCCAGAGGGGGCAACCTATGAGTTTACCCGCGATTACATTTTTGAGGTGGCACAAATGGTAATGGATGAGGTGCCCGAGGCGGAAGGGGTGATCTACATGGTATTCGGATCGTGGGCCAATGTGCGTGTAATTCTTGTGCCTCCTTCGCAGCGTAGCCGCAGCCAGCAGGAAATTGCCGATTACCTCTCAGCAAGGGTAAGAACCATGACCCGTGCAAGAGCCTTTGTAATTCAACAATCCACCTTTGGTGGCCGTCGTTCAGGCATGCCTGTGCAATATGTGCTGCAGGCCCAGAGCATCGACAAGCTGCGCGAAGTGCTTCCTTCCTTTATGGAAGCGGTAGATCAGAGCGAAGTGCTGCAGATGGCCAACGTGAACCTGCGTTTCACCAAACCTGAACTGCAGGTTTCCATCAATCGCGACAAAGCCAACCTCATGGGTGTATCTACCCAGAATATCGGGCAGACACTTCAGCTGGCACTCTCCGGGCAAAGGTTTGGCTACTTCTTTATGCATGGCAAGCAGTACCAGATACTGGGAGAGCTGGCCCGCGAAAACCGCAACAAACCCCTGGATCTGAAATCGCTGTATGTTCGAAACAATCATGGAGATATGATCCAGCTCGACAATCTGGTTTCCTTGCAGGAGCAAACCGCACCGCCACAATTGTTTCGCTACAACCGTTTTGTGTCGGCAACGGTTTCTTCAGGCCTGGCTCCCGGCTACACCATCGGAGAAGGTATTGCCGAGATGAACCGTATTGCCGATGAACAACTGGACGAAACCTTCCGTACTGCCCTAACAGGAGACTCACGCGATTTCCAGGAGAGTGCAACCAGCCTGCTGTTTGCCTTTGGGCTCGCATTGCTGCTGATATTTCTGGTGCTTTCGGCTCAGTTTGAGAGCTTCCGCGATCCGTTTATCGTGATGGGTACGGTACCTCTGGCTCTTACCGGCGCATTTTTCTTTATGTGGTATTTTGATGTTACCATGAATATTTTCAGCCAGATCGGAATTATCATGCTCATAGGGCTGGTGTCGAAAAACGGAATCCTCATGGTGGAATTTGCCAACCAGCGCAAACAACAAGGTATGGAAAAAATTGAAGCCATAAAGTATGCGGCGGCACAGCGCTTCCGCCCCATCCTCATGACAAGCCTTTCAACCATCCTGGGAGTGTTTCCTCTTACCCTGGGAATAGGGCAGGGTGCCCAGGGGAGAATTTCCATGGGGGTTGCCGTGATAGGTGGACTTATCATTTCTACTTTCCTTACCCTGTATGTGGTACCCGCCATTTATTCATATGTTTCCAGTGCCAAAAAGAATGTTGAAGATGAAGAAACTGCCCCTGCTGTTCGTTAGTATACTATTGTGTGTTGCTGTTCCCCTTAAGGCCCAATTGCCCATGAGCCTTGAGCAGGTTGTTGATCTGGCCCTTGAGAACAACTATTCTCTGCGCATTGTACGCAATCAGCAACAGATCTCAGTCAACAATGTTTCATTGGGCAATGCGGGTATGCTGCCCTCTCTGGATGTAAGGTCGCAGTTTTCGGGCAATCTCAATAATACCGACCAGGTACTGCGCGATGGCAGTGAGAACGCCTTGCGCAATATTCACAACACTGCGTTCAATGCTACCTTGCAGGGCAGCTGGATGTTGTTTGACGGATTCAGGGCACAGATCCGCTATCGTCAGCTGGATGAGCTGAGAAGTCTTTCGGAGCTCAACACCCGGATGGCTTTGGAAAACCTGGTTGCCCGGGTGGCAGCCGAATACTATTTTTATGTGCAGCAGCAAAGGTTGTTTTCCAATCTGCAATATGCTGTAGACCTTTCCAAAGAGCGGGTACGGATAGAACAGGAACATTTTCTGCTGGGCTCGGGCTCGAAAGTACGCCTGCTTCAGGCCCAGGTAAATCTCAATGCCGACAGCTCGCGGCTGGAAAGACAATACGAAGTGCTAAGTGCCTCCAGGATACGCCTGGCTGAGCTGGTAGCCGCAGAGGATCTTAATGCAGGGCTGGTACCCGCCGATACACTAATCCTGGTCAATCCCGGATTGCAGTTCGATGTGCTGCGTGAGGATGTAGCATCGCAGAATACCGCCATCAACATGGCCTTGCAAAACCGTATCATCTCTGCCTACGACCTTGAGATGATCCGCTCCAGGCGATTGCCCTACCTGAACCTTACCTCGGGCTATGGCTACACCCTGAGCAATTCGCAAAGCGGAGCCATCAGCCAGCAACAAACCTGGGGGATGAATTATGGCCTTACCGTTGGGATTAACCTCTATGATGGGCGCAATTTACAACGACAGCAAAGCAACGCTCGTATACAGCTCGAAAATCAGGAGCTGGCCCTGGAGCGAATGAGGCAGGAAATCCATGCAGATCTGCTTACCCTTTTCAATGCCTACACCAATAATATGCGTCTTTTGGGGTTGGAAACCCAAAACCTGGAAGTAGCCCGTGAAAACCTGGATATCGCCTTCGATCGCTACAGGCTGGGAGCTCTCTCAGGTTTTGAGTTGCGCGAAGTGCAGAAAAACCTGCTGGAAGCAGAAGAAAGATTACTCTCCATACAATACCAGGCCAAAATGGCTGAGATCAGCCTGTTGCAACTCTCCGGAAGGATACTGGAGCAATTGTAATCCAAGGTCTCTCCCAATGAGACTCTCTGGATTAATTTCTTGCGCGTAAGAAAACCGAAGCGGTATCCGATGGAAGATCGGGTACCGCTTCGGCATTTTCTCTTTCCTCAGCCTCTGGTTTTTCGAACCGGGATACTTTCGTTTATTCTACCGGATAATAAGCCTGGCATTCCATGAATGACCTGTATTTGCACCCAGCGCCTGTATAATGTACATACCGGGGGCCAACCCTGAAACATCGAGCTGGTAACTTGTTTCGGTCATTAAGAATCGATGCAGCTCATGCCCGTTGATATCCACAATCCGGATCCAGGTCTGCACAGCCTCAGGCAACTGGAGTGTAACATGGCTGTGGGCAGGGTTGGGGCTGAGTGTCATTTTTCCTTCGGGCAAAGGGATGGGGTCGGTTGATACACCACTCAGAGGAATCCCATCAACACTGAAGTTATCAATGCGTTGGTTACCACTGCTGTTGTCGCTGCCAGGGCCGGTTGAGAGTATCCGGAAATACAGATCGGGGTTGTTGTTTACCTCTTCAATACCTGAAAAATCAAGGGAGACAAAAGCATATACCCCAACCTCAGGATCCACTCCCAATTCACCAATGAAAGGTACCTCCAGCACATCTCCATGGTTGAACCAGCTGGTGCCCCCATCGGGTGAGTATTGAAACTGCTGCTGCTGAGCCCCATTGGAAGTGCGTGTTGTGGCATATTTTACCATCAGGTCTTTGTAACCTGTGGAGGGGATCTGGAATCGCAATTCGCGTGTATGTGCCGGATTTCTGAACCTCAGCACTGCCCCTTGTGCCGGTGCCTGCCCCAACCGCAGGTTGTAGTCAGATACGGGGTCGGCATCGCGGTGTGTACGTCCGTCCATAAAGCCTTCGCCAGTGCCGGGGTAAGTGATCAGGGCAGAGAGTCCCTGGGCCGAAAAGTCAGATTGCACCTGGCTTACAGCACTGTTGGTAAGGGTGTTGAAATGCCAGTAATGCACCAGCTGGTAATTGTCGGGCAGGGTTTCGGTGAAATGAGCCTGTAAAGTAAGGTCTGATGCAGGCATCATGAATGTATATACCAGATCGGTACTTAGTATGCTGGACTGAAAAGACCAGTGCAGGAAGGTGTATCCCGGATTGGGGATGGCTTCGAGGGTTACTTCAGTTCCCTGTGCATAGGCTCCGGTGCCAGGTATGGTTCCGGCGTCTGGTATATTGAGGGTAACCTCGAGCAGCCAGGTTCGGGTAGTTACATCGAAGGGGTTGGAGATTGCCGGAGAAAGACCTGCTGCCTCTGCCCTGAGCACCACACCTGTTTCTGCAGTGTTGTAGGTGATGCCTTCGAACAGCACCGAAGCATTACCTTGCTCCAGTATTGCCGTCAGAACCCCCGAGAGATTTCCACTGCCATTTTCAAGGCTAAGAGATACAGCATAGTCCTGTTGGGCCTGTGCCGGGAGCCCGTTTTCGTCTTGAGCCATCACCCACAGATCAAAGGGCTCCATTGTGTAAACGGGCAGGTTGTCGTTGATCAGTGAGAATGCCAGTTGCACAGCCTCTCCGCCCATGGGTATGCCATCTACAGTGAAATTGTCAATTCGCTGGTTGCCACTGGTGTTATCATTGCCCGGGGGTAGGGCCAGTATGCGGAATCTGAGATCAGGATTGTTGTTTATGGCTTCAATTTCCGACAGATCCAGGGTAATGTGGGCATAAATCCCCACTTCGGGGTCGACACCGTACTCTCCAATAAAGGGGATGTCCATATCGGCCCCAAAGGTAATCCAGGTGTTGCCTGCATCGGGCGAATACTGGAACCGCTGTTTCTGTGCACCACTGCTGGTGCGTGTGGCCGCATAGCTTACTACCAGACTGGCATAGCCCGTTGAGGGTGCTTTGAAGAGCAACTCACGGGTATGTGCAGGGTTGCGTGCCCTTAGCACGGCTCCCTGGGCAGGTTGCTGCCCCATTCGCAGGTTGAAATCCGAAACCGGATCTTCATCTCTGTGGGTACGAATATCCATAAAACCAGTTCCGCTGCCGGGATAGGAAAGTGTGCCGGGCATACCTGCAATGGAAAAATCAGCGTGTACCTGGGTAAGTTCTCCTTCAGGAAGGTTATTGAAATGCCAGTAATGGATCAGCTCGAAATCATCTCCGGGAAATGGAACAAAGTGGGCTGTGATACTACCGGCCTGTGTAAGCAGCAAGTCAATGGTTCTTCCGGATGGCAGCGGGGTTTGTATGCTGCCATTGATCTCCCAGTGGCTGAAGATAAAGCCTGTGGCGGCCTGTGCCTCCAGCTTAGTGGTGATATTGCCATACAGTGAAGCCTGAAATGGGAAATCAGAAAGTTGCACAGAATTCATCCTTACGGTACCTGCCTGCTGCGGGTATACGCTGATTTGCGTGGCATAGGGGCCGGTAAGGTTGTAGCAATCCTTCAACCCGTTTACCAGGTATTGGGTGCGAGCCTGCAGGAAATTGCGGATGTTCTGCACATTGTTTTGCCAGGTTTGCATATTGCCCCCCCAGCGCTGGATTTGCCGGGGCATCTCGGGAGCAATATTGTTTACCATACTGTCGAGCACTGCCACCGCATTATCATAGCTGAAGTGGGTGTTGAGCAGATCGATGTAGCGGGTAATATACCTTTCCCTTACCTGGGGGTTTTCCTGGATCAGTTTCCGGATAATCTGTGTGTGTCCATCGCCCACATTGAGGTTTTCGGCCTGGCAGGGCGGGGCAGTGGCAGTGGCATTGGGCAGCCCTGTATAGTTATGGAAATGGCCCATGGCTGCTTCCATATCCCACACATAATAGCGCCATTGCTGTGCCTGACCCTCCGGGTTCCTGCCGCGCCACCATCCCGTGTTGTAGTTGAGCCAGTCGCGCGATACCACAAAGGAGTTTAGTACAAAATAGTCGATCAGGCTCTGGATATTGAGTTGGGAGTCCACATAATCGAAATGAGCTTTCTCGCCCATATTGTTGCTGGCCACATAGCTCTTCAAGTGGCTCCAGGCCTGAATGGCGGGTTGATTGCCAAAATGAGCATAGGTATTGCCCCAGGTTTTGATGAACTGAAGGTAGTTATCGCTGTCGCGATAGAGATAATCCTGGCCATAGTAATGGTCGGTGAAATTATTGTCGTCGACCCTTTCTCTGAGATCATAAACTCCCCAGTATTGCCCGTTGAGATATACAATTACGTTGGTAGAGCTGCGTTCGTCGAGATCCAGGCCCGCCAGCTGCGATAAGGTTTGGATATAAGAGTCTCTGATGTGTGCCCCACCATTCTCAAAAGGATAATTATCGTTGGCGGCAGCTTTTACCATCAGGCGGCGAAACCTCGTGCGGTCTTTGGTAGCAAAGAAGGGGTATTCGAGCCGGCGTTGGTAGCCATAGTCATCTCTCGATATAAAATCAACTCCCCTTTGTGGGTAGCTCCAGGAGTCGTTGCCATGTTTGTTGAAATCGCCGAAATTTTTATCCTGGAATACACCCTCCTGATCGAAGAACTCAAAGTTGCCCAGGGGCCGCAGTGAGTTGTTTCCATTGAAAAGTTGCAACAGATCCGTATCACCTGCAAAGGAAAATATGGGCAACTGGTGGTTTTCGTCAAAGAAATAGGTGGCTGTTTCGATGAAGCCCGGAATGGTGTCGGGGTTGTTATGAAAAGCCCTGGCCCTCAATACGGTGGTAGAGGTCAGGGAGATGGGTGCAGTGTAGATGGGCGAAGAAGTGTTGGGGGTAGAACCGTTGAGGGTGTACCGTATGATTTCGTTGGGGTTCTCTGAGGTGATCTCCACCTGTACAGTACCCGAATAGCTTCCTGCAGGCAGGCTGAAGGCAGGTGTGGAGGTGTAGGCCAGCCTCGCCTGTGCATTGGGCTGCAGCGGAGTAGGGTGGGTGAAGATACCCCATTGAGGGCTTCCATCGGTAATCCGCCCACGCGAATGGTTGATCTGGGTCCTCTCCATCTGCACCGATTCCATGAGTTCGCCTTGAGGGTTCGACAATACAATGGCATCGGGGCGCAACTGGGTTAGATTAAAATTGGCATGCAGCACTGTACCACTGGCAAAATCGCGGTTGGAGCAGTATACCAGCACTTTGCCCCCCGGAGGGATGATGGCTGCAGGGATCTGCCACTTCAGCGGATCATCGGGATCGTTGCTCAGGTAATAACCTTCCAGGTTAAAATAGTTTTCAGTATCGGCATTGAAAAGCTCAATCCAGTCTTCGGTGCGTCCGAAACCATCGTAATGGGTGCGGTTGGAAGCACTGTATTCGTTGATGTATAGTGGCCCATCGCCAAACTCGATGGTGCCATAATGCACCTCAACGGTGCGCCGGTTGATAAAGTTGAATGAGGCATTGCAGCCCGATCCGCCCCAATTGCGTGAGGCATGGAAGGTGAGCTCGATCTGACCCGGAGAAACCCCGTTGGCAATATGAGAATTATTGATGATGTAAGTATGTGTGCCCGGAGTATCAATGGATTCTGACAAAACAGCTGTTTCGCCTGCACTGCCCGATACATAACTGCGTTGGTCTGATATCCATGCACTGGACCCGGACACAGCCACAAAATCGTAGGTGATATCGGTCCAGAGGATGGTTTCTCCCTGAGGTACATTGATCTGCAGCGTATTGGATTGATAATTTGGGAAAACACAACTGGGAACCACCTCATTGTTCACAATGGAGATCACCGGATCAACGATCACCGGGAAAACCCGCTCAGGAGCACGCAACCATTGAGCATCTACAACCATACGCCAAATATACTGTCCGGGAGTGTTTTGCTCCAGCTCGTACTGCACCATACTGTGGGGCCTCTGATGGCTGAATTTGGCAGCAATGGGTGTTTGGTCGGTAACCACGGCCGGATGAAACCGAAAAACAGGATCTCCCTCACTGTTTACAACTTCCATTTGCTCCTCATCCACCAGAACCAGGCGCAGGTTGTCGGGAATAGTAATAAGATTTTCTACAACCATATGATCGGCCCAGTAGAGGATATCGGAAGAATGGCGGAGGATATAATGGGTTTTCTGGGCAAAATCGAAAAACTCCTGCCGCATATCGATACCCGGAAAAATCTCCCGGGTGTTGATCAGGCTGGCGGATACCTCCCTGGTCCGGCTTTGATGGGTTGCAACTTGGGTTTGGGTTTGCTCCGAAGAACCAAAGGTTACCTTTTGGGGTTCGATATGCATGGTTGCACCTGCATGGGAAAAGCCGGTGCGTCCTGTAAGCTCATTGAAGTGATGCACAGGGTTCATATCAGGCATTTGGTATTGGCCGGGCTCCCGGGCTGTTAGTCTGTTTTGTAGGGAAATATAGAAACCATTGTCGTCAAGGTAATGTAAGGGAGCTGTAGAATACACCAGCGTACGGGTTTTATTGGCATTGAGAAAAGTGCGCGAATGGGTGGTGCGCAAATGCACCAGCTCGTAGGCCAGTAGAGAGATTACCGATGCAGGGCGGGTGGTGCCCAGCTCAGGATGGCTTTGATGTGTTGCAGGGATTTTGGCAAAATCCTGCCCCCATGAAAAAGTGGAAAGAAGCAGAGCGAAGGCAAGGACAAAGGAAGATCGGGTCATGGTAGAATTGGGTTTTTGGAATGGAGGTTGGGGAAATGCAGTATTGCAGCACCTCCCTGGTATTGGTGTTTCTCTATCAAATATAGGTTAAATTGAGTAATCTTTGGGATGCATTAGCCAATGTGGCCTCAAAATATTCCGGATCCTGATATCCCATATGGGTTAAGAGACTGAATTTGCAAGTGTTGGAATTTTTTTTGTCGCTGACAGAGTTCCTTGATTGCTATGGATCAGGTGTTTCAGAAAGTGGCCAGACCAATTGCATTTTTTTGTCAAAAAATCTTTGTCTTTCGTTAAACGTAGTGCTAGCAAGATTGCAATTAATCAAAAAACTAATTACTACCCCCTTGTAGTGTGTTTTTTTCGAAATTGAGGGGGTAGGGGATAAACTCAGCTTCGTCGCCCTTTACTTTTTCAAAAGCCTGATCTTTCCACTTCTGTTTTGCCTTGTCGATGAGATTTTTGTCAGAAGAAACAAAGTTCCAGTCAATGAATCTTTGTTCAGAAAAGGGTTCTCCTCCAAAGATATAGACCCTGCTGTTGGGTTGCAGGGTAAACTCGCCCAAAGTACTCTGGGTTGCCACCAGCAGTTGTCCGGGTTCAAAAAGCTGCCCCTCGGTTTCTATGCCGCCCTCCAGAATAACTAAGCGCAATAGTATTTACCAGCATGGATGGGTTGGGTAGTCTTTTCGCTATTCCTTTGAGCTCAGCAAGGGCTTTGTTTGCATTGATTAAAGCCTTCAAAAATGTATGTTTATTGACAGGTGGGTTGGAGTCTCAGGAATATCCAGTTGAAACCTCATTGTGGGTTCAGCGTGCCAAAGGAGTATTTCAGGCTATTTATTACACCCCTCCCACCGACTTATCGTTCAACTCCCCGGTCTTTGTGCCAGTGCCATTCTGATGATATCGGAACCGAAGAGGTCGAAACGGCGGATAGGGTCTGCGGGGCCCAGGTCGCTGGCAGTGGCCTGGTCTTTCATGGCACGCAGGGTATCGCCCAGGGCCAGGTAGGTCCTGGCGCGGTTGTGATATACCACCGTTGCCTGCTCTGTAATGCCATACCTTTTATGCATAAGTGCCATGGCAAGGTTGTAGTTTACCAGGGCCCGCGGGTAATCTTCCAGGATATACCACAGGTCTGCCTTGTTGAGAAAAACATCCGGACGCAATGAGTCGATACTCACTGCTGTGCGGTAATCGGCAAGGGCTTCCGGATACCGCTCCAGGGCCGCAAGTGCATAACCTCTGTGAATATAGTGGACGGCCCGGTCGGGACAGTGATGAATGGCTTGGTCGAAATACACTATCACACTATCGTAGTTGGGAATGCCAAAATAGGCCAATCCTTTGAGAGCATAGGGCAGATCAGGCGATTTGGCATGCGACATATCCAGCTTTCTGAAAAGGCTCAATGCCGACCAGTAGTTGCCGGTTTTAATCTCCATACCTATGCAGGCCATTACCAGTTCACCGCTTGAAGTGTTTTTATTCATCGCCTTGTAGTATTCTGTTCTGGCCCAGTCCTCCTGCTCCAGCGCAAGGTAGTGTGCCGCAATTTGCAGGTTGATATCCGGATTTTTCTTATCCAGTACTTCGGCAGCCAGCAGGAAGCGTATGGCTTTGTCGGTGTTGCCCTGCTTTTCCATTTCACCCGATTTTCTGATGAAATGCTCAGAAATTAAATTGCAGGAGCAGAGCCCCAAAAACAAAGCTGCGAAGAGAAGTCCTGTTTTTACCATGTGTTGGAGTTTTTGAAGGTGATACAATTTTTGGGGCATAGGATCAGCGGCTTTTTAATTGCATTTCGAGTTTTTGTACCCTGGCTTCCAGGTTGAGCAGTTTTTCTTCCAAGGGCGATAGGTTCTGCACAGGCGAGTATATACCCAGCACTTCGAGGGTTTCCCTGGGCTGGAGTAAGGTTTTTTCGGCCGTATCAATGCTAACGTTTTTGGCATCCTCAAAACTTATCCGGCCCATAAAGGATCCTTTTGCCGCATGAATGATCATCATTTTCCCCATGAGCACCTTGGCCGGTACTGCCAGCACGATGTCGTTCTTCTTTACCCATGGGTTGGGAGCCAGCTCGTGGGCGGGTATTTCGCGGGTGTTGCGGGGTAAGAACCTGAAAAGCCTCGGTTCCTGCTCCTGCTGCGACGCCGGCTTGCTTTTACTTACATCGGGCAGGGTAAATCCTGCCAGCTGATTTACCGTGAGGTTGCCGCGCAACAGCAGGTCGGTGTTGATATGAAACACCTCTGCCGTTTTTAGTATGGTTTCGATTTTGGGTTCTGCACGACCCTCTTCGTAGGAGCTGATCTGGCCGCGGCTTACATCGATCATCTCCGCCAGCTGGGCCTGTGTGAGGCCTCTTACACTGCGTATCTTCCTGATATTCTTTCCAAATACTGACATGGCTTGCTGTTTTTTTTGTCAAAATTACAAATTGCTAATAATATTTGCAAAAAAAATGTTGAAAATTTTTGCATTGTAAAAAATTCTTATTATCATTGTGCACCGAATTCTTTGCAAGACCAATACTATAAAAAACCCTATAAAAACCTCATGTATGGATACCTATTTCTATAAAGTAAAAGACTATGTTACCGAACTGGGCTACTCTGTTCTGTATGAAAATGAAGCTGACAACCTCCTTGTGATTGATGAGGAGGAGATGGGGGTGAAGAATATGGTGATCGGAGTTGCAGCGCCCATAGTTATTATTGAGCAGTACCTTTTTGATGTGAAGGAGGATACTTCCATTTTCAGAAAGTTGCTCATCAAAAACCGCGACATCGTGCACGGAGCATTTGTGCTGGATGAAACGGGAGAGAAGGTGATTTTTCGCAACACCCTACAGGTGGAAACGCTCGATCTTAAAGAGCTGGAAAGCACCATAAACTCCCTGGCTCTCTTACTCTCCGAATATTCCAATGAAATTCTATCGTTTTCAAAATCACACTAAAAATATATAGTCATGAAAGTTTTACGCAGATTGTTTAAAATAGGGCAGGCAGAGACCCATTCTGCCATCGATAAGCTGGAAGATCCCATCAAAATGATCGAACAGGGGCTTCGCGATATGCAGGACAACCAGGAGAGTGCAATGCGCTCGCTGGCCGAAGTAAAAGCCATGCATATCCGCCGGAAAAAAGAACTTACTGAGCAAAGCAGCCTGGAGGAAGATCTGCACAATAAATCGATGCTGTTGCTGCGCAAGGCCCAGCAAGGCGAACTGGATGCAGCTCAGGCCGACGATCTTGTGAAGGAAAACCTCAAGCGCAAAGCCAAAGTTACGCAGGAGATCCGCATCATTACAGAAGATGTTGCCAGCCTTGAAAAGCAGGTTGCTACCCTGGAGCAGAATGTGGCGCGGATTAAGGCTGAGATCAAGCAATGGGAGAATGAGCTTCGCACCCTCAAAGCCCGCGTTAAGGTGAGCAGTGCTACTGTGAAGATCAACAAGCAGATGACCAGCATGGACAGCACCGGCGTTGTATCGATGCTGGAGCGCATGAAGGAAAAGGTGATGCAGGATGAAGCTCTGGCCGAAGCCTATGGCGAGTTGGCCGGGCAGCGCTCCGCCGATCAGCGCGTTAGCGAAACCCTGGAAAACCTGTCTCTGGATGATGAGCTGAAAGAACTCAAAAAGCAAATGGGCCTGAACGAACCCCCCACCAATGGGTAAACCTGCCATTGACTGCCTCCCAGAGCTCTTTAACCTAATCTATGCACAGAAATGGAAAAACTGTTTCATATTGCCTTTGCTCCGGCCAACTTCATCCTGAGCCTGCTGGTTATCTTCGTTACCTTGTACTGGCTGGTGGTGATCTTTACAGGGTTCGACTTTGATCTGGCCGATACCGATGCCGATGTGGATTTTGATGCCGACACCGGCGATATCTCAAAACCCGAGGCCGGAAATCCGGATGGCGACGGTTTCTGGAATGCCATGCTGAAGTTTTTTTACATTGGCGAGCTGCCCATCATCTTCATCATTACCCTGGTGGTGTTCTCCATGTGGCTGATCAATGTAAACGTTACGGCCATCCTGGGAATCTCGCACAACATACTGGGTTTTGCGGTGTATGTGCCTGGGTTTATTGCCAGTATGCTGGTTACCAAAGTAGTGGCAAAACCTTTTGTGAAGCTCTATGCCATGTTTAACCACAAAGGAGAAGAACCCATCGATTTCATTGGCAAAACCGGCCGGGTAATCTCGCCCATGGGGCAGAACCGCCTGGGGCAGATAGAGGTACATGTTATGAAAGATGTGATCAGGGTGTATGCCCGCTCCATCGATGGAGAACCCATCCCTTACAACGATACCGTAATCATTCTCGAAGAATCGCCAGACCGGAAATTCTTTCTTGTTCAGAAATATCAACCTTAAAAAACTCTTACAACTATGATTGAATCTTTTTATGTAGTGGCCTTCCTGGGCGTGGTGGTACTCATCGGCCTGCTCATGTGGCTTATTTCGATGTACAAAAAGGTAAGCCAGGGCAGGGTGCTGGTACGCACCGGCCAGGGTGGTGTAAAAATCTTTTTCAATGCCGGACTGGTTATTCCCATTCTTCACAAAGAAGAGATCATGGATATCTCCGTGAAAAAGCTGGAGATCTCACGTATGAACAAGGACGGCCTTATCTGCAAGGACAATATGCGGGCCGATATCAAAGTGGCCTTCTTTGTCAGGGTAAACAAGTCGGTGCAGGATATTATCAATGTGGCCCAAACCATTGGCTGTGCAAGGGCGTCCGACCACGAAACCCTCGAAAGCCTTTTCGAAGCCAAATTCTCCGAAGCCCTCAAGAGTGTGGGTAAGAAGTTTGAGTTTATCGAACTCTATGAAGCACGACGCGAGTTTCGCGATGAGATCATCGATATCATTGGTACCGACCTCAATGGATATGTACTCGACGACTGTGCCATCGACTACCTGGAACAGACCAAGATCGAAAATCTCGATCCCAACAACATTCTCGATGCGGAAGGTATCAAAAAGATTACTGAACTTACTGCTGTGCAGAATGTAAAGGCAAACCTTATCCGCCGCGATGAGGAGAAGACCATCAAGAAGCAGGATGTGGAAGCCCGCGAAGCGATCCTGGAGCTCGAGAAGCAGCTAAAGGAGAAAGAAGAATCGCAACGCCGCGAGGTAGAAACCATCAAAGCCCGCGAGCAGGCAGAGATCGATAAGGTAACTGCAGAAGAGAAGCTTCGGTCAGAAACCGTTAAGATCAGCACCGAAGAACAACTGGAGATTCAGGAGCAAAACAAGCAACGCCAGATCATCATCGCCGAAAAGAACAAACAAAGAGCCGAAGCGGTAGAGCTGGAGCGTGTGAAGAAAGACCGCGATCTGGAAGCCACTGAAAGGGAACGCATCGTATCATTGGCCCAGATAGAAAAAGAAAAGGCCATTGAAGTAGAGAAGAAAAATATCCAGGATACCATCCGCGAACGTGTGGCCATGCAGAAAACCGTGGTGGAAGAGCAGGAGAAGATCAAGGATGTGGAAGCTCTCAAGGAAGCCAACCGCCAGAAGGATGTTACCCTCATTGAGGCTGCCAAAGAGGCCGAAAGAAACATGATCGAAGAGGTGAAATCTGCCGAAGCCAAAGAGAAGGCTGCCAAGTTTGATGCCCAGCGTATCCTGGTGGAGGCCAATGCCCGCAAGGAAGCCGCCGATAAGGATGCTGAAGCGCGCAAAATCATTGCCGATGCCAAAGCCAAGGAAGAAGCCACACTGGGTTTGTCGGAAGCACAGGTAATGCATGCCAAGGCCGATGCGCAGGAGCGCCAGGGATTTGTAGATGCCGCTGTAGTGGAAAAGATGGCCGAAGCAAAACGCAAAGAAGGTTTGGTAGAAGCCGAAGTGATCGAAGAAAAAGCCAAAGCCGAAGCCAGGGGTATCCAGGAAAAGGCGGGTGCCATGAAACAACTCAACGATGCCGGCAAAGAGCACGAAGAGTTCAGACTGAAACTCTCCAAGGAGAAAGAGGTAGAACTTGCCCAGATCAGCATCCAGAAGGATATTGCCGATGCACAGGCCAAGGTACTTGCCGAAGCATTCAAAACCGCCAAGATCGATATCGTGGGTGGCGACAATACCTTCTTCGAAAACCTCATCAGGCAAATATCGCATGCCAAGGGAATTGACAAGTTGGTAGAGCATTCTCAAACCATCGATCAGATCAAAACTTCCCTGTTGGGCAATGGCGAGCCAGGCACTGCCAACCTCATGGATCGCATCAGGGAAATTGCCGACAAGTACGGCATTACCAGCGAGAACCTGAAAAACCTTTCCATTGCTGCCCTCATCGCACAGATGCAGCTGAAGGCCAGCGAAGAAGACCAGGGGTTTTTGTCAAACCTGCTCAGTATGGCCAAAGATCTGGGCCTTGATAAGAAGAAACTGGGCTAATCCCCGCTTCTGAATAACCCCTCAATTGCACTGGCGGGCTCTTTTGTGCCAGGCCCGCCGGTGGTTTCTATTCATTCATTTGCCAATTATCTTCATGGACAACACAATAGAAAAAGGTACATACGAAATCATACAGAGCCGCCTGCAGGAACAACGCCGCGCGCTTGCCGAACAGCTTCAACTCCTCAACAAAGAGCGCCAGAAAGTATTTGGGGCCATCGACTTTAAACTGGTTTCCAATGTAAGGGTAGATACCGAACACCACTGCCTGGCCCGCGACCTGGTATCAGTTGCCGGGGTATGCCTCCTGGGATACAACGTAAGGCTGGGGTTGAAAACTATTCTGGAGATCTCTGATGTTTTCAGTGTTTACAAATTCCAGGAAAACGAGTTTCATCCGGCACCTCTGGATATCATTAAGGATAAGGATTTTGCCAATGAGCTACAGAACCTCTATAAGTTCTTTCGCCATACCCGGTTTTCCCGATTCGCCGTCCGCGAAAACTTCCTCTACATGCTCTTCCAGCTCTCCGACAGCCCCTCCGATGTTAAAGCATTCAAATGGCTGATCCGCGATACCGAACTGGTATATATAGACTCGCGCAGTGCTGCAGAGGTTCGTTTTCCCAATCAGCATGAGTTTACCTGGACCAAAGCCACACGCGATATGCAGCGGATAGGCAAAAATCCTCATGTATCCATTGCCGACAAAGTGTTTGTGGAAACCGTACAGGGAGATCTTACCATAAAGGTGGAAGACAATACCGAAGATGGCCTGGGGATTTACCGTGAAGATGTAGAGCAAAAAGACCAGTCGCTCGATGATGGTGAGATCCATTTCTGCGACCTGGGAAATATTGTGTTGCTCAAAATTAAACCTTACCTGGAAGAGGATCGCTACTTCATTTTCAACCATCGGATTAAAAATGTGGTAAGGGTAGATACTCTCAGAGATGCGGGTATTTTGTTGCCCGACGATCAGGGGATCATCCTCTCCAACGGCTATTACCTGCAAACGGGCGAATACAAGATCTTCGACAGGCGCATCGAAGGGGTTAAATTCCTCCAAAGGATACAGTCGCCCAATGGCGAGGATTTTCTTTTTGTGTTTTACGAAGAGAAGAACCACGACTTTGTTATTTTGTCGTACAACGTTATTGAGCAAACCGTAAAAACGCCCATCTTCTGCAATGGTTATACCTTGTTCGATAAGGGCGAGCTGTGCTATTTCAACAAAGAAACCGATCCTGGCAGGCACCACCTGATCCAGATCTGGCAAACACCTTACACCCGTGAGGTATTGCCCGGTACCCAGTACCAGGACCACGAGCTTTACAAGATCGGCAACAAGGCCATTGTAAAGGCAATGGCCGAGGTACAGGAACTCATCGTTTTGCTCAGCAAAGAGGACTCCTACCAGGGTCTTTACAAAGATATTTTGCAGAAGAGCCAGGCGATCATGGATGGCTACTTCTGGCTTAAGAATGAAACCGGGGCAGGCCTGCAGCAGCCGCTCAAACAACTCAGGAAGGTTGCCATGTCGGCCATCGATGAGTTTGAGAAGGTGGTGCAGATAAGGCGCAATACGGCTGCAGCACTGGAGAAAGTTTCCCAAACGGTGGAAAAGATCCTCTTTGATACCCGCAGTGCCAGCTTCGATACCCTCGATCAGTATGTTTCTCTGCTGGCCCGCATGCGGGGTATCAGGGGAGAGATCATTGGCCTGCGCAACCTGCGCTATATCAACATGGAGGTGGTGGCTGCCCTGGAAAAACAAATTGCCGAAAGGGCTGAATTGCTTGCCAGTGGTTGTGTGGATTTTCTGCTGCAAGACAATGCTCTGGCCTACTACCAGCAAAGCATGGATGAGCTGGAGGGCATGGTGGAGCAACTTACCAAAGTGGTAGATGCCCGCAAGCTCGAAACCCGCTTCGATGAGCTGGCACAAAAGCTTGAACTGCTCATCGATATCATCAACAACCTTAAGATTGAAGATACTTCGCATTCCACCAAAATCATTGAGAATATCTCCCTGATTTTCTCACGCCTCAATCAGCAGCGCCAGGCCCTGAACAACAAACGCCGGCAATTGGGCGAGAAGGAAGCACGTGCCGACTTCCAGGCACAGATGACCCTTTTTGAACAGTCGGTGGTAAACTTTATGGAGCTGGCCACCGAACCTGCCAAATGCGATGAGTATCTTACGCGGCTCTCCATACAGCTTGAAGAGCTGGAGGGTAAGTTTGCCGATTATGAAGATTTTTCCGAAAAGATCACCGAAAAGCGTGAGGCTGTATATGCTGCCTTCGAAACCCGGAAGGTGAGTCTGACCGAAGCCCGCAACCGCCGCACCAATACCTTGTTCGGATCTGCCCAGCGAATCCTCAAAGGGATTGCCAACAAGGCAAAGAGCCTTACCTCCGAAACCGAGATCAACGGATATTTCGCATCCGATCTGATGATCGAGAAAGTAAGAGACATTGCCGATCAGCTGGAGAAGCTTGATGACTCTGCTAAATCTGAAGACCTTCGCAACCAGATACAGGTTTTGCAGCAGGAGTCTGTGCGGGCCCTGAAAGATCGCAAAGAGCTTTTTGAAGATGGCGACAATGTGATCCGTATGGGTGAACACCGGTTTGCCGTAAATACCCAACCCCTCGATCTGACCCTGGTTCTGAAAGATCGCAGCTACTTTTACCATCTTACCGGCACCTCCTTTTACGAGCCCATCAACAGTGCCATCATAGATCAGTTGCAGGATGTATGGGAGCAGCAGCTGCCCTCAGAAAACCGCCTGGTGGCCAGGGCCGAATACCTGGCCTGGAAAGTGTTTGAAAACCTCGACCCCTACAAAATCTATGAAGAGAAACAGTTGGTACAAGCCATTGCCGACTATATGGGATCGAATTACGGTGAAGGATTTGTAAAAGGGGTGCACGACAGCGATGCATTGCCACTGCTGCAGAACCTGCTCGAAAAACACCGCGACCTGGGGATGCTTCGATATCCGGCTGCCGCCAGGGTGCTGGCCAGGATCTTCTGGTACTATGCACCCCAGGACAAAAAGGACTATTTCAAAAAGCAGTTTGTGTTTATCAACCTGATGCAGCAGGTGTTTGAGCAAAAAGAAAACTACAAGCACCTTCTTGCCAAGCTGGCTCAGTCTATTACTGCTTTCTCGCAGGAGCATCAGCTCTTTACCGAAACCGACCCGTTGCTTGCAGCAACCTACCTGGCCGAAGAGCAGGCCACTCCCGGATTTGCCCTGGATAAACATGCCGCTGACCTGCTGAAGGATTTCAAAAAATACCTGCGCGAGAAAAATGCAGACATCATCTTTGCAGAAGCCCAGAAAGGGCTGGAACCCTTTCCGGAGGCCCTTTGGCATCTCTCTCGTTCCTGGGTTACCACATTCCTCAATGCCAAAGGCAAGAAAGCCAAAGGATATCTCATCGATGAGCTTACTTCGTGTCTTATGCCCGATTCTTCCGAACCGGATTATATACTGCATCTGAGCGGGGTGCAAAACATAGAAGGATTGCGGTCGTTGCCGGCAGATGCCAGCGATAAGGTTTATGTGTTCGATTTTCATCGGCTGTCAGATCGTTTGCGCCACTTCATTCAGGTTGTACAACCGCGTTTCCTGCAGCTGCAACAGCTTAAACACCAGTTGATTGAAGAGAAGAAGAAAAACCTTCGGCTTCATGAGTTCAAAACACAGGTGCTTACCTCTTTTGTGCGCAACAAGCTCATCAACGAAGTATATTTCCCGCTTATAGGTGCCAACTTTGCAAGGCAGATCGGAGCTTATGGACAGGATAAACGCTCCGACCGCTCGGGGATGCTTCTGTTGATCTCCCCTCCGGGCTATGGGAAAACCACCCTGATGGAATATGTTGCCGATCGTTTGGGTTTGATCTTTATGAAGATCAACGGGCCTTCGCTGGGGCACGAGATCACTTCGGTAGATCCTGCGGAAGCTCGCAATGCTGCTGCACGGCAGGAGCTCCAGAAGCTCAACCTTGCCTTTGAAATGAGCGATAATGTAATGCTCTACCTGGATGATATACAGCATTGCAACACCGAGTTTCTGCAGAAATTTATTTCCCTGTCCGATGCCCAGCGCAAAATGGATGGGGTATACAACGGGCAGGCCAAAACCTACGATTTCAGAGGCAAACGTTTTTGTGTGGTGATGGCCGGAAACCCCTATACCGAAAGTGGAGAGAAATTCCAGATACCCGATATGCTCTCCAACCGGGCCGATATTTACAACCTGGGAGATATGACCACCAACCGCCAGGATCTGTTTAACCTGAGCCTTATCGAGAATGGGCTCACCTCCAATCCATTCCTCAAATCGCTTACCCGATTCAGCATGGAAAACCTTTACAAGCTGGTTCGTTTTGTTGAGAATGAGGAGGGTGCATTGCCCGATATGGAGGGGAACCTCTCCACGCAGGAGATCCAGGATTGTGTGCAGGTACTCAAAAAGTGTATGCAAATCCGCGATGTGGTACTCAAAGTGAATGCACAATACATTGCTTCTGCTGCCATGGCCGACGATTATCGTGTGGAGCCTCCCTTCAAACTCCAGGGGTCTTACCGCGATATGAACAAGCTCATGAGCCAGGTTGTGCCGATCCTCAATGATGAAGAGGTGCTGCAATTGCTTCTGAGCCATTATCAGAACGAATCGCAAACCCTCACCTCCGGAGCCGAAGCCAATATGCTCAAGCTTTTCGAGATTATGGAACTTCTGGACGAAATACGCCAACAACGCTGGCAGCTCATCAAGGATACTTTTGTGAAAAATAATCGCATCAGGGGCCTGGGCGATGCCGACCGTATGGCACAGGTGATTGGTCAGATGACTTTGTTTGTGGATAGCCTGGAGGGCATTCGCAAAGTGCTCAGTGAGAAGAAAAAAGGGTGAGGAGATAAATTCATTTCACCACCTGGCGGGGTATATCTGCCGGAAGGCGGGTCAGGGTCTGGTAATTGAGCTCATTGCTCATCTCAGAAAAGGAGGCCACACTGATGCTCAACCGTTTTTGATTACCAATGAGCACCACCTCATCGCCTTTCTCCACATGGGGAATGTCAGTTACATTTACCGTCATGGTGTTCATGGTTACGGTGCCAATTACCGGCACCCGTTTACCACGTATAAGCACCCGGCCCATGTTGGACAATGATCTGCTGAATCCGTTGCTGTAACCCACGGGCACAATGGCAATCTTCATCTTTTTGTTGGCAAGGTAACTGGAGCCGTATCCCACAAAGTCGCCTGCTTCCACTTCTTTTACCACCATCACCCGGCTTTTCCAGGAAATGAGCCTGCGTAGCGGGTTGTCGTCGGTAGGGTCCTTATGGAAGCGAAACATCTGGGTTTCGGGGCTCGGCCAGAAGCCATACTGGGCAATGCCGATGCGCACCATATCCATGATGGTGGTCGGATAGCTCAGCACTGCCGCCGAGCATGCCGTATGTTTCTTATTGGGGATAAGCTGGTGGCGCCAGAAAAACTTGTAGAACTTCTTGTACAAAGAGATCTGCTCCCGTACACGCACATAATTGGCAATACTTTCTGCCCCTGCATAATGGGTGCAAAGGCCTTCGAAGATGAAATGCTCCCGGTGAGATTGCAATGTTTTCATCAGTTCTGGCAGATAATTGTAGTCGAAACCTGTTCGGTTGAATCCTGTTTCGGCTTCAATATGTATCCTGGCGGGCTTATTGAGTTTGCGGGCCATTTCAAGACATTTTTCCAGCCTCTCGGGGTCGAAGACAAAAAATTCCACCTCATGCTCTATGGCCCATTCTATCTGCTCATCATCCAGATGACCCATGATCATAACGTCGGAGGTTGGCTTTTTTACTCTGCACACCTGCAACGCCTCAGAGGCTGAAAACACGCTGAAATGCTTCAATCCGGCACCTTCCGCCAACGGCACCATATGCTCTATACCATGCCCATAGGCATTGCCCTTTATTACCGATGAAATAACAGGTTTCTCGCCCACTACCTTACGCAGGTACCTGATGTTTTTCCGATAGGCCGAGCGGCTGATTTCGATGTGAGAAGTATGGAACATGGCATAGGGGTTTATTCTATCAGTTTCTTAACCGTATGATACAATACCTGCACTACATGGGGGAGGATCTCGTCGGGGAAATCGTAATCGCTGTTGTGCAGCCCCGGACTATCGGTACCGCTGCCCATACCCAGGAGTGCTGCCTTGAAGTGGCTGGTGAAATGACCAAAATCTTCCGACCAGCGGAAGGGCTCTTCTATGTGTATCACCTTCTCGCCCAGATTTTCGCTCACGCGGGCAATGGTTTTTACCAGGTCAGGATTGTTGATGGTTGCCGGAAACTCCTCTGTCCATTCAATTTCGATCTTCAGTTTGTGTTCTTCTGCAAGGGTTTTGCAAAGGATTTCGGCCTGCTTTTTCAGCACCTTCATATCGGCATTGAGGAATGTTCTAAGTGTAGCCATCAGCACCGCTTTTCCGGGATTGGTGCCAAAGGCTACTTCACCCAGTTTTGCATGGATGATGGTTGCCAGGGCGAAATCCTGAAAAAGATCAGCTTTGAGGGAGGGTATCCGGGGCAGTTGGAGCATCGCTTCTGCCAGCATTGCCGCGGGGCTGTTGCCCTGCTCCGGATGGGCGGCATGACTGGAGGCTCCTGCAATTTTTACTATCATGCCTGTAGAAGCAGCTGCAAAAGGGCCTTCGCGCAATACCACGGCCGCTTTTTCATAGCCGGGCAAATTGTGCCATGCCAGTGCAAAGTCGGGCTGAATCATTCGGAAAGCCTCATCAGCAATTACCTTGGCGGCGCCCTGCCCGGTTTCCTCTTCAGGTTGAAACAGCAATACCACCCTGCCGGCATTCAGAGGCTTGTGGGCAAGTGCCAGGGCCAGCCCGGCCAAAACAGCACTGTGGCCATCGTGCCCGCATTTGTGCGATACACCTGGATTTCGCGATTTATGGCCAAAGGTATTTACCTCTTCAATGGGGAGTGCATCCATATCGGCTCGCACAAGTATGGTGGGTCCTTTTGTGTCGAAAACATACACCCCTGCCAGCCCGTAGCCCCCAAGTCCGGTAATGAGCTTTTGGGGTGAGGTCTGGCGCAGGAAACTCTCCAGAGTGGAAGAGGTTTCTTTCTCCTGCCCCGACAATTCGGGGTTCTGGTGGAGCTGTTTGCGCAGCGAGAGCAAGTCTTTTAGCTGTTGGTTGTTGAGTAATTCCATAGTGCTGAATTGTGCCTGTGCGCCCAAAATACTAAAAAAGGGGGGAACAGAAAAATTTTAACCCGTTTTTGGGTAGGAAATATAAAAGACAAACCTTCCTGCATGGCTTCGGGAGCTGGCAGCAGGAAGGTTTGAAAATCGGTAGTTTTGCCGATCAGGGAATTCTCACGGTTACCTGGTCTGCAATCTGCAATGCGGTGGTTATGGTACTTAGGTCTTTGAACAGTTCCCCTGTAGCACCCGACCAGTGGCTGTGGCCTATGGGTCTCATTATAAATTCTCTTTGGGGAGAATTCAGGTCGATGGTGGCCATATACACCAGCGCAGGTTGGCTGGAGGTTTTGTAGTGCGGATCGTCGGGGAAACGGTTGTTGTGCCAGTGGCGGTTCCAGTCCCACGACTGGTTGATCTCCATCAGCAGGTTGAAAACCCTGGGCTCTGCATGGCGCAGGCGTGTATGCAATACAAAACTGGATTTGGGTGTAGGCCCTGTTACTGCATCAGGCATGGGATTGTCTTGTGTGGGGATGAAATAGCCGTCGGGAGCTTTTACACCCCGTTTATGCCCCCAGTAGGGCAGAGCGGCAGGGCGGCGAAGCGGGCCGGGTTCCCAGCGTCCGGTAGATGCATCGCCATGGCGGAAGTAGCCTTTGGCAATGGATTCTGCCACATACAGGCTATGGATATATCCGCCCATGGTGTCCTCAATCCAGAATGCCATCAAAGGGTGGTTGTGTGCCCGTCCTTTGGCGAAAACGATCTCCAGTTGAATTCCGTTTTTCTCTTCCAGGGTAGTGATACGCTCGGGGGGGGCCACTTGTCTTTTGCGTTGCCACCATCTTTGTGCAGGGCCAGTGTCGGCCATAAAAGAAGTAACCAGTGGCAAGAGTACCAAAAGGATTAAAAAGCTGGTAAAATATCTTGGGGTATGCATGGTTTTGTTTTTTAAAATTCGAACATAATGCCTATGGTGGGTAATACGTTGCCGGTAAAGTTACGCAACTCTTTCAATGGATAACGCATTACACCGTTTTCATCGGCCTGTGCCGGAAGAGGCATGCCGTTTTCGTCGGTAGCACGCAACAGGTTGGGAGGCAGTTGCGACTGGAAATTGTATACATTCTGTATATCCAGGTAAAACATCAGGGAGAAATTGTTGAAGAAATAGCCTTTGTCTACCCTGAGGTCGAGCTGATGGAAGCCCGGCAGACGTTGTGAGTTGAAACTGGAGAAATCCAGAAATCCCAGGCGCTGGGTGTCCCATGCTTCAGCCCGCGAGGAGGTCTCCAGGTCGAAAGGGGTGTAGGGAGCACCGCCGGAGAAGCGGAATTTGGCCCCCACATCCCAGTTGCGGGGTAGTTTGCGGGTAGCGGTAACGTTGAGGATATGCCGGTTGTCCCAGGCTGAGGGGATGAAACTATTGGTGCGTTTGCTTTCAAATTCGCTTCTTACAAAGGTGTAGGAAAGGATTATATTCAACCCTTCAAATCTCTGTTCGCGATAGAGCAATTCGGCACCGTAAGCACGCCCACGGCTGGTAGAGGTAACCTCTTCATCGCCAAAAACACCAAAATCTGCAGCTTTGCTGCCAATGGCTACACTGTCTTTTACTGAGAAGGGATAATTGCTGTATGCCTTGTAGAAGCCCTCCAGCGAAATTTTCGTTTGGCGGGTGGGCAGGTATTCAAAACCTGTTACATAATGGTTTACCCCAATGAAAGTAAGATCATTCTCCTTATTCCTCAGCACCCCCAGATTGTCTCTGAAACCCAGCGTAGTGTAGGAGGGAAGCTGGTAAAATCTGCCGGTACTGGCACTGAGCGACCATTGGTCGTTGAGCTTGTAGGAGGCCGAAAGGCGCGGCGATAGTTGGTTGAAAGGATTGGCCATGCTGGCGGAGTAGTTGTTGAAGTCGGTGCGAAGGCCAAAGGAAAGACTCAGCTTATCGTTATAAAGGTTGCGCGTAACCTGCCCAAACAAACTTCCTTTGTACATCTCAAGGAAGGAATCAAACTGTATGGTGTCCAGTTGATTCTGGAAGAATGTTTCGCGGTAGGTGTCGGCCAGGTATTTTGCATATTCTCCCCCGGCACCGTATATAAACCTCCATGGACCCATTTGAGTGGTGCGCTCGTAGCGGATTTTATTTTCGATCTCATCGGAAACATAATCGAAAATGCGGGGTCGGGATTCATCATTGTCGGGGTATTTCCATGAAAAATTTCTCAGCATGTTGCGGCTGAGCACTACCCGGTCGAACCCATTGGTGCGGAATCTGCGGTAAACCACCCCCATGGTATAGTTCCATTGTTCGTTTACCGGCAGATAGTCCAGGATAAACCTTTGTTCCTCGGTTTCGTTGGCATCCAGATTGAGACGAAACTGGTCCAGTGCTCCAATACCAATTACGGTAAGTTCTGCCTTATCGCTCAGGCGGGTATCGGTTTTAAACTGGAAATCGTTGTAAGTGGGCAGAAATGGCAGCCCGATAACACTGAACAGAAACTGCAGGTAAGAGCGGCGCAGCGAAAAGATCATGGTGGTATTGTCGGTAATGGGCCCATCGAGGGTAAGAGCCAGGTCGCTGGCCCCCACGGCACCTCTGAAATTAAGCCTTTCGTTGTTTCCTCTTACCTGGCGGAATTCAAATACCGAGCTAAGGGCATTGCCACGGTTGGCAGGGAACGCAGAGGAGTACATTTCTACCTCACGGATAAAATCCACATTGATGATACCCACAGGCCCACCCCCTGAGCCTTGTGTGGCAAAGTGGTTGAGGTTGGGGATCTCCACTCCGTCGAGGAAAAACCTGTTCTCGTTGGGGCCACCTCCGCGAATGATCACGTCGTTGCGGAAAGCAGGTGTAAAGGCAACCCCCGGCAAGGACTGTATTACCTTTGAGATGTCGCGGTTGCCTCCCGGGTTGCGTTCAATTTCCGAAATACCCAACCGGCGCAACGATACAGGACTTTCCTCCCGGCGTTGAAACTGTGAGGCAGCTACCACTACTTCTTCCAGCTCAAACTGACGTTCGCGCATGGCAATGTCGATGGTGGCTACACGTACATTGGAAACCTGGAAGTCTTCGGTTACCCTCTCTTCAAAGCCCACTGCCGAAACACGCAGCCTCACAAAACCAGGCTGCAGTCCTGCAAAAATAAAATTGCCGTCAAGGTCGGTGGTGCTTCCAATATTGGTGCCTTCAATGATAATGTTGGTGAAAGGAAGAGGCTCATTGTTCTTTTCGTTGAACACCCGACCCCTTATGGTGCCATTCTGGGCCTGGGTTAGGCTTAAACCCATCAGCAAAAGTATCCCAGCGAGTAAAATAGTCTTTGTTTTCAATTTCTTTCAGGATTTGTTAATGTTGCTTTTTGTATCCCTAAACAAGTATATGTGTCGATATGTTTTTTAAAAGATGCCCCCGAATTCAGAATATTTCAAAAAATGGTGGTGTTTTTATGAAGTATAAAAGTAGTGGTTTCGATTGCTTCAGAGATGATTTTGTCTAATAATTTTCTAAAAATACATCAACTAAAAATGATTGAAGAGGTCTGTTTGAAAAAATTGTACTTTCGAACCTGTGTTAACCCCTAATTTTTTTGCCGCATGGAACCCTTGAACTTAACTACGCCTGCCCTTTTGTTTTCAGCTATTTCTTTGATATTGCTGGCCTATACCAACCGGTTTCTCACCCTGGCACAACTGGTACGCAGCCTGCATGCCAAATACAAAGAGAACCCCTCTGAATTGCTTTACGGACAGATCGACAACCTGCGAAGAAGGGTATACCTGATAAAAAGTATGCAGATCTATGGTGTGGGCAGCCTGTTGCTTTGTGTGCTCAGCATGTTTCTTATCTATGTGGGCAAAAACCTGGCTGCTGAGATTATATTCGGGCTGGGGCTGGTGTTGCTCATCATCTCACTGGCCATAAGCATATGGGAAATCAATATAAGTGTTAAGGCCCTCAATCTGCATATCAGCGATCTGGAAGACAGAGACAACTGAGAAGAAGCCACTCACCGATGGCCAGATGGCATTTACCGATTCTGGCTCACACAACCTTCTGGTTCACCCTAATTTTGCTTCACATTCTTCAACTAACGAGTGGAGTGAGCATGATACATTAATACAATTATCCGGGCAAACATTTATCATGCGATTGTTGTCCGTTCAACCTTAAAATTTTTAAAAGATGAGATCACATATTGAAAAAAGGATGTTGCTGGGATTTATCCTGTTACTTGCCGGAGTAGTGCTTATGCTGCGCTATTATAATCTTCTTCCGTGGGATCTTCCCCATTACGTTTTCTCCTGGAAATCGTTGCTGGTAGTGCTGGGTATTGTTTTTATGATCACCGAAAAGAACAAAACCACAGGTATTATACTGTTTTTGCTGGGATCCGTGTTTGTAACAGGTGAGATCATGGATATGCGTTTCTGGGAAGTGGTACGTTTTGCTATCCCGCTGGTATTGATAGTAGCAGGGCTTGCCATCCTGATCCGTAAACCCACTTTTACCAAACGAGAGATCAATATTCCGGAAGGGGCAGATATCAATGATTACATCAACGAGGTGAATATCTTCGGCGGTGGTGAGAAAAAGCTCAAAACCCAGAATTTCAAAGGAGGCCAGATTACCTCTATCTTCGGTGGCAGCGAGATTGATATGCGCTATGCGCAACTGGCACCCGGGGTAAATGCCATAGATATGCTGTGCGTGTTTGGCGGCACCTCCATCAGGGTACCAGAGGGCTGGGAGATCAAAACCGAAGTTTCTGCCATCTTCGGAGGTTTCTCCGATGAGCGTAAGCTGGAAAAGAAAGATGTAATTGAGAACCCTGAGCGTATCCTCTACATCAAAGGACTGGTGTTGTTTGGTGGCGGTGAGATCAAGTAAATGCTTTTGTTATGCCACAACAACTTATAGCCACAAAACTATTCTTTCGAAACTACCTGGTTTTTACCCTGGTAGTTTCGTTTGTTCATTTTCTGCTGTTTCATTTGAGGTACGAAATGGTTTGGTTTATAGCGGCTGTAGATTCAGTTCTTTCGGTTTTTTTACTCAATTTTGCCTTGTTAAGCCTTTATTATGTAATCCGCTATGCGCGTACAGAGAGCCTGACCTCCCACAGCAGTATCCGCAACAGTGTAATTGCGGGGGTGTTGCTGGTTTCGGCCTGGCTGTTCTCAACACAATGGATTCTACAGCAACTGTTTGCAACACACCCGGTGTATACAGCGTTTTTGCAGGGTTCCCTGGCGCTTCGTTTTATTGCAGGTTTGTTTGTGGCCAGTCTGGTATACCTTTCCTTTTTTCTCTCTATTTACCAGTCGTCGGTGCAGGAGGCTGCCCAGCGCGAGAGTGAACTGAAAGTGTTGCTGCAAAAAACCGAATTGCAGGCACTCAAAAACCAGCTCAACCCACATTTTATCTACAACAGCCTCAACTCCATTTCAGCCCTTACCCTCTACAGCCCCGATAAAGCGCGTGAGATGGTAGGTTTGCTCTCCGATTTTCTTCGGATTGCTTTGCGGCAGGATGCCATGCAAACCACAACCCTGGAAGAGGAGATCAACAACATTGCCCTGTATTTGCAAATTGAAAAGGTTCGTTTTGAGGAAAAGCTGCACTGGTCCTTTGAACTGGATCCCAGGCTCAATGAAGCCCGAATCCCGGCACTGATCCTTCAGCCGGTTTTTGAAAATGCTGTAAAGCATGGTGTACAGCAGATGGAAGGCTCCTCCACAGTAGTGCTCAGAGCTTTTACTGCAGATGATAAGCTGGTACTGGAGGTGGAGAATGGATTTGACCCCCGGTTTAAAAAGTTCAAAGGCGAAGGGGTAGGGCTTGAGAACATCCGCAACCGGATGCACCTGATCTACGGTTCTTCTCAGCATGTATCTGCCGGGGCTGCAGGCTCAGTATTTCTTGTAAGGCTTACCATGCCGCTTGTTTTTGCGCATTCCTCAAAAAAATGATGTACCATGGAAAAAAAGATAAGAGCTCTGATCATTGAAGATGAAGCACCTGCCAGGCACCTGCTCACCTCATTTCTGCAGCAATACCCTCAGATTGAGGTGGTGGCACAATGCACCGATGGCTTTGAGGGTGCCCGCATGATTATGGAGCAAAAGCCAGAGCTGATATTTCTCGATATACAAATGCCACGAATCAATGGCTTTGAAATGCTCGAACTCCTCAGGGGCGAAGACCTCCCGCTGATTATTTTTACCACGGCCTACGACGAGTTTGCCATTAAGTCGTTCGATTACAACACGTGCGATTACCTGCTCAAACCCATAAGCAACGAACGATTCAACAAAGCCGTTGACAAAGCCCTGGAAAAACTTGCCACAAGGCCTGTACAAGCCGAAAAAGCCCTGAAAGTTGCAGAGCAGGCAATGGGTGTGGGTCGGTTTCTTGAGCGAATCGTTATACGCTCGGGCAATCAGATTGCTGTGGTGTTGTGCGACGACATTCTTTACCTGGAAGCCAGCGACGATTATGTGATCATCCACACACCCCAGGAGCAATGGGTAAAAAAACAAACCCTGCGATTTTATGAGGAAAAGCTGAAACCTGCCGAGTTTGTGAGAGTGCATCGCTCATTTATTCTCAAAGTTTCTGCCGTTAGCCGCATTGAGCCCTATTCAAAAGATGCTTACATAGCCATTTTGCACAACGGAAACAAGGTAGCCGTGAGCAAAGCAGGATACACACGGCTCAAAGAAGTGCTGGGCTTTTGAGAGGCTTTCCTGTTATTATTTCCTAAAATTGTTTGCAAGTGCATAATTCCTCCTTTAGTTTCTCGTTTTACATGCGCACAAACCAAAGAAATCATTACCTTTGCAAATTGTTTTTGAAAGCAGTAAGCACATTCACATAACAAAAAAATTCATGTTAAAACCGGAATTCAAGAAGGGATTATTCATTCTGATGGCAGGTATGCTCCTGTTTGCCTCCTGCAGCAAATACCAGAAACTGCTTAAGAGCGATGATGTAATGCTCAAAAAGGAGAAAGCCATAGAGTATTACGAAAAAGGAGACTATACGCGTGCCCTGGGTTTGCTCAACGACATCATACCCGTATTCAGAGGAACCTCCCATGCTGAGAACCTCAACTATTATTATGCCTGGGCTCATTATCACCAGGGAGATTACATCCTGGCGGGCCATTACTTCAGAACCTTTACAACTGCCTTCCCGCGCAGTGTGCACGTGGAGGAGTTTTTGTTCATGAGCGCTTATTGCAAATATTTGCTTTCGCCGCGTCCCAGTCTGGATCAAACCCCCACACGTGAAGCCATCAGAGAGCTTCAGGCTTTTGTAAACCGTTTCCCCACCAGCGAACGTGTTGCTCAATCCAACGATCTGATCGACGAGCTTAGGGCAAAACTGGAGATAAAAGCTTTCAACACTGCCATGCTCTATTTCAACATCCGCGATTACAATGCGGCAGTAAGATCTTTTCAGAACCTCATGCGCGATTTCCCTGACACACCTTATCGTGAGCAGGCCATGTTTCATATTGTTCGGTCGCACTTTCTTTTTGCAGAAAACAGTATCGAAATCAGACAAATGGAGCGCTACCGCAATGTGGTGGAGGCACACCGCCGTTTCACCAACCGTTTTCCCGACTCCGACCTTATGAGCCAGGCCGACCGCATGAACCGTACCGCACTGGAGCAAATTGCACGACTCGAGCAGATCGCTGCCGGGCAAAACTAATTCCGTCACCCCTTGTTTATCATTTATCCTTAATATTATTCTTGTAAACCATGGATTACAAAAAAGTAAAAGCAGAGAGCAATACCGTAACCCGCGACCTGAGGCAGTTTGATCAGGAAACCCAGAATATTTATCAGTCGGTGGTGATTGTTGCCAAAAGAGCCAATCAGATCGGTATGGAGATGAAAGAAGAACTCAACACCAAACTTTCTGAGTTTGCCACCTCTACCGACAACCTGGAGGAAGTTTTCGAAAACCGTGAACAGATCGAAATTGCCCGCTATTACGAACAATTGCCCAAGCCCAGCCTGATCGCAATCAGCGAGTATCTCAACGACAAGATCTATTACCGTATTCCTGAGAAGGACTGATCCTGCCCTGTAAGGTAAGGAAAAGATATTGCCGGGGTTTTTGAAAATGAAGGTGTTTGTATTGCGTTTTTCATACACAGCAAACCCCCATTCTCAAAAACCCTTTTTGAATCTTTACCCCAAAACAGTAGCGCGGTCACCCTTATAAGTTGTGTGTAAAACCATTAGACTTTCTTATGCTTGAGGGAAAAAATATTATCATAGGCATCAGCGGCGGCATAGCTGCCTATAAGAGCCTTCACCTGATCCGCTATTTCAAAAAGGCGGGTGCCAACGTGCGTGTGGTGGCCACTGAAAATGCCATGTGGTTTGTTACGCGTGTTTCGCTCGAATCACTCTCCCAGAGTAAGGTGTACGATAAGGTATTTGCTCCCGACAACGACTATACCACCGAACACATCAGCCTTACCGACTGGGGCGATGTATTTGTGGTAGCTCCTGCCACTGCCAATATCATCGGGAAATACGCCAATGGCATTGCCGATGATGCCCTCTCTACCTCGCTGATGGCTTTTGACAAGAAGGTTTTCATGGCTCCGGCCATGAATTGTAAGATGTATGAGCATTTTGCCTTTCAGCGTAATATGAAGTATTTGCAGGAGAATGGTGTGGAAATGATTGAACCCGCCTCGGGTTTTCTGGCTTGCGGCTACGAAGGCAAAGGCAGAATGGAAGAACCCGAAGCTATCTTTGAAGCAGTAAAAGCTTATTGTGATAAACCGGGCAGTATGCATGGCAAAAAGGTACTGATCACCGCCGGCCCTACCCACGAAAATATCGATCCGGTGCGCTTTATCGGGAACCATTCTACCGGAAAGATGGGATTTGCCATTGCGGGCGAACTGGCAGCCAGGGGAGCACAGGTACATCTGGTGGCTGGCCCCGTTAACCTTACTGCCACCCATCCCAATATAATCCGGTACGATGTGGTAAGTGCCTTGCAGATGTTTGAAACTGCAACAGATTTGTTTCCCACCATGGATGCCGCCATTCTCACCGCCGCGGTGGCCGATTACAGGCCTGCCCAAACCCCTTCCTCCAAGATCAAAAGATCAGATGAGAACCTCACTCTCAGCCTGGTGCCCAATCCCGATATTCTGGCCTCCCTCGGAAAGGAGAAAAAAAGCAACCAGGTGCTGGCAGGCTTTGCCCTGGAAACCGATAATGAGATGGAGAATGCCCTGAAGAAACTTCAGAAAAAAAACCTGGATTTTATCGTGCTCAATTCCCTCAACGACCCCGGCGCAGGCTTCGGATACGATACCAACAAAGTACAGATCATAGACAATAAAAACGAGGTTTTGAGGTTTGATTTAAAAACCAAGAAACAAATTGCCGCAGATATAGCTGACAAGCTTGCCCAGTGCATGGAGCGGCACCCATAGCTTTTTTTCGTTTAGTTAATTGAATTGAATTATGCGTAATACCTTCTTCGGCCTTGTTTCAGTTTTTCTGCTGATCTGCCTTAACGCCCCTCTTAAAGCGCAGGAGCTTCAGGTAATGGTGCAGATCTCCACTCCGGGAATGTCGGAAACCGATCGCCAGATCATGCAAACGCTTCAGTCGTCCATCCATGAGTTTATCAATCAGCGAAACTGGACCGAGTACCAGTTTAAACCTGAGGAGCGCATCGAAGGCAGTATCCTGATCACTGTCAGTGAAAAGGTTGGGAGCGATGAATACAGGGGCACCATCCAGGTACAGTCGCGCAGGCCTGTTTTCAGAACCTCTTACAGCACCCCCATCCTCAATCACAACGATCGCGACTTCTCCTTCCGCTATGTGGAGAATCAAACCCTCGAATATGCTGAGAACACCTTTACCAGTAACCTTACCTCTGTATTGGCCTTTTATGCTTACCTGATCATAGGTTTCGATTTCGATACCTTTACTCCCATGGGAGGTACACCTTTTTTTGAAAAGGCGCAGGCCATTGTAAATCTTGCACAGAATGCCACCGAAAGAGGGTGGAAATCCTTTGAAGGCCAACGCAACAGATACTGGCTGATGGAAAACATCTTTAACTCGCAATACGCAGGTATCAGGCAGGCCTTGTATACCTACCATCGGCTGGGTTTCGACCGCATGACCGACAATATGGATATGGCCCGTGCCGATGTGGTAAGTGCACTGGAAACCTTTCAGCGGGTTCATCGTCAGCGTCCGGGCAGCTATCTGATGTCGATCATTATGACCACCAAAGGCGACGAGCTGGTGAGCCTGTTTACCGAAGCTCCTGCCATGGAGAAGAACCAGGTAGTACAGATCCTCTCTGAGATAGATCCCGCCAATGCAGCCAAATACCGCCGCATAAACCAGCCCAGGCAATAGCCTTACCCGGCGAACAATTGTTTAATTTTTATCCCATCTCCTTGCCTGAGCCCTGTGTTTCGCAAAGTTTCGTAACTTTGTCGCTTCGCTGATATTTTTGCAACGGACCCCTATGCTTAAAAGTCTCCTGATTGAGAATTATGCCCTGATCGAAAAACTGGACATCAGTTTTGATTCGGGCCTTACCATTATTACCGGAGAAACCGGCGCAGGAAAATCTATCCTGCTGGGTGCCCTGGGTATGATACTGGGGCAGAGGGCCGATACCCGTGTGCTGCTCGACCAGGAAAAAAAGTGCATTATCGAAGGCACTTTCCATATCCAAAACCTTAACCTGAAAGGTTTTTTTGAGCAGAACGAGCTGGATTATGATCCGGTGGCCATCTTTCGCAGAGAGATTACTCCGCAGGGAAAATCGCGTGCCTTTATCAACGATACACCCGTAAATCTGCCGGTGATGAAAGAACTTGCAGAAAAACTCATCGATATCCATTCGCAACATCAAAACCTGGTGGTGGGCCAATCTGATTTCCGCTTCCAGGTGCTGGATGCCTTTGCTTCCAATGCCGAATTGCTTTCTGCCTACCAGATTCAATACCAGGAGCTCGCCAGAGTAAACCGTACCTTGCTGCAATTGCAGGAACAGGAAAAGCAGGTCCGTACCGATCTTGATTATTTCCGGTTTCAGTACGATGAGCTGTTTAAGGCAGCCTTGAGCGAAGATGAATTTGGTGAGCTGGAAAGCGAGCTGGAGATCCTCTCGCATGCCGCCGAGATACGTAATAATCTGGAAAAGGCCGATTTTCTGCTTCAGTCGCAGCCGGGCAATACCCTTTCTTTGCTGGCCGAAACAGCACAGCTTTTCCGGTCGCTGACCCGGTTCAGCAACTCCTTTGAGGAGTTGTTTCAGCGGTTGCAGTCAGCAGAGATTGAGCTGAAAGATATAGCCATGGAGGTGAGCCGGCGCAAGGAAGATATTGCCGATGATCCGCGCAGGCAAATGGAGCTTCAGCAACGCTACGACCTGCTTCAGAAACTCATGCATAAACACAATGCCGCTGATATGAGCGAACTCATCAGCATTCGTGAGGATTATTTTCTGAAGATCAACGGCTTTGAATCGCTGGAGGAGGAGATTGCCCGCTTGCAGCTACAGAGCAATTCCATTCGCGAAAAGCTGGTAGTGCAGGCAGGTGCCATTTCTGAACGTCGCAAAAAAGCTGTTCCGAAGCTGGAAAACCAGATCTGCGCCCTGTTGAAAGAGCTGGGAATGCCCAACGCCCGTTTCGTGGTGAAGCAAACCCCGACCCCCGATGTTACTCCCCGTGGCAGCGATGAGCTGGAGTTTCTTTTCTCTGCCAACCTGGGCGCTCAACCCCAGAACCTGGAGAAGGTGGCTTCGGGAGGAGAACTCTCAAGGCTTATGCTCGCCATCAAATCGGTCATCTCCATGAAAAACCTCTTACCCACCATCATCTTCGATGAAATTGATACCGGTGTATCGGGTGAGATTGGCTTTAAGATGGGTACGATCCTCGAGAAGATAGGTCAAAGCATGCAGGTGATTTCTATAACACACCTTCCGCAGGTAGCGGCCAAAGGCGACAGACATTTTATCGTGTACAAGAAAACAGAAAATAAACATACAAAAACTCTCGTCCGACGTGTTGACACGCAGGAGAGGGTAGTGGAGATAGCAAAAATGCTGGGAGGAGACAACCCCAGCAGCAGTGTTTTACAAGCTGCACAAGAGTTAATTCAAAAACAGAGTATTCACAAAAATTAGTAATAAAATGGGACACAATCTCTTAAAAGGAAAGAAAGGCATTATTTTCGGCGCACTGGATGAAAATTCTATCGCCTGGAAAGTAGCCGAAAAAGCCAAGGCAGAAGGAGCCACATTTGTACTCACCAATGCACCCATTGCGTTGCGTAAAGGCGATATCTTCAGGCTTGGAGAAAAAACCGGGGCCGAAGTTGTGCCTGCCGACATCACACAATTTGATGAAATTGAAAACCTGCTGCAGGAAAGTATGAAGATACTGGGTGGTAAACTTGATTTTATATTGCATTCTGTAGGGATGTCGCCCAATGTTCGCAAAGGACTGCACTACACCGATCTGAATTACGATTACCTCAATAAAACCCTTGATGTTTCAGCCATTTCACTGCATAAGGTATTGCAGGCAGCTTACCAGATGGACGCCATCAACGAATGGGGCAGCGTGGTGGCACTCTCATACATTGCCGCCCAACGTACCTATTCTTCCTACAGCGATATGGCCCAGGCCAAAGCCATGCTGGAATCCATTGCACGCAGCTTCGGGTATCATTATGGCAAAAAGCGCAAAGTAAGGGTAAATACCGTTTCTCAGTCGCCCACCATTACCACTGCCGGTAAAGGAGTAGGCGGTTTCGATGCATTCTATTCTTATGCCAATTGCATGTCGCCTCTGGGCAATGCTACTTCCGATCAGTGTGCTGATTATTGTATTACCCTGTTCTCTGATTTCACACGTATGGTTACCATGCAAAACCTTTTCCACGATGGAGGTTATTCAACCATGGGTATCAGCGATACGCTCATAAACGATTGTTTCACCTGTCAGGGAGATTGCGACGACAAGGCGAAGGGTAAATAGTTGAAAATAAGGATTGTAGGCGTTTTGTCTGTTTTCCGATTATTTTTCTATATTTGCCGCGGGAAAAAATTTATGTAAACTAACTAATCAAGAAAACCCAAGATTCATGAGTTTTAGAATTGTTGTTTTAGCCAAGCAAGTGCCAGATACCCGCAATGTGGGTAAGGACGCCATGAAGGCCGATGGTACTGTAAACCGCAGCGCATTGCCGGCCATCTTCAACCCTGAAGATCTGCATGCATTGGAGCAGGCGCTGAGGATCAAAGACCGCAAGGATGATGTGGAGATCATTATCCTGACCATGGGCCCCCCCCGTGCCGCCGAAATTATTCGTGAGGCCATGTACAGAGGTGCCGATAGCGGTTACCTGATCACCGACCGCAAGTTTGCCGGTTCTGACACCCTTGCCACTTCTTATGCCATTTCTTTGGCAGTGAAGAAGTTGCAGCCCCATCTGGTAATTGCCGGCCGCCAGGCCATCGATGGCGATACCGCTCAGGTAGGACCCCAGGTGGCAGAGAAACTCAATATCCCCCAGGTTACTTACTGCGAAGAGGTGCTTGAGATCAACCAGGATGAGCTGATCATCAAAAGAAGGCTTGAGCGCGGGGTGGAGGTAGTAAAAGGAAAAACTCCGCTGCTTATTACCGTGCACAGCTCGGCTCCCGCTTGTCGTCCACGCCATGCCAAACTGCTCATGAAGTTTAAGCATGCCCGCACGGTATCCGAACTACAGGAGGAAACCAAGGACTACACCGAAATGATGACCAATAAGCCCTACCTGCGTATCGAAGAGTGGAGTGTGGCCGACCTCGACGCCGATGTGCAATACCTGGGATTATCGGGTTCTCCCACCAAAGTAAAGAAAATCGAAAATGTTGTGCTGGCACGCAAAGACTCTGTGGAGCTTACCCCCAGCGACAAGGATATCGATTTCCTGATGAAAGAACTCATCGACAGCCACGTGATCGGCTAAGCTTAAGCAGTCATTAACGAAAAAATCTTTACCGTGAATAATATATTTGTTTATTGCGAAATCGAAGACGGTCATGTTGCAGAGGTGAGCCTTGAACTCCTTACCAAGGGGCGTAAGCTCGCCAACGAAATCGACCGCAAACTGGAAGCAATCGTAATAGGCCACAACCTCAAAGGGATTGAAAAGCAAATCTTTCCCTATGGTGTGGATGTGATCCACATGGCCGACAACTCGCGTTTGTATCCCTATCTTACCCTTCCTCATACAGAGATCATCGTAAATCTCTTTAAGCAGGAGCAACCCGAAATTGCTCTCTTTGGAGCCACCTCTGTGGGTCGCGACCTGGCCCCCCGCGTGGCATCTTCTCTCAAGTGTGGTCTTACGGCCGACTGCACCAGCCTTGTTTTTGGCGACCATACCGAAAACAAAACCGGAAAAGAGTATAAAAATCTGCTTTACCAGATCCGTCCGGCCTTCGGTGGAAACATCATTGCCACCATCATCAACCCCGATACACGGCCACAAATGGCAACCGTGCGCGAAGGGGTGATGAAAAAGGAGATTTTCAATGCCACTTACCACGGCGAGATCAAGCAGATCAATGTGGATACCATACTCAACGAAAGCCTTATGGCGGTTGAGATCATTGAAAGACATATTGAGAAGCAGAAGGTAAATATCAAAAACTCACAAATTATCGTATCGGGTGGATATGGTGTAGGTTCTAAAGACAATTTCGATCTTCTTTTCGAACTGGCAGATTTGCTGGGAGGAGAAGTGGGAGCCTCACGTGCTGCTGTAGATGCCGGTTTTGTAGACCATGCCCGTCAGGTGGGGCAAACAGGTATCACCGTGCGCCCCAAACTCTATATCGCTTGCGGTATATCGGGGGCGGTGCAGCATACTGCCGGTATGAACGAATCGGCCAAAATCATTTCTATCAACAACGATCCCAAAGCACCCATCAACCAGATCGCCGATTATGTGATCATTGGTAATGTGGAAGACATCATCCCCAAAATGATCAAATTCTACAAACAAAATTCAAAGTAATTTGAATGGTTCGCTTACTTAGGGACAAATTGACTAAAAGAACAAAAAATGGAAAATTTTTATACAGATAACCCCAGCTTGAAGTTTCACCTCAAGCATCACCTGATGGAGAAGATCATCCGGTTGAAAGAGAAAAATTTTGCCGATAAGGACAAATACGATTATGCATTCCAGGACTATGAGGATGCACTGGATTCCTACGACAAGGTACTGGAGATTGTGGGTGAGATTTGCGGGGAAACCATTGCTCCCAATGCGGAAGCTGTAGACCATGATGGTCCGCAACTGATCAACAATGAGGTTGTATATGCACCCGGTACACAGGAAAACCATGATACCCTCACCAAGGCCGGCCTTATTGGTATGTCGTTGCCACGCGAATATGGTGGACTGAACTTTGCCATGGTGCCCTATGTGATGGCCGCTGAGTTGGTTTCGAGAGCCGATGCCGGTTTTGCCAATATCTGGGGGCTTCAGGACTGTGCCGAAACTCTGCACGAGTTTGCCAACGAAGAGATCAGAAAAGAATTTCTGCCCCGTTTCAACCAGGGTGCCACCGCTGCCATGGACCTCACCGAGCCTGATGCCGGATCCGACCTGCAGGCCGTACAGCTCAAAGGTACCTACGATGAGCAAAAACAGCAATGGTTCCTCAATGGTGTGAAGCGTTTCATCACCAACGGCGATGCCGATATCAGCCTGGTACTGGCTCGTACTGAGCCCGGCACTACCGATGGCCGTGGACTTTCGTTGTTTGTGTACGACCGCAAGCACAAAGCCGTTACCATCCGCCGTATCGAAAACAAACTGGGTATCAAAGGTTCGCCAACCTGCGAACTGGTGTTTAAGGATGCTCCTGCGCAGCTGGTGGGCGAACGCCGAATGGGTCTTATTAAGTATGTAATGTCGCTGATGAACTCTGCCCGACTGGGCGTAGGTGCACAATCAGTGGGTATTGCAGAGGCTGCCTACAGAGAAGCTATCAAATATGCCTACGAACGTGAGCAGTTCGGAAAACCCATTATCAGCTATCCGGCTGTATACGAGATGCTTTCTGTGATGCGTGCAAAAATTGATGCTGCCCGCTCATTGCTCTACGAAACCGCTCGCTATGTTGATATCTACAAAGCATATTCTTTCATTGAAGAAGAACGCAAGCTGGAGCCCGAAGAAAGAAACGATGCCAAGCACCATACCCGTGTTGCCGATGCACTTACCCCGCTGCTTAAACTCTTTGCCAGCGAATATTGCAATGAGATTGCTTCCGATGCACTGCAGGTACATGGCGGTACAGGATACATGAAAGACTTTCCGGTGGAAAGACTCTTCCGTGATGCCCGTATTACCAATATCTATGAGGGAACCTCTCAGCTGCAGGTGGTTGCCGCTATCCGTGCCGTGGGCAATGGTGCCTACCTGAAACTCATCCGCGAGTACGAACAGCAACATGTGAAGCCGGAGTTTGAATACCTGAAGTCGATCCTGGTTGAACTGACCGACGATTTTGAAGCGCTCGGCAAACAGGTGCATGAAGGTAAAAATACCGAACTGATCGATTTTCACGCTCGCAGACTGGTCGAAATGGCAGGCTATATCATCATGAGCTACTTGCTTTTGCAAGATACACACCGCGATGGGCAATACCGCAGATCTCTCGAGATCTTTGTGCGTAAGGCCAAAACAGAGTGTGCTTCGCGCGCAGAATTTATCCGTTCTTTCGAAGAGAAAAACCTGGGAACCTACAAAATTACCTGGGAATAATCCTGAGAACTTAAACATCAAAAGGCTGTCTGTAGTAATACAGGCAGCCTTTTTCAGTAAAAAAAACAGGCAGAGGTTAGTCTGCCTGCTCATTACATATCTAGGAGGAGATTAAAAACTTGAGGAATTTTCGCTATTTCAGTTAACAATATTTTTTCTGCAACAAACCCTTGGATTTGATTGCTGTTTGCAGTTGCAAATGTAAACATTATTTAGAAACAGTCTAAATAAAAATAACAAGTTTTTGAAGTTTTTCTTTGTACCTACCTTGTTTCGGTGATCCATCGAACTGTCAGGTGAATACTCCGCGACGCTCTGCAAATCCTGAATCTATGAATCTACAAGGGGAGCAGAACCACAGGAGAGCTTTCAATCCGGCTCAACTACAAGCTTTACATTACTTTGTTCTGGCAAGGAAACCTCTTATCACATTTAAAACGCAACCTTCGTAAAATATAGAAATTCGGATAGTTAAAAATTTTAACTTTACGCTGCTTTAACTAAACCCTGTTTTTTATGAGAAAGAAAACTGCAATGCTTGCTGCCATGTTTGTTTTGGCATTTGTGTTAACAAGTCCGGTGCTTGTGGCTTCACCTGACAGCATTCCTGACCGTCCTGTAAAAACCGGATGGGGCTTTGGTGCATTACCCGCTGTTTCCTTCAATACTGACCTTGGTTTTCAGTATGGTGGGTTGGTAAATTTTTACCATTATGGCGATGGCTCCACCTTTCCCAAATACAGACACTCCATTTATGCAGAAATATCCCGCTATACCAAGGGGAGTGGTATCAACAGACTTTTTTACGATTCTGAGTTTCTTATCCCCGGCATAAGGGTTACCTCCGACCTGAGCTATTTTACGGAGAAGGCCCTCGATTTTTATGGTTTCAATGGCTACAATGCCGTTTATAATGCCAACTGGGAAGACGACAACCACGCCGATTATGTTACCCGTATGTTTTATCGGCATGAGCGCCAGATGTTCCGGTTTATTGCCGACTTCCAGGGGCCCATCAGAGGCCGGGAATTGCGCTGGGTGGCCGGGTTTGGTATCCTCAACAACCAGGTGGCTTCTGTAGATATTGATGCGCTCAACAAAGGTAAATCGGGTGATGATCTTTTGCCTGATGTACCTGGCCTTTACGACCGATATGTTGATTGGGGGATCATTAGCGACAATGAAAAGGATGGAGGATGGACCAACCACCTGAAACTGGGTACTGTTTACGATACCCGCGACAACGAACCCAATCCCATGAAAGGGATCTGGTCGGAGGTGGTCTTTTTTGTGGCTCCTGATTTTCTGGGCAACGGAGACTTCGGCTATACCAAGATTTCAGCTACGCACCGCCAGTATTTTACACTGGTTGACGAAGTGCTTTCCTTTGCTTACAGGCTGAACTACCAGGGAACCCTTACCGGCGATGTGCCGTTTTTTATGCAGCCCTACCAGATCAACTCCTTTTCTGCTTCATCCAATACCGATGGGGTAGGAGGCTCCAAAACCGTGCGTGGCATGTTGCGCAACCGCGTAGTAGGCGATGCTGTAGCCTATGGAAACTTTGAATTGCGATGGAAATTTGTCCGTTTCGATCTGTTTAAGCAAAACATTTACCTGGCATTGAATGCTTTTACCGATATGGGACAGGTAATCAGAGAGATTGATTTCGACAAACCTTCTGCAGCTCAGCTGGACGGTTTGTTGCTCAGCGATTTCTTCCTCACCGACCAGGAAAAGTTGCATATTACCTATGGTGGCGGATTCAGAATTGCCATGAATGAAAACTTCATTGTGGCCGTGGATTATGGTACTCCGCGCGACAAACGCGATGGCAGCGGTGGTTTGTACATCGGGCTGAACTTCCTGTTTTAGAATATTCACTTTTTAGGTCTTTCGGATTTATGCAAAATAACTATCCAGATTCTGGCAAACGCAATATCAGATTGTTGATTTTCTCTCTGTCGGGCTTGGCGGTTTGCTTTTTGGCCATTGCAGCACTGAGCTTTGTATTGCAACCCGATACTCCTCTCAGGGGAATGATAAAGGTTGCCCCGGCCGTTACGGAGGAAGCTGCACCACAATCCACACCCCAGGCGGCACCGGTAAGTGCAGAACCCCGCACCCGATCCGGAGCAGCGCCCAGTGGCAATCCGCAACCCGCAGAAACTGCCACGCAGCCTTCTGCGGGGGCTCAGGAAAGTGTAAACAAGGAGGATAAAATCCAGGATCCCTCCAAAGGCAATACCATTCCGAAAGACAGGGAGGGCACTCCTGCAGAAAACCCCTCAGTGAGCGAAATGGCTGACCCTTTAGAGGTGCCAGGACAAGGGTCTTAAAGAGGAAACAAAGGTGTAAGGACTTTCTGCCGTAGCATCTTCAAATAACCGTGCTGAAGCCTGTAAACCGTGGTTTTCTGTAACACGGCTCAGGTAAAACCCGCAAATAGCTAAAATAAGTTAATCTTATGCTGTTTGCGGGTTTTACTTTGTGCGGTATAACGGGTTTTTTATATTTTAGCCTACTGCCGAATGCCTTGATATTGCTGGGGAAATCTGAAGCAAGCAGGTTTCGGTTGGTAGTCTAAAAAGCCTGTTATACACATGTTCATGAGCAGATTTATCGCAATCACCCTTCTTTTTATTTCCAGTTTCCACGTTACTGCTCTGGCCAGCACCAAACGCCATGTGCAGCAGGCCTTTACTCAACGTACCTACAAAGCTCCTTCCATTGATGGGTACCTGGAGCCTGAGATATGGGGGATGGCAGAGGTGATCAGCGATTTTGTGCAATACGACCCACTGTATTACGGACAACCCTCTCAGCGTACCGAGGTGAGAATTCTTTACGACGACAAGGCCATTTACATCGGTGCAATGCTTTTCGACAGCGCCCCCGACAGTATTCTCCGTCAATTGGGTCAGCGTGATGCAAGCCTCAATGCCGATGCTTTTGGTATCCGCCTCGATACTTACAACAACCAATTAGACGCATATACCTTTGAGGTGTCTGCCTCGGGGGTGCAACGCGATTTCCGACGCCAGGACAACACCTACGACGGCATATGGGAAAGTGCAGTTAAGATTCATGAGCAGGGATGGACCGTGGAGATGAGAATTCCTTATTCGGCCATTCGCTTTCCTGCCACAGAGTGTCAGACATGGGGCATGCAGCTCTATCGCAACATCCGGCGTTTCCGCGAAATGAACCACTGGGCGCTGGAAGAAAGAGACGCTTCCAACAATCTGGTGTACTGGGGACAACTCACAGGTATCTGCCAGATCAAAGCTCCTTTGCGCCTCTCTCTGATACCCTATCTCTCAACGGCCTCCAGTCATTATCCGCACCAAATGGAAGGGGTAAGTAATTTTTCCAACAGTTTTGGAGGGGGGCTCGATCTGAAATACGGAATCAATGAGAGTTTTACTTTTGATATGACCCTGATGCCTGATTTCAGCCAGGTACCCTCCGACAACCAGGTGAAAAACCTATCGGCTTTCGAAACGGTGCATGGCGAACAGCGACCTTTTTTTCAGGAGTCCATGGACCTTTTTCATCGGGGGGGATTGTTTTATTCGCGCAGAATAGGGGGGCGCCCTCTTGAGTATGGTCGTGCGGGTATGCAGGCACAAGAGGGGGAAGTGCTCATTGATAATCCTGCACAAAACCGACTGGTAAATGCCTTTAAACTTACCGGACGCACCAACAACGGTCTGGGTATTGGCTTGTTTAACGCCATTACCGATAATACTTTTGCACGTTTTGAAGATTTTGAAGGCAACGTAAGAAAGCTGCAGACCGATGCGGCCACCAATTACAATATCCTTGTGTTTGACCAGGCCATGCGCAACAATTCATCGCTGTATGTGATCAATACCAACGTGTTGCGTTCTGGAAAGTACCGCCACGCCAATGTTACCGGTGCCGGGGCTACCCTGGTGGATGCTTCCAATACATGGCAGTTTCATCTCTCGGGGGCTTTCAACCAGCTGTACCATAAAAATGAAGAACTGGACGATCGTTTTGAAGTAGAGATAGGAAGCCGCTACAGCAGCTCCTTTGCCAAAACCAGGGGTCCGTTTCAGTTCTCTCTCAACCGCAATGCCATCAATCCCAAATTCAACGACAACGACCTGGGCCTTACCCATCGCAACAACCAGATTGCCGACCGGGTAGACCTCAATTACAATGTGCTCGATCCTATCTGGGTGATGCGCAACTGGCGCAACCGTATCAGGTTCCAGAACGAAGCCCGCTACAGTAATTACGGGTTGGAAAATATGTATGTGGAGTATTCTACCAGTGGCACTACCCAAGGGTATACCTTCTTGTGGCACGGATTGTATTTTCATCCGCGCGACAGAAAAGACTATTACGAAGCCCGTACTCCGGGGCGTATGTTTGTCAGACCACGGGCCGTTGGCGGATGGGCCGGGCTGTCGTCGGATTACCGCAAACCCTTTGCCCTCGACCTGCAATTCAATTACAATCATATTGCAAGCTTCGATAATACCAGCACATCCTATCGCATTGCTCCCCGGTACCGGTTCAGCGATCAGTTCTCCTTTGTGAATTCACTGGTGCTCAATTTCAATCAGAATGATGTGGGGTTTGCTGCCCGCGATGGCGATCAGGTAATCTTCGGCAACCGCGATGTAACCACCGTAGAAAATGTATTTACCAGCGATTATATTCTGCGCAACGATCTTTACTTCAGCTTCCGTATGCGCCAGTACTGGTCGCGCGGGCAGTATGCCGGCTTTTATGCCCTGCAGCAGGATGGCCTTCTGGACAGAAATCTGGAGCACTCCCTGGGGCAGACCCGCGATTTCAACTTCAACTCCTTCAATATCGACCTGGTGTTTACCTGGCTATTTGCCCCCGGCTCCAGTTTGAACGTGGTATGGAAAAATGCAATCCTGCACGAAAAATCGGGCATTGTAAACAGTTATTTTGATAATTTTGGGCTGCTCTGGGATTCACCCCAGTATAACAGCCTTTCCCTGAAGATCCTTTATCATTTGGATTATCAGCAAATCAGGGGGGCATAAAAGACCCAACATGATACAAGCCACCAACATCAGAAAAGCCTATGGATCTCTTCAGGTACTCAAGGGGATTGATCTGCAGATTGCCCGATCGGAAATTGTTTCCATTGTAGGAGCCTCAGGTGCAGGCAAAACCACCCTGTTGCATATCCTGGGTACCCTGGATAAAGCCGACCAGGGGCAGATCAGCATCAACGGACAGTCGCTGCTTGGCCTCAACGACAAACAACTTTCCGCTTTCCGAAACAATAACATTGGTTTTGTTTTTCAGTTTCACCATTTGTTGCCGGAGTTTACGGCATTGGAGAATGTGTGCATTCCGGCATTTATTGGCAACCGTTCGCCCCAGAAAACCGAAACCAGGGCCAGAGAGTTGCTGCAGCTGCTGGGATTGGCCGATCGCCTCACCCACAAACCGGGTCAGCTGTCGGGAGGAGAACAGCAGAGGGTGGCAGTGGCCCGCTCGCTGATCAATGAGCCCGCAGTAGTACTTGCCGACGAGCCCAGCGGAAACCTGGACTCTGAAACATCGGCAGAGCTTCACAAGCTCTTTTTTCAGTTGCGCGAAAAGCTTGGGCAAACATTTGTGATTGTAACACACAACCAGGAGCTGGCCAATATGGCCGACCGAAAAATCACCATGAAAGATGGTTTGATGGTGCAGCAACAAAGCCTGTGATAAAAATAATGTATTCAAAGCAAGAGGCTGCCCGCGCAAACGCAGGCAGCCTCTTTTCATTCAAGGTGGCAAAACCTTATTTAATGAAGAGCATTTCCCTGTATTTGGGAAGGGTCCACATTTCGTCGTCAACCAGCACTTCCAGCTTGTCTACATGATAGCGGATCTGCTCCAGGTAGGGCTTCACCACATTGCAGTAGAAAGTGGCTCTTTCGCCGGCGTGTTCAATGCTGTTGGCTTCTTTGCGCTGTTCAATCATGTTTTTTACATCTTCGCGAATACTTATAATATGTTCGGAGATCTTGCCGATGATGTAGCGTTGCAATTCAGCCTGTTTGTTAAACTGTTCTTCTGAGAGGATCTCTTTCAATCCCTTCACATTCTCCACCAGTATATTCTGGTAGCGGATGGCAGTGGGGATGATGTGGTTTCCGGCAAGGTCGGCCAGTACCCTGGATTCGATCTGGATCACCTTAGCATAGTTTTCGTGCCTGATCTCCCAGCGTGCTTCCAGCTCTTTATGGGTAAATATGTTGTTTTCGGTAAACAACTTCATGGTGCTGTCAGATACATAGGCTGCCAGAGCATCGGGGGTGTTTTTGAAATTGGAAAGGCCTCTGCGGGCAGCCTCTTCAACCCATTCGTCGCTGTATCCGTTGCCTTCAAACAAAATGGGGCGCGATTCGATAATGTAATCCCGGAGTATTTTAAAGATCGCCTCATCCTTATCTTCTCCTTTTTCCATGGCCTGATCTACCTGCAGTTTGAATAGTTTGAGCTGCTCGGCCAGTATGGTGTTGAGTACAATCATGGCAGGGGCACAGTTGGCAGACGATCCTACGGCCCTGAATTCAAACTTGTTGCCTGTAAAAGCCAGGGGAGAGGTGCGGTTGCGGTCGGTATTGTCCAGAATGATTTGCGGAATTTTTCCGATGTTCAGTTTAAGGTCGGTCTTCTCATCGGGTGTCATTTTGCGGTCTTTTACCTTTTTTTCCAGGTCGTTGAGTACCTGGGTGAGCTGCGAGCCAATAAAAACAGAGATAATGGCGGGCGGAGCCTCATTGGCACCAAGCCGGTGGTCGTTGCCTGCAGAAGCAATGGCTGCACGCAGCAGATCGGCATGCTGGTGCACTGCTTTGATGAAGTTGATGAAGAACGTAAGGAAGAGCAGGTTGGTTTTGGGGGTATGGCCGGGGCTGAGCAGGTTTTTTCCGGTGTTGGTTGCCAGCGACCAGTTGTTGTGTTTACCACTTCCGTTTACTCCTGCAAAAGGTTTCTCATGGAAGAGGATGCGGAATTTGTGCTTACGGGCCACTTTATCCATAATTACCATTACCAGCTGATTGTGGTCGATGGCAATATTGGCCTCCTCGTAAACGGGAGCAAGCTCAAACTGGTTGGGAGCCACCTCGTTGTGACGGGTTTTTACCGGGATACCCAGTTTCCAGGCTTCCACCTCAAATTCGCTCATGAAGGCCTTTACACGCGGGGCAATGGCACCAAAGTAATGATCTTCAAGCTGCTGGCCCTTGGCAGGAGAGTGGCCCAGGAGGGTGCGGCCGGTCATTACCAGGTCGGGGCGGGCATGATACAGGGCCTCGTCAATAAGAAAATACTCCTGTTCCCATCCCAGGGTAGGATATACGCGGGTAATGCTGCGGTCGAACAACTGGCAGATGTCGGTGGCTACAGAGTCGATCAGGCTGAGGGTTTTCAGCAAAGGCATTTTGAAGTCAAGGGCTTCACCTGTGTAAGATACAAATATGGTGGGGATGCAAAGGGTGCCATCCATGATAAAGGCAGGGGATGAGGGGTCCCAGGCAGAGTATCCTCTTGCTTCGAAGGTGTTGCGCAATCCGCCACTGGGAAAACTGCTGGCATCGGGTTCCTGTTGTACCAATTTGCTGCCGTCGAACTGCTCTATGCTACGGTTGTCGGAAGTGGAAGGGCTGAAGAAGGAGTCATGTTTTTCGGCAGTGGCACCATTGAGAGGCAGAAACCAGTGGGTATAGTGCGTTGCACCTTTGCTGATGGCCCAGGCACGCATGGCCGAAGCAACCTGGTCGGCTACCTTTTTGTCGATACGTTCTGATTTTTCAATGTTCTCGCTGATGCTGCGGTACACATCGTCGGGAAGGTACTCGCGCATGGCTTTGTCGTTGAACACATTGTTGCCAAAATACTCAGATACTTTGGTGGGAACGACAGGTATTTCCTGCGGAGCGTGGCTCAATGCTTCTTTTAATGCAGTAAATCTTCGGTTGCTCATGGAGGTTCGGTTTTTTAAAAATTTCGAAGCAAAGGTAAAAAAAAGATGGGGTGTGTCAAGAAAAAAGTAGAAAAAAATTGAGGGTGGATGAAAAAGTGAGGGGGTGAGGTGAAAATAGATGAAAAAAAGAAAACCCTTCCTTGTTTTTTTGAGGGGGGTGCCCTAAAAAAAAGCAAAAAGTAAAAAACCGGCTAATTTTCGGTTCCCGCAAAAGGGTGTTTTGCTCATAAAAGTCTGTTGAGGCAAAAAAAGCATTCACTCTGTTTTCATTATTGCGTACCTTTGTGCTTTGAAACTGGGCTTAAATTGTTTAACCAAAAAATAATAAATCGCAAGAAATGCCTGATATTAAAGAATTGCAACAGATAGCGGCGCAGGTGCGGCGTGATTGTTTACGAATGGTACATGCTGTACAATCGGGTCACCCGGGTGCAGCCCTGGGGTGTGCTGATTTTTTTACGGCCATGTATTTTTCGCTGATGAAGCACAATCCCAATGCATTTGATATGGATGCGCACGGAGAGGATGCTTTTTTCCTGTCCAATGGGCACCTGTCGGCAGTTTGGTACAGTGTACTGGCTCGCAGTGGTTATTTTGATGTGAAGGAGTTGTCGACCTTTCGTAAGATCAATTCGCGTTTGCAGGGGCATCCCGCTACCGAGGAAGGATTGCCCGGGGTTCGTGTAGCCAGTGGTTCGCTGGGGCAGGGCTTGAGCGTAGCCTGTGGTGCTGCCCTTGCCAAAAAGCTCAACAACGACCCCTCCACGGTATATTGCCTGATGGGCGACGGCGAGCTGCAGGAAGGCCAGATCTGGGAAGCTGCCATGTTTGCCGCCGGTCGTAAGGTGGACAACCTGATTGGTATTGTTGACTACAACGGTCAGCAGATCGATGGCCCCGTAGATAAAGTGATGCCTTTGGGCGATCTGAAAGCCAAATGGGAAGCCTTTGGATGGGAAGTACTGGAGATGAACGGAAATGATATGCAGCAGATCCTGGAAGTAATACCCCAGGCAAAACAGAAATGTGGCAACCAGAAGCCCGTGCTCATCCTTATGCGCACCGAAATGGGCTATGGTGTCGATTTCATGATGGGATCGCACAAATGGCACGGCATTGCTCCCAACGATGAGCAGCTGGAAAAGGCCTTGGCCAGTTTTGAAGCCACTCTGGGCGATTATTGATCCCGCTGCAAAACATAATCCGGCAACCGGATCGTGCAACTTATGCCGGCTGCTGTCGTAAAACAAGGGAAATTGAGGAACCTTTAAATACCATATGAATTGAAGTTAAGGAATTATTTCATTCTATTTGTCCTGCTTACAGGAGCAGTGAGTCTTTCCCCGGGCCAACCCCCGGTACAGGAAAAGAAACAGCCGCCTCTGACAAGGATCCTTTTTATCTTCGATGCCTCGCAAAGTATGTTTGCCCGCTGGCAGAGCGATATGCGCATCAATATTGCCCGCAATCTGCTCATCGAACTCCTCGACAGCCTTGCCCATATCGAAAATACGCAGCTTGCCCTGAGGGTTTACGGGCACCAGAAACGTTTCCCGCCCCAGGACTGCGACGATTCGCGGCTGGAGATCCCTTTTGCCGATAATAACGTATGGAATATCAAGCAGCGCTTGCGAAGTATTACCCCCCGGGGTACCACACCCATCGCCATGTCGCTGGAGAGAGCCCAGCACGACTTCCCTCCCTGCGACAATTGCCGCAATATCATCGTTCTTATTACCGATGGTATTGAAGAGTGCGGTGGTGATCCGTGCGCTGTATCGCGCGACCTGCAGGCAAAAGGTATTATCCTTAAACCCTTTATCATTGGGATTGGCCGCGACTTCAGAGCCGATTTCGAATGTGTGGGGCAGTATTTCGATGCCACCAGCGAGGTGGAGTTCCGCCAAAGCCTGAATATAGTGATCTCGCAGGCTTTGGATAATACCACAGCGCAGGTTAATCTGCTGGATGTGAATGGTCTGCCCAACGAAACCAATGTGCCCATTACGTTTTACGATCGTACCAGCGGGCGCATCATGGAGAACTTTGTGCATACCCTCAACCATCGTGGGGTACCCGATACCTTGCACTATTTCGATCCCCTGGTTATTTATGATATGGTAGTGCATACCATGCCTCCGGTGCGCAAGGACAGTATCCGCATCAATCCGGGGCGGCACAATATTATTCCTGTTTCAGCTCCTCAGGGCCGGCTTACCTTGCTGGTAGGCGGATCGCCCCAGGTAGCCTACCGGGCCATTGTGCGCAGGCATGGCGAAACAGAAACCCTCACCACCCAGAACTTTGGCAATACAGAGAAATACCTGGTGGGCCGTTACGATCTGGAGGTATTGTCGTTGCCACGTATCCATATACGCAATGTGGAGATCAAGCAAAGCCATACTACCACAGTAGAGGTGCCTCAGCCGGGCATAGCCGTAATACGTCTGCCGGCCAACGGTCATGCCAAGGTGCTGCACGAAGAGGGCAACGAGCTGCACGAGGTGCACGTAATGCGCGACAATGTGCAAAGCGAAACCCTGTACCTGCAGCCCGGCAATTACAGAGTGGTGTACCGTTCCAGAGCCTCCAACCAAACCATTTTTTCCATCGACAGGCCCTTTCGTGTCCAATCGGGGGTGTCAATAGTGGTCAACTTAAGCAATTGATAACATAAAAAAACTTATTATAGTCATGATTGAATATACTTTTACTGAAAAGCAGGATACCCGCTCGGGCTTTGGTGCAGGACTGGTGGAAGCCGGCCGCAGAAATCCGGAGGTTGTAGCCCTTTGTGCCGACCTGATAGGTTCATTGAAGATGGACGCCTTCATCAAGGAGTTTCCCGAGAGGTTCTTCCAGGTGGGCATTGCCGAGGCCAATATGATGAGCATTGCAGCCGGGCTTACTATTGGAGGTAAAATCCCATTTACCGGCACCTTTGCCAATTTTTCAACTGGCAGGGTGTACGACCAGATCCGCCAGTCTATTGCCTACTCAGGAAAGAACGTAAAGATATGTGCCTCGCATGCCGGTCTTACCCTGGGAGAAGACGGTGCCACCCACCAGATCCTGGAGGACATCGGTATGATGCGTATGCTGCCGCATATGACCGTAATTGTACCGTGCGACTACAACCAAACCAAAGCAGCCACCCTGGCCATTGCAGAGCACCAGGGCCCGGTTTACCTTCGCTTTGGCCGCCCAAAGGTGCCCGTATTTATTCCCGCCGACCAGAAGTTTGAGATTGGTAAAGCCCAGATGCTCAGCCCCGGCACCGATGTGAGCATTTTTGCCTGCGGCCACCTGGTATGGGAAGCACTGGAAGCCTGCAAAATTCTTCATCAGAAAGGGGTTAGCGCCGAAATAATAAATATCCACACCATTAAACCTTTGGATGTGGAAGCCGTCATAGAGTCTGTAAAGAAAACACAGTGTGTTGTTACGGCTGAAGAACACCAGGTGTATGGTGGTCTGGGCGACTGTATCTCGCAGGTCCTTTCGCAACATATCCCCGCACCCCAGGAAAGGATTGCTGTTTGGGATCAGTTTGGCGAAAGTGGCACCCCCGACCAACTGATGAAAAAGTATGGTCTGGATGCAGAACATATTGCACAGGCAGCACTGAAAGCCGTAGCAAGGAAAAAATAAACCTTGCTCTGCATGAGCCATTACGACGATGATGTATTGCTCAAAATGTTTCATAACCCCGATAACTCAGGTTATGCATTCAATCTTATTGTAAGGAAATACCAGGAGAAGGTTTACTGGCACATCCGAAGGATGGTGATAGAACACGAAGATGCCAGCGACCTCACCCAGGATACCTTTGTTAAAGCCTGGAAAGGCCTTGGAGAATTCAGGGCCGATTCCGGGCTTTTTACATGGCTGTACCGCATTGCCACCAACGAAGCCTTGAGCTTTCTCAAAAAGAAGAAACGCTGGTCTTTCCTGCCCTGGAGCGATGTGGAATATACCCTGGAGAGTTCGCTGGAAACCTCACAGGCTTTTTCCGGATCGGAGATAGAGCGAAAACTACAGAAAGCCATCCTGCAGCTGCCCGAAAAACAACGCCTGGTATTTAATATGCGATACTTCGATGAGCTGAAATACGAGGAGATGTCTGATGTATTAGGTACATCGGTAGGAGCTCTGAAGGCATCTTACCATCATGCCGCAAAAAAAATTGAAGATTATATGAAGGCATATTAAACCCCGGCGGAGTTTCTGTGTCTAAACACCATACAACTATGCACATGCCCAACGACGATATCAGGAAGGAACTGCGGGAAATAGCCCCGGAACTGGAGAAATTCTCCGGCTCCAATCCCTTTGTTGTACCGCAGGGTTTCTTCGGGCAGATGCCTGAGAGCATCGCAGAGAAAATCCACCAACGCAAGCGCAGAACCCCTCGTGAGATATTCCTGCTGGTGCTTCGTCCTGTTGCTGTGGCTGCCACTTTGTTTGCCATAGCCTTTGCTGCCCTTTTCTTCCTTTATCAATCCGGCAACGGCGATCTGCTCAGCGAACACGACAACCTTATTTACGAGGAGTACCTGGCCTGGTACTCCGACTATCAGACCGATATTTACCTGGATATGGTAATGGACGACACTTCCCCTGAAGAGGTGGTGCCCAGCGATGATTTCATTATAGAGTATATCCTGGATTATCATGGTGATGGTATTGATGATCTTCTCGATTAATGGTTCAATCCATCTGATTTGCGCAACACAAAAACTCAACCCTATGTATCGAAAGAACTTTTTATCCGCAGTTTTCTCTCTGGTTTTGGTGACTTTTTCCCTGGTTTCGGCAGCCCAGATGGGTGAGCGGCAGGAGCAGCACAGGCAGATGGAAGCACGACGCATTGCTTTTCTCACCGCCGAGCTTGAGCTCAGCCCTGCAGAAGCACAGGTTTTCTGGCCGGTTTACAATGAGTTCAACCGCAAGCGAGATGAGATGATGGTGCGCCACAGAACTGCACGCCTTCGCCTGGCAGAGCTGGATCAGCTTACCGATGCACAGCTGCTGGAGCTGGCCGACATGGAAATTGCCAATATGGAAGAGATGACTGCTTTACGCCGCCAGTACCACGAACGGTTCAAGGAGATCTTACCCCTGCGCAAGGTGGTAAAGCTCTATGAGGCAGAAAGAAATTTCAACCGCAACCTGCTTCGCGAAAGCCGCGGGGCCCAGCGAGGGCGCGGGCGCAACTGATCAAATCAGAAAATATTCTCGAAAAATCTTCGTAACCGGCTTGGTCGCTCTTTTCTTTGGCGATCAGGCCGTTTTTCGTGGCGCTCATCGGGGGTGCCGAAAATATTTTCCCACCAGCTTTCTGTGGGCAGCTCCTCCAGGAACATGGCGCACTGCAGTTGCAGGGCCAGGCTGTCGGGCACCGGTGAGAAGCTTCCCTGGGCATATTTGCGGGTGCGTGCCGATCGTTGCACCTCGCGCATGTAATCGCCCCAAACAGGCACAGCACTGCCGCCCGATCCCAGCGGAGAGCCATACAGGGCTGCAAAGGCAGGGTTTTCCAGGCCGGTCCATACACCGGTAATGAGTTGCGGACTAAAACCCACAAACCAGGTGTCGGCATTGTTTTGGGTGGTTCCGGTCTTACCGGCTATACTGCCCTGCAACCCGTGGCGCGACCGCAGGCTGCCTGCGGTACCGCTGTCAACCACAGCACTGAGCATCTCTCTGCTCAGCAGGGCCACATGGGGTTCCCATGCCTGTGAGGGATTGCGTTTACGTTTATCCTCCCACAGCACAGTGCCATTTTTGTCTTCTATGCGCAGCAGCCAGATGGGTTCAAGGGTTTGCCCTTCGTTGAGGAAGGGTGCATAGGCCAGTGTCATCTCCAGCAGGCTTACATCGGCAGTGCCCAGGGCCAGTGATGGCACGGGGGGCAGGGGAGAGCGGATGCCGGCCTTACGGGCATTCTCAATCACGGGCAAAACACCGGTCTGGCTGATGTAGTGTGCGCTGATGGTGTTTACAGATCGTGCCAGTGCACCCAGCATGCTGTAGTAGCCTTCGTGGTCTCTGCTGGCGTTCTGTGGGCTCCAGTCGTCGAAATCTTCATACACCTGTATCTCGTTGCTGACGTATTCGCACGGATCTACCCCCATTTGCAGGGCCGTAACATACACGAAGGGTTTGAAGGTAGAGCCTGCCTGGCGGCGTGCCTGCACATGGTCGTACTGGAAGTACCTGAAGTCGATACCGCCCACCCATGCCCGAATGTGTCCGTTGGAAGCATCCACCGATACCAGTCCGGCATGCATGATCTGCTGGGCACGGAAGATAGAGTCCATGGGGCTGATACGCATCTCTTTGGGGCCCTCCCAGGAGAACATCTCCAGCAGGGCTTCACGGGCAAAGGCCTCTTCGATCTCCTTTTCTGCCACCCGTGCCCTTTGCATGGACCGGTAGCGGTCGGAGTTTCGCATCAGCGAGCGCAGCAACGAGGCTGCACGCTGTGGGGTAGCCCGTTGAAAGTGGTTGTCGAGGATCTTTTGCTGGGCAGCCAGCTGGCGGCGCAGGGCCCGCTCGGCATTGAGCTGCAACTGATAGTCGATGGTGGTATAGATGCGCAGCCCGTCGGTGTAAAGGTTGTATTGGGTCTGATGGCGCGTGTTGTATTCTTCCAGGATCTTCACCACCTCCAGGCGCAGCTTCTCCCTGAAGTAGGGTGCGGGGCCCTGGTTGTGGGTCATGGGGTTGTAGTCCAATGTGAGGGGGATCTGGCGAAGGGAATCGGCCTGCTGCGCAGTGATATAATCATAGCGTTGCAATTGCCCGATAACGGTATTGCGCCGTTGCAGTGCCCTTTCGGGAAACCTGCGCGGGTTGTAAAAGCTGGTGGCTTTGAGCATGCCAATGAGCACGGCAGCTTCCTCCACCTTCAGATCGCGTGGATTTTTGTTGAAAAACCGAAGCGATGCGGCACTGATGCCAAAAACATTCTCGCCCAATGGCACCGTATTCAGATACAGCACCAGGATATCTTCTTTGGAATAAATTCTTTCCAGGCGGTGTGCAATGATAAACTCCCTGAATTTGCTTACCGGCAGCGACATGATGCCATTGTTCTGGCGGGTGTACAGGTTTTTGGCCAGCTGCTGGCTCAGGGTGCTGCCACCCCCTGCGGAGGTTTCGCCCATGAGCAGGGTCTTGAAAAACACCCGTCCCAGGCTGCGGTAGTCGATACCACGGTGCCGGTAAAAACGTGCATCCTCAGTGGCTATGAGGCTGTTGATAACATTGGGGGAGATCTGTTCCAGGCTCACCTGCGACCGGTCATAAATGAAATATTTGCCCAGCAATTCGCCATCGATGGCATACACTTCGGAGGAGACCTGGTTTTCGATGGAGGCCAGTTCGGCCATGCGGGGCAATTTTCCCCACAATCCTGCCCATACGCTCAGAAACAACAACAGGACAAGGGCAAATCCTGCTGCCATACCCAGCAGGATGATCCTGAGTGAACGAAGGGCAACCTGTTTGCGGTAGCCGGCATCCTGCCGGAGCCTTTGCCAGAAAGCCCGTAGCTTTTCCCGGATAATGTGATAGTATTTCAAGACTTTACGTATTGGAGTTTTCCCAGAGGGTAATTACAGAATAAAAAATAACGATACACCCACAACGCTTATTATGGCTCCGGCAATTTCTTTCCAGCTTACCGATTGTTTGAAGAAGAAAAAGGTAGTGGGGATAAGCAGAATGGGTGTGATGGCCATGATGGTAGAGGCAATACCGGTGGAGGTATGCTGGGCGGCCAGCAGCGAGAGCGATACGCCTATAAAGGGGCCAAAGGTGGCACCCAGCAGCATCAGCATCATGGGTTTGCGCTGTGGCAATGCGGCATATACGGCCTTCCATCTTTTGAAAAAGCTTACCAGGATGGCAAAGCCGATAATCCCTGCAATCACCCTGATCTGTGTAGCGGCAAAGGGATTGAAGTCGCCCATGCCAAACTTGCTCAAAACGTAGCCGATGGCTTGTCCGGCAGCACCCAGAAATGCAAAGAACAATCCCTTGACCGGGTAGCTCACCTTTTGCCCTCCTTTGGTCTGGCGCTGGAAGATTACCAGTGCAATACCGGAGATGGTAAGGGTCATGCCCAGTATGTTGAACCAGGTCATCTGCTCACTCAGGAGCATCCAGCCTGTAATGGCTGTGATGGGCGGCACCAGGGTCATGATGAGCATGGAGAGGCGCGAGCCGATCAGGGTAAAGGCCTCAAAAAGAAACAGGTCGCCGATTACGAAACCCACCAGTCCCGACAGGATCAGCCAGAACCAGGTGTAGGAGCTGGCATCGGTGGGGAAAAACAGCCCCCTGGTGAACCACGAAAAGATACTCAGCAGCACCAGCGCCATTACCAGGCGGATGATATTTACTGCCACACTGCCCACCTTGCGGCTGGCGGTTTCAAAGGCCAATGCAGTGATGGTCCAGCAAAATGCAGTGCCCAGGGCAGCCAGTTCTCCGATACGTAATTCCATGGATTCAGATAGTTTTTTTTTATGACGCGCAAAGTTAGAATTTATCTGCTTGCCTGCGGTAGGGGCTATACGGCTTTTGGTTTTTTTGCATCTCACCCGGCAATACAGTGCAACCCCCGGATCCCCCAAAAAAAGAAGAGGCTTTCTGCCGGGCAGAAAACCTCTTCTAACAGATTGCCGAAACAACCTATTGCTTAGCGTACAATTCGATGATTTTCAGTATCACCTGGGTAGCTTTTTCCATGCTTTCCAGGGGGATGAATTCGTACTTGCCATGGAAGTTGTGCCCGCCGGCAAAGATGTTGGGGCAGGGCAGTCCCATGTAAGAAAGCCTCGATCCGTCGGTACCACCGCGGATGGGTTTGATATGGGGTTTGATGCCCAGTTCAATCATGGCTTTCTCTGCAATTTCCACAATATGATACACCGGTTCCACCTTCTCGCGCATGTTGTAGTACTGGTCTTTCATCTCGATCCTGATGGTGCCTTCGCCATGCTTTTTGTTGATGAAATCGGCCACATCGTAGATCATCTGCTTGCGCTTTTCGAAAAGGGTGCGGTCGTGATCGCGGATGATGTACTGCAGGGTAGACTCCTCCACGGTGCCATCGAATTTAATAAGGTGGAAGAACCCTTCGTAGTGCTCGGTAAACTCCGGGCGGTCGAAAACCGGGAGCATATCGTTGAACTCACTTCCCACGATCATGGAGTTGATCATCTTGTGCTTGGCCATGCCGGGGTGTACGTTTCTTCCCTGCACCATTACCTTGGCATAGGCTGCATTGAAGTTTTCGAACTCCAGCTCACCCACTTCGCCACCATCCAGGGTGTAGGCATAGTGTGCACCAAACTTATCCACATCAAAATGATCTACCCCTTTGCCGATCTCTTCGTCGGGGGTGAAACCAATCTTGATGGTGCCATGCTTGATGTGCGGGTTCTGGGTAAGGTACTCGATGGCGGTCATGATTTCCGCAATACCTGCTTTGTCGTCGGCTCCCAGCAGCGTGGTTCCGTCAGTGGTGATGAGGGTTTGTCCGATGTATTTTTTCAATTCGGGAAAATCCGACACGCGCAGGTACATATCCTTTTGGGTGTTGAGCAGGATATCTTCTCCATCGTAGTCTTCCACGATCTGGGGTTTGATATCCTTTCCCGACATATCGGGGGCTGTATCCACATGGGCCAGGAAGCCGATCACCGGCACATCCTTGTCGATGTTGGAAGGAAGGGTAGCCATTACGTATCCCTTATCATCCATATGAGCATCGGCAATGCCCATCTGCTGCAGCTCTTCCACCAGTACCTTCGACAGGTTCATCTGTTTGCTGGTGCTGGGAAAAGTTTGCGAAGCAGGATCGGCCTGTGTGTCGATACTGATGTATTTGTAGAATTTTTCTAAAAGTGTTTGCTTCATAACTGTGTTTGTTTAACCGTTAATCTTCTTTTTTGGCTTTCAGCGCATTTCTGTAGAGGTACACACAGAGCAGAGTAAACATTACCAATCCCAGGTACTGGGCACCGTTGGATGCCACCCAGTTGTGGGCTTCCACATCCAGTCCGCCAAATTTAAGGATAGCACTGATTACGCCCATGAGGGCACCCCCGGCAATAAACCCGCTGGCAATAAGAGTTCCGCGTTCTTTGCGTGCATTGTTGAGTTTCTGATCCTGGCTGCGGCTGGTTACATAGTAAGAGATGATACCGCCCACCAGCAGAGGAGTGTTGAGGCCAATGGGGATAAACATACCCAGTGCAAAAGCCAGGGCAGGAATACCCAACATGGTAAGGATGAGCGAGAGGGCAGCGCCGGCAGCATAGAGCAACCAGGGGGCCGAACCGCCGGTCATCATGGGTTCAATTACGGCAGCCATGGCATTGGCCTGGGGAGCTACCAGTGCTCCTTCGCCTTTGAAACCGTAAGTCTGGTTCAGGATGATGATAACACCCCCAACGGTAGCTGCAGAAACCACAGTACCCAGGAACTTCCATCCCTGCTGTTTGTAGGGCGATGATCCGAGCCAGTACCCGATCTTAAGGTCGGTGATGAAGCCGCCGGCCATGGCCAGGGCAGTACATACCACACCCCCGATGATAAGGGCTGCCACCATACCTGAGGTGCCGCTCAATCCGGCTGCCGCCATCACCAGCGAAGTGATGATAAGGGTCATCAGGGTCATACCCGATACCGGGTTGGTACCTACAATGGCAATGGCATTGGCTGCCACGGTGGTAAACAGGAAGGAGATGATCATTACGATAACCAGCGCCAGCAACGCATGGCCCAGGTTGTGCACTACGCCGAACTGGAAGAAGATAAAGATCAACAGGCCGGTAACCAATATACCTCCCAGGATGATGCTCATGGGCAGATCGCGACGGGTACGAAGGTTGTTATCGCTGTTGGCATGCTTGCTGAAGGTCTCTTTCACCGCCAGGCTGATGGCCGTACGGATTACCTTGGAAGAGCGGATGATACCGATCACACCGGCCATGGCAATACCTCCGATACCGATCATACGCACATACTGTGCAAAGATGGTTTCAGGACTTGCCCCGGTAATGGCCTCTATACCTCCGAACATCTCGGCAGCATGGGCAATCATGGGGATGATCACAAACCAGCCCACAAAGGATCCGGCGCAGATGATCACCGCATATTTCAATCCGATGATATAGCCCAGCCCCACAATGGCGGCTCCTACGTTGAGCTTGAAAACCAGCTTGGCTTTGTCGGCCAGTGCCTCACCATAGGGGAGTACACGGGTGGAGAATTCCTCTGCCCACCAGCCGAAGGTGGCGATGATAAAATCGTACAACCCGCCAATCAGACCGCTAAAGAGCAGCACTTTGGCCTGATCGCCGCCTTTCTCGCCCGATACCAGCACCTCTGTGGTGGCGGTAGCTTCGGGGAAGGGGTACTTGCCATGCATCTCGGCCACAAAATACTTGCGGAAGGGGATGATGAAAAGGATGCCCAGGAAGCCCCCCAGCAATGAGGAGAAGAATACCTGGTAGAAATGGGCCTCCAGGTCAAGGATGTACAGTGCGGGCAGGGTAAAGATGGCTCCGGCCACAATTACTCCCGAACTGGCACCGATGGACTGGATGATCACGTTTTCGCCCAGTGCATTTTTTCTCTTGGCAAGGGTTGACAAACCCACTGCGATGATGGCAATGGGGATGGCGGCTTCAAAAACCTGCCCGATCTTCAATCCCAGGTAAGCGGCAGCCGCCGAAAAGATCACTGCCATAAGCAAACCCAATGATACCGAGCGGAAATTTACCTCGGGGTAAATCTTGTCGGGAGCCATTACCGGAATGTACTCTTCGCCGGGTTTAAGTTCCGAATAGGCATTCTCGGGCAAGCCCGTGATGTTTTGTTTGTTTTCTTCCATATGTTTTGACTTAAGTTTTGAATGGTGATATTTTCAGGTGCCTGAAAAGGCGGCCTAAAATAGATAATTCCACGCACATAAGCCAATAATATTTGAACAAAATGTTGTTTTGCCGTTGCACCGCGAAAGCAGGGGCCCGGGAAGGATCATCGGAGCATGATTCCGGCACTGTAGCGGCCGGTATGGCCCTTGTCGAATCGCGAAGAGAAGAAGTGTTGCGGATGGCAGTGGCTGCAAAGGGAGGTGGTTTCAATATGCTCTTCCTTCACCCCAAAATCGACCAGTTGAAGAAAATTGGCCCTCCACTGGTTGAAGATATATTTTCCTTCCTGCGGGGCAGGGGAGATGATTTGGCGAATATCGCCGAAGCTTCTGAGGGCTTCCTGTTTTACATCCTCACCCACCTGGTAGCAGCAGGGCCCGTTGGAAGGGCCAATGGCTGCCAGTATATGCGCGGGGTTGCAGCCGTAGTTGTACATCATGGCCTTGATACCGGCTTTGGCAATGTTTTTCAGGGTGCCCCGCCAGCCTGCATGCAGTGCGGCCACCACCCGTTGGTGCGGGTCGTAGAGCAACACAGGCACGCAATCGGCCACCTGCACACACAGGCAGATGCCCGGCACATTGGTTACCAGTCCGTCGGTATTGGCAAAGGCGGTTTGTAAATCGTGGCTGCCCGCCCCTTTGTGTGAGGCATCCACCATGGCCACGTTGCTGCTGTGGGTCTGGTTGGCAAAGGTGAGCTGGTCGAGCTCCAGGCCCATGGCTGCTGCGAGCTTTTTGCGGTTCTGCAACACATTCCAGTCGCTGTCGCCCACATGGAAGCCCATATTGAGGCTCTGGAAAGGTCCCTTGCTGTACCCCCCGTGCCTGCCCGATACAAAGTGCAGCACATCCTTATGTTGCAACAGTGTTTCGAACTGAAATAATACTACGTTGCCTTTTTCTTCTTTGTGCATGGTGCAATGGGGAATTAGGTTAGGTTTGGGATGGATGGTGTTGTTATAATCTGCCCTTTCAGGGCGTTTTGGGGTTTCAACCAGACTTGCATTGATCCTTAATTATGTATAATCATTACCTGCAATCCTGCCAGTAATTGCCTTTAAGTCAATTTTTTAATGTGTATCTATTTTATTTTATTTGTCACATTGAGCTCGGCCCCGAAAAGGGCCTCGGTTCTGCAAGGCCGAGTGAATATAAAGCTAACCATGCGAGACATACCTGGCAAAACATTTTTCCTAAGGAATTGCCATAGTGGCAAGAATGCGGATATTTATATTAAGTTTTTCTTCCGTTCCGCAATCAACTACCATCCTTTAAGGTTGCACCCTTTCCCTCCCTCCCAGGGAGGGGTGCCCGCAAGGCGGGGAGGGTCAACGGGAAATGCAGATAGTAGCACACAGGCATATCCTGGCTTCCCTGTACAGCATCATGACGGTTCACCGCAAAAGCAGCGATACCCTGTTATCCCACTGCCAGACAGGGATTGGGTTGGGTAACCGGCAGGAGGGCGCATCATCCTAAAAGCAATAAGGAGGATCACGGGGGTTATTTCACCGTAATGACTTTTTCGGGCTGTTCTTCTTTTTTCTTTTTCTTTTTGTCGGAGCGGTCGGCAGCTACAAAAAGGGCACCCAGAAAGGTACCGGCTGCAAATCCTACTATAAGTCCCAGAAGTTCTTTTGTCTTAGCCATGGTTCAGGTTTTTAAGATGAGTAAATAATGCCGGACAGCGGACTACGGCCCTGCGGCCCGATCCTCTGCCTGTATACAACTGTAACACCGGCACAAGACTAACATCTGAAACCGTGAAGGGTTCAACGCATCTTGGTGAGATAGCCATGCCGCAGGCACGGGATCTGTTTGTCTTCTGCCTGGTGTATAAGGGTCATAAGAAACTCGTGGCGCACTTCAGGATCCAGATCCCTGATCTGCTTCTTGAAGGTTTTTCCCTGTTGGGTAGATACCACAACAAGGCCGGGCCACAGCTCCAGCTGCGCTATGTCGGACCATAGGAACCGGTTGGCCTTTTTCAGCAATTTGGGCTTCAGCTCAATAGATTGGCTGTTTACCGCGATATACTGCCGCCCTGCCAATGCCTCCAGGGGATGGCCTATGCCCCGGGCCAGCAGGTTGAAGCCAATGGCAAGGTTGGTAACGGCCAAACCGATGCTGTCGAGGAACGACTCAAAAATTTGAATGTAAAGGGTAGTAGCTACCAGGATGGCACCCATCACTATCAGCATGGGCGATTTGCGGCGGGGAGTAAGAAAGTTGTGTGTAAATTCCATAATGGGTTGAACAATATGGGCAAAAAATGCATTTCCCTGTTGTATATCGATCTTTTGAAAAAAACACAACCAAAAGCACGAAGCCAAAGCCTGAAGTGTGTTTTTGGTCGTTCAAATGCAAATCTACTAAATTTTAAGCATCCCGGTAGCCCCGCACAAGGAAAATTTTGTTTAATGATTATCCGCTTTCTTGTCACTAAGGCTTTTGCATTTATGTAAAATGTTTTGCCTGGTATGTCTTGCTTGGTTGGCATTATATTCAAACGGCCTTGCAGATTTTTCGGTAACAAAACAATGAACGAAGCGGTTAAAAAGATTTGCAGACCCGCACTGCATTAAAATTTGGTCCAGGGTATTTGATTTATTGCGGGGCCTTAAATCTTTCAGCGAAGAGACCGCAGTTTTGTCGAAAAAGCTGCGAAGCCTTGATTTTTTGCAACTTTTTCATCAAGGAAAAAGTTGAAGAAAGAAAAACTTCTCAAACGAAATCTATTACGATTGGGAAAACTGACAGCAAGGTAATTACTGGCAAGATTGCGGATAAGCATATTTTCTTTTGTTTCCCCTGGTGTGCATTGTGTTGTACCACGGCTGCAACCAACCGGAATTTATGGTTAATTTTGATCAGAAAAAAAATCAAACCCATTACAAACCCAAACTAAAGACAACAGATTATGGAAGAAAAATTCATTCCCTTCGAAGTGATTGAGAATTTTATGATTGATGTGATGGAGAAGGCGGGTATCCCGCGTGCCGATGGCAAGATCGTAGCCGATGTGCTGGTGCAGGCCGATAAGCTGGGCTTCGACTCCCACGGGGTAAACCGCTTGAAGCCCATCTACCTCGACCGCATCAAGGATGGCATTCTGAACCCCGAAACCCATTTTGAAATTGTAAAGGAAACCCCTACCACCGCCGTGGTGGACGGCCATAACGGCATGGGGCATGTGATCTCGTACAAGGCCATGGAGCTTGCCATTGAGAAGGCGAAGAAATACGGTATGGGTATGGTGGCCGTGCGCAACTCCACCCATTACGGTTTTGCCGGTTACTACCCGCTGATGGCCGTAAAGGAGAACATGATCGGTATTACCGGTACCAATGCACGCCCCTCCATAGCACCCACCTTTGGGGTGGAGAACATGCTGGGTACCAACCCCCTCACCTTTGGCATGCCCAGCGATGAGCCGTTCCCGTTCCTGCTCGACTGCGCCACCTCCATTACCCAGCGCGGCAAGGTAGAGGTATATGCCCGCCAGGGGAAAGAGATGCCCAAAGGGTGGGTGATCGACGAAAACGGTGAAAGCAAAACCAACTCCGCAGAGGTGCTGGAAGACCTCATTGCCGGCCGTGCGGCCTTTACCCCTCTGGGGGGCGTGGGCGAAGAAACCGGCGGATACAAAGGGTACGGATATGCCACCGTGGTGGAGATCCTCTCGGCTGCACTGCAGCAGGGCGCCTTTATGAAAGCCCTCATGGGAGTGAAAGATGGCAAAAAGGTTCCTTACCCGCTGGGGCACTTCTTTATCGTGATTGATATCAGCGCCTTTACCGAGCCCGACAGCTTTAAGAAAATTACTGGCGATATCCTGCGCGATCTGCGTGCCTCACGCAAAATGCCCGGACAAAACCGCATCTACACCGCCGGAGAGAAAGAATACGATGTGTGGATGTCGAGAAAAGACAAGGGGGTACCCTTCAATGCAGCTCTGTTGGACGAGTTCAGAGGGATGTGCCACACCTACGGGCTGGAGAGCTATCTGCCTCACTTCGAGGGATAACGATCAGCCAAAACCCGGATACAATGCTGTACCGGCAGGGTATTGCCCCAAGAGGGTAACCTGCCGGTACAGCTTTTTTTTCAGGGGTCGATATCGATACCGATCTCGCGCAAAAGCAGGGAGGCATTGAAGGTGTTGCAAACCCCCGGTTTGAGTTTGTAATCGAACTGCATCTGCTGCTCAGCAGAGATGCTGATGTCGAAAAAGAAATTGGCGATGGCCTGGGGGAACTCCTTCTCCATGGCGGCCAGCTCCAGGTTGTGGGTGGCAATGATGGCGGGTACGTGGCAGCGGATCAGCTCGCGGGTAATGGCCATGCTGCCCCGGGCCTTGTCGGCCGAGTTGGTGCCCCTTAGCATTTCGTCGAGCAGCAGCAGCACGTTGTTGTCGTGGCGGGCACTGTGCAGGATCTTCTTCAGGCGTTTGATCTCGCGGTAGAAGGTGGAGGTATGCTCGGCCAGGGAGTCGGTAATGGTGAGGTAGCTCATGATGCGGAAGTGCGAAAGCTCCATGTGCTGTGCACACACCACCGTGCCGGCCTGTGCCAGGATGATGTTTACCCCCACCGAGCGCAAAAAGGTGCTCTTGCCGGCCATGTTGGAGCCGGTAACGATATGCACAAACCGCTGCCCATCGATGGCGTAGTCGTTGCACACCCGCTGTGCCGGGTCGATGAGGGGATGGCCCAGCTGGCGGGCTGCCAGGTGAAAGCCCCCTTGCTTCAGTACCGGCCAGCACCACTGCGGGTGGTTGTGCTGCACCACAGACAGACTTACCAGGGCCTCCAGCATGCCGGCCACCTCAAACCAGCGGGCGGTGCTGGCGGCATGGCGGTCGAACCAGCCGGAGATACGCAGGCAGATGGCCAGGTCCCACAAAAAGAAAGTGTTGAGCAGCACCTTCATCACCATATTCAGGGTATACTCCAGCTTCAGGGAGAGGCTGCGCAGCTGCCTGATGGCAGGCAAAGCACCCTGCTGGCCGGCAATGGCCTCCTGCAGCGATTGCAGCAGGGGCGACTGCCACTGGTCCTTCTCCAGGAAAGAGAGTATACGGGCATATTCGTTCAGGATGGCCTCGCGCCCCTCCAACTGCTGGCGCACCTGGCGCGAGAAGCGTCCAGTGCGGGTCTCCACCAGCGTGTTGACCACGATGGGCAACAGCAGCAGCAAAGCACTGCCCCCGGCCACCACACCGGCCACACTCAGCAGCAACACCCCGCGCGAGCCCCACAGCAGGTAGCGGTACCAGGCTGCAGGCTGGGTGGTATTGCGGATCTCAGGCAGGTGCTGGCTGGCAAAATCGTGGATGCGCCGCACAAACAGCTCACAGCGAAACGCCTCACACCAGGCCGCATCCAGCTCGGCAACGGCCTGCTGGCGCTGCCCGGTCTGCTCAGGGGTGCTGCCCACGCGCAGCCAGTTGGCAAGGGCCAGGTTGCCCACCCCCGTGGCACAGCGGTTTACATAGGCAAAGAGGCTATGCGCACCAAACAGATCCATATCCTCCGAAAAGGGATGCTCCCCGTCTTTGAAAGCACTGCCGTTGTAGTAGGCCCCCGGCGCCAGCAACAGGGTCTGCACCTCGTTGTGCAGCATGGCACGCAGGGTGCGGGCCCGCTCCAGGCGCGAGCGGTTGCGCAGATCGGCCAGCAACACCCATACAAACAGCGCCAGGGTGGCCACCGCCAGCCCCAGCCATAGTGGCGAAGCCCGGTCGATGCTCACCACCACCGCCAGCACAAACAGCAGAAAGGCCGCCAGGCGCCCCGTGGCCAGGCGGTCGCCCCGAAGGGCAAGGGTGGCAATCTGCCCGTCGAGCTCCCCGATGCGGCGGTTGTAGTATTCCGTCATGGTATATCATCTTTAAAAATCAACGGTGCAAAGATAGCGGTAACCCATGGAACCACTGCCCTGTGGCCCTAGCTTTTTTGCGGCACCCACCCCCGTAGCCCGGAACCACCCCACAGCATACCCCTCCACCGGCCCTGCCTGCGCAGCCCACCACCACCCCAAACCCCCAGCCCAGGGGCATTGGGGCATCACCCAATAAAAAAATTACACTTTTTGGTCAACATCATGTGTAGTATATACGCAGGTTTGTTTATATTTGGGGCGCAAATTTGTGAAAGGATAGAGGGGGTTGGGAGGAAAAATGGGTTGGAGGGGCGAAAAAGGGGGTGGGTTATGAAATAGGGGGGGAGGGAAGTAGGAAGTTTTTGTTGATATAAACTAGTTGTGCACCATAAAACCAAGACACATACTTACTATGGAAATAGAAAAAAAAATATCGAACAGCTCGGAATACAAAGAGTATTTCAAGGAAAAAATACAAAAAGACAATACTGTTTTGACGGAGACTTTAAAGCATGCTCTTGAAATTAGAAAATTTGAAATTGAACTTTATTGGAAACGTACAACATATTTTTGGGCGTTTATTGCATCTTCTTTTGCAGGTTATTTTATTACGATAAATATTAATGATTTTAAAGAATTGACTATAATTGTGTCATTAATAGGGCTTTTATTTTCAATTGGATGGTATTTCGCAAATAGGGGTAGTAAATACTGGCAAAAAAATTGGGAAACTCACGTTGATTTACTTGAAGATGATGAAATTGGACCTCTTTTTGCATCAATATTAAATCCAACAACCATTAAGTTTAGAAAGATAACAGGAGAATACCCATTTTCTGTTTCAAAAATCAATCAGATACTAAGCTTTAGCATTGTTCTAATATGGATTTACATTTTTGCTTATTCAATTGATTATACATATGAAATTGTTGAAAATGAAATTGTTGAAAAGATAATTAATATAGGGTTTATTTCTGTTATATTTATCTGGACAATAGTGCTGTTGTTTAAAAATGCGGAAACTGGTTTATCTAAAGACATGAAAAGAGCAATAGCTGAAAAGGAAAAGCAAATTCGATTACTATCAAGAAGAAAGTAAATCAAACAATTACGGTGCACAACATGCTATACCTGACAATTGCGGGTGCAGTGCAGGTTTCGGGTTTTCTGCTTCGCGTTATCTTTCGTATCGGGGGATAGTTTAGCAGCCCGTAATCCGCAACTGCAGGTATAGCAGGAACGTTATGCCTCATTGTAAAAAGACAACGAACAGACTGAAAATTTGACGACAGAACTAATCATATTATTCGCAATTTCATTCCTTGCAGCGACAATTTCAGGAGCAGCAGGATTTGGCGGTGCATTGTTGTTCCTTCCCGTTTTGACAGGAATAGTAGGAATTAAAGCAGCCGTTCCCATTTTGACAATCGGACAATTATTTGGTAACGCTTCAAGAGTTTGGTTCGGCAGACACGAACTAAAATGGAAACCAATTATTTTCTTTCTACTGACAGCAATTCCTTTGACAATTATAGGTAGTTACTTGTTTACCGACATTGACAGCAATAAAATAAAAATTGGGATTGGAATATTTCTAATTCTTTTGGTCATTTATCGAAGGACAAAGTTTAAGAAATTTGCACTTGGGGACAATGGAATGTTGCTTGGTGGTGGACTGACAGGTTTTTTATCAGGACTTGCAGGAAGTGCCGGACCGCTTGGTGCTGCTTTTTTTCTAGGACTTAACCTGACAGCAACTGCATACATAGCAAGTGAAGCATTTACCGCCTTGACAATGCACCTGACTAAGACAATTGTTTACAATAAATATTCACTAATCGGACAGACCGAACTTTATTACGGACTTTTTATTGGCATTGCAATGATTTTGGGCAGTTGGGCAGGAAAGAAAATAATTGAGAAATTGAGCCGAGAGAAATTTATTCTGCTCGTTGAAATTTTGCTTATAATATCAGGTATTCAGTTAATATGGACAGCGATATGACAACAGACGAAAGAAACAACGAAGGCATAATATATAGGAACATGAGCGGTCGGCACGACCCAGCGAGTGTTCCCGGTTGAACTACATCCTTGGAAGGCCTATGTACTTTGTGAGGCTTTTCGGGGATTTTTGATGAAAAATGGAAACGGTTTTTGGGGGTTTTACAGCCGTTGGGGGGCTGCTATGGGGCTCTGGTTCTGATTTACCTATTGATTGGAGGGCGAAAAACGACCAGAAATGAATTGTTTGGGCAAGGGTGTGGCTGCCCCACAAAAAATGGAGATAAAAACCGGACTTGTGTTGATCTATAAAAGTTTGGAAAGCAACAGGAGGGGCAGCATGCCA
>JBKBSF010000013.1:0-114531 GCA_046291875.1 Bacteroidales bacterium | reverse complement strand
GCCAAAGGGGTGTCCCTTGTACCTTCTCTCATCAGGTCTCCCATCATTCTAAGGTATCGGACAGAAGACAAAGCTTCTGTCCGTTTTTTGTGATAGCTGATAATCAGAATGTTTTATATGAAAAAATAATTGAAGTAAAAGGCTGTAAGAAAGGATAAGTTTTGTATTTTTGTGCCCCTCAAAAGACGAAATTAATTTTGCTGACAATCAGCTATTTTGGATTTTGGGCAAAAGCAGAGAAATGCTGTTTTTGTACATCCGGGCCCCGTTATCGAGTGTAAATGAGCAATTTTTTGATCAACCATATTGGTTTTCAAAAATAACTTCTTACCTTTGCACTCCCTAAAAAGTGCTTGGTTTGTTATAACCAAATATAATAGAAGTTTTTACATAATAATTTTTTAATCTTAGAGTATGCCAACAATACAACAATTGGTTCGTAAAGGACGCCAAAAGGTGACTTACAAGAGTAAATCACCCGCTTTGGATTCATGTCCCCAACGCCGCGGAGTATGTGTAAGGGTATATACCACTACCCCCAAGAAACCCAACTCTGCTATGCGTAAAGTTGCCAGGGTAAGGCTTACCAACGGTAAAGAGGTAAACGCCTACATCCCCGGAGAAGGACACAACTTGCAAGAACACTCTATCGTGTTGATTCGTGGAGGTAGGGTAAAAGACTTACCAGGGGTAAGGTACCATATCATCAGGGGTGCACTGGATACCAGCGGTGTAGAAGGTCGTAACCAGAGAAGGTCCAAGTATGGAACCAAGAAACCTAAAGCGAAAAAATAATAACGAATCAGAGCGATTAAAAACTTTTGGATAAATGAGAAAGTCTAAACCAAAAAAGAGAATTTTGCTTCCTGACCCAAAGTTCAACGATACTTTGGTAACCAGGTTTGTAAACAACCTGATGCTCAGGGGCAAAAAGAACCTTGCCTATAATATCTTTTATGATGCAATGGATATTGTAAGCGAGAAGACCAAAGAAGATGGCCTGGAAGTGTTCAAAAAAGCACTTGCCAACGTTACTCCTAACGTTGAGGTTAGAAGCCGTCGTATTGGTGGTGCTACTTTTCAGATCCCTTCCGAGATCCGTCCCGAGAGGAAAATGTCTATTGGCATGAAAAACCTGATCAAGTTTGCCCGCAAGCGCAACGAAAAAACCATGGCTGCCAAGCTGGCCGGTGAAGTTGTTGCTGCCCATAAAGAAGAAGGTGCTGCTTACAAAAGAAAAGAAGACACCCACCGTATGGCCGATGCAAACAAAGCATTCTCCCACTTCCGTTTCTAATACCAATACCTTATAAATACGAATATCTGTTTTCAATTTAAATGGCCAGAGACTTAAAATATACACGCAATATCGGTATTATGGCGCACATCGATGCTGGTAAAACTACCACCACCGAGCGTATTCTCTATTATACCGGCGTAAATCACCGGCTGGGTGAAACCCACGATGGTTCTGCCACCATGGACTGGATGGTTCAGGAGCAGGAACGTGGTATTACCATCACCTCAGCCGCTACTACTGCTTACTGGAAATACAATGATAATCAATACAAAGTGAATATCATTGATACTCCTGGCCACGTTGACTTTACCGTTGAAGTTGAACGTTCTCTGAGGGTTCTTGATGGCGCCATCGCATTGTTTTGTGCTGTAGGCGGTGTAGAACCCCAATCCGAAACTGTTTGGAGACAAGCAGATAAGTACAAGGTTCCCAGGATCTCTTTTGTAAACAAAATGGACCGCTCGGGAGCCGATTTCTTTACCGTTGTTGACCAAATCAGGGAAAGACTGGGCTCCAATGCTGTGCCCCTGCAAATTCCTATTGGATACGAAGAATCATTCAGAGGCGTGGTAGACCTTATTACCAATAAAGCTTTTGAGTGGGAAGAGCAATCCAATGGAAACGTTTTTGTAGAAGTACCCATTCCCGAGGATCTGAAAGACACCGTTGAAGAGTATCGCATGAAGCTCATCGAAGGATGTGCCGAAGAAAACGAAGACCTGTTTGAAAAGTTTATGGACGACCCCGATTCTATTACTGAAGAGGAAATGCTCAGGGCCATCCGTAAAGCTACCATTGAAATGCGTATTACCCCTGTTTTGTGTGGTTCTGCTTTCAAAAACAAAGGAGTTCAGTTGCTTCTGGATGCTGTAATGCGTTTCCTGCCTTCTCCCCTTGATATTGAAGCTGTAACCGGCATCAATCCCAAAACAGAGAAGGAAGAACTTCGTAAGGCGGAAGCCAGTGAACCCTTTGCCGCACTTGCCTTTAAAATTGCAACCGACCCCTACGTGGGCCGTCTTTGCTTTTTCAGGGTGTATAGCGGTACCCTCGAAGCGGGTTCGTACGTTTGGAACGCTTCAACCGGTAAAAAAGAACGTATCTCACGTATTCTTCAGATGCATGCCAACAAACAAAACCCCATCGAAAGAATTGAAGCTGGTGATATCGGGGCGGCAGTTGGTTTTAAGGAGATACATACAGGAGATACCCTTTGCACAGAAAAACATCCCATTCTGCTGGAATCTATGACATTCCCCGAGCCTGTAATCAGCATTGCTGTTGAACCCAAAACACAGGCCGATATGGATAAGATGTCGATGGCACTCAACAAACTGGCAGAAGAAGATCCAACCTTTAATGTAAAAACCGACGAAAACTCCGGCCAAACCATTATCAGCGGTATGGGTGAATTGCACCTGGAAATTCTGCTGGACCGTTTGAAAAGAGAATTTAAGGTTGAATGTAACCAGGGAGCTCCCCAGGTTGCCTACAAAGAGTCTATTACCTCTGCAGTTAATCATCGCGAAGTTTACAAAAAGCAATCGGGTGGTAGAGGTAAATTTGCCGATATTGTATTCGAAATCGGACCTGCCGACGAGAATGTTGTGGGCTTGCAATTCATTGATGAAGTAAAAGGAGGTAATATTCCACGCGAATATATTCCCTCTATTGAAAAGGGATTCAAACTGGCCATGCAGAATGGTGTACTTGCCGGTTTCCCGATGGACAGCCTGAAAGTAAGACTTATTGATGGTTCTTACCACAGTGTTGACTCAGACTCCCTATCCTTCGAATTGGCAGCTCGCATTGGTTTCAAAGAATCCTGCCGCAAAGCTCAAAAAGCCCTTCTGGAACCCATCATGAAACTTGAGGTGGTTACCCCGGAAGAGAATATTGGTGATGTTGTAGGCGACATAAACCGTCGAAGAGGTCAATTAGAAGGTATTTCCGGTCGAAACAACATGCAGGTTGTAAAGGCCAAAGTACCTTTGTCTGAAATGTTCGGATATGTAACTTCTTTGCGTACCCTCACCTCAGGTAGGGCAACTTCAACCATGGAGTTCTCCCACTATGAAGAGGCACCCCGCAATATTGTGGAAGAAGTTACCCAGAAAGTGAATGGAGTAAAAGCTTAATCGTTTCATAAAAAAAGAGTAAAAACCGTGAGTCAAAGAATTCGTATCAAACTGAAATCTTACGATTACAACCTGGTTGACAAGTCAGCCGAAAAAATCGTAAAGACCGTTAAGTCGACAGGAGCTGTGGTGAGTGGTCCTATTCCTCTGCCCACCAACAAGAAGATCTTTACCGTCCTTCGGTCAACCTTCGTTAATAAAAAATCAAGAGAGCAATTCCAGCTGTGTTCTTACAAAAGATTGCTGGATATTTACTCTTCAACCTCCAAAACAGTAGACGCTTTGATGAAGCTCGAGCTGCCCAGTGGTGTTGAAGTAGAAATAAAAGTGTAGTTAACATAAATCGCTTAAAGCGTAAAGCTAAAAATTCTGAAAGATGTCAGGACTAATTGGAAAAAAAATTGGTATGACCAGTATGTTCGATGCCGCTGGAAAAAATATTCCATGCACAGTAATACAGGCTGGTCCTTGTGTTGTAACACAGATCAAAACCACGGAGAAGGATGGCTATGAAGCTATTCAGCTGGCTTTTGATGACAAAAAAGAGAAGAACACAAGCAAAGCTTTGCAAGGACACTTCGCAAAAGCTAAAACCACTCCCAAACGAATGGTAGCTGAGTTTACCCGCTTCGAAAAAGAAAATCGCAAAGAATTTGGTGATGTATTGGGTGTTGATGTATTTATTGAAGGCGAATTTATTGATGTCGTAGGGATATCAAAAGGTAAAGGCTTTCAGGGTGTTGTAAAAAGACACGGCTTTGGTGGTGTAGGACAAGCGACTCACGGTCAGCACAACCGTCTTAGAGCACCTGGTTCGCTTGGAGCCTCTTCTTGGCCTTCAAGAGTTTTCAAAGGAATGAGAATGGCCGGTCAAACCGGTGGCAAGAGGGTTAAAATGATTAACCTTCAAGTTATGAAAATCCTTCCTGAGCAAAACATTATAGTTGTAAAAGGATCAGTACCCGGTCCCAGTGGTTCATATTTAATTTTAGAAAGATGGAGCTAGCAGTATATAGTATCGATGGAAATAAGACTTCCAGGACTGTAAACCTCAACGAAAGCATTTTTGGTATTCAGCCCAATGATCATGCTATTTATCTTGATGTAAAACAATACCTGGCAAACCAAAGGCAAGGTACACATGCCACCAAAAACCGCAGCGCGGTAAGTGGTAGTACACGTAAACTTCGCAGACAAAAAGGAACCGGTGGCGCCCGTATCGGCGATATCAAATCTCCTTTGCTGCGCGGTGGTGGTCAGGTCTTTGCCAAAGAGCCAAGAGATTATTCGTTCAGGCTCAACAAAAAAGTGAAAAGACTGGCGCGTATGTCAGCCCTGGCTTACAAAGCCAAAGACAACAATGTAATGGTAATTGAAGATTTTACCTTCGAAGAGCCCAAAACCAAAAAGTATCTTGAAATTCTTGAAAAATTCAATATGCTCGGTAAAAAGTCTCTTCTGGTAATTCCTGCCGTAGACCGCAACATTGTACTTGCCGTTCGCAATATCCCCAAGGCTAAGGTAGCCCTCGCTTCTGATATCAATACTTACGAAATCCTCAATGCACAGCATGTGGTGTTCGTGGAAAGTTCACTTCAGGAAGTAGAAAATACCCTTTTGAAATAATCAATGTCGTTGGGTTGGAAAAAGATCGACCCTTAAAAAAAACTGAAAATGGACGTTTTAATTAAGCCTCTGATTACCGAGAAAATGACGGCGGTTACTGAGAAGTATCCGAATCGTTACGGTTTTGTTGTTGACAAGAAGGCCACTAAAAGTCAGATCAAAGCTGCCGTAGAGCAGATGTATGACGTTACCGTGGAAACGATCAACACCATGAACTATCTTGGCAAGCGCAAAATGCGCTACACCAAGACCGGTTTTATGACCGGACGCAAAAACAATTTTAAAAAGGCTGTCGTAACCGTTAGCGATGGTCAAGTTATTGATTTTTACAGCAATATTTAGAATAGATGGCTTTAAGAAAATTCAAACCAACCACACCAGGTCAACGCTTTAAGCTTATCAATGCGTTTGACGAACTAACTGCCTCCACTCCGGAAAAAAGTTTGCTGGTTGGAAAGAAAAGATCAGGAGGCAGGAATAACAAAGGTCAAATGACCATGCGCTACATCGGTGGCGGGCACAAGAAAAGATTTCGTTTTATCGACTTTAAAAGAGAGAAAGACGGCATTCCGGCAACTGTGCGCACCATTGAATACGATCCAAACCGCTCTGCCCGCATTGCGCTGGTAGTGTATGCCGATGGCGAGAAGCGATACATCATCGCTCCCAACGGTTTAAAGGTTGGTCAAACCATCATGTCAGGCGAGAAAGCTACTCCTGACGTGGGTAATACCATGTTTTTAAGTAAGGTTCCCCTGGGTACTGTATTACACAATGTAGAGCTTCAGCCTGGTCAAGGCGGAAAAATGGCTCGCAGTGCCGGTACCTACGCTCAGCTCATGTCCAGAGATGGAAAATATGCTATTTTGAAACTTCCTTCAGGAGAAAGCCGCATGGTACTTGTTACTTGCAAAGCTACCATTGGAAGCACTTCTAACCCCGACCACATGCACGTAGTAAGTGGTAAAGCAGGTCGCAGCCGCTGGTTGGGCCGTCGCCCACGTACACGTCCTGTTGTGATGAACCCCGTTGATCACCCCATGGGTGGTGGTGAAGGCCGTGCATCGGGTGGTCACCCACGCAGCCGCAAAGGTATGCCAGCTAAAGGTTACAAAACACGTAACAAAAAGAAAGCTTCAGGCCGCCTGATTGTGGAAAGAAGGAAGAAGTAATCCTCATTCGTTAACAGAAAAATAGATTTATCATGAGCCGTTCATTAAAAAAAGGACCTTATATACACTACAAGCTGGAGAAGAAAGTCCTTGCCATGGCCAACAGCAACAAAAAGACTGTGATCAAAACCTGGTCAAGGGCATCGATGATCTCCCCCGATTTTGTTGGGCAAACTATTGCCGTTCACAATGGCAATAAATTCATCCCTGTTTATGTAACCGAAAATATGGTAGGACATAAACTGGGCGAATTTGCTCCCACACGTATTTTCCGCGGACATGCGGGTAAAAAAGATAAAGGAAAAAAATAAACTTTTAAAAAATGGGATCAAGAAAACATCTTAGAGCGGAAAGACTCAAAGAAGAAAAAAAGACTCGATATATTGCCAGGCTTAATGACTGCCCCACATCTCCGAGGAAAATGCGCCTTGTAGCAGATATTATCAGGGGCAAGCAGGTAGACCGAGCACTGGCTATTCTGAAGTATACTAAAAAAGAAGCTGCAACTCGCCTGGAAAAACTCCTTCTGAGTGCTATTGCCAACTGGCAGGCCAAAAACGAAGGTGTAAGGATTGAAGACAGCAATCTTTATGTGAAAGAAATATTTGTTGATGGTGGAAGGGTGCTCAAGCGTTTACGTCCTGCACCCCAGGGTCGCGCGTACCGTGTCAGGAAAAGGTCGAACCATGTTACCATTGTCGTAGATAGTAAGAATACAAACAATTAAAAATCACTCATAATGGGACAAAAAACAAATCCAATCGGCCTGAGATTGGGCATCATCAAAGGATGGGATTCCAATTGGTACGGCGGAAGAAAGTATGAGGCGAAACTTGTTGAAGACGATAAGATCCGGAAATACCTCAACGCCCGTTTGGCCAAGGCCGGTGTATCTAAAATTATTATTGAAAGAACACTCAAACTTATCACGGTTACCATAAACACTGCCCGTCCGGGTATCATCATTGGTAAAGGTGGCCAGGAAGTAGATAAACTCAAGGAAGAATTAAGAAAGATCACCCAGAAAGAAGTACAGATCAACATTTCTGAGATCAAAAGACCTGAGTTGGATGCTTATCTGGTAGCACAAACCATTGCCAAGCAGATCGAAGGACGTATTTCATTCCGTCGTGCTGTTAAAACAGCTGTTTCTTCTACTATGCGCCTGGGCGCTGAAGGGATCAAAGCTACCGTTTCCGGTCGTTTAGGAGGTGCCGAGATGGCACGTACCGAAACTTACAAGGAAGGTCGTATTCCCCTGCATACCCTCAGGGCTGACATCGACTATGCCACTGCCGAAGCACATACTACCTATGGTCGTATTGGTGTAAAGGTATGGATCTGCAAAGGTGAAGTGTACGGTAAGAAAGAACTTACCCCCTTTACCGAAGAAACCAGCAAGCCTAAAACTGGTGGCCAGGGTGCCCCCCGTGGAGGTGGTGACAGATTCAGAGGCGCTCGTCGCAACAAGAAGTAATAGGGTTCAATTCATTGTTAATTAAGAAAATTTCGAGTAATAATGTTACAGCCAAAGAAAACTAAATTCAGAAGGCAGCAGAAAGGCAGAATGAAAGGAAACACCAAAAGGGGCGCAGAGCTCTCTTTCGGAAGTTTCGGCATCAAGTCTTTGGATGAATGCTGGATCACCAGCCGTCAGATCGAAGCTGCGCGTCAGGCCATTACCCGTCGTATGAAACGTGAGGGTCAATTGTGGATCCGTATCTTCCCCGATAAACCCGTTACCAAAAAGCCTGCAGAGGTGCGTATGGGTAAAGGTAAAGGTGCTCCTGAGTATTTCGTTGCAAGAGTAAGCCCCGGACGAATCCTCTTCGAAGCCGAAGGTGTTACCCTGGAAACTGCAACCGAAGCTATGCGCCTGGGAGCTCAAAAGTTGCCCGTAAAATGCAAATTTATTGTCCGTAGAGATTTTGTCGAGGAATAATAGATTTTATTGAAAAATAATTTATAACTTTGCAGCCTTTTTGGAGAGGTTCATAAACCAGGTCATGCCCGTAAAAGCGGGCCTCTGTCTGAAAATCAGGACTTCTAAAGCTGGTAAATTCGCCAGCTTACTGCTATTTTAACGATTTAAATTCGTTTATCAGATGAAGCCAAGTGTAATACGTGAAATGTCAACCAGCGAGCTCAGAGAAAGGTTGGAAGAAGAAAAGAAGCACCTTGAAAAGCTCAAGCTTAACCATAGCGTTTCTCCGCTGGAAAATCCTATGAAGATCAAGCTCTACAGACAAACTGTAGCCAGGATCAAGACCGAGCTCCACAATAGGGTTAATGAATCAAAAAAAGAAATCTCTAAATAATGGAAACGAGAACCCGCAGAAAAGAAAGAGTAGGCGTAGTGAAAAGTAATAAGATGGACAAATCCATTGTTATTAAAGTTATGCGCCGCGTAAAACACCCTAAATACGGGAAGTTTGTTAAAAAGTCGTCCAACTTTATGGCTCATGACGAAAACAATGAGTGCAACATCGGTGATACCGTTCGTATCATGGAAACTCGGCCTCTGAGCAAAAACAAATGTTGGAGATTAGTTGAAATCCTTGAAAGAGCTAAGTAATTATGATACAACAAGAATCTAGATTATCGGTTGCAGATAACAGTGGTGCCAAGGAAGTATTGTGCATTCGGGTATTGGGTGGTACCAAACGCCGCTATGCTGGTATTGGTGATAAAATCATTGTTACTGTTAAAGATGCACTTCCCAGCGGAAACATCAAAAAAGGAGCCGTTACCAAGGCTGTTGTCGTTAGAACCCGCAAGCACGTTCGCCGTGCCGATGGTTCTTATATTAAATTTGACGACAATGCAGTAGTTCTTTTAACTGCCAACGAAGAAATGCGTGGTACCCGTATCTTCGGCCCCGTAGCCCGCGAACTTCGTGAGAAGCAGTTTATGAAAATCGTTTCATTGGCACCTGAAGTGCTCTAACTGAAAAATCATTAGCAACTATGCAACCCAAATTACATATTAAAAAAGGTGATACCGTTAAGGCCATTGCAGGGAATGCAAAAGGCCAGCAGGGTAAGGTGCTTAGTATCGACCGCAAAAATATGCGCGCTCTGGTAGAAGGTCTGAACATGATCTCCAAGCATACTAAACCCAATGCAGCCAACCCTCAGGGTGGTATCGTTAAAAAAGAAGCTCCCATCCATATCTCCAACCTGATGGTGGTTGATGGAAAAGGAAATGCTACTCGTATTGGAAGAAAGTTAAACGAGAATAACAAATTGGAACGTTATTCTAAAAAGTCAGGGGAGGTAATTAAGTAATGAGCTATACACCAAGACTTAGAAGTAAGTATGAGAAGGAAATCATTCCTGCTCTTACATCAGAATTCAGCTACGATAATCCTATGGAAGTTCCCAAGCTGGTTAAGATTTGTCTGAACCAGGGTCTGGGAATTGCAATTGCCGACAAAAAGCTTATCGATACTTCTATTGAAGAGATGACGCTTATTTCGGGCCAGAAAGCTGTTCCTACCAAATCCAAAAAGGATATTTCGAACTTTAAACTGCGTAGAGGTATGCCCATTGGTGTGCGTGTAACCCTGCGTGGTACCAAGATGTACGAATTCCTCGACAGGCTGATCGCTGTTTCTCTGCCTCGTATCCGCGACTTCAGAGGAATCAACGAAAAAGGTTTCGATGGTAAAGGAAACTTTACACTGGGTGTTTCTGAACAGATCATCTTTCCTGAGATCAATATTGACAAGATCAATAAGATCCTGGGTATGGATATTACTTTCGTAACCACCGCCAAAACCGACAAAGAAGCTTACGCACTCTTGCGTGAATTCGGAATCCCGTTTAAAAACATTAAAAAATAAATATTCCGGAAATGGCAAAAGAATCAATGAAGGCGAGAGAACGCAAAAGAGAAAAGCTCGTCGCCAAATATGCAAAAAAGCGCGCAGAACTGAAGGCTGCCGGAGATTATGAAGCATTGCAGAAATTGCCCAAAAATGCTTCTCCTGTACGTTTGCACAACCGTTGCAAACTTACCGGCCGCCCTAAAGGCTACATGCGTCAATTTGGTATTTCCCGTATCAATTTCCGGGAAATGGCTAACAACGGATTGATCCCCGGAGTTACCAAAGCCAGCTGGTAGAGAAATCATAAACCTTTATTTACATTACAATGACAACTGATCCAATTGCAGATTACCTTACAAGAATAAGGAATGCCGTGAAGGCCAATCACAGGATTGTAGAAATTCCTGCATCGAATCTTAAGAAGGGGATCACAAAAATCCTTTTTGAGAAGGGGTATATCCTGAATTACAAATTTGAGGACGGTGAAAAAGGAGGTAGCATTAAAATTGCACTCAAATATCATCCTTCCACAAAAATCCCTGCCATCAACAGTATTACCCGCATCAGCCGCCCCGGCTTGCGCAAATACTGCAACCATAATGATTTGCCCAGGGTAATGAACGGTTTAGGTATTGCCATAATTTCTACATCCCAAGGTTTAATCACCGACAAAGAAGCCCGACAGCTTGGTATTGGAGGTGAAGTTATTTGTTACGTTAGCTAATTAAGGAGGGAACTATGTCAAGAATAGGAAAATTACCCATTAACATTCCCGCTGGTGTTACTGTAAACGTAAGCGATAACAATATCGTAACCGTTAAAGGACCCAAAGGAGAATTAAAACAGGAATTAAAAGGTGAGATTTCAGTAAAAATTGAAGGAAACACCATACAAGTAGAACGTCCCTCTGACCAGAAAAGACACAAAGCTCTCCATGGTTTGTACAGAGCCCTTATCAGCAATATGGTGGTAGGAGTTTCGGAAGGTTATAAAGTAGTTCAGGAATTGGTAGGTGTTGGATACAAAGCTTCTAACAATGGCCAGTTGCTGGAGTTGGGCCTTGGGTATTCGCACAATATTTTTCTGGAATTGCCCAAGGAGATCAAGGTAGAAACCGTTACCGAAAGAGGTAAGAACCCGCTGATTATTATGGAATCGCACGACAAACAGCTTATCGGACAGGTAGCTGCCAAAATCAGGTCGATGCGTAAGCCTGAACCTTACAAAGGAAAAGGTATTCGTTTCCAGAATGAAGTGGTGCGCAGAAAAGCAGGTAAATCAGCCGGTAAATAAACTTTATTTAACTTATTAAATCATCGGAACGATGGCAACAAACAGTAAAAGTAATAGAAGACTCAAAATAAAGTACCGGGTTCGCAAGAAAATTCTTGGATCAGCGCAAAAGCCCAGGCTTTCTGTTTTCAGAAGCAATAAGCAGATTTACGCTCAGCTGATTAACGACGATCAGGGGGTTACCCTGGCCGCTGCCAGCAGCAGCGAAAAAGCGCTTGCAGAGAAAAAAGGTACAAAAACCGAATTGGCTCGCGAAGTAGGTAAACTCCTTGCAGAAAAAGCCAAAGAAGCAGGTATTGAAACCGTAGTTTTCGATCGTAATGGATATTTGTATCACGGTAGAATCAAATCCTTGGCAGAAGGAGCCAGAGAAGGAGGTTTAAATTTCTAAGACTATGACAAACGCAAACGTAAAAAAAGTAAAATCCAGCGAGATTGAGTTCAAGGACAGGCTGGTTAGCATACAACGGGTTACCAAAGTTACCAAAGGGGGTAGAACCTTTAGTTTCTCAGCCATTGTTGTAGTCGGAAATGAAAACGGTGTTGTGGGTTATGGCCTGGGTAAAGCTAAGGAAGTAACCACCGCAATCAGCAAAGGTATTGACGATGCCAAGAAGCACCTGGTAAAAGTTCCTGTTCACAAAGGTACCATTCCTCATCCACAGGAAGGTAAATACAGCGGTGCACAGGTTCTCATTCGCCCAGCTGCCCACGGTACAGGTGTTATTGCCGGTGGTGCTATGCGTGCGGTTCTCGAAAGTGTTGGTATTACCGACGTACTTGCCAAATCTAAAGGCTCATCGAACCCACACAGTGTGGTAAAAGCTACCATTGATGCTTTGACTAAACTAAGAGATCCCTTTACCGTTGCCCAGCAGCGTGGTATCTCTGTAGAAAAAGTTTTCAAAGGATAAATTCATAGTGATATTGCAGGTATACCCAGGGGTGTACCTGCAATCATCATGTAAGATACAATATACTTGTTTTACTCTCACAGAGTTTTAAAGACCATAAGAAAATGAAAAAATACAAAGTATCTCAGGTGCGTAGCGCAATTGGTCGTCCTGAAAGACAAAAGAGAACCCTGAAAGCACTTGGACTTCGCAAACTGCACAATCCTGTGGTGGTGGATGGTTCTCCCCAGGTTCTGGGAATGATCGATAAGGTAAGACACCTGGTCGATGTTCAGGAAGTAAATGCATAATTTTTAAAGGTAATAATTTTTAATCGCATATAACAATGGATTTAAGTAGTCTTAAACCCGCAGGTGGTTCAGTAAAATCCACAAAGAGAATCGGTAGAGGTCAGGGATCAGGTCGTGGTGGTACTTCCACAAGGGGTCATAAAGGGGCCAAGTCTCGCTCTGGTTACAGCAGTAAGGCTGGATTTGAAGGTGGTCAGATGCCTTTGTCCAGAAGGTTGCCCAAATTCGGTTTCAAAAACATCAACCGTGTGGAATATGTTGGCGTAAACCTGGATATCCTTCAGCAGCTTTCTGAAAATAAAGGTATCACCGTAATCGATCCTGCTGTATTGGTAGATAATGGTCTTGCTTCACGCAACGATCGTATCAAGATCCTGGGCAGGGGTGAACTGAAAGCTACCCTAGAAGTAACGGCTCATAAATTTTCTGCCTCGGCTGCCAAAGCTATTGAAGCCAGTGGTGGTAAAATAAACACTTTATAATCTAAGGAATGAAAAGATTTTTCCAGACTCTGCAAAATATTTACCGGATTGAAGATCTTCGTATCCGGATCATCAATACTTTGGGTATCATTTTGATTTACCGCTTAGGTTCTTTTGTGGTTTTACCCGGTGTTGATCCTCAGCAATTGGATGCATTGCAAGCCCAAACCCAGGATGGTTTGCTGGGTTTGCTTAATATGTTCAGTGGAGGTGCATTTTCCAATGCTTCTATTTTTGCATTGGGTATCATGCCCTACATCAGTGCATCTATTGTTGTGCAGCTCTTAGGAGTTGCCATTCCGTATTTTCAGAAGCTGCAAAAAGAGGGGGAGAGTGGAAGGAAAAAAATCAACCAGATCACACGCTATCTTACGGTTATTATTACAGCAGCCCAGGCTCCGGCATATCTTGCCAACCTGGCTTCTCAGCTTCCACGCGAAGCTATTACGCCCTTCGATGGAGATCCGGGTGCTTCCATGACCTTCTTTATTGTTTCTTCTGTCATCATTCTTATCGCCGGTACCATGTTTGTTATGTGGCTGGGCGAAAAGATCACTGACAAAGGCATTGGAAACGGTATTTCACTTATCATCATGGTAGGTATTATCGCCAATCTGCCCTTTGCTCTTGCTGCTGAATTTATTGCACGCATGGAAGAAGCTGGTGGAGGTTTGGTAGTATTTATGGTGGAAATCGTGGTGCTGATGAGCGTGGTTGTGCTGTGTATTCTGCTGGTTCAGGGCACTCGTCGTATCCCTGTGCAGTTTGCAAAAAGGATTGTTGGAAACAAACAATATGGTGGTGTACGTCAGTATATCCCATTGAAGGTGAATGCTGCCGGTGTTATGCCCATCATTTTTGCCCAGGCCATCATGTTCATTCCCATTACACTCGCAGGTTTTTCAGGTTCTGAAGCCATGAGTGGTATTGCTGCTACCTTTTCCAATTTCCTTGGGTTCTGGTACAATTTTACTTTCGCTGTTCTTATCATCCTGTTTACATACTTCTACACCGCCATTACTGTTAATCCCAATCAAATGGCTGAAGATATGAAAAAGAACGGAGGATTTATTCCTGGCGTAAAACCAGGGAAAAAGACCGCTGAGTTTATTGATAATGTAATGTCGAAAATTACACTACCTGGTTCACTGTTCCTTGCATTTGTTGCTGTAATGCCAGCATTTGTCAGTTTGATGGGTGTAACCGGACAATTTGCCCAGTTCTTCGGAGGTACCTCTTTGCTGATTATGGTAGGGGTTGTTCTGGATACTTTGCAGCAAATTGAAAGCCACCTGTTGATGCGTCATTACGATGGTCTTACCAAATCAGGTAGGATTAAAGGACGTTCATCCATGGGAATGACTGGCTGATCTTAACCAGATCTTTTATGATAGAGTATAAATCAGAGAGTGAAATAGAGTTAATTCGCGAGAGTTCTTTGCTTGTTGCAAAAACCTTAGGTGAGGTTGCCAAAAATATCCGCCCCGGGATTAAAACCATTGAGCTTGACCGGATAGCTGAAGAGTTTATCCGCGATAATGGAGCAAAACCCGGGTTTAAAGGATACCATGGATTCAGTGGAACCTTATGCATTTCGCCCAATGAACAAGTAGTTCATGGTATTCCGGGAAACCGGGAGTTAAAGGAAGGCGATATTGTGTCTATTGATTGTGGTGTTCTGAAAAATGATTTTTTTGGCGATAGTGCCTATACCTTTGCCATTGGTGAGATTGATGAATCTGTCAGGCGGCTGTTGAATGTTACTTACGAATGTCTGTGGCTCGGTATCGAGAAGGCAGTTGAAGGTAATACTCTGGGAGATTTGTCGTGGGCCATACAGGAACATGCAGAAAACGCAGGTTATAGTGTTGTACGTGAACTCGTAGGACACGGCCTGGGCAGAAACCTGCATGAACCTCCTGAAGTGCCTAACTTCGGCAAAAAAGGTAAGGGGCTTACATTGCGTCAGGGGTTGGTTATTGCTATCGAACCCATGATAAACATGGGAAAACGATTTGTAGTGCAGGAAAAGGATGGCTGGACTATCCGTACTACTGACCGAATGCCCTCGGCCCATTACGAACACACCGTGGCAATAAAAAAGGGAAAAGCCGACGTGCTTTCTTCTTTTGCATACATTCATGAAGCTCTCAAATTCAATAAAAACAACACCTTAATTATTCAGTAAAGAGTATGGCAAAACAAAGTTCGATACAACAAGACGGAACAGTGATCGAGTCTCTGGGCAATGCAATGTTTCGTGTTGAATTGGAAAACGGCCACGTAATTACCGCTCATATCTCAGGCAAGATGAGGATGCACTACATCAAAATCTTACCCGGCGATAAGGTAAAAGTGGAGATGTCGCCATACGACCTTACCAAAGGAAGAATTTCTTTCAGGTATAAATAATAAGTATTTAACGTAACACACCTAAAAACTTCGAGATGAAAGTCAGAGTGTCTGTAAAGAAGAGAAGCCCTGAGTGCAAAATTGTACGCAGAAAAGGCAGAATTTACGTAATTAACAAGAAGAATCCCAAGTATAAGCAACGTCAGGGATAATTGTTTGAATTTTTAATCTAAGAATCATATGGCACGTATTGCAGGAATTGACATCCCCAAAAATAAGAGAGGCGAGATTGCCTTGACTTATGTCTATGGAATTGGTCGCAGCCTGGCACAGCAAATCCTTAAGGAAGCTGGCGTTGATGTAAATATCAAAGTTCAGGATTGGAACGATGACCAGATTACCGCTATCCGTACAATTATCAATGATAATTACAAGGTAGAAGGTGGTTTGCGTTCAGAAGTTCAGATGAATATCAAGCGACTGATGGACATCGGATGCTACCGCGGGATCCGTCACAGAATTGGTTTGCCCCTTCGCGGACAAAAAACCAAGAACAACGCCCGTACCCGTAAAGGGAAAAAGAAAACTGTGGCCAACAAGAAGAAGGCTACCAAGTAACATAGTGTTTTATGAAGCAGCGCACTGTTACTGTATTTTTTTCAAAGCTGCTTGATCAGAGAAATATTTTTTAAATAAATTATGGCAAAACAAACGAAAGGTGCACGTAGCACAAAAAAACGTGTAGTAAAAGTAGAACCCGTTGGGCAAGCACATATTTTTGCCTCTTTCAACAACATCATTATTTCGTTGACCAACAATACCGGCCAGGTTATCTCTTGGTCGTCTGCTGGTAAGATGGGTTTTAAAGGCTCCAAGAAGAATACTCCTTATGCAGGTCAGATGGCTGCCACTGATGCTGCCAAAGTTGCCTATGACGCTGGACTGAGAAAAGTAAAAGTGTTTGTAAAAGGCCCTGGTTCAGGCCGTGAATCTGCAATACGTACCATTCACTCTGCAGGCATTGAGGTGATCGAGATTGTTGACGTTACTCCTCTGCCACACAATGGTTGCAGACCTCCCAAAAGGAGAAGAGTTTAATTTTTAGTACAAACACATTTTTCAACGATTATATTAGAGTATTATGGCAAGATATAGAGGTCCTCAGTCAAAAATTGCACGTAAATTTGGTGATGCAATTTTCGGTGCCGACAAAGCTTTTGAAAAGAAAAAGTATCCTCCCGGGATGCATGGTGCCAACAAAAGAAGAAAAAAACAATCTGAATACGGAATTCAGCTCCAGGAAAAACAAAAGGCGAAATATACCTACGGTTTGCTGGAAAAGCAATTTGCTAACCTTTTTGAAAAAGCTGTTCGCAAAAAAGGTATTACCGGTGAGATACTTCTCCAACTACTGGAATCTCGTCTGGACAACGTAGTATATCGCATGGGCATTGCTCCCAGTCGTCGTGCTGCACGTCAGTTGGTAGGGCACAAGCACATTACCGTTAATGGCGAAGTTGTGAATATTCCTTCTTATACCCTTCGTCCTGGTGATGTTGTAGGTGTAAGAGAAAGATCCAAAAGCCTTGAGGTGATCTCAGAATCACTCACCGGCAGAAACAATGCGTTCTCGTGGATCGAATGGGATGGTCAGAAAATGGAAGGAAAATTCCTGAATATGCCCGAAAGAGAAATGATCCCCGAGAATATCAAGGAACAACTCATCGTGGAATTGTACTCCAAGTAATAAGTAACACAGAGTTTCGTAAAAATAAAAACCCACTATAAATGGCAATATTAGCTTTTCAAAAACCGGACAAGGTTATCATGCTCGAATCTGACGGGAGCTTTGGGAAATTTGAATTTCGGCCCCTGGAACCGGGATATGGTATCACCGTTGGTAATGCCTTGAGAAGAATACTGCTCTCATCCCTTGAAGGTTTCGCCATTACGTCAATCCGCATCGAAGGGGTAGAACATGAGTTTTCTACCATCAAAGGTGTTGTGGAAGACGTTACCGAAATGGTTCTCAACTTCAAACAGATCAGATTTAAGCAAAAGGTAGAAGAGGAGGATAGTGAGAAAGTAACGGTTACTATCTCTGGCCAGGAAGTATTCAAAGCCGGCGATCTTAACAATTTTCTTTCCAACTTCCAGGTAATCAATACCGACACTGTGATCTGCAACATGGAACCCAATGTAAATCTTACCATTGAGTTTACCATAGAGAAGGGAAGAGGGTATGTGCCAGCTGAAGAAAACAAGTCACTCAACCCGGTTATTGGGCAAATTGCAATCGATTCTATCTTTACTCCCGTAAAAAACGTTAAGTTTTTCGTAGAAAACTACCGTGTGGAGCAAAAGACTGACTATGAAAAGCTGGTACTTGAAATTCTTACAGATGGCTCTATTACGCCCAAAGATGCATTGAAAGAAGCTGCCAAGATTCTGATTTTCCATTTTATGCTCTTCTCCGATGAGAAGATCACTTTGGATACCGAAGAGAAAGCTTCCAGCGAAGAGTTTGATGAAACTTCTTTGCACATGCGTCAGCTTCTGAAAACCAAACTGGTTGACATGGATTTGAGCGTAAGAGCTCTGAACTGCCTGAAAGCTGCCGATGTTGAGACCCTGGCCGATCTGGTTTCGCTCAATAAACATGATCTGCTTAAGTTCAGAAACTTCGGAAAAAAATCACTCACAGAGCTTGAAGAGCTTATTAAGTCCAAAAATTTAAGTTTTGGCATGAACCTTTCAAAATACAAATTAGATAAGGACTAATTGAAATGAGACACGGAAAAAAAATAAATCACCTGGGAAGGAAGTCTGCTCACAGACAAGCTATGCTTTCCAATATGGCGGCCTCCCTGATCCTGCACAAGCGTATCTTTACCACTGTTGCTAAGGCTAAGGCACTGCGCGTATACGTTGAACCGCTGATCACCAAATCAAAAGATGATTCTACTCACTCACGCAGAACCGTTTTTTCTTACCTGCAAAACAAACATGCTGTTAGCGAGCTTTTCAGAGAAGTTTCTCAAAAAGTTGCCGACAGACCTGGTGGGTATACCCGAATCCTGAAAACAGGTTTTCGTAAAGGTGATGCTGCTGAGATGTGCTTTATCGAGCTGGTAGACTACAATGCCAACATGCTGAAGATTACTGAAGATGCCAGCAAGAAAACCCGCAGAAGCCGCAGAGGTAAGAAGGCTGATGAAACCACTGAGAAAGTAGCATCCAAAGCTGCTGCAAAGAAGGAAGAGGTAGTTGAAGAACCCAAAGCAGTGGTGGAAGATGTGGTTGCAGAAGCTCCTGCAGATGTTCAGGAAGAGCCTCAGGCCGATGCTAATGAAACCGCCACTGAAGAAGGAGTAGATACTCCTGATAAAAAGTAACCCGTTTAACTGATTTCATTTTTCGTGCAATGCCTTTATGGCTTATGCCCGATCCCTACAAAGCAATGAGCGAAGGTATTGAAAATAGAAACCAGATCGGATAAATTATCAAAGAGGATAGAGTTGAAAGGCTTTATCCTCTTTTCATTTGGCAGTTTTTCAGGATTAACGAATTTTTAAAGTCGCCTGTTTTTTTATCGTCAAATTTCTTTGTATTTTGACGGTATCGGAAATAAAGGATCAAGTTTATTAACTAAAAAATCAACAATTATGAGTGCAATTTTAAACATTCACGCAAGACAGATCTTGGATTCGAGAGGTAATCCCACCGTTGAGGTTGATGTGATCACAGAGAATGGTATCATGGGACGCGCTGCGGTTCCTTCTGGTGCTTCCACTGGTATACATGAAGCTGTTGAGCTGCGCGACGATGACAAAGTAAACTACCTGGGCAAAGGGGTGTTGAAAGCCGTGAATAATGTAAACAATATCCTCAACAATGAGCTCAAAGGTATGTATGTTACCGATCAGGCCCTCATTGATAAAACCATGATCCAGATCGATGGCACTCCCAACAAAGGCAACCTGGGCGCCAATGCTATTCTGGGTGTTTCTATGGCTGTAGCTCATGCTGCTGCTCAGGAAACCAACCAGCACCTGTTTCGTTATGTAGGGGGCGTAAATGCCAACCTGCTGCCTATCCCCATGATGAATATCATCAACGGTGGATCGCATGCCGATAACAGCATCGATTTCCAGGAATTTATGGTTATGCCTGTAGGTGCCTCTTCTTTCAGCCATGCCCTGAAAATGGGTGCTGAGGTGTTCCATCATCTCAAAGCTGTATTGAAAAAGCAAGGGTACTCTACCAACGTTGGCGATGAAGGTGGTTTTGCTCCCAACCTCAAATCCAATGAGGAAGCTGTAACTGTAATCCTCCAGGCCATAGAAAATGCTGGTTACAGACCCGGTGAGGATATCTTCCTTGCACTCGATCCCGCTTCATCGGAGTATTACAAAGCCGACGAGAATGTGTATCACCTGCACAAGTCTACCGGTGATAAGCTTACTCCTGCTGAAATGGTAGATTACTGGGCTGACTGGGTAAAACGTTATCCTATTATCTCCATTGAAGATGGTATGGGCGAAGACGACTGGAACGGATGGTCGTTGATGACCCAGAAACTTGGAGACAAAATTCAGCTTGTGGGCGACGATCTCTTTGTAACCAATACCCAGAGACTACAAAAAGGTATTGATGATAACGTAGCCAACTCTATCCTTGTAAAAGTAAACCAGATTGGTACACTTACTGAAACCATCAGTGCAGTGCAGCTGGCTACTGCCAACTCTTACACCTCTGTAATGAGTCACCGTAGCGGCGAAACTGAAGATGTAACCATTGCTGACCTCGCCGTTGCTCTCTCAACCGGACAAATCAAAACGGGTTCTGCCAGCCGCTCCGACAGGATCGCAAAATACAACCAGTTGCTCCGTATCGAAGAAATTCTGGGCGATACTGCCAGATATCTTGGCAAAGATTTCAAATATTTCAAAAAGTAACCTGCAACTGCTGGTTATCTTTTTAATGTTAAAGGGAGCGGTCAGCAGCCGCTCCCTTTTTTAACCTTTACCCCCTCCCATAATATTTTTTAAACCATGCGTGTAAGATTTTTTCCCGTACTGCTGGTTATCTTCCTGACGGCCACTTCTTATCTTAAGGCTCAGGATACAATCAGAATAATGCAGTACAACCTGATGTTTTATGGATTGTACACTGATTTTTGTACTGCTGCCAACAACAATGTAAACAGCAAGGACCAGTACCTGCGCACCATCCTCGGCCACTACAAACCCGATATATTTGCTGTAAACGAATTGGGCAGGGGAGCCCATAACCTGACAAGAATCAGGGATAATGTATTGAATATTGAGGGTGTTGATTACTTCGATTATGCCGAGTATACAAACACCGGAAACGGCTGGTTTGCCAACGGATTGTTTTATGATACACGCAAATTTGGGTTGCGCAATGAAGTAATTGTAAGTACTCTTCTGCGCGACATAAACCTGTACACTTTGTATTACAAAAGCGAAGATCTGGAGCATGGCGCCGATACTGTTTTTCTAACCTGCATAGTGGCACACCTGAAAGCCGGAAACTCCGCCACTGATCAGCAAACTCGTACTGCCATGGTAAATAATGCGCTGAGTTATTTGCAAACCCACAATTATTCGGGCAACATCCTGTTTATGGGTGATTTCAATATGAAGTCATCTTTTGAAGAGGCCTATCAGCGGATGATCAATAATTCCAACGAAAACATACGATTCTTTGATCCCATTAATGTTTCCGGGCAGTGGGGCAATAACCCGGCCATGGCTCCTTATCATACCCAAAGCCCACGCACAGGTACACATGATTGTTTTGTTACGGGAGGGCTTGACGATCGCTACGATTTTATCCTGGCTACTCGTCCTGTAATAGAGGGAACTCATGGCTTGAAATATAATCAGGGTAGTTACAGAGCCATGGGCCAGGATGGTAACCGCTATAACCAATCCCTGATCAGTCCACCCAACCACAGTGAGCCGCCCGAAGTGATACAAGCTCTTTACGATATGTCAGATCACTTACCTGTTGTAATGAAGTTGCTTACCGAGCAGTTTACGCCAATACATGAAATCGTCAGTTGGGATCAATCTGTAAAGGTGAATAATCCTGTGGTTTCCCGTTTGGCAATTCAAATTGACAACCCTGAACTGGGTAGTGGTGTACTGAGAGTTTTCAATACTTCGGGGGTGCTTATGCTTACCCACGAGTGGCAGAATGCCAGTTCTTCCCAAAACCTGGAGTTGGATATCGGACATTTTTCTGCCGGAATGTATTTCCTGGTATTGGATTTTGGCAATGGAATACTTGTTACAAGGAAAGTAGTTAAGCTATAAGCGTCTTTGCTGTAAATACTGTTAATGATAACTTAATATTGCGTTAACCAAAAATTAACCGGTATTGCAAAGAACAGGGTGTAAGGGAATGTAACTTTGTTGCGAAAAAAGCACCCGGAAATGGATAATGTATATCTTTTTTTTGTAATCGCCCTTTTTATTCTTGCCATATCAGACCTTGTGGTAGGTGTGGGCAATGATGCTGTAAACTTTCTCAACTCTGCCATCGGCTCCAGGGTGGCTTCCATGAAGGTTATTCTTGCGGTAGCTTCACTCGGTGTTTTGTTTGGTGCTACTTTCAGCAGCGGTATGATGGAGGTTGCCCGAAGTGGTGTATTCCATCCTGGTCAGTTTTACTTTAATGAGATTATGGTGATCTTTCTTGCTGTGATGATCACCGACATTATTCTTCTGGATACCTTCAACACTTTTGGTCTGCCCACTTCCACTACAGTATCCATTGTGTTTGAGCTTTTAGGTGCTGCTGTTGCTGTTTCTCTTTACAAGATATACATGGGCCCGGAGACACTGCAGGATCTGGGTACTTTCATTAATTCGGCACGGGCATTGGCCATTATCTCGGGGATTCTACTTTCGGTGGTTATTGCCTTTACGGTGGGAACCCTGGTGCAGTTTTTTTCCCGTTTGCTCTTTACCTTTGATTATAAAAAGAGACTGCCTTTCTTTGGTGCATTGTGGGGTAGTTTTGCCATCACCTCTATCGTATATTTTATTCTTGTGAAAGGTGCCAGTGGAGCGTCTTTTATGACTCCTTCAACTGTCGCCTGGATCCAGCAGAATACCTTACAGCTCCTGAGTATGTGTTTTATCGGGTTTGCAGTATTGGCCCAGTTGCTGATCTCGGTATTCCGGGTAAATATTCTGCGTGTGATAGTGCTCATTGGTACCTTCTCCATTGCTATGGCTTTTGCTGGCAACGACCTTGTTAATTTTATCGGAGTTCCGCTGGCCGGGTTCGAGTCTTATAAGCTTTTTATCAACGACCCGGCTCTTGATCCCGCAACCTATACTATGGAATCGTTGCTCAAGCCAGTGCAAACCCCCACAGCATTTTTGCTGGCAGCAGGGGTAATTATGATCCTGGCATTGATCTTTTCGCGCAAAGCCCGTTCTGTAACCCAAACGGAGGTTGATCTGGCTCGTCAGGGAGAGGGGTATGAACGCTTTCCCTCATCATTATTCGCACAAACCCTTGTTCGTAAAGCCTATGATCTGTCTGGATTCCTGAAGCGTGTGGTACCTGCACCTGTTTTGCGTTCGATCGATAAGAGATTTGTACCCCTGGAGCAGGATAGTAAGTCAGTATCTGCTGAGCATGCTGCCCATTTTGATATGGTAAGGGCCAGCGTAAATATGTTTGTTGCCAGTATTCTGATAGCCCTTGCCACATCTCTTAAACTTCCTCTTTCTACCACTTACGTAACCTTTATGGTGGCCATGGGTACTTCACTTTCCGACAGGGCTTGGGGGCGTGAGAGTGCCGTATATCGCATTACGGGAGTAATTACTGTAATCGGCGGCTGGTTCTTTACAGCTTTTACAGCCTTCTCGGTAGCCTTTTTGTTTGCACTGCTTATTCGCTGGGGTAGCTACCCAGCTGCAATTGTAGCATTGGTCATCGCATTTAGTTTTGTGATACGTACCAACTTCATTCATAAGAAAAGGAGCGAAGCAAAAGAAATAGAAGAGCAAAAGAGCCTGCGATCATGGACCGAAGCAGGTGTAATAAAGGAATGCAATGATAATATTGTAAATACCCTTGAGAAAGTTTCGTCATTACACCACGAACTGACTCTTGCCTTTATGGACGAAGACCGGAAGAGGTTGAAAAAAGCCCGGAAGAGTGTTCGCGAATTGTCGGAGTATACTAAGGGACTGAAAAAGGATGTATATCTTACCCTTAAAAGGCTTAAAGCCGATGCCATCGATACTGGCCATCATTATGTGCAGATACTCGATTATCTGAGGGAGATTTCACATTGCCTCAATTTTATCGTTGAACCCTTTTATGAGCATATTGCCAATGTGCATCCCTCCGTTGTAAATGAGCAAGAACGTGAAATTGCTGATCTGAACCAACGAGTAGGAGAGTTCTTCCAATCCATTCTTCAGGTTATTCAATCGCGTGAGTACGAAAAGGTAGATGAGATCATAAAGAGAGCAGCAATGCTGGTGTCTGATCTGGATAAAACCAAGAAGTTGCAGATTAAACTTATTAAAGCCGAAAAGGTAGGTACCCGCAATACACTGGTAATTTTTAATTACCTGACAGAAACACGCAATATGGTAATTCAGTCGGGCAATCTGCTTAAATCGCACCGCGAGTTTATGATCACCAATGGAAAATAGAACCTGGGACGGGGATGTAATTCGCTTACGGATTGCCGGAATTTTTGTGATGTAGTATCAATCAAAGCCTTTGTGTTAAGTTTATGTTAAGCCTGTTGGGGGAGGGCTTGTTTTCGTATTTTTGCTGTCCTTAAAAAAAGTTTGCCATTAAAGCGCAAACACGTAAATTCACCGTGCTGATTTCAGACAGCCCCAGGAGTTTACACTAACGTTAAAACGAAAAATAATGAGTTTTGGATTTGTTCAGTTTCTGACCCTTTTTGGAGCATTGAGTCTGTTCCTGTTTGGAATGAAAGTAATGAGTGAAGGGATACAGAAGCTTGCTGGCGATAAAATGCGCTCCATCCTGAGTGCCATGACCTCCAATCGTTTCCTGGGTGTACTTACAGGTTTTGTTGTAACTACCCTTGTGCAGTCTTCATCGGCTTCTACGGTTATGGTGGTGAGTTTTGTTAATGCCGGTTTGCTCAACCTTGTGCAGTCTGTGGGTGTGATAATGGGTGCCAATATAGGAACCACCACAACAGCGTGGCTCATATCTTTTCTGGGGTTTAAACTCAATATCGCAGCGCTTTCACTCCCGATCATCGGCATTGCTTTTCCGATGCTCTATTTTTCGCGCGATAAGCTTACCTCGCTTGGAGAAACCTTGCTGGGCTTTGCTTTGCTTTTTATGGGGCTGGGTCTGCTGAAAGATTCCGTTCCTGACCTGCAATCCAACCCCGAAATGTTTGAAGCATTGCAAAACCTGACCGGCTATGGCTTCGGAAGTATAATGATATTTCTGGGGATTGGTACATTGCTTACCATTGTATTGCAATCTTCAAGTGCTACCATGGCCTTGACCCTGGTAATGTGTAATTATGGATGGATAGGCTATGAACATGGTGCAGCTATTGTTCTGGGTGAAAATATCGGAACCACCATTACAGCCAACCTTGCAGCTCTGGTTGGGAATGTGCATGCCAAGCGTACGGCATTGGCTCACACCCTTTTTAATATTTTCGGGGTATTGTGGATGCTTACATTTTTCCATTTTTTCACCGGAAAGATTGCTTATTACATGGTGGAAATGGGGTTGAATTCTCCTTTCGATGACCCCGCAATGGTGCCGTTCGGGCTGGCCATTTTTCATACCACTTTTAATATTACCAATACACTGGTACTTATCGGACTCATCAAATACATTGTATTTGTGGTTGAAAGGATCATCCCATCCAAAGGCAAAGGTGATGAAAGACATCAACTGGAGTATTTCGGCAGCGGGTTTTTGCACATGGCAGAATTCTCTGTTTTGCAGGCTAAACGCGAAACCCGCAGATATTGCGATCTTGCTCACCGTATGTTCAACTTTATACCCGAAATGATCTACCAAACCGATCGTAAGAAGTTTTCAAAAGTTCTTGCCCGGGTAAGCAAATATGAGGAGATCACAGACCGTGTAGAAGTGGAGATCACCACCTTCTTAATAAAGGTCTCGCGCAAGCAGTTAAGTACCAATGCATCAGAACAGTTGCGCAGGTTGCGACTGGTGTGCGCAGAGGTTGAAAAAATAGGAGATATCTGTTTCAAAATGGCTACCCTGCTTGATAAAAAGAAAGAAGAGAACTCTTACTTTACACCCAAACAGCGCGAAGAACTTTCGCGGATGTTTGAGTTGGTGAATGAGGCGTTTGATGTAATGATGGTCAACCTTGAACGTGGAGAGGCTTTTGCCCGTAGCAATATCCAACGAGCCTACCAGCTTGAAAAATCTATCAACCAATTCAGGGATGAGGTGAGTGAAGAAGTGATAGGCGACCTGGAGAAAGGCTCAGCACACGTCAAAGGAGGATTTTACTTCAATAAGATGATCTCATCCTGCGAAAAAGTAGGTGACTCCATTTTGAACATCAATGAGGCTGCGGCCGGGGTTAATATTGAGTAATCCATTTCATGGCATTCCGGATGTGCAACCTCAATGCATGCCTATATCCTGCCGGTAATTGATGTTGGCAAACATTTTATTGGTATAGAAAACTTCGTTGTCTATGGCAGGGTAGAAACATTTCAGTGGAGCAATAGCATCCAGTATTTTGTATCGCTTTTGTTGCAGTGCTTTTTTCAAAGTAGGAGAGGTGCTCTTATGGTAATAGCTGGCCATGGTTTCCTTCAAACCGTTCTGTGTAGGTATTACCACCTGATGACCAGTGCTTTTTTGTAAAATGAATTCGAAGACCCTGGGGCTGAGCCAGGGAAGATCGCAACCTATTACAAGGTGATGTTCATGGGCCGATTGCTCAATACAAGCATGGATGCCTGCCACAGGCCCACAACCCGGAAAAAGATCGGGCACAGTGGGCAGACCGGTAAATGCATATTTCTCAGGTTCGTTGGTGCTCAGCAGAAGTGTTCCGCACAAAGGCTGTAGTGTGGCAATGGAATACTCTATGAGCTTTGTTCCGTTGTACTCATAAAGAGCTTTATCGCTTCCAAAACGTCGGCTTTTGCCACCAGCCAGAATGATACCTGTTGTTTCCGACCTTGCAAAGATGGGTGCGTGCATCAGGGGTTAGGTTATCAGATGGATAGGAGGATGGAATTAATACCTGCTGCAAGCCCCACCCCTGCAACCACTGCTACCACATTCCATAGAGAAATCACTTTTAGCTTTGCCGGGTTTGGGAATTCTTTTCTCAGAACATTCCTGCTTGCATTCAGGGCAATACGCAATGTATTTCCAGCACGGGCCAAGGATGTAATCCTGGTATTCTTTCTTCAAACCCTGGTTGTCTTCAAAATCAAGCTTGCATGATTCGCAATAAAAGGTACACATAATAGGATTGTTTTGAAAGGTTAATGGGGTATCTGGTATTGATTGATCAAAATTAAGGCTTTGGTGCTTGAAATTTAGTTAAAATTTCGAGATTTTGGTTGTTAAGCCTTAGAAGATTAAAAATAAACTTACCAAAAAACTCATACTTTCTCTTCATGCTCCGGGCAATCGATTCTCAATTCAGTGGCTTCGAGTTTCATGTTGAGGAGGTTGCAGAAATGTTTTCCCTTTAGGTGATCTGGTCTGTAATGCACACAGGTAAAGCACATGCGCTGAAGGGTGATGATACCCGCTTTCTGAAGATGATGGATGATTTCCATCAGATTGAGCAAAAAGCTTTCCTTCTCTGAAGAATTTATTTTTTCTATGGGGGTAAATAACTCCTTTGTGAACATGGATGTTTTCGCTGCAACATCATGTCCCTTGCTGGTCAGGTGAATTGTGTAACTGCGTGTGTCTTCCTGCTGATATTCTCGGGTAATAAGTTCTTTCTGATGAAGTGTTTTGATGGTATCGCTTACAGTTGCCTTTGTAATATTGAATTCACGAGCCAGGTAGGTCACCGTTCTCTTTTCTTCACTATGGTTTTGCAGGAAGATCAAAGTCTGGATCTGGATGGGGGTAAGGGACAGGTTTTTACTCTCGTTCCATAGCATGATCCTGAACGCGTGGGAGATCCTTTCCAGGGCAGCCACGATCCTGCTGTCGGTATTGCTGTTCTGGATGTTGAGGTCAAAAGGGGAGTTTTCCATGATTATTTAATTACCGGAAGGATAAAAAATTGCCCCACAAAGATAGGATACCTAACCATGTGGGGCAAATTTTTTCAACCTTTTACATCGGCCATTGATGCACCAAAGTTAAGGTGCAGCACATTGCCCTTTGGCGTAAGTAGCGCTGGGACAGACTTTATCCCTAACTTCTCAGCTTCAGGAATTCTTGATTTATTCTCACCCAGGTGAACTATTTCCACATTGGACGAACCAATTAATTCTACAATATCCTGTTCAGCGCTAACACATACTGAACAACCGGCGTGATAAAAAACAGACTTGCTCATAGTTTTTCATTTTTAAAATTAGACATAGGATGAATTCACTGTAAATATAGTTAGGATAACTAACAAAAGCAAATAAAATTTGCATAAAAGAAATGGTTTAACACTTTGATCAAAAACATTTCGTAATTTTGCGAAATGTTTAAATGTAAAGAAACTATAAATATTGAGTGAAATGGAAATTAAAATTCTCGGCACCGGTTGCCAAAAGTGCAAAACCCTTGAAAAGATGACCAGCGAGGTGGTTGCAGAAAATAGTATTGACGCCCGGATATCTAAAGTGGAAGACATCATGGAGATCATGAAGTATGGAATTATTGCCACACCAGGTTTGGTGATCAATGAAAAGGTGGTGATAAGTGGCCGCCTGCCCTCAAAAGATGAAATCAAAACCCAAATAGAAAAATTTACCAATGGTTAAGAAAGTTGAAATACCGGAAGATCTGCAGCAAATCGCCAGGTTTGCCAAGGCTATGAGCCATCCTGTAAGGGTTTATATCCTTAAGAAACTGTCCACCCGGAATTCATGCTGCTATAGTGGTGACTTGGTGGATGAATTGCCTATAGGCAGGTCTGCATTGTCGCAGCACCTTAAGGAGCTGAAACATGCCGGGCTCATACAAGGTGAAATTGAAGCACCTTTCATTAAATATTGCATCAATAAAGAAAACTGGGCAAAACTCAACAGCGCTTTTCTCGAATATTTTAATGTTGAGCTGCAGGAATTAAATATTGAAATTTAAACTGTAATTGTATGAAAAAATTAGTATTGATTGGAGTAATATCCGTTTTACTCGCTTCTTGTGGCCAGACAACAGGGGGTGACCGCGCCGAGGGTGCAAAGGATCTTTCATTGAACGATGCCAAAGTTCATGTTTACTATTTTCATGGGAAAATGCGGTGTGTTACCTGTGTTACCCTCCAGGAGGTAGCCCAGCAGGCTGTCATAGAGAATTTTGCCGGCAATAATGATGTAGCATTCATTGAGGTAGACTTTTCGGAAAAAACCAATGAGGCACTTGCTGAAAAATACGAGATTGTTTTTAGCAGCCTGGTAATTGCCTGTGGAGATCAGTACAAAGATATTACTGACCAGTCTTTTGCCCTGGTGATGGGAAACCCTGAGGGTCTTAAAGCACTGATTGCCCAGGAAACCAATTCTTTTCTAAATAATTAATTGTTAATACATAAAAAGAAAGCGCATGAAGAAGCTATTTTTCTTGTTAGCAGTTGTATTTGCAGGGTTAACAGCGACAGCCCAGAAAATTGAAGTATTGTATTTCAAGGCCGATCTTGCTTGTTGCAGGGCAAGAGCCTGCGATAATCTCGAAAAGGATGTTCAAAGCATGATCGAGGGTGCTTACAAATCAGGTGATGTAAAATTTTCCGCAGTCAAAATCTCTGACGAGGCAAATAATGCATTGGTTGAAAAACATAAGGCTGGTTCACAAACGGTAGTAGTTGTAACTACCCATCGCAGAAAAGAAACCGTTACGGATATTTCAGATATTGTAAGAGCTTACTCACGAAACCGCGACAAGGCAACTTTCGAGAATGAGTTGCTTGCCCGGCTCAGCACCGCTACAAATTAGGTTTTATGGAATATCTACATCAACTGGTTAACAGTACTGAATTTCCAATACTGGGTGCATTTCTGTTGGGGATTATGACGGCCATCAGCCCGTGTCCACTGGCCACCAATATATCTGCCATTGGTTTTATCAGTAAGGATATAAACCAGCAGAAAAGGGTCTTTATCAATGGTCTTGTTTATACACTGGGAAGGGCCATTACCTATATGGTTATTGGTATTGTGCTGATTGCTACGCTAAAACAAGGTTCAAGTGTCCATGCGATCCAGAAAACTATCTGGGCTTACGGAGAATTTCTTATTGGTCCGTTTCTCATTATCATGGGGCTATTGATGTTCGATCTGATAAAACTCAATTTTTCCTTCCTGGGTAAGTGGTCATCAAAAGTTGGTGAACAGTCCGGATCGGGCGGATTCTGGAGTACCTTGTTGTTGGGTGTTGTATTTGCCCTTGCATTTTGCCCATATAGTGGCTTTCTCTATTTTGGTATGCTCATACCATTGTCGGTTTCCTCAACCGGGGGGTATTCCCTGCCATTTGTATTTGCTGTTGCCACCGGCTTACCGGTTATCATTTTTGCATGGATACTTGCCTACAGTATTTCCGGTTTGGGGTCATTCTACAACAAGGTGAAAACTTTTGAATTCTGGTTCAGAAGGGTTGTTGCCGTTGTGTTTTTTGCCGTTGGCTTGTACTTTATCTGGCTGATTTATATCAAATAATTTTTTCTGTTTCATTTCGTGATTTTCCGAAATACTAAAATATAAACATGGAAACCAAAAAAGAACTCAAGATACTATTCTGGATTGCCCTGCTTTTTGGGGTAGCCTTTTTTCTTCCCATCGAAAGTACCCGATTCAACACGGCTGTGGATGCCGCATTTGACCTGGTAAAATGGTATGCCCGTGAGCATGTTGTATTGTGCCTGCTACCTGCATTTTTTATTGCAGGCGTAATATCGGTATTTGTGAGCCAGGGTTCTGTATTAAGATACTTTGGAGCCAATGCCAAAAAATGGCTGGCTTACACAGTTGCCTCTGTTTCGGGGACAATACTGGCAGTTTGCAGCTGCACCATTTTGCCATTGTTTTCAAGCATTCACAAACGTGGAGCCGGTTTAGGTCCTGCCATAGCGTTTTTATATTCCGGCCCGGCCATCAATATCCTGGCAATTATTCTTACAGCCCGCATATTGGGCTTTGAAATGGGGGTGGCCCGTATTATTGGTGCCGTGGTGTTTAGTGTAGTTATCGGAATTGTGATGTCCCTCATTTACCGGAAGGAAGAAAAGGCCAAGCGCGAGGAACAGATGAATATTCCCCTGCAACCCGAGAAAAGGCCTATGTGGCAAACATCCTTTCACTTTTTTACCCTGGTCTTGATCCTGGTGTTTGCCAACTGGGGCAGCCCGGCCATCGATGACACCTCAAGTGTATGGTATTACATATGGGCATATAAGTGGTACATCACTGGCTTTTTCTCGCTATTGCTCATGTATTCGCTGATATACATCCTGAAAATAAAATGGCAATGGGTAGTGTTGGCAGGCGTGGTGGTTGGATTATCGGCGTTTTTAGCAACAAGTTTTATTGCAGATCCGAAACTTTCTCCCATAGTTCCTATGCTTGTGGGTGTAATTGCGCTAAGTGTAATTACCTTATACGATAAGCAGAATGAAGAAAACCGTGAGTGGACCCTGTCAGCATGGGGATTTACAAAACAGATCATGCCATTGCTGGCGGTAGGGGTTGTTACGGCTGGTTTCCTGCTGGGATCAACACACGATGGTGGCTCAATTCCCGGTATTATTCCCAATGAATGGATAGCGTGGCTGGTGGGGGGCAATTCTGTATTTGCCAATTTATTTGCTTCTGTGGTAGGAGCCTTTATGTATTTTGCCACCCTTACCGAAGTGCCCATCCTGCAAGGCCTTATCGCTTCGGGCATGGGCAAAGGGCCTGCATTAGCATTGCTTCTGGCCGGGCCTTCACTATCACTGCCCAACATACTGGTAATTCGTGGCGTGCTGGGAACTCAAAAAACCTTGGTTTACGTATTATTGGTAGTGGTAATGGCAACCATCTCTGGTATGATTTACGGTAGCTTATTTTAGAAAATTTATTTGTCAGGAAAAATGAATATGAAATCAATGATAATAAATGCCTTAATAGGTATTGCTGTAATCTTGTTACCTGTTTTTTTGTATTCACAGGAAAGAGTAATTGACCAGCGAGGTATTGCTGTTAATACACGTGAGTTTTACGATAATTATATGCATCTGCTTGAAGATGAAGAAACATTTGTCATTGATGGCCGCACAAAGGAAATGTTTTCGGAGGGTCATTTGAAGAACGCAGTAAATATTGATGCAGATGATCCGGATCTTCTCATGTTATTACATCCTCACCTTCATAAACCCAGAATTGTGGTGTATTGCACCACAATGAGACGTACCACTGTTATTGTGAATGTATTGGCTCAAGTGTATCATGGAGAGATTGTTTTCATAAGCGATGGGTTTCGGGGATGGTTACTAAATGGATTTCCGGTATGGGGATTTTCAGCTTTATTGCCTGAAAATTCTGAGGAGAAGGGTTCTCAAAATAATGAAGATTGATACCTTGAACTACATAGACAACTTCTCATGGATTATGACGTAAAAACACGTCGATAGTTGTCTTTGAATATCCAATGAGGTATTCAATTTAAGTGTCTGAAAGGACGATACTACTTAGAATCGTAAATTTGATAGTATTATGCCAAATCTCTTCGATAACTACGGAATACTCACTAAAGAAATTCTTTCCCTCACCCCTCGTGAAACCCGAGAGCTGGTTAATAGGGGAGCCTTTCTTATTGATCTTCGCGACATGGATTTTGTAGATTACAAAGCTTTTGACATTCCCCATGTGCTGAATTTTCCTTTGGATGAATTTGAACAAAGCCTGGAGAAACTCGACAAAGACGGGTATTACATCCTGGCAGATACTTCGGGGTTGAAGAGCCGTGAGTTTGTGCAGAAAATGCTTGATAAAGGCTTTATGTATGCAGGAAGCATGAGTGGTGGTTTTTTAGAGTGGGAAAGGGATGGATTACCGGTGAGGGTAGATGTTAATGAGCGCCTGTCTGGTTCCTGTGCATGCCAGTTGAAACCGAGGGAAAAGAAAAAGCACTAGCCTTCACAGGCAATATTCAGGCTGGAATGTAATTCCTCAAGAGGTAGCGACTTGTTCCGTTACTAAGAAATGTCACGATCACAAGACAATTTGCAACAATCCATGTCGTAAATACAAGGCATTTTATTGCAAAGATTCAGATTTGAAAAAATATTTGACGTAATTGTACGTCGTAATAAAAAATAACGTAAATTTACGTCGAAACTAGAATGCGTAATCATGACAACTACTGCCAAAATTGATCTTTTCAATGAGGATCTTCAACAGAAGGCCCGACTTTTCAAGGCCCTGGCTCATCCTGCACGGCTTGCCATTCTCAACTACCTGGCAGATATTAAAACCTGCATGACGGGCAACATAGCCGATGAGATCCCCTTGGGGCGCACCACCGTAAACCAGCATCTTAAGGAGCTGAAGGAAGCCGGTCTCATAAAAGGCACCGTGGATGGAGTAAAGACCAACTACTGCCTCAATGCTCAGGCAATAAAAGCTCTGCGACAGGGATCGGAAGAGTTTCTTTCAGGTATTGATGTGGGAAAAAGCTTTTGCTAAAACCACCTCCAATAAGCTGAAATTTGATGGCGTAAATATTATTATTAGCCGGCTGTATGCTGTGATCCCAAACTCAAACTCTAAACTCAAAAATCTAAACTTAACCCCCTTATGAAAATCCTTATTCTATGTACCGGAAATTCCTGCCGCAGCCAGATGGCCCACGGTTTTATGGAATCCTTTGACAAAAGATTAACCGTGCGCTCTGCCGGAACCGAAGCTTCCGGAAAGCTTAATGAAAAAGCTGTTGCTGCCATGAAAGAGATTGGTCTTGACATCAGCCAGCATACTTCCGACTCGGTAGATAAATACCTGAACGAAGAGTGGGATTATGTAATCACCGTTTGCAGCGGAGCCAATGAAAACTGCCCGGTATTCCCCGGGAAAGTCAAACGCCGCCTGCACATCGGTTTTGACGATCCCTCTCATGTAACAGGAACTGAAGAATATATCTGGAGTGAGTTTATCCGCGTGCGTGAAGAGATCAAAGAAGGTTTCTATAAGCTTTATAAGGAAGAAATTGAACCACAGTTGTAATTAAACCGCAAGGAGCGCAAAGAAAGCGCAAAGGACGCTAATATATCCCTTGCGCCCCTTTCGGTTAAAATAAACAGGAAATGAAAGTAAAAAAAGACATCAAAACCATAGTAAAAGAAAAGTACGGGCGAATAGCCCTGAAAGCTGAAACTTCAGCCGGTCCCACAAGTTGTTGCAACTCTTCCAGCAATTGTTGTGATGTAGACTACACTGTTTTCAGTGAGAACTACGAAAGCCATGAAGGCTATAATAAGGACGCAGACCTGGGGCTGGGTTGCGGTATTCCTACAGATTATGCGGGCATAGTGCCTGGTCAGCATGTGCTCGACCTGGGTAGCGGTGCAGGCAACGATTGCTTTGTGGCTCGTGCCATTGTGGGTGAGTCAGGAAAGGTTACCGGACTTGATTTCTCTGAAGAAATGCTGGAAAAGGCCCGCCAGAATGCCCGGAAACTGGGATATACAAATGTAGAGTTTGTTGCGGGTGATATTGAAGAGATGCCCCTGGAAAACAACCAGTTCGACGTGGTGATATCCAATTGTGTACTCAACCTGGTGCCTGACAAAAGAAAGGCATTTTCTGAGATACTCAGGGTTTTAAAACCCGGTGGTCACTTTTGTGTTTCGGATGTGGTGATAAAGGGGGAGTTGCCCGAAAAACTGAAAAATGATGCCGAAATGTATGCCGGTTGCGTGGCAGGTGCCATGCCATTGGAGGACTACCTGGTAACAATCACTGAAGCTGGTTTTCAGAATATGCAGGTGCATAAACAACGGAGTATTGAAATTCCGGAGGAGATACTGAAAGCATACCTGGATGAGAAGGAAATAGAAGATTTCCTGAACAACAAAATTGGGTTGTTTTCAATCACCGTAAGTGCATATAAGTAAATTGAACCGCAAGGGGCGCAAGGGGGGCGCAAAGGGCGCCAGTTTTTCTCTCACGTCCCTTGCGTAAACCCTGCACCCTTTGCCGTTTCACAAAAAACAAAAACACTATGACAGATACAATCAAAAAGACAGTTATCCCCGATAACCCACAAAAGACCATCGGGTTATTCGAAAAGTATCTCACCCTATGGGTTGCCCTGGGCATCCTCGCCGGAATCGGCATCGGCCATATTGTAGGCGATGGTATTGAGGTGATCAGCAGCCTTGAGATAGCAAGGGTAAATATCCCGGTAGCCATCCTTATCTGGCTTATGATTTATCCTATGATGCTGCAGGTAGATTTCGGCAGTATTAAAAAAATTGGCAAAAAGCCCAGAGGAGTTGTGTGGACCCTGATTATCAACTGGGCTATCAAACCCTTTACCATGGCTTTTTTTGCATGGATATTCTTTGACAAACTCTATTCAGCCTGGATTGATCCCAATCTTGCCGGAGAATATATTGCCGGAGCCATAATTCTGGGCGCTGCCCCTTGCACTGCCATGGTATTTGTTTGGAGTTACCTTACCGATGGAGATCCCAATTATACACTCGTGCAGGTTTCGGTAAACGACCTGATTCTATTGGTTTTGTTCGTTCCCATAGTGGGTTTGTTGCTCGGGATTACCGATGTTATCATCCCTTACGACACCCTGGTGGCCAGTGTGGTAATATTTGTAGTGGTGCCGCTTGTGGCGGGAGTAATTACCCAGCGGATTCTGCTGCGCAGCCATGGCATTCAGTGGTTTAAGGATGTGTTTCTGCCCAAACTTAAACCCATAAGTATTGTTGCGCTTTTGGTAACTCTTGTGTTATTGTTCGCTTTCCAGGGGCAGAATATCCTCAACAACCCTCTGATTATCCTCCTGGCAGCAGTACCTCTTGTTATACAGACCTACTTTATCTTCTTCCTGGCCTGGTTTGGAGGCAAGAAATTGAAGCTGAATCATGCCGTTTGTGCTCCTGCCGCCATGATTGGTGCCAGCAACTTTTTTGAATTGGCTGTAGCCGTAGCGATAGCCCTTTTTGGCTTGCAATCGCCAGCTGCACTGGTTACCGTAGTAGGTGTGCTGGTTGAAGTGCCGGTAATGCTTTCGCTGGTGGCTTTTGCCAATAGGAATAAGTATTGATAAACCCGTAAAATGCTACTTTAAAGGGTTGGATCGAAATGATTCAACCCTTTTTTAAGTGCAAAAATGCTGTTATGCTGGGCGGTTCAGCAAGATCTTTGACAACACTAATTTTTTCGAAATGCATGGTTTTGCCTGCAATGCAAAGGATATTGTTTTACTTTTTTCCATCCTTCTTACTAAACTGTGTAGGGTAATAAAAGGTATATCTGATTTTAAAGAGGCTAAACCCGGATTATGGAGATGTCTTGCTTATAAGTTCTAAGGGGTTAATTCACGTTGTACTATACCTTAGGAATAATATGTTTTCATTAGGTGGGTAAGGAGATATATTTGTTTTGTTGTTATGTGAGGTAGGCAGAGGGGATTGGGGTAAAATGGATCCGGCATGTATTTGCAGATTCGGTCAATGCTTTTTAGATGCATTTCCTTGAGAGAAAATCCATTGTGCAGGCGTAAGAAGGTTGTCAAAATAACTAATCTACTGGTACTGCAATGGCAGTATAAGGTGTGAACTTTCCTGCTTTTTCCGGAAATTTTTATCGGCAAACTCAAGGTATTGCAACCAATCGTAAAGTGTTATGTCGTGCCGCCCTGTCCGGATATGATAGGCAATCATCCCATCCATAATTGGCTGATTTAGATCAGGCATTTCCCTTATCGGCAACCCCTGGAGACCGAGAAATTCGTAAATATCTGATGCATGAACACTTGAAAGAAATTCGCCTTTGGGGTCGGCCCAACGGTCGTCATGAGCACTTGCTACATAAAGCGGCCGTGGAGCAACCATTGCAAGCAGTTGGTGTTGATCAACGGGAAGCCGATGTTCCCTTTTTTTATATTTCTTAAAGTTTCCTGCAAACCAATGAGGGAATTTTGATGTTATTCGACCCACCGTTTCTCCGTATTGGCGCCTGGAGAGTGCTGCACCCCCACAGCCAGAGTTGTTGGATATTACCATGGCAAATCTTTCATCGGAAACACCCGCCCAAAGGGCTGCCTTTCCTAATCGTGAATGCCCTAACACCGCTACTTTGCTTGCATCTATTGCTTCGTAAGTCTCCAGAAAATCCATGACCCGGCTTAGCCCCCAGGCCCATGCTGCAATGCTCCCCCATGATCTGCGGTTGTGGCGCGTGCCCATTAGCTTATGCACACCATTCTTAAATCCATCATGGTAATCAGGGTCAACATCGCCGTAGTAAACAGTAACCAGACCATATCCTCGGGAAATAATTTCTTTTGCCGGCCAGCGGTGCCCATTTAAGCCGCGTGAAGCCTCCGTGGCAGTGTTGTTGGTTATGCCAAATGTAGCGTTGTTCTGTGTCCAGGAAGTTGTGACCCTCACTCCCGGATCATTCGTAGTAGTGTGATTTCCATAGAAATTGTAGCCCAGAAAAAATGGTGTTTTCTCCTGATTTTTGGGTAGATAGATCAAAACATTAATATCCTGTGATCTACCCTGGAAATCAAGTGTGAGTTTGACCTCCTGAAGAGTTGCCAGTCCATCCAGGACATCAGGATTTTGATACAAAACAGTAGATGTTATGGTTCCCTCCCAAAGAGGTGCTTTGCCGTATACATAGCGTTCAAACAATTCGTAGATTTCTTGTCTGCGCTTCTTCCAGTCTTCTTGGGTTTCAACACTTTCTCCGTTTTCAAATTTCAAAAGTGGCGGTAAAACGTAATGGGGTACCCGAGCCTCGTTGTAGTTGGGCGTAAATCTTTGGGCCATAAGGTTTGACATTGAAATCAGACCAAGACAAAAAAGTATTATGGAAAGTGCTTTCATCATGTAGCTATTTGGGAGTGTGATTCACAAAGATATAAGTCTTTACCCTGAATGTAAATCAGAACATCTTTTTCCTTTAAATTGCAGGTCTGAAACCTTTTTATTGAACCAGAAAAAAGAACAGGAAGCATTGAAGGATTGTCAGGATGCAACCAGTAACCATCCTGGCAATGGCATGGCAATGGATGAACGTGGCTCATCGGGTCGTCTTTATTTAGTCTTCACAGGCAAATAAGTAAGCCAATTGTTGTTATCTTCAGGGTTATATACAACTGCGGCATTGTTTTTATAATTGTAACCACTAATAATCATTCTGATTTCTTTCTGAAGCACATCAAGGCTGTTTGAAATCATTTCCTGGTTAAACCCTTTTTGACCCATTTCAATGGTCATATTCATAGATACCAGCCGACCAATAGCCTGTCCAAGTTCCACTGTTTTCCGTTGAGCAATACCATAATCAATCCTGAAGTTGAGAATATCTTTGAAATAATCAGCTGCCTTTTCTGTGTGGTTATATCCTTTTAGAAAATCATAAAGATTAGCAGACGGAATTTTGCGCATCATTTTCAAGACTGATTCTGTAATCTGTTGGTAAAGGATGTCATTGGATCCCTCAAAAATCTGAAAAGGACGGCTGTCTACAACAGATCTACCGGCAATATGGCCTAGTTTATAACCTTTGGCCCCAACAAGTTGTAAAAGACTTTGTGCAGCAGACTGCATATAATCTGTAATAACCGACTTTATAGAGTTGGCAGGTAGATCTAGTCTTGAGGTGTCTTTCTCCAATGGAATGTTTGAGCTGGTGAAACAACTCATAGCAGAACTTACCGTAAAGTAAGATTGTAAATGGGCAAGTCTTTCTTTTACCTGGTCATAATTGAACAGACTGGAACCTCCAATAGACCTCGTTCTACAATGTTGGATTGCCTCATCAAGCATGCGCCTTAAAAAACCTGTAGACATACCAGGAAATTGCAACCGACTTCTGTGCAATAAGTCCAGCATCATTGTAATACCCGTAGTTTTGGGTTGTAATCGATGGTTTTGTGGTACAATTATTTCAATCCGGTTGCGCCCATAGGGTAGCATATAGAGCCCGAGGTTCTGGAAAACCTCCTCCACTTCAATCCCTCCATTATTGGTATCATGAATGAAAAACCCAATATCTTTCCCCAGGTTCCCATCCCGGTCTTTTTCCCGGGCTGTAATAAGCCAATAGTCTGCCCATCCAGTAAGCCCAGCCCAATGTTTAAGTCCGGAAATATTATATTGTTCTGCAGTTTTCAAAAAGCCGGTTTGCATTTTCAACGCTTCACTGCCAAAATCAGGTTCAGTGATCATCAGTCCTCCCATGTTTTTTTTAACAAGGAAGTCCACAAATATTTTTTTCTTAATGTCCTCATTGCCGTAATTAGCCAATGGTTGAAGAAATAGTGCTCCATTTATACCCATCATAAGTGATAGGGGCAATGATTGATAAGAGCTTACCTCGAGCATACTAAGGGTTTCATGAGTTTTGGCACCACGTCCTCCAAATTCTTTTGGAATAAAGGTTGATAAAGGATCGCAGTCAAGTATCTGCCTTAAAACATAGGGTGGTAAACCCCTTTGGGTTGCCATAAGGCCCTCATTATTTCGCTCTGTGAAAAGCTCAGTAAGCTTTCTTTTATAAGTCTCAATAAATGAAACAAAATCCGGATTGTTAACGATGTTCATCTTTTGGTATCACTAAAAAACAACTGCAATTGTTAGGTTCTTAGATAAAGATAGCGGTTTTTAACCAAAATCGTGCAGTTGTTTTTCCAGAGGATTAAGCAGGAGCCTACTTTAGAATAGAATCAATCATTTGTTCTGATTGATTTATGAAATCACTATAATTGTCTGGTGTTAAACTGTTTAAATAAAAAGCCAGCAACCCTGACAGCATATTCCTCAATTGTAGCATCATTGTATCTGCATTTTCTTTTTCAAGCAATCCATGGGCAACACAATAGTCCCATTCCAACTTGCAAGTTTTTCTAATGAGAGGGAAATGGTCTCAATAATGGTTTGTCGATTACCAAAACCATCAACCCTTTCAAGAAAGTATAGTTTAAATTTGCTTGGATATTCTGCGAAAAAGCCCATGTACCCTTTTGTTTTTGCCTTCAGTCGATCTTTACCAAATGGAAGATCCTTGGTTTTGTTTTCGGCAAATAGATGGCATTCCTCCTGGAAATCAATCACACAAAGAAAAAGCAATTCGTTAACATCCTTGAAATAATTGAAAAGTGTAGTGTAGGAATATCCTGCACGTCCTGCAATATTTCTAACACTTAAAGCTTTAAATCCTTCTCCCGTTACGATTTCTTTGGTAGCTGTGATGAAATATTCTCTCATCCTGATTTCCTGAATAGTTTTTTTTTCATGATCACAATAGTTAATTAACAGTGCAAATACAAAAAACAATGTTCGTAATAATAACAGTGTTAGTCATTTTTTCCCCATTAAGTATTTGTTGCCACATTTTTGCATTTTTGACTATGTTTTTATACTCTGATTATCGGTATCTTTGGGTAATCTAGTAAATAATTGCCTTATTATGCGTTTTTTTTCAATTGCATTAGTATCCTTGCTTTTCATTGTTGCCTGCAACCAGACCCCGCGTGAGATAAAAGTAGTGGATCCCACCCAAACCAGCACTAATCACCAGCCTCGTATAACCGATAGAGATTACCGACCGCTGAAAGTTGCTGTTTCAGCCATATTGTCACCCAAGGAAACCTTCGAGTCTTATGAAGAAATTTTTAGACATATTTCTCGTGAACTGGATGTCCCTGTCGAATTTCATCAGCGAAAAACCTATGGTGAAATCAACCAGATGCTTGAAGAGGGGCAGCTCGACTTTGCTTTTATTTGTTCTGGAGCCTATATTGATCTGGATCAGGGGAGGGGCGTTGATTTGCTCGTTGTTCCCGTAAGTGGTGGAGAACCCTATTACAAAGCATACATCATTGCAGGACCTGCTTCTGGGGCACAAACTATCGAAGATCTCAGAGGAGCAACCTTCGCTTTCACTGACCCCTTGTCTAATACCGGATATCTTTACGCAAAATACCGATTGCATGAAATAGGTGAAAACCCAGAGGACTTCTTTGAAACCACTTTGTTTACTTATGGACATGATATTAGTATTCAAATGGTTGCCAAAGGAATTGTAGAAGCAGCCACGGTTGACCACCTTGTTTTTGAATACATTAAAACGAACAATCCTGAAAGGGTACAGGAAATCCGAATTGTTGAAGTATCGGAGAATTTTGGCATTCCGCCAGTTGTGGCTTCCTCGCGCCTTGGCAGTGAGACCAGGCAAAAGGTGCTCGATATATTCCTCGAAATGCACAACCATCCTCATGCAAGAGAACTCATCAACAACCTGCTCATTGATAAGTTTATTGAAGGTAATGATGATAATTACAACAGTATAAGAATCATGAAAACGAGTGTAAATCAGCCCTGAATCTACTCTTGTTGCTATGGAAGAGCCCAAAAGAAAAATCAGGATCCCCCTTTTCTGGAAATTTACCATCGGAATGGTGGTGGTCGTAATGCTTTTTGGAAGCATCAATGTAGCCCTGGTGCATCGTATTATCTTTTCATCCCTGGAGGATGAATTAGAGCACAGGGGAGTGTTTATGTCGCAGATTGTGTCGCAAAGGGCTATCAATTACATTTTGTTTGACGATATGGTAGCCTTGAATGTTCTCATTGATGAGGTAAAAGCTGCCGATGAGTCTATTGAGTATATCCTGGTGTGCGACCCCAGTTGCAACGTGGTGGCACACACCTTCGAACAGCTTCTTCCTGCAGAGCTTGCGAATGTGCATTCACGGCAGCAAAGCAATGAAATACTTACCGAGTATGTGCAATTCAAAGGAAATGATAAAATCATCAGAGACATTTCTATTCCTTTGCTGGAAGGGAGTATAGGATACCTGAGGCTTGGTATAACTGAAGATAATATTGCCCGTACACTCGATCAGGCAACCCAAACCCTTTTGGGGATGATACTGCTGCTGATAGTGATAAGCCTGGTGGGTACATTTATTTTCTCCTACCTTGTAACCAGTCCGGTTAAAGATATCAGTGTAATTGCTGATAACCTCAACCTGGAATCTATTCGCGATAAGAAGGTGTTGTTCGCCTCCAGATATCCCGCCGGGGCCAGAAAATTTATGAGCAAACTTCCAGGCGATGAAATCGATATTCTGGTATCCAAATTCAATGAGATGGTTTGCCGGTTGCAAAAGGCTTATGATGAGCTGGAAGAAGCCCAGAAAAAGCTTATTCAGTCAGAAAAGCTGGCATCCATTGGAACTCTCGCTGCAGGAGTTGCACATGAAGTTAATAATCCTCTGGCCGGTATAATGAATTGCATTAACAGGATTAAGAAGTACCCCGAAAAGAAGGCCGAAGCTGAAATGTATATGGAGCTGATGGAACAGGCTGCATTGAAAATGGAAGCCGTAGTGAAAAACCTGCTCAATTTTGCCCGCAAACCTGAAGCACAAAAAGAAGAGGTTAATCTTTGCCTCACACTGGAAAAAGTCTATAACCTGGCTCGCCATCGGTTGGATAAAGAAAATATCGCTTTTAATGGTGCCAAAAGCAAGGATGACTGCATCTTGTTGTATGCCAATACCAATCAGCTTGAGCAGGTTTTTCTCAATTTGATTCTCAACGGAATTGATGCGGTAACAGAACGACGAAACATTGAAACCGATCTAATTGGAAAGATCAGCGTAAGGCTGCTAGATAAGCCTGATGAAAGTTTTTGTTTCGTATCAATAATTGACAATGGTATCGGGATACCCAAAGAATACCTCCACAAGGTGATGGATCCGTTCTTTTCCACAAAACCCCCCGGAAAAGGTACAGGCCTCGGGCTATCGGTAAGCCTCAATATCATACGCGATCATGGAGGCGACATGGAAATTGAAAGCGAGTACTTTAAAGGAACCACCATTAAGCTGAAGCTACCTAAACCATTAAATAAAAAAGCATGAAAATATTTCTGGCTGAAGATGAAAGAATTCTCAGGGTAAGTCTGGCCGATGAGCTCAGAGATGCAGGCCATCAGGTTGCCGAATTTGCTGAAGGGGGAGCGGTGTTGCAGAAACTGACAGAGGAAACACCCGATCTGCTTATTACCGACATTCGTATGCCAGGATTGGATGGCTTACAATTGCTGGAAAAAGTAAAACAGGCATCACCCGAAACTCTGGTAGTGCTCATGACGGCATATGCCTCTGTAGATACGGCTATCAAGGCTCTCAAACTAGGAGCCTACGATTATTTATCCAAACCTTTTCGAAATGAGGAAATATTACATCTCACACAAAGAGTGGCAGAGCTGAAGGATATTAAACAAGACAATAAACGATTGCAAAGCCAGGTGAGTGAGCAGTTCGACTTTTCGAGCTTTGCCGGTAAAAGTGATGCCGTTGAGAAAATTTTTGAGATGGTAAAGTCGGTTGCCCATTCCAATGCATCTGTTTTGATTACCGGAGAAACCGGAACCGGAAAGGAAATGCTGGCCAATATCATTCACTACAACAGCCATCGGAGCAACAAGCCTTTTGTGAAAGTAAGTTGTGCTATTCTGGCTCGTGAGGTTTTTGAAAGTGAACTCTTTGGCCATGAGAAAGGTGCTTTCACCGGTGCTGAGAAATCGCGCAAGGGGCGTTTTGAAATGGCTGATAAAGGAACAATTTACCTTGATGACATAGATGATGTTCCTCTTGAATTACAGGTTAAGCTTCTAAGAGTACTGCAAGAACAGGAGGTTGAACCCGTTGGCGCTTCACAGGCAACTAAAGTGGACGTGAGAGTAATAGCCTCTACCAAATACGATCTTAAGAAGCTTATTGGTGAGGGCCGGTTTAGAGATGACCTCTTTTACCGACTCAATGTAATCCCTATTCATATTCCTCCTTTGCGGCAACGTTTGGATGATATACAGGTGCTCGCCTCTCGGTTTCTTATGCAATTGGGGCAAGGAAAGAGATTTGAACTGAGCAATGCCGCACTTAAGGTATTGTATGACTATCCATGGCCAGGAAATGTGAGAGAATTGCGCAACCTGATGGAAAGGCTTGTGTTGACAACACCCAGAGAATTAATTGAAATAGACGATCTGCCCTTAGAGTTCCTGCGGGAGGGAATTCCGACACACGAAGAAGACCGGAATGGTGAATGGGATTTGGAAGCCATTGTAGCCAGTACCGAAAAGCGCTTATTGCAACTGGCTTTGCAAAAAAGTGGCGGCAATAAAACCCGGGCGGCAAAATTGCTGAACCTGCCTTTGTCTACTTTTCGCACTAAATGTGAAAAGTATGGATTGGAAGGGGCGGGGTAAAGCCAGAAGCCTTATTAAGAATTAGTCTTATTAAGCTGCGGATTTTCGTCTTTTAAGACGGGAATCCGCAGTTTTTTTGTTAATTAATCCGCATTTCGGAGCCGGTTTGCATATTTTGGTGATTTTTACTAACTTCATTCTAAGTACGTTCTGTGGGTTTGTCAGAAAACAAGTAATTAAGCATTGATTTGCGGTATACTGATTGCCTGTGGCGTGCTGAAAAACAAAATTGTTTAACCAGGTCTTTGTCGATGGATGAAGCCGCTAATCAAATAATCAAATCAGTATGCAAACTATAAGAATTACACCAGCTGTTATAATTAATCTTGTTTGGTTTATTTTGGCAGGATTGCCCCATGTGAGTGCGCAAAATGGTTTTCGTCTCAGCAATTCGCAAGAGTTTAAAGTATCCGGAACTTCCACCCTTCATGATTGGGATATGACTTCGGATGGTGCTGCCGGTCAGGCTGTTATTCATTTGGAGAATAATGTGATAAAAAGCATTGAGTCGCTTCGTGTTGATCTTCCTGTAAAATCTTTGAAAAGTGGAAACTCACGTATGGACAGAACTGCTTACAGTGCCATTGATGCCGATCGACACACGCATGTTCGGTTTGTGCTTACTGGTGTAAGAAATATTTCTTCCAACCAGGTGTTGGCAGCCGGGAATCTTACTATTGCAGGTACCACCAGGCCTGTTACTCTTCGTGCCGGATACAGCATCAACGGTAATACTATTCAATTTGCAGGTGTTCACAGTATCAAATTCAGCCAGTTTGAAGTGGATCCTCCCACTGCCTTGCTGGGTACTGTGAGAACAGGCGATGATCTGCAACTCTCATTTGATGTTCAGTTCAGTGCCGAAGGACGAGCAAAATAATCCATTAATACCTCCCTTGCCACAAGCACCAGCTTGGTGGTAAATTAAATTAAATCAATTTAACTAAATTAATATTAAACATGAGAAAAATAACCTTAATTGCAATGATTTTGGTGGGGATGCTTTCCCCTGTAATGGCCCAGGTAAAGGATCTTCAATTCTGGCGTCCTAATGATCAGCGTGGAGTTAATGTGTTTGAGTCTACTAAACAGGATACTGTTGCCTATGAAGGGCTTGTGGTACGTGTAGGGGGTGCAAATACTCTGCAGTTCCAGGCCATAGAAGCATCCAACAGCGGAGATGTAGAAATATTTGATATTGGGCCCAACTTCAATCTTGCTACTTCTAACCTTGATCTGGATGTGCAGCTTTACCCTGGATTGCGCATGCATTTAAGAACCTATCTGTCATCACGTCACCATGCACAGCCGTATGTAAAAGGTGGATATATGCAGGTTGACAGGCTAGACTTTATCCAGCCAGGTTTCATGTCGTCTCTGATGGATTATGTTACTATTAAGGTAGGGCATATGCAAATTAATTATGGCGATAACCACTTCAGACGTACCGACAATGGGATGGCACTGTTTAACCCTTTTGTGGGCAACTATATTCTCGATGCTTTTACCACAGAAGTGGGTGCTGAAGTGTATTACAAGCGCAACGGCTTTTTGGGAATGTTGGGAATGACCAATGGAAAACTCAACCAAAGTGTTGTAAAACCCGCCGAGGATGCCCCCAAAACCAAGCCTTCTCTTGTTGCCAAGCTAGGGTTTGATGACCAGATCAATCCAGATCTTCGTTTCCGCATAACAGGATCATTGTACCATACTCCAGAGTCAGCCAGAACATTCCTATACGGTGGAGATAGAGCAGGCGCAAGATACTATAATGTTTTAACCTCTAATGCAGCTGAGTTTAGAATTCCACGCTATGACCCTGGATTTATCAACGAACTCACTGCTATAATGATCAATACATTTGTTAAGTTTCAGGGGGTTGAGTTCTATGGAGTGTACGAGAATGTAAGTGGTAAAGCCGCAGCTGAAACCGACAGAAGAAGTTTTAATCAGATAGGAACAGAGCTCTTGTACCGATTTGGTGCACAAGAGAAATTCTATCTTGGAACCCGATACAATATGGTATCTGGAAAAATTCAATCCGGAGATGAAGTCGATATCTCTCGCCTGAATTTTGGTGGGGGCTGGTTTCTAACCAGAAATGTAATGGCAAAGGCAGAGTATGTTACCCAATCGTACAGCGGTTTTCCTCAAGCCAGTGTTTTCGACCAGGGAAAATTCAATGGAATAGTGCTTGAAGCAATCATTAGCTTCTGATTCAAGTCTGTAAATCATTTTGAAAACAACACTCTTATCAAAAACCACTGCCATGATACACCGAAAATCTCTGATAGGGTTATGGATACTTTGTTTCCTTGGTAATTCTTTTGCTTTGGGCAGTGAAATTACCAGACTTTGGAACGTTACATCGAAAAGCTCCCTTGAAATTCAAGGCACTACCAATGTGAATTCTTTCGGTTGCCTGAGTGTTTACGAAAATTCGGCCGACATGATTCACGAACGATGGGACCCTTGCAGCGAAAAATGGGAGATCTTTGGCAGTATATATCTGGGTGTAGCCCAGTTTGACTGTAACAATCGTATTATGAACAACGATTTTCGTAATACACTAAATTACGAGCGCTATCCAGAGATCAAGGTAGAGTTTTTGAATCTTAAGGAGGTGGTGAGTAGGGGACGGCAAAGAAAAGCTGAAGGCTGGGTTGAAGTAACTATGGCTGGAAGTGTGCACCGGTATTTTATACAAAGCGATTTGTTTTTTATTGATGATCGTTATAGTGTACTCAGAGGTTCACATGTATTTAAATTCTCGGATTTCGGTTTGGTGCCTCCTCAAAAAGGCTTTGGAATGGTAAGGGTGAATGATGAAATTACCGTAAGTTTTGAATTGATAATGGAACAGGTTGCCTTTTCTGAGAACTAGATGGAGGCCCTGGCAATTGGTAATGAGCTGTTGCACAGTACAAAAAAAAGCCGCTGATTATCAGCGGCTTTTTTTTGCTTACCTGGCAGATAGCCATTGTGGCAACACGTTTTCTTTGAATTCTCTTTTAATTCTTCTTTGCTGTTCCATGTCAAGTCCGATCACTTCCTGGGCTTTTGCCTTGGTGCTTATGTCGGGCATTTGAGGCGGGAAATTCTGACCGTATTTTGCATAAAGTGTGGCAAGGATAATACGGGCTTCCTGGCTTTTCTGGATAGAGGTGCCCAACACTCTCAGAGCTTCGTTGGGTGAGTGAATACCGTAACCATTGGCAGCGGCTACCCAGTCCCAGCGCCATTGCGCATGGCGGATGAGTTGGAGCACATCTTTCATTTCTGTTTCTGTAGCACCGAACTCCCATGCTTTTCCTGCTTCTATATGCAATTGGGCGAGATTCCTTTCAACGATCCTGCGCAGTTGAGAGATCTTGTCTTGTCTTTCATATACGTTGGCCAGCAAAGTAGCTTCACTTTCGCGATGGCACACCTGGCAGGTACCGGCAATGTTTTGTAATGGGCTGGTGATATGGTGGTCTGTAAATTTCATACCACCCTCTCTGCGATAGGGCATATGACAATCGGCGCAAGCCACACCACGTTGGGCGTGGATACCTGTTTTATAGAGTTCGTAATCCGGGTGCTGGGCTTTAATCATTGGAGCCCTGCTGATGGAGTGTACCCAGTCGGTATGTTGCACACTATCCTTGTAAGCCTCCATTTGTTCAGCAGAATACCCTTTATCCCAGGGGAATATCAGGTAATTGTTGGGGCCGAAATAATATTCCACGTGGCATTGCGCACAAACCAGCGATCGCATTTCCTGATGCGTTGCATCTTCAATATTTATACCCTGCCGGGCGAAAGCCTCTGCCAGAGCAGGCCTGGTAATACGTAAATTCATGGTTTGCGGATCATGACAATCCTGGCATCCTATATGGTTTTGAACCTCATGGCCTAAACTTGCCAGGGTGCCTGCATAGAATTCAGCTACTCCCATTTCGTTCATCAACCTGGGCACATCAGTGCTTTTGCATGTCCAGCAGGTAGCAGGCATAGTACCGGTAGTACGAAGGGTGTTTCTTACATCCGTAACAGCATAGTAATGGCCGCGCCCCTGGTTGTAATCGCGCGAAAACGGATAACCTGCCCACATTACTACCAGCTCCGGGTATTGTTCCAGATAGTCAATCATAACAGAGCCTGCATATTTGCTGCGGAAGGTAGTGTCGGCCGTGCGCATATAACTCTGGTATTGACGGGGAAAATTCTCTCCCCATACGGCATTGTCGGGCTCCCAGTCCGGAATGGGGTTTACCATCTGAAAATACAACTGGGCCTCACTGCGCCTTTCTACGATAGAGGAGGCCAGTAACCCGAGCATGAAAACTACGATTACAGTAGCAAAGAATAATACCCAGTTGAGCCAGGGTTTTTTTTCTGAGATTTCTCTGATAGATTTCATAGTATAAAGATTTTGATTGATGTGCTTTTTCTATTAAGTGAATTATTACTCTGTTTTTTGGGTTCTTTTCAGAAACTGGTTCAACCAATTGGGCATAGATGATGGGAGCCGTTCTACAAGTGAGTGGGGGGCTGCTGACAGGCTTTTTACTGTGCCATGAGGAGTTTCGCGATGACAATCCCAGCAAAGCTTGCCCTCATTATCCCTGGCCATTGAGCCTGTTACAGTAACCAGTTGAGTCATGTCTACCAAATCCAGGTGGCAGCGGATGCAATTTTCCTGTACAACATTTACGCCCGCATCCTTGATTTGTATTACCTGGGGCTCCCAACGCATAGTGAAAAAAGTAGCATGGCGCAAGCCATCAGAGGCCTTGAAATAGTACTTGCGGAAAAAATTGTCCTGGGGTACATGACAGTCGGAGCAGGTTGCCACGTTGGCATGGCTGCCTTTTGCCCACGAGGCATAATGAGGATACATTACATGGCAATTGATGCACGTTTTAGGCTCATCAGATAAGTAGGAGGCCGCCATGGAGATATGAAGCACCAGGAAAAAAATACCCGTAAATATTCCCATTAGGATTATGACCGATAATTTCCAACTGATTGGGGGCTTCAGAAAATGGATTATGTTTTTTATGACACGCATAGGTGAAAAGTTTTGTTGTATCTTGTTTGTGGTCAACTACATAGTGTTGTCACCTTCATATAGGAAAATCAGTACTCAAATGTATCTTAAATTTGAAGAGTATCCAAATTTTTGTTAAACAAATGGCGCAATTTAGAATGATTTTAATTTATAAGTATAAAATAAAGCATAATGTGTGCATCGCCGAACTAATAAATGTATTGGTATTAGGCTTTGCTGTGTTTAGCAATAAAAAATAACTAAATTTGTATGCAGGTAAACGATTTTCAGACTACCATCAACCAATGATATCAAACCCATATCGCTTAGCACTTTTTCTATCAGCATTTTTAATCCTGTTCAACACAAAGAGCTCGAGCAATGCTCCTGTTTTTAATCTGGATAGCCTGAAAGAGATTGTTGAGGCCGGAGATTCGCCCGATTCCTTGTTGTTTGAGGCCTATTACAACCTGGCATGGGGGCTCAAATCATCCACACCCGCCAAAGCAATGGAGTATGCTCGTGAGGCCCTGGCTATTGCCGAGCGAAACAACAACAGGAAACGCATTGCCGAGGCTCTAACCAATATTGGTGTAATATACTGGCAAATGGGCAATTTCAACATGGCACTTGATTTTCACCTGGAGGCAAACAGTATATACCATGAGGTGAAGGACGATATTGGTATTGCCCGAGCCCTCACCAACATTGGAATTATTTTCTCTGATCAAAGCCACTATGAAAAAGCGCTGGAATACTTTTTCAAAGGATTGACACTATACGAAAAGCACGACCACAAACAGGGCATGGCTGCTGTTTTAAATAATATTGGCATGGTGTATGAATACCAGGGCGATCTTACCATGGCAGAAAGCTTTCACCTGCAGTCGCTGGAAATAAAAAAGAGTATCAACGATATTAAAGGTATCTCTTTTTCTTACAATAATCTCGGGCTTGTTTACCAGGGCATGCAGAAAATGGATCTGGCCCGCGAGTTTTTTAACAAAGCTCTGGAAATTCGCGAACAGCTGCAGGACAAAAGAGAACTTGCCAACACAATCAGTAATCTGGGTTACTTAAACTATCTGCTTGGAGAGGTGTCTGTATCTCGAAATTATCTCGATAAAGCTTTGAATTTGTATACCGAAGTAGACGACAAAAGCGGGATCGCCAAAACACTGAATTATCTGGGACATCTCTATTTTCAGGCCGGTGAACTCGAAATTGCCCGTCAGTATTTTTCGAAAAGTCTTGAAATATCCAGGTCAATCGGGCTCAATAGAATGCTTACTGAAAACTATGCCAGCATGGCAAGGTTGATGGCAACCATGGGCGATTTCAGGCAGGCATACACCTTTCAAACGGAGTTTATTGCCATGAAGGATAGCATCTATAGCGAAGAAAGCAGGCGAAAGATCATTGAGTTGCAGATGATGTACGACAGGGAGAAAAGAGAAAGTGACCTGGAGCTTATGCATACCCGCCAGCAGATGAACCAGCTCTCCTCGCAACATGATAAACTCTTCAGAAACTTTCTTATCATTGGGGTGGTATTGATCCTGGTAACCTTATTCCTGCTTTACAACAGGTTTCTTATTGCAAGAAATGCCAATGTTTTGCTCGAAAGCCAGAAAGCAGAGATTTCAGCCACCAACGCACAGCTTATGGAGCTCAATCAATCCCTCATGGAGCAGAAGAGAATGTATGAAGAACTTAACCTGAAGCTCAATCAATCCAACCATAAACTTAAAGAATCTGAGAAAAACCTTATGGAGATCAATGCAACCAAAGACAAATTTTTCTCCATTATTTCTCACGATTTGCGCAATCCCTTTGCTTCCATCGTGAGTTTCTCCAGGATACTTAAACGCGATATCCTTAATATGAGCAAGGAAGATCTCAGCGAACTGGCTCTGGAACTTGATAAATCTGTTCTCAAAATTGATAATTTACTCGAGAACCTCCTGCAGTGGTCCAGAACCCAAACCGGGAAGATAAAGTACCGCCCCGAGTACCTGGCATTACATGAAATTGTAAAAGACAATCTCAACCTTTTTAAAAACAATGCCCGCGATAAAAATATCAGTCTGGTGGATGATGTAGCCGATGATCTGGCCATTTGGGCCGACCGTAATATGACTGATACCGTGATCCGTAATTTGCTCTCCAATGCACTTAAGTATACCGAAACAGGAGGAGAAATTATTATTAGCGGACGGCTGGCCAATCACAAAGTTGAAGTATCCGTATCAGACAACGGGGTAGGGATGTCGGAAGAGAGCCAACGGAAGATCTTTCGGACCGATACTTTACATTCTACTTACGGTACTATGGACGAAAAAGGCAGTGGGCTTGGGCTTCTTTTGTGCAAAGAATTTGTAGAAAAGCAAGGAGGCAGTATATCCTTTACCAGTAAACTGGGTCAGGGCTCCGAATTTACTTTTACCCTGCCCGTTGAAGAGTTTTAACCATAAGTATTCCTCTAATCTTTTTACTGAGTACCCGGGGTTTTGCTGTCTGTAAAACCTTATTTGAGTAACTCTGCTCTGGATCAGTAAGTGTTTGCTTCCCCATAGCCTTTAAATTCAGCACATTCTCATTTTGTATTTATTATTTTTTTTGGAAACGATTTAGAATAAAATGTTGTATATTTGCACTCCCTTTTCCAAAATGCGGATGTGGCGTAATTGGTAGCCGCGCCAGACTTAGGATCTGGTGCCGAGAGGCGTGGGGGTTCGAGTCCCTTCATCCGCACAAAATGTATGTATGAATTATTGCCCCGTAAGACAAGAATCCAAGACCAGATCTAACGGGGTATTTTTTATTTGTAATTTAGGATAACTAATTTTTATACAGTAAAAACCCAGGGTTTTTGAGCCTATGCCCGGCAAAAATTGCCCTAAAGCAAAAATTAGCATTTATGAATATCATTCAGGAAAATAAGAATGAGTTGGCTGCAGTATTGAAAATTCAACTCGGCCCCGATGATTACCAGGAGAAAGTAGAAAAAGCCATGAAAGATCTGCAGAAAAAAATGCAGATGCCCGGCTTCAGACCCGGAAAAGTGCCAATGGGTATTGTGAAAAAACAATACGGAAAAGGTGTACTGGCTGAAGAGGTAAACAAGATCCTTATGGATGCTGTGTATGACTATATTAAGGAGAAGGAAATCAATATCCTGGGCAATCCGCTTCCTGATCACGACAAAGCTGACGATATCGACTGGGATAATCAGACCGAGTTTGAATTTCACTACGAAATCGGTATTGCTCCCAAAGTTGAACTGAGCCTGGAAGAAAAAATCGAGGTAGACTACCACAAAATTAAAGTGGAAGACAGCCTGATAGACGATACAATCAAAGATCTGACCCGCAGATATGGTAAAATGATTACCCCTGAACAATCCGAAAAAGAAGATGTTCTCTTTGGTGAGTTTGAAGAAGTGGATGGCGAGGGCAATGTGATCGAAAGTGGATTGAAAAACAAATCCAACATCTATGTGCAGTATCTGAAAGATGAAGAAACCCAGAAAAGCCTTGTGGGTCTGAAAAGCGGTGATGCTGTAGTGATAGATGTAGTAAAAGCAGTGGAAAACGAATCCGAAATGGCCAGCATGCTGGGGGTTAAAAAGGAAGAACTTGAGCAGTATGGTAAGGACTATCGCTTTACCCTTGAGCGCATTTCACGCATTGAACCCGCAGAAGTGAATGAAGATCTGTTCAGGAAAATTGCTCCCGAAAAGGACATTGCCGACGAAAAAGCTTTTCGCGAATTTATCGCAGAGCAACTAGGAAAGCAATACCAGGTTGATGCCGATAAGCATTTTAAAAATGAAGCCATTAAGACTCTTGTGGAGAAAGCCCAGCTTGCATTGCCTGAAGATTTTCTCAAAAGATGGATCGTTGAAGCCAACCGCGATAACAGCGAAATTACACCAGAGAAAGTAGAGGATGAATTTGCTTCCTTTGCCGATTCTTTCCGTTGGCAGTTGATCGAAAACCACCTGATTAAGGAATATAAGGTTGAGGTAAAGCATGAAGAGGTTGCCGACCACCTGAAAAACTTTATGCGTCAGCAGATGCAACAATACGGACAGCCCGAGCCCGATGAGGAAACCCTCAATAACTTCGTGAAAAGAATCGCCTCTAACCAGGAGGAAATCAAGAAGATATATGATCAGCTGTTTGATGTTAAAATTCTGGAACTGCTCAAGGAAAAACTGCAATTGAGAGAAAAACAACTTACCTTTGATGAATTCGTTAACGAAATGACGGAAAGGTACAAGAACCAGAATCAACCACAAGCTTAAAAAACCAGCAGTATGATACCAAAAGACGAGTTTCATAAGTATGCTACCCGCCATATGGGTATAAGCAGCACAACACTTCATAACTATACATCGGTTTACGGCAATTATATCAGCCCTACTATCATTGAAGAACGCCAGCTTAATGTTGCCACTATGGATGTTTTCAGCCGTCTGATGATGGATCGCATCATTTTTCTTGGTGTTCCCATCAATGACTATGTCGCCAACATCATCCAGGCACAGTTGCTATTCCTCGAATCGGTAGATGCCCGCAAGGACATTCAGATCTACCTGAATACACCCGGAGGTTCTGTTTATGCAGGGCTGGGTATATACGATACCATGCAGTATATCAATCCTGATGTTGCCACTATTTGTACTGGAATGGCAGCATCTATGGGTGCCGTTTTGCTGTGTGCCGGAACAGAAGGTAAGCGAACAGCCCTTAAGCACTCCCGCATCCTTATTCACCAACCCATGGGAGGAGCTGAAGGACAAGCCAGTGATATTGAAATTACTGCCCGCGAAATCCTGAAACTGAAAAAAGAACTTTACGAGATTATTGCAGCACACTCCAAGCAGGATTACGATAAGATCTGGAAAGACTCGGATCGTGACTACTGGATGACTGCCCAGGAAGCCCTCGATTATGGCATGATCGACGAGGTGCTTACCCACACCAAGAAAGCGTAATCAATCCAACCCGGACACAGTTTTTGGTCCGGGTTTTTACAAAATTACCATCAACCTATGTCGAAAGATAACAGAAAATGCTCTTTCTGCGGTCGTGAAGGAAAAAGCGTAGATATGCTTATTTCCGGAATCAATGCTCACATTTGCGACCGTTGTGTTGAGCAGGCACAGCTTATAGTAGGAGAGGAGCAAAAGCTCAAGCAGAAGTCGAAAATGCCTTCCTTTAAGCTCATGAAACCCGCCGAGATAAAAACGCATCTCGATCAATATGTAATTGGACAGGATGAGGCCAAGAAGGTATTGTCGGTGGCTGTGTACAATCATTATAAAAGAATTTCAGCGTCTCCCAAAACCTCACAGGATGATGTGGAAATCGAAAAATCAAATATCATCCTGGTAGGAGAAACCGGTACCGGAAAAACACTTCTGGCACGAACCATTGCAAAAATGCTGCAGGTTCCTTTTTGTATTGCCGATGCTACAGTGCTTACCGAAGCAGGTTATGTGGGTGAAGACGTAGAAAGCATTTTGTCACGGTTGTTGCAGGTAGCCGATTACGATGTTGCCGCTGCAGAAAGGGGCATTGTTTTTATTGATGAGGTGGATAAGATTGCCCGCAAAAGTGATAATCCCTCCATTACACGAGATGTGTCGGGCGAGGGAGTTCAGCAGGCGCTTCTCAAGATACTGGAAGGTTCTGTGGTAGGTGTGCCACCCCAGGGCGGTCGTAAACACCCCGAACAGAAAATGATCCAGGTTAATACCCAGAATATTCTATTTATCTGTGGAGGGGCATTTGATGGAATTGAGAAAAGAATTGCATCGCGCTTGCAAACCAATGCCATTGGATATGGTGTAGGAAAAGGACAATACATTGATAAGGATAATATGCTCAAGTACATTGCTCCGCAGGATCTCAAAAGCTTTGGGCTCATTCCGGAACTGGTGGGGCGATTGCCCGTATTGTCATTTCTGAACCCTCTGGACCGCGAAGCATTACGCAAAATCCTTACAGAACCCCGCAATGCTCTTATCAAACAATACCAGAAACTTTTTGAGCTTGACAGTATTGACCTGAAAATTGACGAAGAGGTATACGATTTTATTGTGGATAAAGCCATTGAATTCAAACTGGGTGCCAGAGGTTTACGCTCCATATGCGAACTGATCATGATGGAGGCAATGTTTAGTTCTCCAACAGACAAAGCCGCTGTGCACATTACACTTGAGTATGCGCAATCGCAGGTAGATACCAATAGCCTGGCACGTTTACGGGTAGCCTGATAAAGCTGTTGACTTTAGCTGGAAAAATTTGTAATTTAAGCATCCGGTTTCCGGGTGCTTTTTTTTGGCATATTATTTGACCCAACACACCAAACGGCCTCAAAATTCGTTAGCCATGCAAAAGTATTTGTCATTCATTAGTTCCGGTTGCATGAAATATGCCATTCCCTTTATCCTGTTTTTGCTGCCGGGGTACCTTGGCCTTTTCCCCGGCCGTTTGTCTGCTCAAACTCCCCCCGATAGAATAATTGTTACCCGGGCTGTTGTATACCAGGGCGATACCATTCCTTACATCGAGCTGCCGGTATTCCGTTATTATGCCCCCCGTATCTTTGCCAGCCAACGCGAAGAAAGACAATACAATCGTTTGGTGAGAAATGTAAAAAGGGTTTATCCTTATGCCCGTTTGGCAGGTATTAAGTTTGAAGAATACAGCAGGATGCTCGAAAGCCTGGATACAGACTCACAGCGCAAAAGAGCTGCGCGGGAAATCGAGAGGCAGATCCGCGATGAATTTGAGGGAGAACTCAGACGCCTCACCATCTCACAAGGACACATCCTTATCAAGCTTATCGACAGAGAAACCCAACATACCTCTTACGATGTACTTAAGGATTTCAGGGGAAACTTTACTGCGGTATTCTGGCAGTCGTTCGGGCGGATCTTCGGATACAATCTTAAAACGGAGTATGACCCCCTGGGAGAGGATAAGCTCATTGAAGAAATTGTTCAGCTTATAGAAATGGGTGCTATTTAATACAGCAACATTTACTGTTTTATTTCCCTCTTCCTTGAATGATGATCAGCACTGTGTGAATGAGGATTTTAAAATCCACCACCAGCGACATATTCTCCAGGTAAAGCAAGTCGTATTTAAGACGTTCGATCATCTGGGGTACGTTTTCAGCATATCCGTACTTAACCTGACCCCATGAAGTAATTCCAGGCTTGATCTTTTGCAATAGTCGGTAGTGGGGTGCTTTCTGCACGATAAGATCAATATAATACTGCCTTTCCGGGCGAGGGCCTACCAGCGACATGTTTCCGATCAGCACATTATAAAACTGGGGGATCTCATCCAGTCTTACCTTACGCATAAACAAACCAAAGGGGGTAATGCGGGGATCGTCTTTACAGCTAAGCTGAGGCCCGTTTTTTTCAGCATCGGTAAACATAGACCTGAACTTATGCATTTTGAAAGGCTTTCCATTGATCCCGATACGCTCATGAGAATAAAATACAGGACCTTTCGACGAAAGTTTTACTCCGATGGCGGTAAAAAGGTACAACGGCGATAAAAGTATTAGTGCAAGTATCGAAACACTCACATCAATGAACCTTTTTATGTACTGCTGCCATGCAGGCATCAGTCCTTGTTGTATCTGAATGAGCGGTGCATCAAAAATTGATGTCATTTTTACCGATCCGAGTAAAATATCGTGCATATCGGGTATGATTTTAATGATGGCATTGGTTTGATAAAGCTCTGCAAGAATCTTTCCTATGTTTTTGTGCTCTTTGGGTTCAAGGGCAATGATAACATCTTCTACCTCATGTTGTTCGATTATGGATTTGATGTCTTTAAACCACCCCAGGCGGGGCAGGTAGTCGTCCATGATATACTTATCAAACAAATTCACATTTACATATCCGATGAAACGGTTCCCTGAAGATTTCTTTTGGGCCTCCATTTCCAGGTAAATACTTTGTGCTTTTTTCTGGCTTCCAACGATCAGGGTGTTGAACCCCAGAATACGGTTATGGATTTTATGGGTGGTGATTGAGGAAAGAATGAACCGAAATGTGGAAGTAAAAGAGAGGTGCAGAAGAAATAAAACCCCGAAAGACCGGTAATAGTCAACACTGGTTTTAACTTCTTCGCCCAGCAACACAACGAAAAATATAATGAGGACCCCCAGGAAGGTAATAAACAAGGTTTGGGCAAACTCATTGAGTCGCGATCTACGCATTACTCTTTTGTAGCTACCGCTAAGTGTGTACAAAAGGAGCCAGAATACAGGAATAATAATAATTCCCAGCAGCAGGTTCTGGTCTATAAAAATCTCGTTGGTGATCTGGCTTAGCTTTCCATTGATGTTGTTTTGCCTGTAAATGATAAACAGGAACCAGGAAAAAAAAGCGGAGAAAAAATCAGCAGTAAGGTATTTAAGAACCTGTATTCTTTGTATTTTTTTATTCACGCCTAAGGGTATTAGTTTTCTATGTGTTGGTGTTTTGGTTTGTATATCAGTGCTTTATGCAGCTGTAGGAGGGCTGTATTGTATACTAACGCTTTTTTGTTTGTTAAAGTATTTTAACAGGCCTGTTTTTGAAAAAAAACAAAAAAGCGATCCTACCTGCAATTCATTGCAGGATAAACCAGAATGCAGAGCAATACTTTGAAAAGTTTGATTGAGGGTCAGTCTTTGATCTTCTCCATGATTCTGTATGCAAGATCAAGCGAATTATAGCCATCTTCGATGGTAACCAGAGGGATGGTATTGTTTACAATGGAATCAAAGAAGGTTTCCAGCTCGGTTTTTATGGCATTGATGGGTTTGATCTCGGGTTTCTCAACAAAAACTTCTTTGGGTGGCTTCCCTCCACCGGGGTTGAGCAATAATGAGAAAGGACCGGGGTTTTCGGGAGCATCCTGCATGCGGATAATCTCCGATTCTTTGGTCAGGAAATCCACTGCTATGTAGCTGTCTTTCTGGAAGAACCTGGTCTTTCGCATGTTTTTCATGGAAATACGACTGGCAGTCAGATTGGCAACGCATCCGTTGTTAAATTCTATCCGGGCATTGGCAATATCCGGAGTATCAGAAATTACCGATACCCCACTGGCATGTATGCGTTTGATGGGCGATTTCACTATGCTCAATACAATATCGATATCATGGATCATCAGATCAAGTATCACAGGAACATCGGTGCCTCTTGGGTTAAACAATGCCAGGCGATGTGTTTCTATGAACATGGGGTCTTTGATAAATGGAACAGTAGCAATAAATGCCGGATTGAAACGCTCCACATGGCCTACCTGAACTTTTACATTGGCTTCCTGGGCCAGTTCTATAAGGGTTCTGGCTTCCTCAAGAGTAGTAGTTAGAGGCTTTTCAATGAAAACATGCCGGAATTTTTTCAGCGCAATGGATGCACAATCAAAATGAGAGACCGTGGGGGTTACAATATCCACAATGTCGCAGGCCTCGATAAGCTCCTCAGCAGTCAGAAAACGTTTAATGCCAAAGGTCTTTTCTACTTCCAGTGCATTGGGCTCATCGGGGTCGTAAAAACCCAGCAACTCAAACTTCTCAGACTCCAGAATGCATTTGATGTGAATTTTTCCGAGGTGCCCTGCACCTAATACTCCGATCCTGTTCACTTTTTAATTTTTTTTGGTAATTAATAACTAATTTTGTCTGACATTCTGCCGGGGGTTCTTTGCAATTGCCTGCTTTTAAAATCAGCTGCAACTGTGTTTTAAAACCGGGTAATTCTTAATTTGGGTTGGCAGCAAAAATCAGGTTAAAGATATAGCTTTTGGCATATGTGATGCAAAAGTATGATTTTTCGCTCCATCACCATCATCTTTTTCCAGAAAAATACCCGGTAAGGATATGCCACTGTTTTTTTCAGGCCTATGACAGATACCTACAAACATAAGGGAATGCGCCGCAAACTGGTAGAGTCTATACGTGCCAAAGGTATTACCGATGAGCGCGTACTTGCCGCCATAGAGAAAATTCCCCGACATTTTTTCCTTGATACCTCTTTTACTGAGATTGCCTATCAGGACAAACCTTTCCCTATTGGTTCGGGTCAAACCATCAGTCAACCCTATACAGTAGCTTTTCAATCGCAGCTTCTGGAAGTGAAGGCAGGAGAAAAAGTTCTGGAAATTGGTACAGGAAGTGGTTATCAGGCCTGTGTACTGGTTGAAATGGGAGCTAAGGTTTTCAGCATTGAACGTCACAGGAGCCTGCACCAGAAAGCCAAAGCTTTGTTAAGTCAAATGGGATATCATCCCAAGCTTTTCTATGGCGATGGTTATCAGGGGTTGCCAACATTTGCCCCTTTTGACAAGATCCTTGTTACGGCAGGTGCCCCCGAAATACCTCCTGCTTTACTTCAGCAACTTACTGTTGGAGGTTACCTGGTAATCCCGGTAGGAGAGGGAGGAAGTCAAAAGATGATCAGGCTGAAAAAGCTTTCAGAAACCGACTTTGAGAAAAAAGATTTTGGCGATTTTCGTTTTGTTCCGCTTTTAGGCAAGAAAGTTTGAAACCTACCGTAGAAAAAACCTGTATAACATATCGGTAGAACTACCCAATTTTGCGTACAATAGCTAAAAAAGTGTTGCAAGGCAGGGCTACTTTTCGAAGAAAACTATATTTTTGTTACTGTTCATCAGGAACTAACAACAAAGTAATTATATAAGTACTCTCAGAGATGCAGAAAACAATTCATGAATTGCTGCAATCATCATTTATTGGGAATATAAAGGGGAAGACCATATTGGCATTTGATGGAGTTATGTCGCAGGATGCGATTGTGGGGTTGGGAGATGTTTTAAGGAGCGAGTTGCATTTTTATCACCCTCTGAGTATTGTTAATAAGGTTTTTGCTATCTATATTGAAATGACGCAGAATGTGCTGCATTACAGCAACGATCGTATCGACTGCAACGGGCAGTCTATTGGTTGTGGTGCAGTTTTCCTGATCAGTCTGGAAAATGGGTATGAACTTGTTACTGTAAATCTGGTATCTAACAAGCAACAACGTTATCTCGAAAAAAAATGTAATCTGGTTAATTCCCTGGGTAAAGATGATCTCAAGGAATTTTATCTGAAAAGAAGAAGGAAAGTTGCAGAAACCGAAAGCAAGGGGGCAGGTTTGGGTTATATCGATATTGTAAGGCGGTCGGGAAATCCGGTGGTGTTTCAGTTTGAACAGGTTTCTGACAGCCAGTTTCTTTTCTTTCTGAGTTCAAAAATATTAACAGAATAAAGTGTGTTATGGAAAATCTAAACATTGAAGGCGGAAAGTATACTCCCGAAATTAAAACAGATCTGGCCAGTGCTGAGATCAAATTGCGTGGTTCGAGTTATCCAGAAAATGCCAATGAGTTCTATCAGCCCATATATGATTGGGTGGAACGCTACTTTGAGTCAGGAGAAACTCAACTCAATGTCAATTTCTATATCTACTATTTTAACACAAGCACCTCAAAGTGCTTTATGAATTTGCTGGAAATATTAGAAACACATGCCAAGAAGGGGAGCGATGTGAAGGTGAAATGGTATTACAGCTCCGACGATGAGGATAGCCTGGACAGCGGGGAGAAACTATTCATGGAAATGGATTTGCAATATGAGTTTGTACCGGTAGATAAAATCTGATAATCCGGTTGTTTATGTAACCCTGATGCCAAACAGGCGTATAACTCAAATGATTCTCCTCTTTGAAGGAGAGGAATACTAACCTAAAGTAAACTATTACAGGCCTATCCTTACCTGAATACGCAATTGCAATGCCAATGAAAACGGACAAGAATAAAAACGATGGTGTCCTGGAGATTTTCAGGAAGGAGTTTCAAAAACTCGAACACTACCAAAGTTTGGTAAAGGAAAATGAGACGAACCATGAAGAGTTGCAGAAAGCCATCCGCAACCTCATTGCCGACTACGAGATTTTACTTCGCGATGCCATAAAGATCACTCGCATTGGCGATGTGTCGCAACATAAACTGTTAAAAGCGAAAGAAAAAATAGAAATTCTCAATGAAAAGCTGGTGGAGTCTGAGCGTAATGTCCGCGAGCTGAATACCATTCTGATGTTCTATATCAAAGCAACCGACAAATAGTTCCTTTGACACTAAATGAAGATAGAAGCCCATGGATTTTTTCTCTTAAGAAAAAGTCCATTTTTTTTTTCGGGGTGCAAAATGAAAATTGAATTAAGTCTTTCTCCATGGCGGTTTGGTTTGATTATTTTATAACTACCTCGTAATTAGAGCGTATATTCGTGTGTGCAAAACAAAAACTTTGTTGTCGAGCCCGTAATTCCGTATATTTGCTATTCCTTTGTTCCATCGGGTTGGGATAATCATTTTTTTGTCAATTCACTGGAATAGATGAAGGAGTTTAAGCTGGTTGTGAGTTAATCCTAAACAAGAAAACAGCAATTAATCACTGGCCTTTCTTTATTAAAACTGATAATATAAAAACGACAATGGTCCTCAGGTTTTTTTTCTGGTGCGCATCACTTCTTCTGATTGCAATACATGCAAATGCTGTCGAGGATAGTATCCTGGATCGAATTCAGGCTTCTGACGATCCCATTGAGCGAATCGAATTGTATATAAAGCTTGGCGACTCCTTCGAGTATTCTGATCCCCAGCGTGCCATCTCCTATTACCAGATGGCCTATAATACAGGTACCGATCTTCGAAATACACTCCGGCAGAAAAATATTCTTCCCCAGCTGGACCTTCTGCGTGCAAAAAGCCTGAGGTATATTGGTATTGTTCATTCTGATCAGGCACATTACGAACAGGCCCTTGAAGCCTACACCCAGGCAAGAGCAATCCTCAACGAAGTACGAGATCTTTATACTTCTCCTTTCAGGCAAGAGGTAGACGGAAAAATTGCCAAATTGCTCAACAATATGGGTGTAGTATATAGCCGGCAGGGTGTTTTTGGCCTTGCCCGCGAATACTACCTTGAGGCACTTGCCATTTACCAGGAAATCGGAGATCAGAACAGTGTGGCAGTGGCCTATAGCAGCCTTGGTATTGCTGAAGCCCGACAGGCAAATCTGACGGAGGCACTACGCTATTTCCAGGAAGCATTGCAGATATACTCCCAATTGGAGAACAAAGAGGGTGTAGCGCAATCTCTCAATAATATTGGGGGTGTGTTTTTTCAGCTGGGCAACTGGCAGGAGGCTCTCGAACTTTATACCCGTGCCCACGATGCTTTCAGAGAAATGGGTTATCTGCACCGTGTTGCCGCAACTCTGGGGAATATTGGTGTAGTGCACCAGAATATGGGTTCCTTTGATCTGGCTGGTCAATACCTGCAAAAGAGCTTGCAGATGCGAACCGAGCTCAGCGACAGAGGAGGGATGGTAGAAAGCTATAATAATATCGGTGCCCTTTATACTGAATTAAAAGAATTTGAGAAGGCCAATGATTATTACAGAAGATCATATGAGTTGGCCAGCGAGATTGGCGATCAGCGAATCGTTTCTATTTCGCTTATCAATATCGGTAGAGGATTCTCGCAAATAGGCAGGTATGGCCAGGCCATTGAATATTCCTTGAAGGGTCTGGAAATTGCCCAAACCCATAATCTGAAATTCGTGATCAATTCGGCACTGGAACAGCTTGCTGGGTTTTATGCTGCCTCTGGAGATTTCAGAAAGGCGTTTGAGTTTTCACGCAAACACTACCAGGTAAGTCAGGAAATACTCGATGAACAAAAGGCCAGACAGATCAATGAGCTGGAGATTGAGTTTAAGGCAAGAGAAAAGCAACAACGCATCGAAATACTGGAGCAGGAAAAAGAACTCTCCCGGTTGAGAGTAAAACAATCGGACACACTGGCTTTTGTACTGGGATTGTTGTTCCTGGTGGCTATTATTGTTGGGGTATTCACCTTCCTGCTGATCAATCAAAGAAGCAAGATCTTGCTGCTTAAGAAGGAACAGGAGGCCAACACCATTATCCGAAAAACCGACAATGACCTTCAGGCTATTATCAAAACCCATGCTCATGGCATGATCCTCTTTGATATTGAGCTCAGGATTATGGCCTTCAATGGATTGGCCTTCGACTGGGCTAAACAGTTTCTGGGTATTGTGCTCGTGCCTCAGGAGTCTTTCTATCAATCAGGCAATATGCAGGTGACTGAGCTGGTCAATGAAATTCTGGCTTTGTCGATGAAGGGCAGATCGGAAAATTTAGAAAAGGAGATGGTGGCACCCAATGGTCAAAGCTATTTCTTTAAGTTCTATTCCAATCCGGTGTTCGATGACAGCGATCAGACTATACAGTCCATAAGTATGATGATTGAAGATATTACTGAGAGAAAACACAATGAGGTGAGAATCCTTTCAGACCTTAAGGAAAAAGAGACACTGGTAAAAGAGATCCACCACAGGGTTAAAAACAATATGCAGGTAATTATTTCTTTGATCAGGTTGCAAAACCATGAAATGGAAGGTGAAAAGCCCAAGGCTGCATTCCGCGATCTGGAGCAAAGGATCTCTGCCATGTCGTACGTACACGAGGAGCTTTACAAGTCTCATAACCTGGCAGATATTAATTTTGACGAATACCTGAAAAAGATCTCTACCAACCTGGTAAGCATTTACAACAAATCGGTAAGGGTAAATCAATATCTGTTTATGGAGAACCAGGATGTCAATATTGATATAGCAGTTCCTTGTGGTCTGATTGTGAATGAGCTGCTAACCAATGCCCTGAAGCATGCATTTCCTGATAATTTCACAGGCAGCAACGGAAAGGAGGGAAAGGTGGTAGACATTTTCTTTACCGAAAAGGATAACACCTACGAGCTCAGGCTCAACGATAATGGTATAGGTCTTCCTGAAGAGAAGGATCTTGAAGATATTTCTTCCATGGGTTTTCACCTGGTAAAGATCATTGCCGAAGATCAACTCAGAGGAAGCTGGCAAATGGAGAGCAAGGATGGGGTGAGGGCCCGCATTGAGTTTCCTAAAAAGTAAGGCCTGGGTTTAGTTGAGATGTGCCGGGCTTTTGTCAAGAGCATCACGAAGGCCATTGCCCACCAGCATAAATGCCATTACCAGCAGCATGATACATACCCCGGGAATGATGGCAAGAAAGGCTTTGTCAAGAATAATATAGCCATAGTTTTCTCTGATCATGGTTCCCCATGAAGGCATGGGAGGTTGTACTCCGATGCCAAGAAAGCTTAACCCTGCTTCAAGCAAAATGGCCGAGGCAAAATTTGCTGCCGAGATTACAACCACCGGTCCTGTAATGTTGGGTAAAATATGGCGGGTTATGATCCTGTAACTGTTCAGTCCCAATGCCCGTGCAGCCTCGATATATTCGTTTTCGCGCAATGATAAAATCTGGCCTCTTACCACCCTTGCCACATCTACCCACATGGTAAGACCCACTGCCACAAAAACCTGCCAGAAACCCTTGCCCAGGGCAAAGGTAATGGCAATCACCAGCAAAAGTGTCGGAATTGACCAAACTACATTGATCAGCCAAACAATAAACTGATCTACTCTTCCCCTGAAAAAGCCTGCCAGGCTCCCCAGCAATACACCCAGCAAAAGGGCAATGGTAATGGCAATGAAACCTACCGATAGCGAAACCCTGCCTCCAATGATAATCTGGCTCAGCATGTCGCGGCCATACCGGTCGGTACCCAGCAAAAACCTTTTTTGGGAAATACTTTCGTTGATTATTTTTTGTTGTGCAAGATCAAAACTGATGCTTTGGGTAATGTTGCCATGGCGGAAAACATAAATGATCTCATTTTCTACCCTGACAGAATCCATGGGAAACAATACATCAGCCATGTTTCGACGGATCTCCATGCCGGCGAAACCTTCGTATCCGGTATACAATGCAGCCACCAACTGATCCTCTTCGAAGGTATAGGATTCGATGGGCAAGGTTTCGTAGGGCGACGGCTGCCCCCAGATCATTCTTGTAAACCACCCTCTTTTTGGGGCGTCCATGTTTTTATGAACAGACAGGATCCGGGTGCTGAAACCAGGTTTACGGGTGGCAATCTCGAGTTGCTGGTGATTGGCAAAAGGGGTTTTGTCCGGAGTGATCAGGTAACCTGCTGTGGCCAGCAAAGCGTTGAGCGCAATCCAGCACAAAGCAATCATGGCAGTGGGGTTGGAGCTGAATTTTCTCCAAACCAATCTGCCTGGCGAGATATTTGCATTGTTCTTTTTTCGAAAAAAATACACGTCGTGTCAGTATTTGCAGATGCGAATTTAATCAATTCAACGGAATCCGCTTTTTCAAAGATTTATTTGTCAGTAGTTTTTTTTGGGGCATTTTATTCTTTATTAACGGCATAGGCCCAAAAACTTTTTTATTTTTCAAACGTTAAAACATAACTTTGTAGTCCAAAGCTTTCTATTCATTAAAAATACTTTTATGTTTCGCAATGTAGTTATTTCTCTCAGTCTGTTGATTATGCATATGAGTCTTATGGCTGGCAATGACAATCCGCCTACCGGTATTAACTGGGTAACCATCGAAAAGGCAGAACAGCTGGTAAAGGAAAATCCCAAAAAGATTTTTGTGGATGTATACACCGATTGGTGTGGATGGTGCAAGCGTATGGAAGCCAATACTTTTTCGCATCCGTTTATCATTGATTATATCAATACCCATTTTTATGCCGTAAAGCTTAATGCCGAGATGGAAGAACCCATCACCTTCAGAGGTGTGAGGTATGTAAACGAGAACCCTGGCCAACGCAGGTCGTCGCATAATTTTGCAAGGGCTCTGTTGCAGGGGCGTATGAGTTATCCTTCAGTGGCGTTTTTTGATGAGCAGTTAAATCTCATCACCGCTTTGCCAGGATATCGCGATCCCAGGCAGTTGGAGGTTGTTCTGACTTTTTTCAATGATGATGTTTTTATAACGCAGCCCAACCTTGATGAGTTTGCAAGGACATTTGAGAGTAAAATCCAGGACTGATTAAAAAGAATTGTTTAGTAGAAAGGGAGAGGTTTAAAGCTTCTCCTTTTTTTATTGTTTTTTCCCGACAGTCAATTCAATAAGAGTGCATCCTGCTCCGCCCCGGTCGGGGTGTTCGTCGCGGGTGCGTTTTACTTCCGGCAGTGCTCGCAGGTAATCGCGAAGGGCTTCGCGTAAAATACCATCACCGGTGCCATGCACGATTTTCAGGCTGTGCACTCCCAGCAGGATGGCATCATCTACAAATCGCCGGGCCTTCATAAGTGCCTGCTCCATTTTTTCTCCACGCACATCAAGGTGGGGGCTGAACTCAGCGGCTTTCTCATTCAGGTCAAAATCGTATTTAACCTTGATTTTCTGCTGGTTTTGCCGCATTGCTTTCCGGTTGAGTTTCTCCAGTTTCTTTACCGGGGTTTTCATCAGAATGCTTCCGAAAGCCACTACCGCATCTTTTTCTCCGATTTCAACCACTTCTCCCATGGTTTGCTGACCGCTTATTCTTACCCAATCGCCTTTTTCAATGGGGCCCTGCACTACCTGTATCTCCTCACTTTGTGCACTTTGTTTCTCCTTATTCTTTCGGGCTTTTTTTCCGGGTGCCGGAAGGTCGGAAACACCTTCTGCCTGCTGGCGGCTGTAGCTATGGAGCTCTTCACGCAGCTGCCTGGTCTTTTCTTTTTCTGCCGCATGTTCCCTGATCTCCCGGATGGTCTTTTCTATCATCCGGTTGGATTCTGCAAGTATCTTTTTGGCCTCACGCCGGGCTTCCATCAGGATTTCGTCTTTGCGACCGGTTAACTCGAAGTTCAGTTTTTCGTATTTTTCTATCATCTCCGAAAGGAAACTCTCACCCGATTGCAGCTCTTTTTCCTTTTGCTCCAGCTCGAGCTTTTTGAGTTCCAGATCCTGAAGCTGACGGTCGAAATCGATATGCTCAGCACCGGCAATTTCTTCAGCTTTTTGAAGCAATGTGGGAGGGAGCCCCATGGTTCGGGCAATTTCGAAAGCAAAGCTGCTGCCCGGCGTTCCGGTTTTGAGCCGGTACAGCGGGCGCATGTTTTGTGTGTCGAACAACATGGAGCCATTTACGATACCTTGTTTTTTGCCTGCAAGAATCTTTAGGTTGGCATAGTGGGTGGTTACCACTCCAAAAGCCTGTTTGTCTGAGAGGGCTTCCAGGATGGCCTGGGCAATGGCGCCTCCCAGACGGGGTTCGGTGCCGGCCCCAAATTCATCTATCAGAAACAGGCTGCGAGGGTTGGCATTTTTCAGAAAGAAACGCATATTGGCCAAATGCGAACTGTAGGTGCTCAGGTCGTTTTCAAGGCTTTGCTCATCGCCGATATCTATAAAGAGGTGTTCAAATATTCCCGCCTCGGAATAATCTTGCATGGGCACGAGCATGCCGCACTGAAGCATATATTGTATCAGTCCTGCACTTTTCAGGCAAACGGACTTTCCTCCGGCATTGGGGCCCGAGATCACGATGATGCGCTGTTGTGCACTGAGTTGCAGGTCGAGGGGCTCCACATGCTTTTTCTGGGCTTTGTATGAAAGCCAGAGCAAGGGATGTTTGGCTTTGATCCAGTTGATCTGAGGTGTTTCTGTCAGCCGGGGCATCTGGGCATCCATCTCGATGGCCAGTTTGGCCTTGGCACGGATAAAGTCGATCTTGCCCAGAAACAGAAATGCCTCGCGCAGCTGGGTAAGATGGGGCCGCAAGAAGGAAGCCATCTCCTTGAGGATCCTGATAATTTCCTGGCGCTCGTCTAGTTCGAGCTGTCGGATCTCATTGTGGGTTTCGAAAACCTCTTCGGGCTCAACGAAAGCGGTTTGCCCGGTAGAGGAATGATCGTGTACAAATCCTTTTATTTTTCGTTTGAAAGCTACAGGCACCGGCATAACCAGGCGGCCGTTGCGCAGGGCCAGTTCAGTGTCTTTGTCAATCCATCCTTCGCGTTTGGCCTGTGCAAACACCTGGTGTATGCGATTGGCGGCCAGTGATTGCAGATGCGCCATATTGCGGCGGATTTCTGCCAGTTGGGGGGAAGCATTGCTCCGGACCAGGCTTTTCTCGTCAATAACCCGGTCAATTTCCCTGGTAATCTGCGGATCGATAACCAGGCTTTCGGTAAGTTGTTGCAATTCAGGATACATGTATTCCTGATCATTTTTTTGCGATTGCAGCATGGCAACGATCTCCTGAATGGTTTGCAGTGAGCCGCGGATCTCAGCCAGCTCTTCGGGCTCGGCAAAGGTCCCTTCCAGCCGGATGCGGTCGAAAACATCAAAAGGGTCGTAGTAATGGGCTGCCGGAAAGGGTTGGCCGGAGAGCAGGATGCCGGTAAACTCATGGGTTTGGCTGAGCAGGCGCTTTACCAGGACAGGGTTGGAAGAGAAACGCATCTTTTCAGCAAAACTTCTCCCCAGGCTGCTGATGCATGCCGCATTCAACATATTTCTGATGAGTTCAAAGCCGGTTTTTTGCTCAAAATTGTTGGGGTAAATCATTGATTAGGTTGGGTTATCGGGATGTGTGGATGTGCCAGCAAAGACAAAATTACAGGTTTTTTATGATTGTTGATAACTTTTTTGCGCCTGCCAGGGGCCAGCACCGTGCCTTTGTGTATTGTTGTATGTTTTTAATTGCCTATAGGTATAAATACCTATGATGGGCCTAGGTGAATATTCGTAATTTTGTGTGGGTGAATTGCAATAAGGTTGTGCACTGAAAAACAGCAACACATCTTGCGCATTTTCTCCTGAAAAGGGTAAATGAAAAAGTGAAAAAGTAAATAAAGTTTTATAAAAAACTATGAAAAAGGGTTTTACGATTACAAATTTTGCATTAATTATCATCTTGATTATTGGCACCTACTCGGGGAGTGCATTTGCAACCCAATTCCGAACCAAACATACTACTATCTGGGCTGATGGTACTCCCAAAGCCTGGGAAAATAGCATATGGGATACCCGGAGCAACTCCAACAACAATTGGAATACTAATTTTACGGGTCAGCCAAGTATCAATCAGAATGATCAGATGTTTATTGGTGCTGGCAATGTTACAGGTCACCACGTTGTGAAGAATACCGGCCTCACTGTAGGGAATAACATATCCATCGAGATATTTTCAGGTAGTTCTTTGCGGATCAAGGGTAATGTTCAGGTTAATCAGAGCTTTGTGGTTATTGTACATGAAGGAGCAAGTTTTGTTATTGAGGGTAATGTTGTTATTAATGCAAACAATGATAACCAGGCAGCTCAATTAACCATAGATGGTATAGCTGAAATAACTGGAAACCTCACCGGACTTGGCACTATTCACGGTACTGGAACTCTCGAAGTGGATGGCGAAATAGGTTCTGGTATTAATATTAACCCTAATAATGGAGACTCTGTAAATGTTACCGGCAATTCTCCTAAGTATTGTCCTCCTTTCGGGCTTACAGCCGATGTTGATTTCAATGCATCTGTATATGCTGTTACATTGAACTGGCTCTATAATATCAGTTGTGGTGCAGTTCATTTTGAGGTGAAAAGAACTCTGGGAGGTAATGTAAAGGTTGCAACGGTTGGCATTCCTAAGTCAGATCAGGCTTTTTCCTGGACAGACAATACAGGAGATTTGACAGCAGCTTCCAATCCTGTTTATGAAGTAAGTGCAGTATATGCCAATGGCGTTAAATCTCCAGGTGTTTCGGTAAGTTTCGAAAACAACCCTCTGCCCATCGACTTGCTCTATTTCAACGCCAGGGCTGAGCGAAGCCAGGTAGCTCTGGAGTGGGCTACAGCCACTGAGATCAACAACGATTTCTTTACCATCGAAAGAAGCTCCGACGGGCACAACTGGCAAATCATCGGCTATGAAACCGGTGCCGGTAATTCCAGCCAAACCCTTCGGTATGCCTATACAGACAGCAACCCTCTGGAAGGTATTGTCTACTACCGACTGAAGCAAACCGATTTCGACGGACAGTTTGAGTATTTTGCTCCCGTGGCCGTTTCGCTCAGTGGTGCGCGCAGCCAGGCAGAGATACTGCAGGTGGAAACACACAACAACAGACTTACGATCTGGATCAACAATCAGGACGAAACGGCACAACTGATCGTTGCCAACCTGCAGGGAAGAATCCTTTACAACGGAAATCTTTCCGCAGCCGATCCTATACAGCAGATTCGCGTGGATCTTGCTCAGAATATTGCGGGTGAGGTATGGGTTATTCGCCTCAGCAATGGCTTCTCTTATGATGAGAAAAAGATCATGGCCCGCTAAAATACCCTTTTTCACTAATTACTTAAACATTGCAGAAAAGAGCTGATTCTTCAGCTCTTTTTTTTATGTTCCTACGGATAAACCCGTATGTATCTGTATGTTGATTTAAGGGTTTATACGAGTTGAGAATGCCAAAGCGGAAAAGTACTTTTATGGGGAAAAAATATCGGTTAATCTAGCACTTTTGATGTTTGGTATTTTTAAAATCCGGCCCCATGAAACAGTCTTACTTTCCAAAGCATATTCTCACAGCACTCTGTGTCCTTCTTGGCTTTTCTTCCCTTTCCCTGGCCCAATCTTCCGGATATGGCGGGGTTTATGACAATTCCGTAAAAGCACTTTGGCTGGATGCGGGTTCTTTATCCTTAAACACCAATGATCCTGTTGATAACTGGCAAGATCTTAGCGGTCTGGCAAACAATGCAGTTCAAACGGATGCTGCCATAAGACCTGTTTTTATACAAAATGGCTTCGGAGGAAGGCCTGTAGTAAGATTTGACGGTACCGGCAAGTTTCTTCAGATCAACAACCATCCTTCTCTGGATGGAACATCCGAGATTACCCTTCTGGTTGTTGCCCGTCCCACAGCCCACAATGATGCAAGGGCATTGCTTTCCAAAAGAACAGGTGTGGGAAATGCCGTATCTTATTCCTTTTTCATCTGGGATAATAAACTTTCTTTGGATGTAGGTACAGCCACACGTGTAAACAGTCCAAATAATACCTTGCCTTCCAACAATAATTATATTCTTTCAGCAAGGAGCAGGCAAAATGAGGATCGATCCGTTTCGCGAAATGGGAGTGTTTTAGCTTCTTCTGTTAGTTCGCCCGCTGTGCCAACCAACAATAATCCATTGCTTGTGGGGAGGCTGCATATCGGTGATAGCAGGTATTTTCAAGGTGACATTGCGGAGGTTATCATCCTGCGTCAATCTCTCAACAGGGCGCAAATGCTAATCCTTGAGAATATCCTTGCGCATAAATACGGTTTAGCAACCGAATTGGCCGGCAATTATCAGTTGGGTGGTTTTTCAGCTCCCTTTGTCCATGATATCACCGGAGTGGGGAGTGCCAACAGTTCAGAGAAACATGTTGCAAATCTCGGCAATGCAGGTGCCCTCTACCTCTCCGAATGGAACAATGGTTTCGATGGCATCAACGAGTTTGTTTTTGCCGGCCACGATGGTACCCCTCATGCCCTGGTGAGCCCTTCGGATATTTCTTCGCTGGCGGATGTGGACCAGCGATGGGATCGCACGTGGCGCATTGAGCGCCGCGAAAATGGCGTGGAAGGTGCCGGTAATACTCCCATCAGCATAGGTTTTGATTTTGCCGAGGCCCAATTGACACCCGATGCCAATACCCTGTATGTACTGCTTTACAAACCTAACCCGGCTTCTCCTCAATTTGATCTGATACCAGGTGTTTTTGCCAGTGTTGCCGGCGATCGGGTTACCTTTAACCTACCCAATGAGTTTTTCAGTACCGGTTATTATACCGTGGGGCGTTTTACCGGCAGTGCAGAGGAGTATATCCCTAAAACATGGACCTCTTTCCAATCAGGCAACTGGACTGATCCCAACACATGGCGCAACCAGTTTGGCCAGACAGGCAACCCTGCAGCCTCCATTACCCGCCAATTTGATAACATTGTGATCCAGAATGCCCATACCATTACTGTGGATACTCATGATTTGCTCAACAACGATCTGGATATCAGAGCAGGGGGGATACTCAATATTGGCACCACACGCGGGCATCTGTGGCAGACCCTGAGGGGGCAGGGGTTGATACGGATCAACGGCGATTATTTCCCCGAGGGCAATGCCAGCCAGTTTGTTTCGGCAGGTGGTGGCACCACAGAGTACTATGGCACCGGCAGTTACAGCTTCGAAACCTCAAGGCAGTTCAATCATCTCACCATCAATCTTTCATCGGTTTCGCAAAACCTTACTCTGTTGGCAGATCTTACGGTACAAGGAAATTTCCACATCGATCGCGGACACTTCATCATCAACAACAATACAAGTGCTGTGTCGCGCAGCATCTGGGTGAGTGGCAATATGCGGGTTGCGTCCAGTGTACCGAACGGAAATCAGGCAAGGCTCTCCACCGGCGAGGGCGATGCGCGCCATTTTGTTACCATACGGGGCAATTTTACGGCCAACGGCGAGAGCCGGTTTTGTAATCTTGATGGTCCCAACTATACCACAACTCCCACCGACGGCTATGCAGATGTAATCTTCAACCACCCCTCGCAGCATCAGCTGGCACTTATCAATGCTCCCACCGACTTTTACCGCATCGAGATCGATAAAGGGGTGAATGACAAATGGGCACTCACCCTGCGGGCCGATGCCCCTGGTAAGTTCCGGCTTCTGGGTAGAAATAATTTTGCACAATCAGAAAACCCTCCCAATATTACCAATCCCAATGCATTGGGGCTTTTGGCCGGCACAGTAGTGATCGGCGATCATATTGAGATACCTCAGCTGAGATCCGGTTCCAATCAAAACTACAATATTGACCGCGATGCCCAGATCATTGTTGACGGAGGCCGGTTGCTGGCTCCCTCAAATACTATCCTTGCCATCGTAGTGTATGGCCGGCTTACTCTCAACAATGGGGAACTCCTGGCTTTTGGCAATGAGGGGGTTACCATTCGTGAGTTTGGTACTTTTCGGGTCAACGGAGGAAATGGGCAAGCACACATAGTGAGAACATCTATAATATCTGGTGTGCATCGCGGAGCCTATGTGCAAACCGGTGGAACGTTGAGAGTCAATGGCCCTAATGGTGAGAGTAATCACTATCGGTTCAGTCTGCCCTATCCCACCAACAGCTTTACCATGACCGGGGGTGACTTGATTATTTCCAATCCCAAAAGTGGAGGTTCGGGCGATAGTGGTGGCATTCTGATAGCTGCTGATAAAGACAACATCACAGTGGAGGAGGGTACAGTACGATGTATTCTGGACAGACCCAACAAGAATTTCATCATCAACTCCACGGCTCCTTTTTACAATCTGATACTGGAGCGATCTACCACAACTAACCCGGAGTTTCGATTGGCAGCCCATCCGGGAGGGGGGCCGGTGCCTGCCCAACCTGCCCGGCCGTTGCAGGTGCTCAATAAACTTACTATTTTGGGAGGCACTACCCCTGCCCGGTTGAACCTCAATGGCAACAGGACTCTGATCCATGGAGATTTTGAGATACAGGATGGTGCCGGTTTTTTGGGAGCCGGATCGCACCTGGCTTTTGTGGGCGACCGCTCAGGGGTGTTTGATATTCAAAGTGCAACAAGCCTGTTCGAGGTGGATACCCTTTCGGTGAATAAGGCAGAACCCGATCACTTTCTTGCATTTCAGAGTGTTGACAGATTACTTGCAACAGAGATTTTCAGAGTTACCCGCCTGTTGCAACTGGAGCAGGGTATTCTCAATTACCAAATGCATCCTTTGGTGCTTACCGGTGATCTTTTCCTGGGTTCAGTTTTAGGGCCCACGGTAGAACCTGGTCGCCTGGTCATGCAGGGGACCGCTCTCCAGCAGATACGGGTACCGATAGACAATTCCCACAGCGCTGTGGGGCGATTGGAGATCAATAACAGTCATGGCGTTCGGCTCTACGACAACTCCATCCCCCAGATTCAAAATCTTATTCTCACCCAGGGGGTATTTGATCTGCAGCAATTTGGTATAACCCTCAATGATGGGCTGCAAGGAAGCGGGTTCTCGAAGGATAAAATGATTGCCACTGCCGGAAATCACTCCGATGCAGGGCTGATCCGAAGGCTCTCCTCTGATGGTGATCTGCTGTTCCCCATGGGAACCACCGCCAACGACAATCCCCGTTACACTCCTCTGGAAGCATCTTTCAGCAATGTATCGGAGCCGGTTTATGTGCAAATGAACCCGGTGGCCATGGAATTGCCTACTTTGGCCAACGCCTTACCCGATTCGGCCTTGCGCTATTACTGGCGCATACGCCACAGCGAAGTAACCCATCTGCCGACAGTGGATCGTTACAGTTTTACCTTCGATCCCGATGATCTTCCACCGCTACCCCTTCCGGAGCCTTTCGTGCCCGGGAAGATTGTAAACCTTGAACGTTCACACGAAAATGAGAAAAATTTTGATCAGGATGAGAATCTGGTAGTGTTTGATGGCAATGGAGAGGGTTTTTCTCTTGAAATAGGAGAATATACCGCAGCGCAAGAGGATAAATTTGTGGGTAAGGTCCGGGAGTTCTTCAGCCGGGAAACCACAGACTGGACCCCGAAGCAGTGGAATCAGCCCAATACATGGTCGTTTGCCAGCCATACCGGGGATGCCGACACAGGAGGTGCCATTCCCGGGCCTGGCGACCTGGTTCGCATCGGCTTTGAGCCTACGGGATCACACAAGGTTCAGATTGGCAATTATGATGTGCAAGTGGGTGGGGTTACTTTTGTAAACAATGGAGACAACTACCCCTGGCTGTACATCCGCGACCATAATACGCAAGTAAACCTGGGTAATGTAGCGGGCGAGGGGCGCGTTGCCCTGATGCTGGGTAGCCAAACCCCGGTAATCAGCGGCGATTTTGGCGAATTTTCAGAGGGGGCAGGATCGGAGTTTGTGTTCCAGTCCGAAACCCCCAATGGAGTGTTTACACTACCCAGCCAGATCACCGTTTTTCCCAATGTTCGATTGGAGAGTACCAATGATACACCTGCATTTTTTACATTGCCCGACCAGCCCATACTGGTAAAGGGCAATTTCTGGGTAACACGCAGCATCGAGGTGCGCCTCTCGCAGGCTCCGGGGGCAGAACTTACCATCCTGGGCAACCTTCGGCTGGGAGAACAACCAACACGCTGGGGCAGGCTGCGCTTTGCAGCCCTGGGGCAACCACGCACCCTTGATGTCAGGGGCAATGTGCTTGTAGAGACCGCTTCCAGTGAGCTGTATGCAGAGAATGCAGCCAGCACTCTCAACCACGTGTTGCGGGTGGGGGGAGATATTCTGCAATTCGATGGAAGCATTAACCTTTTCCGTACGGCAAATCCCGGCCATACCAGGGTTGCACTTGAACTTACAGGAAACTCCGATAACGTGTATGAGCGTATCAGTGGCAATAAGCCAGGCTTTTACCGTCTGATAATGAACAAGGGCACTACCCAGGCCCATACCTTTGCTTTTGTCAGCGATTTCGACCTGTGGAATGATGCCAGCGGATCCGTGAAACCCATAACGTTGCTAAACGGCACCCTGGAGCTACAGCAAAGCGGTATCGAGGTGTGGTTGAACAGTGCTGGTGCTGCTAACAACGTTTTTGCCATTCCCTCCACTGCAGGCCTGATTCTCAGTGGTGCAACCGCCCGGGCTTCCGGAAACGGAGGGATAAGGCTGGATGGGCTGTTGCGCCTGGAAGGAGAAGGAAAACTTTTGATGACAGATAATTCCTACATCGAATACGGCAGTGGCAGCCAGGCCACCCTGGAGGTGCACGATGATGCCCAACTTGTGGTGGCTGCACAGTTGAGGAGTTCAAGCACATTCGAAACCGGTGTTTTGAAGTATCTGCAAACGGGAGGATCTGTAACGGTGGGTCGGTTCTCAGCCCCCGTGAATACGCGAGCTGTGTTTGAGATATTCCGCGAGGGTAGCTCATTCAGGTTTCTGGGCGGAGACCTCAGGATTGTGAGAAGTCACAACAATAATTTTATGGCCACTTTATTGCTCGATCCTTCGGAGTTTGAGATCGGAGAGGAGGCCCGGTTGTACCTGGGGTTGGGGTCTTTAAATTATAATGATGTAGGTAATGTGAACCAAATTCTCAAAATCGAATCCAAAGTGCCCTTGCCCCATGTAAAAGTGGAAGGTGGAGGCAATACGCTGGAGGTTTGGCAATATGCAGGGCCCCTCACCATTGCCGGCGATCTGGAGATCACCACCGGCACCACCTTCCAGACCAACGTTCAGGATCTTACCCTTCAGGGCGATCTGATCAGACGAGGAACCTTTACCTCTTCGGCTGATAAGAAAGTTTTCATGGCTGGTAATTCGCAGCATATCAGCGGAAGTGTTGATTTTCACAATCTGGTGATTGAGCCTGAGACAGAGCTGTTGCTGGATGATGTTTTTACCAGTCATCTTACGGTTCAGGGAAATATGGAGATCCTTTCGGGCAATTTGTACGACCAGGGAAACCTGATAGAGCTCAAAGGCAATCTGATGAACCAGGCTGCCCATATTAGCAGCTCCGCCAGTGTGGGTGGGCTTCTTTTCTCCGGCAACCAGTTGCAAACCATCAACGGAAATGGCACAGTAGGCCGAATGGTGATCAACAATACCAGCGGAGTGCGCCTTCTGAATTCGCTGTTTGTGGACAATACCCTTGTTTTTCAAAATGGAATTCTCGACATTCAGGGTTTCCGGCTTACGCTGGGGCCCAACCACAGCCTTGATTCAACAGGTTATTCTTTCAGTCGGATGATACGCTCCAATGGCAATATCAATGATGCCGGGGTTCGCTATTTTATCAATGGTATTGGCAACTTTTTGCTTCCGCTGGGGGTAACGGGTAAATATACCCCCATGGAATTTTCGGTTACCCAAAACCCTGCCACTCCCTGGGTGGATGTGCAGCTGATAGACAGCAAGCACCCCAATGCTACAGAGCCCGATAACCTTGGCCGCTACTGGAAACTGGTATCTCAGAATATGTCAAATTTCGCGGCAACATTGCGTTTTCATTACCTGCAGGCCGATGTAACCGGCAATGAGTCGGATTACTATCCTGCACGACTGCTCAATGAAGCCTGGTCTAAGCTGCCCGAAAGTCTGTTATTTGAAAATGACAATTATTTCGAATACCCCTACCTGTCTGCCACCAATACCATAAGTGGGGAGTACACCGCAGGTCGCAGCATCCCTGATGTTGTACTGCGGTTTCGTAGTATAGCTTCCGGCAGCTGGGGCAATAGTAGTTTATGGACCAACCTGACCAATTCGGATCCGGTTCCGGCGGGCGGGCCCCTGGGTCAGATTGTTGAAATTGCTCCGGGAACTACTGTGACTACCGGCTCCGATCCGCGTATTGCCTACAGAACCGAAATTGAGGGCACGCTTGATGTGGGCACTACCTCGGGGCACTACCTGGGCGAGGTTTCAGGCAATGGACGGCTTTACCTGGAAAGTGCCACTCTTCCCATCGGGAAGTACGATGCATTGCTGGCCCCGGGCCAGGGGACCGTTGAGTATGGTGGTACTGCTACGGATTATACTATGGATCCTGCTTACTGGCCCAATGTGCAGGGGATAAACCGTCTGGTATTCAGTGGTTCGGGTCGCCGCACTTTGCCTGCTCGTGATCTTACTCTCTACAGCAATCTTGAAATTCGCAACAATGTCTCGCTTGATAATCAGTCCAACCAAAACTACATCAGGCTTGGGGGTGATCTGATCAAAGATGCGGGTGCAACTTTTGAGGCCGGCCAATCGGGCAATGCGGTTATTTACATGCAAGGGACCACAGCACAAAGTATACAGGGTGCTTTTACGGGCAACAGCGCGTTGAATATCCTTTCTGTAGCCAACCCTCAGGGGGTGATCATTGAAGGAACCACCGAGATCCAAAGTCAATTGAATTTTGTTTCAGGGCGGGTTTTTACCACTCCTTTGCATACGCTTCGGCTGGGCAACAATGCCAGCGTTTCAGGTGCTTCTGCCACAAGTTTTGTGCAGGGACCGCTGCAAAAAGCAGGAACCGGTGGTTTTGTGTTTCCGGTGGGTTACGATGGCCGCTTGGGCAGAGTGGAATTCAGGCCCGAAGGATCTATGGCTCCAGGTACCATCCTGGAGGCAGCCTATTTTGCAGAAACCCATCCTTCCTGGGATTTAGGAGAATCTCCCATTTATCGTGTTAGCTCCAAAGAGTACTGGAGCCTGGAGAGCGTGGGAGCCAAAAGCACCCCCAACGGAAGGATCAGGCTGTACTTCGAAGACAGTGAGTTCAGTGGGGTTACCCATCCTCAGTTTTTGCTGGTGTCACGCTTCGACACCAATGTCAACAAATGGATTGATCAAGGGTATAGTGAATCTTCCCAAACTTCAGCCACAAGTGGTTGGGTTCAATCCAATTTGATCACCGGTACAGGGCTGTTCACCTTTGGCTCCGACCAGAATTCACAGCAAAACAATCCGTTGCCGGTCGAATTGCTTTCGTTCAGTGCCACGGTTGAAGGCAAAGCGGTGCGGGTGCAGTGGATCACAGCCTCGGAGCTTAACAACGATTTCTTCACCGTGGAGCGTAGCAGCGACGGGGTAGTTTTTGAACCCATCGGTTTTGTTGCAGGCTCAGGAACCACCAGTGAGCGCAGGCACTACAGCCTGGTGGATGAACAACCTTTGACAGGGATCTCCTATTACCGTTTGCGCCAGACCGATTTCGACGGCACCTCAGTGGTTTCTGCTATGGTGGCTGTTCAGATCAGGCAGGATGTTCAGGCTTTGATGCAGGTGTTTCCCAATCCCGTAAGAGAGGGCAGGGTAGTGGTCTTGCTGAGCACTTCTGATGCACATCAGGAAGTTTGGATCACCCTGCACGATTTGCACGGACGACAATTGCGGGCAGATAAACTGCTTACAGATGACCAGGGTAGAATTGAGCATTCGGTGGGTAATCTGCAGGGTCTTCCATCAGGTATCTACCTGCTGGTGGTGCAAAACAGATTTATGCGACTTACCGAAAGGATCGTAATCAGGTAATGATCTGAGAGGCTTCTCCTTCCTCTGGGTAGGGGATTCTGAGTTGCTTCCCCTGGTGGTCGCCAGGGGTTTCCAGTTGCGAGAGGGTTATGCCCAGCAACCGGATGGGTTTTTGCGGATCGCGGTGTTCAAACAGCAGCTCGCATGACACACGCAGAATATCAGAACCCGATAGCAGGGGGCCGGAGAAACTTTTGCTTCGGGTGATCTGCTGGAAGTCGTGGTATTTCACCTTGATGGTAAGGGTACGCCCCCATGCTGAAGCGCGGTTCATGCGTTGCACCAGGGTGTTGCATATCTCCTCCATGGCCATGTGGAGCTCTTGCGGGTCTGCAAGGTCGTTTGTAAAGGTGTTCTCCGCCCCGATAGATTTGCGGTCGCGCTGGGGTTCTACCTGGCGGGTGTCCTTGCCATGGGCAATGTCAAAAAAGAATAAACCGTTTTTGCCAAAATGTTTCACAAGGGTCTCCAGTCCGGCATCTTTAAGATCGGATCCATTGTGAATGCCCAGATTTCGGAACTTTTCGGCAGTAACCTTCCCGACTCCATGAAACTTCTCTATGGAGAGCTCTTCGATAAACCGGGCTGCATCTTTGGGATGGATCACAAAATAGCCATTGGGTTTGTTGATGTCGGAGGCGATTTTTGCCAGGAATTTGTTGCAGGAGATGCCGGCTGAAGCCGACAGACCCACTTCAGCAAAGATCCTTTGCCTGATCTCATTGGCGATAAGAGTGGCAGAGTGCTTTCCTTTTTTAGGTTGCGTAACATCGAGGTAGGCCTCGTCGAGCGAGAGGGGTTCTACCCAATCGGTGTATTCCAGGAAGATTTGTTGGATTTGTCTGGAAACGGCTTTGTAAACGTCGAAGCGTGGTTTCACAAAAATGATCTGGGGGCACTTTTTGCGCGCCTGGATGCCGGGCATAGCCGAGCGTACGCCAAACTTGCGGGCTTCGTAACTGGCGGCCGCCACCACACCCCTCTCACCACCCCCTCCAACAGCCAGGGGCTTTCCCCTGTATGCAGGGTTGTCGCGCTGCTCCACAGAGGCAAAAAAGGCGTCCATGTCAATATGAATGATTTTGCGGCAATCCATGCAGCTAATGTACAAAAAAGCCCGAAAAGCAATTGCTTTTCGGGCTTTTGGGTGGTAGCGGGAACGAGAGTTGAACTCGTGACCTCCGGGTTATGAATCCGACGCTCTAACCAACTGAGCTATCCCGCCAGGTTTTGTAATGAACTTTCTCAAGGCTGGCAGCCTTAGGGGCTGTCGTTTTGAGTGGTGCAAAAATAGTAAAGAATTTTAAATTACAAGAAATATTCTTGAAAAGTTTTTCAGCCGGCATTGGGGGTTATTTCTTCCGCATTTTTTGCGCTGCGGCGCAGTTTGCTCAGTTTGAGGCTCTGGGTGAGCAGCAATCCTGATATTACAACCACCATTCCTACGATCTTGCTGGCATCAATTTTTTCCCCCAGTAAAAAGAAGGCAAATACAGCCGTACAAACGGGGATTAGGTTGCTGAAGATGGAGGTGCGGGCCACCCCGATTTTTCGTACCGAAATGGTGTAAAACATAAACGCCAGGGTAGAGGCAAATACCGACAGCTTGAGCAGTGCCCATACCAGCTCACCGGTGGGTTGCACCTGTATGAATTTCTGATAGTCGAAGATCAGAAACAGGGGCAAAAAGAACAATGCGCCCAGCAGATTTTGTGTTTTAATGATGGTGGTGGAGCTATACTTCATGGCCAGCCTTTTGAGGTACAGAATATTGGCCAGTGCCGCTGCCACGGCAAAGAACAACAACATTACCCCTGCGGGGGAGGCACTGAAGCGAAATTCGAAATCCAGCACCATAATCATTACCCCGGTAAAGGAAATGGCAAAACCGGCGATGTTAAGTTTGGTGATTTTTTCACCAAAGGCAAAGTGTCCCAGGAAGGGAGTAAATACGGGTATGGTGGCAATGATTACCGCTGCTATGGTGGGTGATACCAGTTTCAGTCCAAAACTCTCACCGATAAAATAGCAAAAGGGTGAAAAGAAGGAAAGCGCTAAAAAGGCCGGATAGTCTTCTTTCTGAATTTTCTCCTTTTTGCCCATAATAGCCAGCAGGGTATACATAAAAACCGAGGCCAGGCTCAGGCGGATAAACATGGTGGTGATGGGATCGTAGTATTGGAAAACCACCTTCATCCAAACATAGGAGAGCCCCCAGAATGCAACAGCTGAAAGGGTGAGGACATAAACCAGGTAATTGCTTTTTTGCATAAAATGGGTGTCTGTAAAGTCTGCGCAAACCTAAAGAAAATTCCTGAGTAAAAACCACAGAAAATCCACTTGGTTCAGGCCATATCAAAAGGTAGTTCTTTTTGCGATTGATCTTGTTAATAAGTGGTTGAAAAATAATAGAACAAACATAAATCTGCAGACCTTTTTTTCGTATATTGCACAAAAGCCAAAGTTCATCAAAGTATTTGACTATGACTCCTCTACAGAAATTTACCCTTGAATTTCCCCTCAAGGTAACACCCAAATTGCTTTTCACGCTGATCAGTACTTCAGAGGGGCTCGGCCGTTGGTTTGCCGATAAAGTAACCGTACATGAAGACGAGTATCATTTTGAATGGGAGGGCAGTTTTCAATCTGCCAAATTGCTTGAGTTTAAAGATCCTGAGTTTGTCCGGTTCGAATGGACTGACGATTTCCACCAGGGTTTTATGTTGGAGATGCAGATTACCCATGAGCCCGTATCGGGGGAGTCAGGCCTTGTTGTAAGCGACTATGCCGAACCTGGCGATCTGGAGTTTACTCAGATGTGGTGGAATACCCAGGTGGGGCGTCTGCAGCGTCTTTTCAACAATTGATGTTGTTTTGGGCCATCACATGGGGGGCGCCTCAAGTTTAAACCAATCTTTTACAAAATCAGAATAGTCGGCAGGAGCTTTATAGTGCCTGAACTCGTTGTTTTTGTTATTGTAACGGTAATCCCGTGCCCATTTCTCGTGATTTTTCTGGATCTCTTTCAGTGCTGCCATTATGGTTTGCAGCTCAATGTCTGTCATGGTAGGGTGCAGCGACAACCTAACCCAACCGGGTTTGTCCGACAGGTCGCCGGTATTGATTTTAGAGGTGATGGTACGAGAGTGCTCATAATCCACATTCAGAAGAAAGTGCCCATAGGTGCCTGCACACGCGCAGCCTCCTCTTACCTGTATGCCATAGCGATCGTTTAGGAGTTTTACTACCAGGTTGTAATGGATGTTTTCAAAGTAAAAGGAGATTACCCCAAGTCTGTCGCGGGTATTGGAAGCAAGAATCTTAAGCCGTGGGATACTGTCAAGCTCAGCGAAAGCAATGGTAAGCAATTCGTTTTCCCGTTTGTGAATGTTTTCCACACCCATCTGATCTTTCAGGTTGATGGCCAGGGCGGCCTTGATGGTTTGCAGAAAGCCCGGCGTTCCTCCATCTTCTCTGAGTTCTATATCGTCGATGTATTTGTACTCGCCCCAGGGGTTGGTCCAGTCTACAGTGCCACCACCCGGGTTGTCGGGTACCTCTGAGTTGTATATGGCCGAGTCGAAGATCAATATACCTGGTGTGGCAGGCCCACCCAGAAACTTGTGTGGAGAGAACATGATGGCGTCGAGTTTTTCCATCGGGTCGCCCGGGTGCATATTGATTTCATCGTAGGGTGCTGAGGCAGCAAAATCAATAAAGCACAATCCCCCGTTTTCGTGCATAATACGCGCCAGCTCATAAATGGGAGTACGTATCCCGGTAACATTGGAGCAGGCTGTAAAAGAGCCGATTTTCAACTTGCGGTCTTTGTGTTTTTCAAGTTCTTCTCTCAGATTGTTCAGGTCAATGAGCATATCCTCGCCAGGTCCGATAACAACAACATCGGCAGTAGTTTCGAACCACGAGGTGTGGTTGGAGTGGTGCTCCATATGTGAGATAAACACCACGGGCCGTTCAGACTCCTGCATGCATTTGCCTGCCGAAAGCTTTCCGCAAACCCGCAAACCCAGGATCCGCTGAAATTTATTGATTACGGTGGTAAAACCACTTCCGGCTGTAATGATTACGTCGTGCGGACCTGCATTTACATGCTCTTTTATTTTTTTGTGTGCATAGTGGTATGCATTGGTCATCAGGGTGCCCGTTGCGCTGGCCTCGGTATGGGTGTTGCCTACAAAGGGCCCGAATTTTTCCTGAAGTGTCTTTTCTATGGGGCCATAGAGCCTGCCGCTGGCAATCCAGTCGGCGTAAAGAAGTTTCTGAATACCGTAAGGGGAAACAAAAGTTTGGTCGATCCCGATGATGTTTTTCCGGAACTTTTCGAAGTACTTTTCGCTGATTTCGAGCATTGTGTTTTGATTAGGCTGCAAAAATGCAAAAAAAAAGTGAAAATCTATTCCGTAATAACCTCATATCCCAAAAACAATGCAGCATTCAGGTTCTCTTTAAAAATAAGGCTTTGAGATTAAACCAGAAAAAAATTAAACGCTCAGGTGATCAAAAAAAAGTTTCCATCCATTCCGATAAATACTACTTTTATTGCGTGTTTGGTGAGTTTCCCAAAAACATGTTCTGAATCCCATACATCTGTTATTCTCTCTAAACAAAGCATAAAACAACGTGTTTATGCTATTGCCGGAAGTAAAAATATCGTTGCAGGTATAATTTTTGCTGGCAAACACAATCGTACAAATCGACCAGACCTTAAAAATACTGACTATGTTTCCGACAACCCAACCTTTTGAACGAACCGCAGCAAGAACTCCGTTTTTAGGGATTTTGCTTTTCTTGTTGCTGTTTATGTATGTGCAACCAGCACAATCACAGTACTTTGGGCGTAACCGACCTGGCTATGCAACCTTCGACTGGCAGGTTTACCAGTCTCCCAATTTTACGATTTACCATTATTTCGAGAATGATTCGGTCATCAATGCGTTGGCCAATTCTTTTGAGCGATGGTACATTCGCCATCAGAAATTGTTTAAAGATACTTTCGATCGGCCCAGTCCTATTCTTATTTATCAGAACCATCCTGATTTTCAGCAAACGCTTGCTGTGAGTGGCACTATAGGCATTGGAACGCAGGGTGTTACCGAAGCTCTTAAAAACCGGGTGGTAATTCCGGTGCTGGAAACCAATGCTCAGACCGATCACGTGATCGGGCATGAGCTGGTGCACGTTTTTCACTTCAGAGCCCTTTTTGTGGATGATTCATTGTCGTTGAACTCGCTGCGCAACCTGCCTCTATGGCTGGTAGAGGGTATGGCAGAGTATTTTTCTATCGGAAGCGTAGATTCGCATACCGCCATGATCATGCGCGATGCCTTAAAGCAAGACGACTTTCCGTCGCTACGCGATATGACGCGCAACTATTCTTACAACCCTTACCGCTTTGGGCATGCCTTTGTGGCATTTCTGGGACGAACCTGGGGCGATGATGTAATTGTTCCTCTGTATCGCGAAACGGCCAAGTTTGGGTATGAAAGGGCAATGGAGCGGGTGATAGGGTTGAACGCACATACCGTTTCCAATCTGTGGAAGAGCGCTACCCTTACACACTTTGAATCATTCATGAAAGATAGCCTTTTGCATCAACCGGTGGGTGAAATACTTATTGACGAGAGCAATGGAGGAAACCTTAACATTTCGCCCTCCCTCAGTCCGGATGGAAGGCACATCGCTTTTTTCTCGGAAAGAGATCTTTTCTCACTGGATCTTTTTCTTGCCAATGCCGAAACCGGCAGGGTTATAAGGAAGCTATCCAGTACCACACGCAGTGCTGATATTGATGCTTTCAACTTTTTCGAATCAGTAGGCACCTGGTCGCCCGATGGTCGTCAGTTTGTGCATGTTGCTGTAAAGCGGGGCCGCAATCAGCTGGTGGTTGTAGATGTAAACCGTCCGCGACGCACCCGCCATATTCCAGTGGAAGGGGTGCCTGCACTGAACAACCCCTCCTGGTCGCCCGATGGTCGCTACCTGGTATTTTCTGGCCTGGTGGATGGTGTTGGTAATTTGTACAAGCTAGATATGGAAACCCGACGGGTGGAACAACTCACCAACGACCGTTACTCCTACATTCACCCTACCTGGTCGCCCGATGGTCGCTACCTTGCTTTTGCTACCGATCTGCTGCCCCCAAGATTCGACCCCGATACCTTGAGCTATAGCTTTAATCTGGGGATTATGGATATGGAGGCGCCCGGACGCCCCGTGAAAGTATTTGATATCTTCCCCTCGGCACAAAACCTCAACCCCCAGTTCGATCCCGAACAAAAAGGGCTCTATTTTCTGTCGAACAGCGATGGCTTTCGCAATTTGTACTACCTCAACCTTGAGGATGAAAGTGTTTTCCGGCTGACCAATTTTTACACCGGTATAAGCGGGATAACCCATTTGTCGCCCTCTATCAGCGTAGCGCGAAATACCGGGCGGGTGGCTTACAGCTATTTCAGCGAGGGTAAATACAGTATATTCAAAGCGTCACCCGAAGATTTTGAGCGTGTGGAAGTGGATCCAATGCATATCGACATGACTGCTGCTACACTTCCTCCCATGAACCGCTCCACTCTGCCGGTAGTAGACGGTTTCTTTAAGCGAGAACGCCGGGAGAGTGTTTTTCCGGTAGATTCTTTCCAGGTAAAAGATTTCAGATCAAGGTTTGGCCTCTCTTTTATTGGCAGCAGTGGTGTGGGAGTTGCTACCAGCCGCTTTGGTACCGGAATGTCGGGCGGTGTAGCTATGATGTTCAGCGATATTGTAGGAAATCATCAGCTGTTTTCCGTACTGGCAGTGAACGGAGAAATTTATGACTTTGGAGGGCAGGTTGGCTATATCAATCAGAAACGCCGTATCAACTGGGGAGCCAGTGCTTCTCATATTCCTTATCCGTTTGCTTTTTTAAACTTTGATGTCGACTTTATCAATGATTCCATTCCGGTGCGCGATGTGCAGTTTGTTATACAGCGCACTTTTGAAGATCAGGTTGGGTTGTTTGCTTTTTATCCTATCTCCACCACCCGACGTATTGAGGTCGGGGGGAGTGTAGCATGGTATTACTTCCGGAGAGACATCTTTCATACCTATTACAGTGCCGATGGTTTGTTTTACCTGGGGCAGGACCGAAGCCGCGGAGAAACTCCACGGGGTTTCAATCTGCAGCGCATAAACCTGGGTTATGTGGGCGATAACTCTTACTTTGGTATGGCATCGCCCATGGCGGGGCATCGATACCGGTTCAGCGTGGAGCAAATGTTTGGAGTGATGAATGTGTTCCGGCGCGATGGCGACATGGAGCAGGCCCAGCAAGTATTCTTCAATGCCCGGGAGCGGGTAAATATGTTCAATGTAATTGCCGATTACAGGCAGTACTATTTCCGCAAGCCCATTGCCCTGGCATTCCGTATGGCGCACTATGGGCGCTATGGTCAGATTCCAATCAGTGATGATCCGCGCAACCCGGGCCGTCAATACAGTACCTTTGATTTCTTCCTGGGATATCCCAATTTCTTGAGGGGTTTCGATTATAACTCGCTGTACCGCAATCAACAGGAGTTTTTTGATGAGACTTTTACCTTTGATAACCTGTTGGGTACGCGTGTACTATTGGGGGGTATAGAGATCAAAACCCCATTCACAGGCCCTGAAAGATTAGCATTGATCTCCAGTGGTTTCTTCTTTACTGAGTTGGGTTGGTTTCTGGATGCAGGTATAGCATGGAATGAAGGGCAGGATCTTACCTGGCGCAAGTCGGGAAGTAATTCCCAGATGCGTTTCCCGGTATTCAGTACCGGACCCTCCTTGCGGATCAATCTGTTTGGAGCATTGATTCTGGAGCCCTATTATGCTTTCCCCTTTGCCATCGACCAGCGCTGGCCCGGTACATGGGGGTTGAATTTCTGGCCGGGATGGTAACCTCCCCGGTGACTTAAAAAAAACCGCTGTGTGTTGTGCACAGCGGTTTTTTTGTATAATTGAGTTTTGAGTTGCATCAATGTTCTCCGTGCATTAGTTTGCGGATCAGCGGAGCGGCTATAGCTGCCAGCAATGCTGTAGCAAAAGCAATGATTGCAATGGAAGAAAACACATTAGTGTAGGAAAGCAGTGTGCTGAAAGCACCCCCCTTTTCTGCCACAACTTCTGGGCTGAGACCCGTAACGCGTTCGGCAATGCGTTCCAGCAGACCTCCATTGGCCGTAAAATCGCGGGTGGTGAAACGTGCAATAAATCCTGCAATATACTGCGCAAACGACATGGATAAGAACCATACACCCATCATAAAGGAAACTACTTTGGCCGGGGAGAGGCGCGTTACCATAGAAAGACCAATGGGGCTGATGAAAAGTTCTCCTGTTGTGATGAGGAAATATCCGATTATAAGGAAGTTAAGAGGAACCATGCCGGTTTCGGATGCAAAACGAGCACCCAGGGCAAAAACCAAAAAGCCAAGCCCCAGCTGGGCAATACCCAAAGCAAATTTATAGGGTGTGTAAGGGTTTAACTTCAAATTGGCCAGCCACGTCCAGAACATGGATGTGGGGATGGCAAGCATTATGATAAACAATGGGTTGATGCTGTTGGTCTGCTCAGCATTCATGAAAATCAGGTTTACATTCCGCTCTGCAAACAAGGTAATGGTACTACCTGCCTGCTCAAAGAATGCCCAGAAAACTGTACTGAAAAATGCCAGGATAAAAATGGCAATAATCTTTTCTCTTTCAGTGCGGGTGATCTCAAAGAATGATTTACCAACTACAAATACTACCAATGCAAGCACGGTATAAAGCATCCAACCGGCCAATTCACTCTTGTAAATCAGGAAAGTGAGAAGAGGTACGGAGGCATAGGAAAGAATTACTGATAAAAACTGTCTGGAAATTCCAAATGTCTTTGCCTGGCTCTCAGGAGTGCGAGGAGCTTCTCCATTGATGCCAAACACTCCACGGCTAATGGCAAACTGGAATATTAAAAGCCCAATGATCATTCCAATGCCAGCCAATCCAAATCCGTAGATCCTGCCAAAGTGCATGGCCACAAATCCACATGCCAGCGGCGAGATAAAAGCACCCAGGTTGATCCCCATGTAAAAAATGGTAAAACCAGCATCTCTTCTGGGATCACCTGCAGGGTATAATCCTCCTACCATGGAGGAGATATTGGGTTTGAAGAGGCCATTACCGGTAACCAGGAAGCCTAATCCCACATAAAAAGTGGTAGGAGCTCCGAAGGACATGAGGAAAAGCCCGATGGCCATCATAATACTACCGTTGATAATCGCATTTCGATATCCCAGGTAGCGGTCAGCAATCATCCCTCCCAGTACCGGTGTGGCATATACCAGTGCCCCGAAGGCGGCATAAATGGCAAAACCCCGGGCATCAGCCAAGCCCTCGCCCAGTTCGTGATATAGTTCGTTTACTATGTATAGTACAAGAAGTGCGCGCATACCATAGTATGCAAACCTCTCCCACAGCTCTACAAAGAATAAATAGTAAAGCGCCTTAGGGTGTCCCTGTTTCATCTTTAAAAAGGTTTAAGTTGAAAGTTGATTGAATTGACTTGTTTTACTTGTTGGGTAAGTGTTTTTTCATTGCAAACTCCGCAAAGTTAAAAAAAAGCAAATAGAAATCGATTGCGGGCCAAAATAATCATGGGTTGTGGTTTTCAGAACCTCACCCTCATTTGCGCCTTAATCTCCGTGCGGGTATTTCCCTCAATAAGGTCCAGCCCGCTGCCAATTTCGTTGCGGTTGGTGTAGAAAGTTTGAGCCAGGCGTGCCTGTAGGTCTATGTTGCGATTTAGGCGGTAGCGGGCCACAATATATGCTCTGTGTCCTTTTTCTGAATAGAAGGGAAAAGAGAAAGCATACAACACATCGTTTTCGTAGGCGTAAATACGGGCATCAAAGCCATCGGTGTCGAATATGGCATACCGGGCGGTTATGGCCCATGGGCTGGCAAAGCTTCTGTAACCAATATCCTGATAAATGAGGTATCCCTTCTGTTTTTTGTTGCCATGACGAAAATCAACCAGTTCCACACGGTTTTTGAAGGTAAACGACGGGCTTACCGGGTAGCTGATATGAAGGCGGATATTTTGTCTTTTTACATCATCAAGGTAGCGTATGGGGCTTTCATCGGGCGAGTTGAGGGGTTTGTTTTTGATGCGGTAGCGGGCATACATCTCGATTCGGCGTTCGGGGCGATAGTTGAGTTGTACAAGGTAATCATACCCATCGGAGGGGGCATAGGTGCGGAATTTCATCCAGGGAAAGCTGAAGTGATCGGCATAGGCGTTGAGCGACAAGGTGCGCGAAAGGCGTGCATTCATCCCTAAGTAGATGCCGCTTTCGTTGCTCACCCGGGTGTTTTCTGAAAAAGCCACGCTGAGCAACGACTGATAATCTACGCTGAAATGTCTGTGTAAAATGCTGAAAGAGAGGCGAGGGTCGAGGCTCATCATTACCCCGTTGAGGATGGCAATACCTCCTGACTGGCTGGTGGCCACTTCTCCAAAAGAATTGAAATTTCTGTAAATATAATTGTAATCGGCCCCAACTGCCCAGTTGGTTCGCTCATTGAGGTCGAACCGGTTGTAGAAGGAGAGGTTTCTTCTGAATTCGGCACCCAGTTCCATGTAATAGCCGGTTAGCCCGATATGATAGTTGGGGCGTCGCCAGGTAATGTTGGATCCCATAAAGGTTTCCTGCACGGCATTTTTGTTTTCAAGCTCGCGGGGGGTGCGGTGCAGTCCGGTTTGTTGCAGGCTGGTGATAACCAGTGCTTCCTGTGTAATGGTATCTACCTCCAGTACGTTGGCATCGCGCGGTTTGCTTGAGTAAAAGGCGGTAAATTCAAGGTTGCCGGTTCTAAGGGTTGTACCGGCTCCCCGCATGAAATTGTTTTCATCTACAGAAGTATAGGGGCGCAAACCTAAGCCATTCTTTTTGGTGTTGACGGCTTCGCTGCTTTTGCCAAAGGCAAGCCCCGACCAAAGGGTAAGCCCCTGGCCAAACTGCACCTGGTAATCTCCAATGGCCAGCGATTTGATTCTGCCTGCATCGCGCAAATAGAAGTGGGCAGAATAAAAATCGAAACCATGGGGTTGACTGCCCCTGAAAAATTCCTCTCCCGGATCTTTCTCCGCCGTAACCCCTATGCTCAGATTGTTGTAGTAAGTGAACCGGTAGCGGGTGTAAAATCTGTAGGGACTTCCCAGGTAGCGGGCATTGGGGTTGCGTTCCAACTCTTCTTCCGATATGGGGGAGAAACCTCTTTGCTCCTCAAACAGCCGGTGATATCGCAGGAAGTACTGGCTGTTGCCCCTTTCCATAATGTCGCTTAGATTGAATCTGCGTCTGGCTACCGCCTCTTCAACGGTAACAAAGGGTTGTATACGTTGTATGGTTACCAGATCGAAACCGTCAATGCTTTGCAGCTCCAGCATACTTATCAGGTTGCCAAAGCGCGTGCGATGCACAATAAGATTGTTGATCTGGATGTCGTTGAGGAAGAATATCCTCCGAAGATCGTCGGCAGTGGCGGTATTGAGGTTGAGGGGGCGTTGGCGCAGAAGCTCAAGTTCTTCTATAAGTTCTGTGGCATCAATCTCCTCATCACTTTCTTCAATGATGCTTTCAATACGTTGATGAAAGTCTTCCTCCTCTATTACCTGGGGTGGAGGAGGTGGGGGCGGTGGAGACTGTTCCTGACCCCATGAACCATAGGGGAGCCCAAGCAGGATCAGTACGCAAAGAATGGAGATGGCCAAAAGGTTAGGATGCTTCAACATCAGTTGTGGTTTTATTTAAAATGGTAGATAAAACTCATCTGGGGAGAGTAACCCAGGATATGATGAAATGAAGTGGCAACATCAATTGTAAGGTTGCCCAGATCCAAACCAAAACCAAAGGCGTTGGTGGTGGGGTTTGTGCCAATTCCTCCACGGATGTAAAACGGATCGGTAATCTGGTATTCAATACCTGCCTTAAAAACAGGAGAGTGGTTCACGCTTTTTTCTGTTTCGGCTACCACTACTACCCGCTCAGAAAAATGGTAAGAAAGCCCTGTACGGAAAATGGTAGGGATGCGTTCGTTGGCGAAATCGGCAATTTTGGCTCGTGTGGGGTTGAAGAGGTGTGCTCCAATGTAAAGCTGCGGTAAAATCTGAAAGATGGCTCCCAGCTCAAAGGTCAGATTGCCTTTGTTGCCGTAGTCATCGGCAATGTAAGTGTTGTGGTAGTTGAGCTGAACACCGGCCGAGAATCGCTCACCAAAATCCCTGGCATAAGCCAGTCCGATCTTGCTCTCGTTGTATAGCTCAAACCCAAAATAGGTGAAGTTAACGCCCAAAACTCCTGATGAAGTAGGGTATACAAATGCTCCGGCACCAAAACTCAACTCCTGCACCAGGAAACGGTTTTCGAAATATACCCCTGCTGCCATGTGTTCCATCCGGGCCAGACCGGCCTGATTGTGGCTTATGGCCCAGAAATCATAAAGGGTGATGGCTGCATTGCCCATACCTGCAGCACGACCCCCGAAAAGGTAATTGTCGTTGGCAGAATGCAGGCTTGCGCTGCAAAACAAAAATATTAAGACAAAATGTAAAACTCCTTTCATAGTGCGTAAAGTATAGGATTGCAAGTTACAATAATTTCTGTTTTTGTACTCCTTTTTGCCTGCCCGCCTGACAGAAAAAACCGAGCCTCATAATCGATTCACTTCTTTGTACGCAACGCTGAGTTGCCTATATTTGCAGGTTGTTAAAACATTTCTATTTCATGACTTTTCTATTTCGAAGCAAAATATTTTCAACGGGGATGTTTATTGTGTTTTCATTCCTGTTCCTTTCAGCAATGGGGCAGCCGTCAGAAGTTGGCAATATCTCTGAGCATCGGCAGGAGTTTCGATTTCGTCCGGGGGTTCAGCATGGCAGTGGCCAGGTTGTGAATGCCCTGCTGCAACTTGCGTCGGAAGGGGGGCAAAAGCTAAGGGTGTATACTACCTATAGCCTTTCCTCGCAGGTGTTGCTCAGGCCTGATGAGGGTGGTGATAAACTGGCACTCTCTTTTCAATCTATGAATGTGGAGGGTGATACAAAGTATGGTGACTTTTCCCTGGTGCCCTGGATGCTGCCTGGTCTGGCTGATATAGAGATTGTTGCCAGGCAAAAGAATGGCAATGGGGTGCAGCATTTCGAGTTTCGCAATGTTGCTCTCACCTGGCCCCAAATGCTCAACGATGCTGTTTTGCTGAACTTAAACGGGCAAAGAGCCGATGCTTTTGCCGGATTTTCCATAAAACGGATCCATTTTCATTATGCAGAAAGCCACCTGGGGGAGATTGATTTTTTGCTTGAAGCTCTCTCGGCATACTACCGGGCACCAGAACAACTGGAAAAAGCCCAGGCACTGATCTTTGAGCTGGATCAAACCAGGGTGGAGGATCTGATACTGGAGGAGTTTCGCCTTTGTGAAGCAGAGGTAATTGCCAGCCGCCTCTCTCACAGCCCCTTTTTGCAGTTGATACAAAAAACCGGGTCAGATCCTTTAGGAAACACACAAAAGCTGGTTTTGTTGCAAAACCAGTTGCCTGCATTGCGAGAGTGGTACAACATCAGGATTGCACACATCGACAGTATTCTGTTTGAGAGGGGAAAAGAATTGCTGAGACAGGGTTTGCAGGCCGAATCAAGAGTAATTTTCGAACGGGTGCTGGTATTTAACCCTCAGCATATTCCGGCACACAGTCAAATAGCCCAAATGGACATGGGCCTTGGCAGAACTCAAGAGGTAATGCTGCGGATTCGAGGTTTTATGGGGCGCGTGGGAGCACCTGCCATCTGGAAAGAGGAAGCTGTTGCCATTACCCAAAAACTGTTTTTTGCTGAGATTGCCCGTGCTGAAGATCTGGCGGAGGATGGCCGCTATCTGGATTCAAGAACCGTACTTGAGAGGTTGCAGGATTTCTGCAATGACCTTGTGCAATGGAGTTGCCCCGCGGAACTTCTGGAGAGTCTTACAAGGGTGCATTACGGTATGTACAGAAGTTATCTTTCTGTGGCCCGAAGGGCATTTGCCAACGGTAATCTCTCCTTTGCCATTACCTATGGCGAGAGTGCTCTTGAGTACCAGCAGCAATACCAGAGTTTTATTCCAGATGCATCGGAAGTGTGGATGCTGTTTCAAAGTGTTGTGGATTCTTACCGTCAGCAAGCTATGCAGGCGGGAATGTTTCATGACTACAGCACCATGGCGGTTGCCCTGGAGCAAGCTTTGAATCTCTGTTCGAAATATGCCGCACTGCAATGCCCTGCAGCTTTGGCAGAACATAAGGAGGAGGCTGTTCGGGCGCGCGATCAGGCTCGCCAGATTGTGGTAGAATATGTGGTTACCCAACCCCCTGTAACACGTCCGGCAATTACTGCCGAGGCGGCTGCACAGCAAGTGCGCCAGTTGCTTTCGGAGGGGCATTTGAGAGCATGGGCAGGCGAAACAGAACAAGCCCGGGATTTACTCAATGAGATCACCGAATTTGCGCTTCGGTACGACCTGCGGCGCGATACCCTTATCAATGCCAGAATTGTAAGCCTGGGAAATATGATCCGCACCCGGGAATGTGAAATGGAGATACAGCGCGGGGATAGACTGTGGGAAGAGATCAAAGAGCGCATTGCACGAGGTTTCTACCTGGAGGCAGAGGCTAGCTACAGAGAACTTATAACCCTCAATGAGGGCATGGGCAGATGTAATTTTGATTTCAGTCCGGCTATAAAAGAGTTGACACATGTGGAGAAACTTGCCGGTTACCAGCAGTTGATCAACGATGCCCAGGCAGCCTATTTCAGGGGGGCGCAAACGGGGTTTGATATTTTTCTTGTAAAGTACCGCAGGGCAGAAACCTATGCACAGGAGGAACAGTTACATCTTCGTGGGTTGCGTCACATACCCCTGGCCGACTTTGTTTCGGGCTCTTCCAACAGTTCGCTGGTAAAGGCTGCTGTAAGGTTTTTTGCCGATGAAAACCACCATGCACTGGCACTTAAAATGCTGCACGTCCTTAAAAATGAAAGGATTGATGCCCGCGAAGCCCGTCCTCTGCAGGAGTATGCAGCAAAACAGGCTGCTCTGTTTATGAGAACAGAACAGCCTGCAGCAAATCCGCGCAGCCTTGCCAGAGAGCTAACACAAAATGATCCGTGGTTTCGATACTATGCAAGGGCGTTTGAAGGGGCATTTTCCCGTTAAGGTCTGAATGCTTTTCTGCTTTTTGCTTTGCTGATGATCTTTCCCTGATCCCAGGCCAGAATAACCATCGACGCTGTAATAAAGATGGCATTCTTCAGAATGTATTGTCCTTCCAGTGTGGGCACAAGGGGCACCATGTGAAATGTTTCCTCTGGAAAGATAAAGAGGGGGAAAATAGTTCCGGCCATTTGTGCATACAATAGTACGGTGGTGGCGCGCATGAATTTTCCGGTTATAAATCCCAGCCCGATCAGGGTTTCCCACGTGGCAAGTATGGGCATAGAGTAGGGTGCCTGCACAATGCCAAACGAAAGTACATCAATGGTACGTGTGGCAATGTCTTCTGCTGAACTTATGTTGGGAAAAAATTTCTGGAAACCAAACCAGAAAAAGATGATCCCCATGCTGATCCTCAAAAGATAAATACCGTTGATCGACATCCAGTCAATGATCCTGTCCTCAATAATCTTGAATTTATCCATAACGACGAGTTGTTTGTTTTTTTGAAATATAGTTAATAAACCAATGGCTGCAGGTTGCAATTTGTGCCATCTGCATGGGTGTGTTTTTGTTTCGGTTGTTTTAATTTAGACTAAGTAAAATTAAGAAAAAATTCTCTAAAAGTTACTAAGGTTTATGGGCGCTGTTTACTAAAAAATGCCAAACATTGGAATACCAAAATTTGACATTTTTGAGGGTTTTTGTAAATAAACAGTCGAAGTGTTCGATTTGTTTATTAAAGAAATTTTGTGCTAATGGGTTGTGGGGCTAGAAGTTTCGTCCGATTACAATACCAGTCTGGGTTTCGCGCAGATCATTGAAGTTACTTGGGTTGATGAGAAGGTTGTATCTCCATTCTACTGTAAAAACAGCTCTTTGCGAAATACTGTATTCAATGCCCAGTCCTCCGGCAAAACCTGTTTGCAGGTCGGGAAATTCGAAGGGTATGGGAATAGGTTGTCCTGGCTGGGGAGTTCTGTTGAGTTTATAGGAATTGCTAAGGTTAAGTTGAAACACAGGGCCGAGATTTATATAAGGGCGAAGCGATGCTCTGGGCAATGTGTATCTTATAAGTATAGGGGTGGTAATCCTGGATCTTTCCAACGAAAACTCTGCCACCTCTGTAACAAATCCTGCATTGTTGCGGATATCCTGCAATATTGATGTATTGCTGCGCGAATACACAAGCTCAGTTTGAAGGCTGAAAGAACTTCGAATCAGGGGTACATTTATGAATACACCTATTTGGGGAACAAACTTCAATGGAAAATCCAGCAGGTTTAGATACGCGGTTTCTTGTTCCTTGCTGGTGGATAATCTCTCAAAAGCAGCAAAACCTGTAATGCCGATTCTCACAAAAGGGAATGGGGCCTAGCTGCATTGTTCAACCCTTTTCATAAACAGAGCCATGTCGCCTTTGTTAAACCTTACCAGGGGAGTATATTGCTGTTGTTGAGGGCATGAAGCACTGATTTCGCTGAGGATCTGCCGGTAGCTATGGCCTTCATCCGCTGCCGTACGTTTTGCAGGTGTCAGCTCCCCCTCTGGCGATTGAAGAAAGAAGATACTTTCGGTAGCATTGCGGAAATAGTACAAACTGGTTTGCCCGCTATAGATCAACTCCAGGAAAACATTGGTAGCCTGGTTGTTGATTTCAATGGTGCGTGCATGATACACTCTTCCATCTGCCAACCCATATTCCAGCACTTCTCCGGGAGGAAGGGCCAGTACTTCTCCTCCCTGAACCAAATGGCAAAACAGGGCATTGAGAATGGGGCCTTTGTCCTGAATGTTCGCACCTGAAATATGCAGGGTGTCGGTGCTGTAAAAAGCTCTTTGCGAGAAACTGTTCGAAACACCTGAAAGTAAAAAGAGCACAAATATGCTCAGGGTAAGGATATGCTTTCCATGCGAATTGAAGATCATGATAAATTGATTTGATGATAGACTCTTTGGGATATGAAGTCCTCAAATATAGGGAAAATTAAATAAGAATTATAGGAAAATCATTTGGATTTTGCAACCTCTGCTCTTTAAAGGAAAAACAAAGCCATCCATCCTGTTGAATATGCCCGGAGTGAGGAGCAATGCAGGGATTGCCAGGAGAAAACTGCAGCCGGGATTGTGCCCGGATCAGGAGTCTTCGGGCACGGGTGGAGTAAGATCGTCGTTGACTACAATCTGGTATATATCCGTACGGCGATCGTTCCAGTTGGTAACAGTTCCATTGTTTCTGTGCCGTTTAAGCACCTCAAGATCGATGTCGTTTACAATCACGGTTTCCACATTGGGGGTTGTTTCGGCGGCAATGGCATCTCTGGCAAAGGAAAAATCGGAGGGAGTGAAAATTCCTGATTGGGCATATTGTATATCAATATTATCCACCTGCGGCATATTGCCTACTGTGCCTGCAATGGCAACAAAGACCTGGTTCTCAATACACCGGGCCTGTGCACAGTATCTTACCCGCAGGTAGTGCTGGCGATCGTCGGTGCGGAAAGGTACAAAAATGATACGGGCACCCCGCTCTACCGCAATGCGTGAAACTTCAGGAAATTCAACATCGTAACAGATCTGAATGGCTACTTTGCCTTTGTCGGTGTCGAACACCTCCACCTTATTGCCCGGTTCGATACCCCACCAACGTTTCTCGTTGGGCGATATATGAAGTTTGTATTGTTTGCCGATCTCTCCATCTCTTTTAAAAAGGTAAGCCACATTGAACAGTTTATCTGCTTCGGGGGTAAAATGCGAACCTGCTATTATATTGATATTGTATTTGATTGCCAGGTCGCTGAAAAGCTCAAGGTATTGCTCGGTAAACTCGCCAATTTTTCGTGCTGCTGTACCAGGGTTTTCCTTGGGAAAGAGCGAAAGCAGCTGCAGGGTAAACACTTCGGGGAAGAGGATGAAATCGCTGCGGTATCCCGAAGCCACATCCACAAAGTACTCGCACTGGATGCTGAACTCTTCAAAGCTTCTGATGGGGCGCATCTGGTATTGCACCACACAAATCCTTACAGGCCACGACGCCAGGTATCTGCGGTCCTTTTCCTCACGATAGTCGAAGTTGGTCCACTCCAGGTAGGTGGCAAATCCTCCGGATTCCTTGTCCTCGTCAAGATATTCATGAATAACCTTTTTCAGGGAGAAGCCATTGGACAATTGGGGGGTAAGTACCGGGTCGAAAATTGCCTTACTGGTTACGCGGTCAACATATTGGTTGATATTGAGTTTGCTTTTGTGATTTCTGTAGCCAGGTAATCTGCCACCAATCACTATCCGCCTGAGGTTGAGCTCCCGTGCCAGTTCCTTACGCGCTTCATACAGCCGGGTAGCCAGTTTCATACCCCGGTAATCGGGATGTACCATGATTTCCATACCGTAAAGGGTATCGCCATGCGGATCGTGGGTGCCAATATTGCCATGGTCGCAGATGGCATCCCAGTTGTCGTCGAGGTGAAGGTTTTCCGATGCGATGATCAGGCTCGAAGAGGAAGCCGCCAGAATACCATCAATCTCTATTACGATCTGGCCCTGAGGAAATATGGAAAGCTGATTTTCAATGTTCTGTCTCGACCATGTTTGCATGGACGGGAAACAGATTTTTTGCATTCTGATAAGTGAATCAAAATCACTTTGTTGAAGATTTCGAACTTTTAATTCACTTTCAAACTCCTGAAGGTCAATTTTTTCCATGGCGAGAGAGGGTTTGGCTAAAGCATGTGTGCGGGCCGGTTGGCCTTAGCATTATGCGTACTGGTTGCGTATATCGGTTATAAGGCCCGATTGAAAATTGTCTGACAATAACAGATCTGCCAGCTTTTTGCCGGCAATGGCAGCAGGTACAAGGGCTCCGGTTTCTTTCAGTTCTACAAATTTTTGTTTATGAATAAACTGCTCCTCTGTAGTAGCTCGTATGGTGTCCTGCATTTGGGTATCGATAATGCCTGGTGCAACAGCCATGGCTTTAACGGGAAATTCATGCTTCTCCTGTTCAGTGGCGATGCAACGGGTAAACATATCCAGCCCTGCTTTGCCGGTGCAATAAGCACTCCAGCCGAAGTAGGGATTAATGGCTGCCCCCGAGGAAATATTCAACACCCTCTTTTCGGTCCTGAAATTTTGTGACAGCAAGCTAAATTGCTGTGTCAGGAATACGGGTGCAAGCAGGTTAATGCGCAGATGGCGGTCTATTTGCAATGGATCGAGGCTTTCCAGGGGGCCAATAGGGTCGATCACACCTGCATTGTTTACCAGGTACAGCCCCGTGCATGTGGTCGGATCAATATTCTGGAAAACCTGTGCCACTACCTCAGCGATGCTGTCATTCTGAGCCAGGTCGCAGGAGTAGAAAAAATAGTTGCTTCCTTTGGCGGTGGCCAGTTTTGCCAGATCAGGCTGGTCATTGCGCGATATTCCGTGCAATGCATGGTTAGGGTTGATGAGAGCCGCTGTAATGCCGGCTCCCAATCCTTTGCTATGACCGGTAATAATAAAATGTTTCATGCCTGGATGGGTTTTAATATGTTATCGATTTCCGGACCGGTTGTAGTTTCCAAGGAAAATGAGAAAAGTTGATTGATCCGGGTATGCTTGTTTACCCCAGGGTTGCCCTTTTATTGTCTTATTCTTTCAATGGATCTTATGGCACCGGTTTCGGGATAGAACTCTATGCGCAGATCATCGGGTGGCAGGCTGGTGATTATTCCAAACTGACTGATCAGCAGCCGTGCATCGGCAACAGGTTTGTTTTCTTTGAAAATCTTAAGGTTGGCATACTCCGGAATCCGGTAAAAGAAGCCCCGCTCCACTGCATTGCTGCGGGTGGGGTTCATCAGGAACACAGCAGGCTGGCGTGTGGCATTTTCAGAGGTTACCTGAAGATAAACCGGCTCAGCACCTCTGCGGTTTTCCTTTACTACTCCTTCGTTGCGCGAGAAATAGAAAAGTATTTCAGGCTCAGAGGTTTTGTTCTTGTCGGGCAGATAAGTAAACCTGTAGCGCACCATGCTCTGGGTGCGGATACCGGTAAACAACTCAAGGTAGTCGTTCTCCTGGCGATCCATCTGCTCATACATATATTTCATGGCATCACGACTGTAAGGGATTTCTGCAAATCCGCTTATGAGGTCGAATTTTTTGTTGCGAAGTTTGAGGATGTAATCAGCCACTTCCCTGGCACGCACCTCTGAAGATTTTTCCACCCATGTGCGGCGCAATGTTCTGCGCTCAACCGTGGTAGTGTCCATGCGAACCCTTTCGATGATTGTATCAATGCGCTCCTGCAGATTGGTTTCAATGAAATGATTGAATGTAGCTTCACTGCCAAAAGCCTGCTGGCGGCTGGGGCTTATATGCCCCGAAAATGAGGGATCGTCGGCAGGAGGGGTATTTACACTCATGATCAAACCTGTTTGGCTCAGGTAAAGAGCAAGAGGGTTTTTCTGGTTTTTCTGGGTGTTGAATTCTGCAAAATAGAATTCACTGGGATCGGGTTCGGCATAGGAACGAATTTTTACATCGCCCAATTCCCATGAAACCGAGGGTTGCATGATTACATTTTCCAGCCCAAGCAGCCGGCTGGCAAATTGAGCAAAGGGGCCTGGCGTTTCGGTTGTTTTTATGGCTGCCACTTCCACGGTAATTACCGTACGGGGTAATGCATAATAATAGCCTTGCAGAGTATGTCCGGTTTCAAGGTTCCGTACATGACGCACGTTTATATTTCCCTGGTTCTTACAGGCCGTAAGTAACGAGGTGCCCAGTATCAGGATCACCAGAAATCGCGAAAACTTCATTGTTCTTTTGGGTTTATTGGGTTATACGTTCAGCAAAGCTTGCTGCAACGGCTTTTTCTATGCTGTTCGCAGTAGCTGAAAACAAAGTTAGGGATTTCATTGCTGATGCATGCATTTTTTGCGAAATATCCATTCAAATCCACAGAATCATAGGATCGCTTATGGAAATAGGCCTCGCATAAGACTACAATGCCTTTTAAGCAGGTTTTAGGATGAAATCCAGGGAGTTATTGGGATGATACTCAAGGGTGGGCTGGTCTTTTCTGAAAACCTTGAGGGTTTTACTTCCCAGCAGTTTTACACTCTCCTGTTCTATCTGCAGCATTGAGCCTTCTTTAAGGCCCACCACAATATATCCGGGGTTGATTTCGAGGAATTCTCTTATGCGTTCTTCGCGGGTTTCTCCGTTGTGATTGGGTATACGGGCATCGCTGTAATGCGGGTTTATCTGAAAAGGGATCAAATTCAGGGCGTCGAAACCAGCGGGTTGCACTATGGGCATATCGTTGGTAGTTTTAATGCTGGGGCAAGCCACATTGCTTCCGGCACTCCAGCCTACAAAGGGGGTGCCTTCTTCAACTTTCCTGTGGATGGGCTCCAGTAATCCTTTAAGCTGAAGATAATGCAAAAGATGAAAAGTGTTGCCTCCTCCGATCATTATGGCGTCGGCTTCCTCAATAACGCGGGTGGCTCCCTGGATGTCTTCAGTAGAGCGAAGAGTATAGCCCATGGGAGAAAAAACCTCCGCAACAAGGTTAGTGTATTCTACAAAGGAGATATCGGCGGCGGCATATGGTACGAAAGCTATATTGCGGACTTTTTCACCTAAGAAGGAGGCAATCTGCTTGCGGGGCCAGGCCAGAAATTTCTCTCCGTAATTGGTGGAATTGCTGATCAATAAAAGTCGTTTTTTCATGATATTCTTGTTTTTTGTGTATGTTGGTGCTGGATAAGACAGCTGCTAAAACTATTTATTCTCCCAAAATAACGCAGGCAACAGGTGGTTTGTTTTAGGGCATGGCGGGTTTTAATGTGCTTCAGGTGCTGCGGTATGTAATTGATAAAAAGCTCAAAGCACAGGATGTCTGTCTTAAATTTTCCAAATAAACCTTATGGGCTCTATTTTGGTGCCTGTTTGACACATAATACTATTGACAGGTTTTCGGGAGAAGGCTGCGTTAGCTGTAATTTCTTCTCTTGTTTGCAGGCATAATAGAACCCTGTATTGCGCTTTTTAGTATCTTAACTGCAGAAATCATGACGGGTCAATGGTTTATTGACTGACGCCTGACGCTTATTTTAGTTTGTGTTTTTTTTATTGACAATCAAATATGTATAACGATTTCTTTTCAGTTGTTCACCCTATAGAAAAACAATTGCACGTTGAAGCCAACCGTATTGAATTTGCTTCGCATTACTCCGAAATGCTATGGATTAGTTCAGACCAGGCAATACTCCTTGAGCAAGAGAGGGATAAGCTTTTAAAAGAGCTTTTGGGTCGAGGAGGTACTCCTGGATATAACAACACAAAGCTGGATTGCCAAAAACTTTCACCCGGTTGTGAATTGTGTGCCCAGGGGCAATGGTCTTGCTTATTTGTAAACAATAAGTGCAATGCAACATGTTTTTACTGTCCTGCACCACAGGAGGAGCTTTGTGAGCCCTCTACTGAGACCTTTACTTTTTCTGAAGTGGAAGACTATATTCACTATCTGGAACTTTTTGGCTTTAAGGGGTGTAGTCTCAGTGGTGGAGAACCTTTTTTAAGCTTCGATCGCAGCTTGCTATTCGTCAGGCGTATCAGGGAGTATTTCGGAGACAAAATGTATATCTGGATGTATACCAATGGTCTGCTTGTTACAACAGAAAAGTTAAAAGAGTTGGCCGAAGCAGGTTTGGATGAACTTCGTTTTGATATTGGGGCAACTTCCTTTCAAACCCGATATTTGAGGGTTGCTCGCGGAATAATTCCTCGCATAACGGTTGAAATACCCGCTGTGCCAGGGTGTTTGGAAAAGCTTAAACCTATATTGCACGAGCTGGATGATCTGGGATTAGATCATCTTAACCTTCATCAATTGCGATGTACCCCGCATAATCTGCCGCGTCTGATGAACAGGGGATTTGTTTTTATGCATGGGCCAAAAGTTCTTGTGGCTGGCTCAGAGGTAGAGGCATTTCGAATTATGAAGTATGTGCAAGAGAATGGGTTCCGCTTTAAGGTTAATTATTGCTCGTTCGTTTATAAGAATTCTCATCAGAATAAAGCTGCACGTATGCGGGGGCAAGAGCATTTCCTCCAGGAGGGTGAAACAATAACCCGGGCAGGGTTTATTAAAAGCATGAGCTTACAAGAGCAACCTGGGGTACTTGAACAAATACATGTCGATTTGCATCGAAAATATCCGTCTGACACTTTGAAATGGCGGTGGCAAAGAGGAAGTGATACCCTGTATTTCCATCCTTCATTATCTGAAGAAATGAAGGAGATGTCATCCAAACTTTATGTAAGCTATTTTTCAACGGCCTTACGTCCCTCTGTAAGTTATCGAAATCCTTTCAGGCAAATACCCTTCGAGGGTTCTCAGAAGATCATCATTGAACGAAATTGTATAATGAGAAATTTTCTCCTTGTAAATGACCAGATGCCTCTTTTCGCTAATCTTGATCATGCTGAATGCGAGCAAGAGTTTCTGGTTTATCTAACCGATTTCGCCAAAACTCATAACCTTCCTGACGAGCAAGTCAGGCATTGGATCAGGATAAAAGAGTTTGAGTTTATGAAAACAGGTTTTCAACCCTATTACTGATTCAATAAGTGATTTTAAATTCAGCAAAATTTCCTTAGGTTTGCGCATTGTTTTATCCCGAAAAAACTACTTTTTATGTTGTTAAAACTAGATGGAGAAGATCCTGGAAAATTTATTCTGGTGGGCGACCGGGTGCTCATTAAGCCCAAAAGTGCTGCAGAAAGGACCAAGGGGGGGCTGTACCTTCCTCCGGGGGTGGAAGAAAAAAGGAAGATACAAAGTGGATATATAATCCGAACCGGGCCAGGCTACCCTATTCCGGTACCTGTAGAATCTGACGAACCCTGGAAGGATGCCCACGAGAATATCCGTTATTTTCCTCTTCAGGCATGCGAGGGTGATCTGGCCGTTTTTCTGCAGGATAGCGCCTTTGAAATAGAATTCGATAAGGAAAAGTACTACATCGTTCCCCATTCGGCTATCCTTATGCTGGTGCGGGATGAAGACCTTTAAATCAAAAACTTCAGCATAATTTAATGCCTGATGCTGAACAATAGACCTGAAAAGCAGGTTTGCTACCGTAGATATATTAACAAAACCTATCAAAACCACCTGTTATGTTCACCGAAAAAGATCTGATCCAACTCCAGGAAAAGGGCATTACTCCCCAGCTTGCACAACATCAAATTGAACGTTTTAAAAGTGGCTTCCCCTTTATCAGGCTTGCCGCTGCTGCAACTCCCTCCCATGGGATTGTGAGGCTGGATGAAAATCAACTCCATCATTTTGTGGGCTGGTACGATGAGCACGCTCCCCAGATGCAGGTGCTTAAGTTTGTGCCTGCCAGTGGTGCCGCAACCCGAATGTTTAAGGATCTTTTTACCTGGCGCGAAAAACTGGCCGCAGGTACTGCTGCAGAGGAGCTGATGGAGCAGGATGAGCAGGCAAGGGAGTTTTTCACTCAACTGCGCACCTTTGCCTTCTGGGATGACCTGGAGAGGCTGATGGGAGAGAACGGGAAAGATGCTCTGGGCTTGTGGGAAAGCAAAAACTACCTGCCTTTGCTCGAAACGCTGCTCAGCGAACAAGGCTTGGGATATGCCTTGCTGCCCAAAGGTTTGCTTCGTTTTCATCGCTACAGCGACCACAACCGTACAGCTTTCGAAGAGCATCTTGCCGAGGGCGCTCAATATGCACGCAGTGAATCGGGGAAAGTAAATTTACACTTTACCGTTTCTGCCGAACACCGCGGACGCTTTATCAATCATACGGGCGATGTGCTCAATCGCTGGGAGGAGCATTTTGATGCAAACTACGAGGTAAAGTTTTCGGTGCAAAAGCCTTCTACCGATACCCTGGCGGTAGATATGGAGAATAAGCCCTTTCGCGATCATGATGGATCGCTGTTGTTCAGACCAGGTGGCCACGGTGCTTTGATCCAAAACCTCAATGAACTGAAGGAGGATCTTATCTTCATAAAGAATATCGATAATGTGGTGCCCGATCGCATCAAGGAAGAAACCATTGCATGGAAAAAAGCACTGGGGGGTATGCTGCTGAAATACAGAGAGGAAATATTCAGAATACTGGAGCAAGTTGAAAGCAGAAACTTTAGTCAGTCAGATTATATTGCGGCACGCAGTTTTGCTCTCGACAAGCTTTGCATCGATGGAGCCGCCCTGCCACAAAAGCTTGAAGACGGACTTGATGCTCTGGTGAGTTTACTCAACAGGCCCATCCGTATTTGCGGCATGGTAAAGAATGTGGGTGAGCCCGGAGGTGGCCCCTTTTGGGTAAAAGATCCAAACACGGGCAATCTCTCTTTGCAGATCGTAGAATCATCGCAGGTAGACCACAACGACAAACAGCAGAAGGAAATCTTTTTACAGGCAACACACTTTAATCCTGTTGACCTTGTGTGCTCATTTAAAGATCGTAAAGGAAAACATTTCGATCTCACGCAATACACCGATCCTCAAACAGGATTTATCAGTATAAAGAGTAAAGATGGCAAGGATCTCAAAGCCCAGGAGCTCCCGGGTTTGTGGAATGGAGCCATGGCCCAATGGATCACTTTGTTTGTGGAAGTTCCCCTGATTACTTTCAATCCGGTAAAAACTATCATGGATCTTTTACGTCCGGAGCACCGGTAGTTTTCAGTCACAATTTATTGGTAAAAAAAGAAATGCAGCCTTAGCGCTGCATTTCCATTTTAATGATTTCCTCTGTTTGTTCTACCGTAATACGTTTGGCAATGATCCGTTTGTCCTGATCGAGCAGGAAGATAAGGGGTGTTGCCCAGATGTCGTATTTGTCGCGAAATCCAGAGCGATTGGAAGGGTCGTTAACATGTATCCAGGGCAGGTTATGGGATTGAACATAATCGAGCCACTTTTCGCGATCGGGTTCTGTATTGGCGGCAAAGATTTCCACTCCCTGTGGTTTCATTCTATCGTAGAAGGCTTTTAATAGTGGCGTCTGGCGTTTGCAGTGGCCACACTCAGAGTCCCAGAAGTACAAAACGGTAAAACGTGCCTGCACATCATGAAGGCTGAGAGGGGTTCGTTCAGGGGTGAACATGGTAATGTTGGGTGCAGTCTGGCCGATGAGCAAGGGTTTGAGAGCCATAGCCCTTTCGGAGATCCTGGCCAGCTGTTCCGGGGTTACCCAGTCGGCCTCTCCGGTCATATAGTAGTTTTCTACCATATGCACAAATACGGCATCCATACCCATGATCTGGGAGCGTTCAAAAGTGTTGGTGATGAAAAATACGGTGTATTTGAACATCTCGGGGTGGGCCCTTGATTTTTCTACGATACGGTCGGCTTCTTTAATAATGCTGTCGGGTATTTGTACCACCACCCGTGTGATGTACTGATTGAGTTTTGCATGAAACAGGGGAGTACGCAGCAGCCTGTCGTCGCTGAAGTCAATATTTTCCCAGAAAAGCCTTTTAAAGGTTTGGTACATAAAGTCGTTATCGGGGGTGCCGTCGGGTAGCAGGGGTGGCTCAGGCATAACAGGGTCCTGCTGTGCAAGTAATATGCGTGAGAAAAGCCCGTTGGGATTAGCCTTTATGATCTGCTGCTGGTATTGTTTTACCTCCTCGTCGATAACCTGCAACCTTTGCCTGATCTCCTGGCGGCGGGCTTCAGAGGGTTGCCCCTGTGCCAGTTCATGGCGCATGGGGTTAGCTTCATCATTGCGTACGGTTAGAAATCGCATGTAGTTGTAGAAAACCTCGTTGTCTGGCGAGTTTTTAAACTGCATGGTTGCAATGAAGTTGTCCATTTCAGTATGAATGCTGAAATGCTGGTTCTGATCAATGATAATTTCGAAGTACTTCTGCCCAGGCAATACTATCATGTATATGCCCCTGTCGAGGGCTGTATCGCCGGCAAAACGAAATCTCCCTTCATGGTCTATACGAACGGTGTCCTGTATATATTGGCGATTGCCAAAATGATATGCCATAAAAGAGATGGTATCGCGCAAACCTTCAACCTGAATTTCGATGGAATAACCTTTGTCTTTGGTTTCGGCAAGAGCACAACTGAGAATTCCTGCTGAGATCAGCAGACTGTACAAAAGTCTTTTGAGGGTCATAATCCTGAATATTTGCATGGATAAGCTTTGTTGCGAAGGTAATAACAATTGGAAAAGTCTTTCTGTTTTTTGGATTTTTTTGTTTTTTATAAGAGCCCTTTTCGCTGCGAAATGACCCTAAGCTGTAATCAGTGTGTTATGAACGCCCCAGGTCTTTAAATAAAAACTGCGACCAACTAAGGTAAACAAGGGTTAATAGTACTCCAGTTTTAAAACAAATTTCTGGCAGTCGGAGTCTTTGCTTTTCTCATGCAAAACATGCTTATAGATTTGATTGTATGGTATTTCGAAGGTTTTCCCCTTTCTTTTCACTTTTCATAGGGCAGTTTTTTTTACGGGATCATTCAGAGCGATAAGTGACTGCAGATTAGTGGTATACAGGAAAATACGAATGACTTTAGTTGGGTTTATGCATATTGATTGCTACGTAATTACCTCATCATTTAACCCGGATTTTCTTAGGTCTTTTTGCCTGAAAAATTGATATCTTATTTTGGGGTAACACGGTTTTTATCAGCGTTTTAGATTGATTTCTTTGTGTTGTAAGATTAGTGTTGAAATCTAAAGCCCTGCAGTCATGAAAAAGATATACACTCTTAGCCTTTTACTCCTGGTAAGTACGTATGCAATATGCGAGAAAACACATCCATTTGACTCAGGGAGTGGTACACAAGCTGATCCCTATCGCATTGCAACGGCAGTGCAGTTGGATGCCATTCGTGGGGAGTACCTGGACAAATGGTTTTTGCAAATTGCTGACATCCATCTTAATGTGGCGCCTTTCAATTCATCTTATGGCTGGAAACCCATTGGAGGGGGAGATACGCAGGAGCGCTTTACAGGTCACTACGATGGTGGTGGGTATAAGATCAGCGGATTAAGTATTTACAGAGCCGGGCAGGCCAATATAGGCTTGTTTGGACATATCGGACTACCGGGGAGTGGTTCTACCTCCCTCCGCAATGTTGTACTTGAGAATGTAAATGTAAGTGGAGGCCGCGGTACCGGTGCTCTTGTGGGACGGGTTACGGGTAACCAGAATACCCGCATCGAAAACTGTCATGTAATCAGTGGTGCTGTTGAGGGAGATGGGGCTACTGGCGGGCTGGTGGGTTCCAACAACAGCTATATGACCAATGCTGCTGCTGCAGAAAGCTTCAGACCTGTAATCAATATGTGCAGTGCCAGCGTAACTGTAGAGCTACGTTATGAAGAAGCTCCCGGACGCGATAAGTTTGGAGGGCTTGTTGGTTGCAACCAAAAAGGGTTGATTTCCAATTCTTTCTCCCGAGGACAGGTAAAAGCAGAGAATGCAAGCCGGGTGGGTGGTTTTGCAGGATGCGTGGAGCTGCGCGGTATTATTATCAATTGCTATGCAACAGGAAAAGTAACGACTACAAACTCAACCCAGGTGGGTGGTTTTGTGGGCATGGTGGGGGTTGGGCGCAATGAAGGGACCGTCTCGCGTTGCTACTGGGATTCCCAAAGCTCCGAGATGGCTACAAGTGCAGGGGGTACAGGTTTAACAACGGCCCAGATGAAGGAACCAGTTAATTATACCGGCTGGGATTTTGAAAGCATCTGGAAGATCGTTCCAGCAATCAATGACGGATATCCTGCTTTCGTAACCACTCCCGCTGCACCAGATGTGTGGACCTGGAAAACAGGTGGAACCAATGACTGGCATAATGCTGATAACTGGGACAGAACTGAGGCTCCCCGCAGCCACTCCATTGTGGTAATACCCGCCGGTGGAAATCAACCTGTTGTATCTCAGCATACTGGCATCAGAGATCTGCAAATGCAAAATGGAGCACAAATTACCATTCAGAATGGATATGTTCTTACCGTTACAGGGAGCCTGAAAACCGAAACGGGAAATGAAACCATTGAGGGTGAAGGTTCCTTGCTGCTGAGTGGCGAAAATCAGCAATCCATTCCCGCCATAAAAGTACATAACCTTAAGATTGATAATCTTCATAATGTGCGCCTTGAGGGTGATATTACAGTGGAAACCCAACTGGAAATGATCAACGGTTTACTGGATCTCAACGGTTTTACCCTCAATCTTTCCCCTTCAGCTAATCTGATTGAAAAGGAGCTGGAAAACACAACTACAAGAATTTTTGGTACATCAGGATACATCAAAACACAACGTAACCTGAATGCCCCCTTTGGGCCAATAGCCGGAATGGGCGTAGAGATCAACAGTGCTGCCGACATGGGCCTCACTACTATCATTCGGGGTCATGCGGAACTCAATGGAGGAGATGAATCAAAAAGTATTTTACGGTATTTCGACATTAAACCCGCCAACAATTCAGGGCTCAACGCCACATTAAAATTCCATTATTTTACTTCTGAGCTCAACATGTCTTCAGAAGATGAAGAGAATAATTTCTCACTTTTTAAAAGAGAGAACGAATCGTCTGAATGGATCTGGGTGGAGTCAACCATTGATCCGGAGAACAATTGGCTTGTTGCGCACAATCTCAGTGGTTTCAGCACATGGACAGCCGGTAGCACTACCACTCCGCTGCCCGTTTCGTTGCTGTCATTTCATGCAGAAGTGAAGCACCCGCAGGTAGAGATAACCTGGGCTACAGCAACAGAGCTCAACAACGATTTCTTTACCCTGGAGAGAAGCCAGGATGGTGTGAATTTCGAAGTGCTTGCTTTTGTTTACGGAGCTGGCAACAGTAATCAACAGATTAATTATAAGTATATCGATAATGCTCCCTTTAAGGGCGTATCCTATTACCGGCTCAAACAAACAGATTTCGATGGGAAATTTGAGTATTTCAGGCCTGTTGCTGTAAACGTTTCAGGGGGCAATTCCGCAGAGATCAAAGTTTTTCCCAATCCTGGTAATGGGGTGTTCAACGTAGAACTCAACAGCGAAAACCCTTCGGCGTATTCAGTATACGATATGCAGGGACGACTGGTGGTTTCAGACCGGTTTTTTGCCATGACGCTTAATACCCTTGATCTTCGTTCATTGCAAAAAGGGATGTATACGCTTGTAATCCATGAAGGAGAACAAAAAGCAATAAAATTGCATGTTTATTAATTAATGATTAGTTTTTGGTTTTGGTAGGTAAACCCGTGCTGCATGGTTCTGCAGCCGGGTTTTTTCTTACCAGTCCATATCGCCTGGCTCAGAAGGGAAATCAGGATCGATAGTTGGGCTATACACCAGGGTGTGTATTGCGCTCAATGCCTGCAATACTCTGATGCCCCAATGGTTTTCAAAAAGTTTCTGCAACTCAAATACCGCACATACTTTACTTTGCATGGGTGCTTTCTGGTATAATATCACAAAGTCTTTCATGTCCTGGTATATATCAGCCATGTTATCGGCCAGGCTTGCCTGCTGGCTGTCGTAGTTCTGATCGTGAATGTAATAAGTGTCCTGTCGGGAAAACTTATCGCGCAGTGTTTTAAAGATGCCTTCCCATTGTTCTTCTGTAACAAAACGCTCCATGAATTGAGCATCAGCCTCAAGGCCTGCGGGCAGCAAACTGCCTTTTAAATACAACAAGGGGCCGATCTTCTGAAAAAATGAGAAGATATCCTGGGGACGTTGTTTTTCCGCCTGCTCAAAATATACACAATATTCGTGTGCTACTGTAATCATCTCGATGACCTGCCTCGACAAGGCCGGGTTTTCTTCATTGTAAGCCATAGAATTTTTTTTGCAAACCTACGAAATTTAAAGAAATATCAGCGAAATCCATAAAATGCTGATAGTTAATTTGCTTTGAAGTATTGCGGGAAATAGGGGTGTGGGGAAGGGGAAACTTTTTTCAATTACCCCAAAAAAGATGTTGGAGGAATAAAAAGTTTTTTTACCTTTGCCACACCTTTTGAAAAAGGGATTACTAAAGATCTTTCCTTAGTGAAAAGAAAGAAATAATCTACAAATGCCCAGGTGGTGAAATTGGTAGACACGCTACTTTGAGGGGGTAGTGAGCGCAAGCTCGTGCAAGTTCGAGTCTTGTCCTGGGCACCACATTTTATGATATTTCGATCCAAGCCCAGATGGCGAAATTGGTAGACGCGCTAGTTTCAGGGACTAGTGGCCGTAAGGCTGTGCAGGTTCGAGTCCTGTTCTGGGCACTTTTACAATAAAAAGTCTTGTAACTCAAAAAGTTGCAAGGCTTTTTTTTTGCCCTGTTTGTAAGGCATTGCCCTGTTTCGTAGGGATAGGGATCCTGACAAAGATTGAAATTATTATCTCTCCCGGGGCGCATTATCAGGGAACATACACAATAATTGGTATTTTTGATCTGTTGGATACTCAACATTATACTTCCCCCATTCATGGGGCCTGACAATTATTTGTACCATGAACACCTTCCCGAAACTTTTCTTTATCACCTTTATTTCTTTTGCCCTTACAATGGGGGTAAACACTGCAGGAGCCAACACTTGCGAACACAAGGCTGCCGGGTTTGCGAGTCAGTTTGCACAACTTATCAGAGAGCAAAAGTATGACGCCATGCCGGCATTGCTGTTTCAGTGGGAGCAGGAGTGTGGCAATTCCGAACCTGTTTTCAGGGCAAGGGGTTTACAGCTCATTGCCGGTGGAATGTTTCCGGGAATGCTCCCGGAAGATCAATTTCTCGATCAGGCCATCGCTTTTGAAATACGCGGGCAGTTGATTTCACAACAGTTGCAGGACGATTACTTCCTTCATCATCAGGAGTATTTTGGTTATGTACCCCTCAATACGGAGTTTGACAGGCAAACGCGCCGATGGGCAGGCACTTTGCTCCAATCAGGGAATTTTTACGGGCCCGCATTGCTTTTTCTTCAGCTTTGGTCGGGCGATCACCAGGCGTTCTTTTTGGCATTGAAACAAGGCGATTACGACAATACTCCGCTGGGGGAGCAATACAAGGAAAGAGTAACCTACTTTTTGCGAAAACCCGAGATCAACCTTGGTATACAAACCGGTATCTGGATGCCTTTCGAATCTCTGGCTGCTCTGGGCAATCATCCCTTGCTGGGATTGAATCTGGGGATGAAAAAGGGCAGGAACTATCTGGATCTGGGATTCTATTTTCGCTTTGGGAAGACCCCTTCACCTGTGTCGTTGATAGTGAAGGATACCCTGGCCTTTACCCGCAATCACCAGGGTGCCTGGCTGGGTCTGGAATACAGCAGGGTGTTGCTTTCCTTTTCAACTGCACAGCTGGAATGGCATGGGGGTGTGGGGTATGACCTGGTAGAGCTGGTAGAACAGGGGCAGGATCCGGAGAGGTTCTCCTACGGGTCTGTAAGCCTGAATACAGGTTTTACCTATCGATACATCTTTCCAAACCGAACATGGTTGTCGTTGAAACCCTCCTTTGTTCTCCTTAACCATAAGGGTAATGCGGCTTTATCGCTGCAAGGCCATGCAATACTCTTCAGTGTTGCATATGGATTTACGGAAAACCCACGAAAAAGTCAAAACCTGCGTCGCCTGGGGCACCATAAATGGTAGGGTTGAAGCGTACCTGTTCCGGGATAGCAGAACTATAATTCTATGGCTGCAACAGTGATGGGGTGGGTGGCCAGCTTGCTGTCAGATTTACAGGCTTTAAGTTTTTTTCTTAAAAGCTCAGGTAAGGCATCTATGGCAACATGCTGGTTTTTGTCGATCAATGGCACCGCAATATGCTGATTGCTTTTGCCCTCCTCTTGCTCATAACAAGGATCTCCATCCAGCAGCAGATAGAGACGATCTGACTTCTTTAGCTGCAATTCGTGGAAATCTTTCAGCTTATCTGTGGAATGAGTTTTAAGCATTTGCAATTCATGGTACTCTGGCAGGGTTTGAACACCTATGGGGGCAAGATTACGTGCAATGGCAATGTAAAGAGGGATACGTTCGCCGCAAAAGCGGATCTTTCTCTCTTCTTTATTAATGCTGAGGGCAGAAACACAAAGCGTAGATCCGGATGATGAATATTTGCGGATCAGGGGGAATATTTCACTGCGTAGCTTTTCCATAATCTGTGAGGGATGAAAAATCCCCTCTTTCTGGGTGTATCTCTCCAAGGCCGAGCCCAGCAGGATTTTGAATAAATTCTGACTCAATACATCAAACTGACAGTCTGCTACAACCATTAGTGTTTCATTATTGTGAGGCTGTATCCATACCAACGCATTCTGGCTGAAATGATCGGGCTGTGCCAGCAAAAATCCAGTTTCACCAAAAGCTGCCTGGAAACGTTCTTCCCATGGGAACAACCTGCGGGCAATGCTTTCAGAAAAATCTTTGTACCGTAGCAGGTTGAGTTTGATTTCGGCCAGCTTGTTTTGGAGCTCAACGGTTGACAGATCATTTTCTTTGAGGTTTCTGAGAAGTTTGTCAATGGTTTTTTGCCCCTCCGCAATCTGAGCTTCCTGCCTGCGGAGTATTCGGTTGGACTTTATCCGATGGTTGTTATGGCGCAATACTACCACCCCAACAGCTACCAGCAGGAAAAAAATAATGATCACCGCCGTAATGACCTGGTTTTTCTGTTGCAGTCGTGCCCTGTTTCTTTCCAGTTCAAGGTTGGCAATTTCTATCAATTGCTGTTGTTGTTCTGTCTGGTATATAGCCTCCATTTCGTTGAGCTGACGTTGCTTATCAATATTCATAAGCGAATCGTTGAAAGTTTTGTGCAGCTTAAGATACTTCAATGCTTCGGCCATATTGCCTTGCTGCTCTCTTATCTCTGAAAGAACTTTATAGGCATGTGCCTGATCGCCAACAGATTCAATTTCCTGAGCAATTTCAAGGCTTTCTCTTGCAAAGGCCAAAGCTCGTTGAGGTTGATTGAGCCTGAAGTAGGCTACAGCCATATTGCGCAGGATAAAAGTCTGAGCGTGAAGGTTTGCGGAGGATTTAGCTAACTCAAGGGCTTTGTTGTATAGTTCAAAGGCAGTATCGAAGTCTTGTTTTTGGGCTGCCAGGATGCCAAGGTTGAGCATTAGCTGCGAACGCAACCTGTTGTCGTCGGCAGTGGTTGCATGGGCCAATGCCTTTTTGTAATAAAGCTCTGCTTCTTCTTGTCTTTTGGCTTCGAAGTATAAAGAACCAATGCTCATGTAAATATTTGCCAGCGAAGAATGATCCGATAGTTCGTCATACACCTTAACAGCCAGTTCATAATGCTCCAGTGCAGCATCAAAATTTCCCAGCGCACTCTGGATATTGCCAATGCCCAGGTAAACAATGCCGATATTTTTATTCTCGGTCAGATTGGGATAAAGCTGCTGCACCTGATGGTAAAAGGTAAGACTCTTTACGTAATGGCCAATCATAAAATAAGTGTTGGCAAGGTTGAGTAAAATATTGGAAATAAGGGTCGGATTACCTGTTTCCTCTGCCATTTGAAGGGCCAGATTGTAGTATCGTATGGCTTGAGGGTATAGGCTCTGATAAAAGTATATATTCCCAATGCTGGTGTGTGCCTGTACATGAACTCCAGGATGTGTATCCCTGCTCACTTCAGCCATAATCTGTTCATAGCTTTGAAGAGCATCATCATACCTTCCCCATGACTTCTGCAAAAAAGCAATGTAGCGCAAGGTTTTTAACTTGAGCAATCGAAAAGTTTCCTTTTCCTGTTCCCGAAACGACTTCTCAAGGGCAATCTCGGCTTTATCAAAGGCTTGCCGGTAAAAAAGCATCGCGGAATCAAAATCGGTATGCTCAAAATGGTCGCCCATTTGAAGAAGCAATTCAATGTTAAGGGAGTCGTTTCCTCCATCAGGTACCTGGGCTCCTAATCGACCTACTACCTCTCCTGCCCAAAGGTTTGTGATGTTTAATGCAATTGTTATGAGCACTCCTGCAAGTAAAATGCAAGCTTTTTTCATCAGAAAATAATATAGTTAATTCATTGGCCTAATGGAACTTGCATGCTAATTTTCATCTTTTTTTGTGAGCC
>JBKBSF010000012.1:0-128150 GCA_046291875.1 Bacteroidales bacterium | reverse complement strand
GGAATTGAAATACCCGATTCTTTCTCAGACATCATACTCAATATGTGCCCCCAATCGTACCATACTGGAATTGAAATAGTTTGAAATACTGAACCTGCATCCTGCCCTTACATCCCCCCAATCGTACCATACTGGAATTGAAATTTGCTCGCTTTGCTCAAACAGGTTGGGTTGCACGGGCCCCCAATCGTACCATACTGGAATTGAAATGTCGTCGTCATAAGCCCCTGCCGCGCCTACCATCCACCCCCAATCGTACCATACTGGAATTGAAATTCACCATTGTATGCCTTTAATGCTCCATTTGCACTGCCCCCAATCGTACCATACTGGAATTGAAATTCGCCAGTTTTCCAGCGGTTTGTATCACGCTCCCAACCCCCCAATCGTACCATACTGGAATTGAAATTTGACAAACTCACTGGCAGGGTTACCGACCTGCAGACCCCCAATCGTACCATACTGGAATTGAAATAACGGGTAACCGCAATAGCACATCCGCAACAGAGCTACCCCCAATCGTACCATACTGGAATTGAAATTAACAGGCAGCGAACTAATTACACTCGATCAGGCAACCCCCAATCGTACCATACTGGAATTGAAATCTACAGACCCTTCGACAAGCTCAGGGTCCAACCCCTAAAAGTACCATACTGGGAGGGCGGCATCGCCAATCTCTTCATAAAGGTCGTAGCGTCCAACCCCTAAAAGTACCATACTGGAATTGAAATCTGCAGACCCTTCGACAGGCTCAGGGTCCAACCCCTAAAAGTACCATACTGGGAGGGCGGCATCGCCAATCTCTTCATAAAGGTCGTAGCGTCCAACCCCTAAAAGTACCATACTGGAATTGAAATCTGCAGACCCTTCGACAGGCTCAAGGTCCAACCCCTAAGGGTACCATACTGGAATTTAAGCTTTTTCTCCGCCTTCGATAGGGGGTACAAAGAGTCCTTCGGCATGTTCATGGACCACCTGTCACATTGCTCAGATAATCAACTGGATAAACCGCGAGCTTACGCCCAACATGTTCATGGACCACCTGTCACATTGCTCAGGGTTCTTTTATCCCATTGTTCAGACTCCATTATATTCCGCCTCTCTTACCCCATCCCCCATCCCCCATCCCCCAACCACCCCCACCCTACCCGCAAATCTGCTGGGGTATCTCCTGAAAAACCCCTACTTTTGCATTCCTATAAAGCAATCTGATTGGTACAAACAACTACAAAACTTGAGCTTCTTGCTCCGGCCCGCAGCCTTGAGTTTGGGCGGGTGGCCCTTGATTTTGGTGCCGATGCGGTATACATTGGGGCACCGCGCTTTGGTGCACGGGCGGCTGCGGGCAATTCACTGCAGGAGATCGGGCAGCTGTGCCGGTATGCCCATCGTTTTGATGCACGGGTGCTGGTGGCTTTCAACACGTTGCTCTACGAGCACGAGCTGGAGGATGCCCGGCAGATGATCTGGCAGTTGTGGGATGCCGGTGCCGATGCTCTTATTGTGCAGGATATGGGTATCCTGGAGATGGATCTGCCCCCTGTTCCTCTGCATGCCAGTACACAGGCGCACAATGCTTCGGCAGAGAAGGTGCAGTTTCTGGAGCAGGTGGGCTTCAGTCGTGTGGTACTGGCACGCGAATTATCCCTCGACCAGATTGCACACATCCGTGCCAGCACCCACATTGAGCTGGAGGCATTTGTGCATGGCGCATTGTGTGTATCCTACAGCGGGCAGTGCTGGATGAGTGCCCATCTTGGTGGGCGCAGCGGCAACCGGGGTGAGTGTGCACAATCGTGCCGCCTTAAATTTGATCTGCTCGATGCCAGCCATCGCCCCATTGCAAAAGGCAAAAACCTGCTTTCCATCAAAGATATGAACCGCTCGCAGTATATTGCGCAGATGGCACGGGCGGGCGTGTCGTCTTTCAAAATTGAAGGACGCCTCAAGGACCTCGACTATGTAAAAAACATTACAGCCCACTACCGCAGGTTGCTTGACGGGTTTCTGGAAGAGAACACGGGCTTTGAGCCTGCTTCGCGGGGCAGGTGCGTTTTTCCCTTTGAGCCCGATCCGCAAAAGAGCTTCAATCGTGGCTTTACCTCCTATCTGAAGGGGCAAAGAGAGGAAGACCTCCCATCGGTAAGTCCTAAGTCGACCGGGCAATGGCTGGGCAGTGTGCTGGAAGCAGGAAAAGATTTCCTACGGCTGGAAAGCCCCGTGGAGGTTCACAATGGCGATGGATTGTGTTTTCCTGATGCCCAGGGAGATCTCCAGGGTTTTTTTGTTAACAAAACCGTGGGAGACAAGATCTACTTCCCTCCTCACCTGAAGATCCGGCCAGGCACCCAGATTTACCGCAATTACGACCACAGCTTCAGCAAGATGTTGTCGGGGGTGGAGCAGTGCAGAGGGGTGGAGGTTGAGATGTGCTGGAGGGAGCATCAGGAAGGCTTTCTGCTAGAGGCCTCTACCACCGATGGGGTTTACAAGGCCGAAGCATTTCTGCAAACCCGCTTCGAGCTTGCCCGAAATGCAGATCAGGCCCGGGCTAACTTGCTGTCGCAGCTCAACAAAACCGGCCATACCGGGTTTCGGGTTGCTCATATTGAGCTGGCCTGCCGCCAGGATTATTTCATTCCGATCGCGCAGATCAATCAGCTCAGGCGCGAAGTGCTGGAGGCTCTATCGCAACAGCTGGGAAGCAAGTACCAGAGGGCTTCGCGCACCATTGAAAAAAACAGTGTGCCCTATCCGCAAACCCGGCTCGACTACACGGCCAATATATCCAATTCGCTGGCAGCTTTGTTTTATAAGCGCCATGGAGTAGAACAAACCGGTCAGGCATTTGAATTATCACCACCCACTGAGGGGAGTGTGCTTATGACCACAAAACACTGCATCAGGTATGCTATGGGGCAATGCCCCCATCATCAGAAAAACACAGGCGGGGTGGTGCAGCCTGCCTACCTGAGCTACCAGGGGCACACCTTCAGACTCGACTTCGACTGCACTGCCTGCCGGATGCTTATCCGCTCCTGAGGTACAGCCATTGCAGGGAAATTCTTCCCCTGCAAAATAACCCCAGCCACACATGCCTCTACCTATCCTTCAGGGGATGGACGCACAAAAAAAGGGAACAGGTGCGATGACCTGTTCCCTCAATGGGAGTAATACAAAGCCGAAGATTATTCTTCGTTCTCGTATTCTTTCAGGATGTCCTTCACCCCGTCGGTAGTAACGCGGCCATAGGTTTTGTCGCCGATGGTAACCAGAGGAGCAAGACCACAGGCACCTACGCAACGCAGGCAGGTGATGGAGAATTTGCCATCGGGGGTGGTTTCACCCACAGGCACTTTGAGGATACGCTTGAACTCGTCGAGGATCTTCTCAGCACCCCTCACATAGCAAGCCGTACCGGTGCAGATGGAGATGGGGAAACGACCACGGGGCAGCATGGTGAAGAAAGAGTAGAACGTTACTACTCCATACACTTTGGCAACGGGGATATTGAGCTCCTCGGCAACTACCTCCTGCACTTCTGCAGGAAGATATCCGAAGATCCCCTGGGCTTTGTGCAGCACGTTGATAAGTTCGCCAGGATCGTTATTGAAAGTTTTGGCTACTTCCTTAAGCTTCTGCACATCGCTTTCCTTTAGTTTAAGTTTTATCGAAGTCATTATATGTACAATTTTTTTGTTACGAAATAAAATTAACCTTATCCCTCACCCTCCCGTGGAGCGAGGTGCTTCGGGGAGGGTGGGGTCAGTTTATGTTAGTCCAATAAAACCTGCTTATCTTTCTTTGAGTGATAGTGCGTATGCAGGAGTTTGTGGGCCAGTTCGCTTCCGGGCTTACCCAGGAATTCATCGTAAAGTTTGATGATATCGGGGTTCTGGTGCGATTTGCGCAAGGCTTTGCCTTTATCTTCTTCGTAGATGGCCTTGCCTCTGGCTCTGAGGATGGAGCTGTCGCCATGGTGCAGCGGCTGACCACCCCCTCCAATACATCCTGAAGGACAAGCCATGATCTCGATGGCATGGTACTCGCTCTTGCCAGCCTTGATGTCATCAAGAAGTTTGCGGGCATTACCCAGACCGTGGGCTATACCGATCTTGATTTCAACACCATTGAAATCAACAGAAGCCGAACGGATACCGTCGAAGCCACGAAGTGCATCAAAGTCAACCTTTTCGAGCGATTTTCCGGTGTGAATTTCATAAGCGGTACGTGTGGCAGCTTCAATAACACCACCGGTAACACCAAAGATTACGGCAGCACCGGTTGACTCGCCCAGGGGCTTGTCGAAGTCTTCATCGGGCAGGTTATTAAAATTGATGTTGGCCGATTTGATCAGGTTGGCCAGCTCGCGGGTAGAGATAGAGTAGTCCACATCGGGGCTGCCATCGGTGGCAAACTCTTCGCGGGTACACTCGTATTTCTTGGCTACGCAGGGCATGATAGATACCACAACCATATCTTTGCGGTCGATCTTCTGCTTCTCAGCAAAATAGGTTTTGGCAATGGCGCCAAACATTTGCTGGGGAGAACGTGCGGTAGATGGTATATCCATCATATCGGGATAGTAATATTCGAAGAAGTTAACCCAACCGGGGCAGCAAGAGGTAAGGATGGGGAGTTTTACATCCTTATCGCCATTGAGGTGGCGGGTGATACGGTCGAGCAGCTCTGTACCTTCTTCCATGATGGTAAGGTCGGCAGCAAAGTCGGTGTCGAACACAAAGTGGAAGCCCAGCTGGCGCAGGGCGGCCACCATTTTACCTGTAACCAGTGTGCCAGGCTCCATACCAAACTCTTCGCCCAGAGCAGCACGAACAGCGGGAGCTGTTTGTACTACCACTGTTTTGTTGGGGTTAGAAAGGTCGCTGATAAGCCTGTTGGTGTGATCTACCTCTGTAAGGGCGGCGGTGGGGCAAACAGCCACACATTGTCCGCAGTAGGTACATTCGCTGTGATCGAGATCGCGCTCGAAAGCAGGAGCCACCACAGATTCAAAACCACGGTGGATACCCGAGAGCACCCCTACGGTCTGGAAGTCGTTGCACATGGTTTCGCAGCGGCGGCACATGATACACTTATCCATATCGCGGATGATGGCAGGAGAAAAGTCGGGCTTGTAGGTTGACTTTTCGCCCTGGAAGGGAATATCTCTTACACCCAGTTTAACGGCCATATCCTGCAGGTCGCATTTTCCTGACTTGGCACACACCAGGCAGTCGAAGGGGTGGTCGGAGATGATCAGCTCCAGAACAGTTCTTCTGGCGTTGAGTACTCTTACAGAGTGGGTCTTTACCACCATACCTTCGCTCACGTCGGTGGCGCAGGCAGGTGCCAGGTTACGGCGGCCTTCCACTTCTACAACGCAGATGCGGCAGCCACCAGGCTTATGTTCAATGTTGAGATCTTTCAGGTTCATGTAGCAAAGGGTGGGAATGGTAATGCCCAGCTCTTTGGCAGCATGAAAAATGGTAGTACCCTTGGCAACCTCAACAGTTCTGTTATCTATAGTTAATTTTACGAGTTCCATTATAGTAATTCCTGTTAAAAGTTAATTAAATAACTGCAATTGCATTAAACTTACATTTTTCGAGGCAGGCATTACACTTGATACACAGTGCCTGATCGATAACGTGAACCTGTTTCCTTTCACCGGAAATGCAGTTTACGGGGCAATTGCGGGCACAAGCTGTACAGCCCACGCAGTTTTCAGCAATTACTTCGTAGCGGATCAGGTCTTTACACACACCAGAGGGGCAACGCTTCTCGTTGGTATGAGCCAGGTATTCTTCCCAGAAATTGTCGAGGGTAGAGAGTACAGGATTGGGAGAGGTTTGTCCCAGACCACACAAGGAGGTATCCTTGATAACATGGCAGAGATTGCGGAGTTTTTCCAGATCTTGTTCGGTAGCTTTGCCCTTGGTGATCTTCTCAAGCTCTTCATACAGACGCTTGTTACCCACGCGGCAGGGAGAACATTTTCCGCAGGATTCTTCCACGGTAAAGTCGAGGTAGAACTTGGAAACGGCTACCATACAGTCATCTTCATCCATAACGATCATACCACCGGAGCCCATCATAGAGCCTACTGCCAGCAGGTTGTCGAAGTCGATGGGAGTATCGAGGTGTCTCTCGGTAAGACATCCACCTGAGGGACCACCCGTTTGTACTGCTTTGAATTTTTTACCACCCTGGATGCCACCGCCAATTTCGAAGATTACTTCGCGCAGGGTAATCCCCATGGGTACTTCAATCAAACCCACGTTGTTGATCTTTCCGGCCAGTGCAAACACCTTGGTACCTTTTGACTTTTCGGTACCGATGGAAGCAAACCATTGTGCTCCTTTGTTGATGATTACGGGGATATTGGCATAGGTTTCAACGTTGTTTACGTTGGTGGGCTTGCCCAGGTAACCGCTTTGAGCGGGGAACGGGGGCTTGAAGGTAGGCTCACCGCGCAGACCTTCCATGGAGTGGATCAGAGCAGTTTCCTCACCGCAAACAAAAGCACCGGCACCATAGCGGATCTCTACGTCGAAGTCGAAACCTGATCCCAGGATGTCAGTGCCCAGCAGGCCGTATTCGCGCGCCTGTGTGATAGCAATTTTCAAACGCTGGATCGCCAGGGGGTACTCAGCACGGATATAGATCAAACCTTTGGTAGCACCAATGGCATAACCGTTGATCACCATAGCTTCAAGTACGGTATGGGGGTCACCTTCCAGGATAGAGCGGTCCATGAATGCACCGGGGTCACCTTCGTCGGCGTTGCAAACCACATACTTCTGATCGGCGTGGTTCTGACTGGCAATCTGCCATTTCAAACCGGTGGGGAAACCACCGCCACCGCGCCCGCGAAGGCCAGAGTCGATCATCTCTTTGATCACCTGCTCGGGGGTCATCTCCAGCAATACCTTACCCATGGCTTCGTATCCATCGGCAGCCAGGTATTCATTGATATTTTCGGGATCGATCAAACCGCAGTTGCGCAGGGCAATACGGATTTGCTTCTTGTAAAAGCCCATGTGTTTTGAATCGGGAATTCTTTCCTTTTTCACAGGGTCGACATAAAGAAGTCTTTTGACTGCGCGGCCTTTGATGGCGTGCTCAGCAATGATTTCAGGTGCATCCTTGGGAGCTACCTGTACGTAGAACGTATTGTCAGGGATAACCTTTACAATGGGTCCTTTTTCGCAGAAACCAAAGCAACCGGTTGCTACTACCTGTACCTCGTTTTCCAGGTTATTCTCCTGAACTTCTTTTTTCAAGTTTTCGAAAAGCATTTCGCCTTCTGAGGCATGGCATCCTGTACCGCCACAGACAAGCATATGCATTTTGTATTTAGCCATTCGTTAATTCCTCCTAAGATTTATATTTAGTCAATGGTTTCGTAATTGGTGGGAATAATGCCATCGAGCAATTCACCATTCTTTATGTACTTTTCGATGATGTCGTCGGCCTTTTTCTTGTCAACACCACCAAAAACGATAGGATCCTGGTTAGGCAGCTTCACCTCAACAGTAGGTTCTGCATAGCTGTAACCCATATCTCCGGTTTGAGTAACTATGGCATCGACATTTCTTTTGTCAAGTTCGTCGATCAGAAACTCCATGATTTGCTTGGCCCCCGAGGTGATACCGCTGGTGCCCATTCCTACTTTGATCAGAATCCTGCCTTCAGGGTTTTCACTCTTCTCCCTGAGAGCAATCTGAGACTGAAGATCGCTCTTCATCTTCTTCAAATCGGCTAATGATTTAATTTTTGTCATTTTTTAATCTCCCATTTTAATATTAAAAGAACAAATTGGTATTAATAAATTGGTGTTTATATTTGGTAATTAAGGGTAATCGTTTGCTGCTTGTAGTCTCAAGCAGGAAGCCAAAGACCGATAAAAGTTCCATTACTATACTTTTTCACTAAACACTTATTATTCTCAACTTTAAACTCTAATCTCTACCCTCTCAACTCCTTCAGGTTTTCCCTGATCATCTCTCTCAGATGCCGTATTACTGCCGGATCGTTCAGAGGCATATCTTCCAGTACCTCTTTCACCTCACGGGTATCGAAAACATAGACCTGGTCGTTTACCGAATGCTTGTAGGTCCATTCGATCCCGGAGGTTCCTCCTACCAGTACCATAATTACTCCGGCCATATCTCCCAGGGGCAGGCAATCAATATGGTTCATGTCGAATACCACCTTTACCAGTGTGCCTTTCCCGGGTTCAGACTGCAGGGTGAGATCGCCTCCGGTCATTTGTGCACTTTGTTTGAAAAGGGGCAAACCCAGTCCTACCTTGCGGGTAGTGCGAGTGGTGTAATAGGGATCTGTAACCCGCTGCACCACTTCTGCCGTCATTCCCTTGCCATCGTCCCGGATGATTACCTCCATTTTTCCACTTCGGTAATCCTGTGAGATCTCAATGGTAATATTCCTGGCACCGGCACTCACTGAGTTTTGCGCAACATCGAGAATATGGAGTGAAAGGTCTTTCATTTATAATTGTAAATTGTTAATTATCAATTGCTGGTTTTGCATTCCATAAGATTTCGCCCGTCACTTTTTACCTTATGATTTCCGTTTTTCTTCCGTTTTCTCTTCTCAGGGCCATCCTTATTTCAGAGAAACTCAGCTCTTCCAATTCAAAAACCGTTATCTGTGTACCCAGTTGTTCGGGCATGTGGGCATCAGAACTGGAAATGAACGTACAATCTTTCAGGTAAGGAAACTTTCTGATGATCTCCTGGGGTGTAGCATGGCGTGATACTTCGAAGGCATCGGTTTTCAGGTCGGGGGGCACAAAGCCCAGCTGACTGATGATGCTGTACTTGGGTCGGTCGATATGAGCCGGAATAAACAACCCGTTCAGATCATGCACCTTTCGTTGGATCTGCTCCAGCGACTGGTTGAGAGCAGAGATCAGCAGTTTTTCTATTTCCTCCACTATCATCTCCTGTTCATCTATCACCACCTGATACCCGAAATATTTGGGATCATTGGGGATATTGGGCAGGTGTGCTTCCAGGTATTGCTGAAATTCGTTCAATACATCATTGTTTTCAAAGAACGCAAGGCAGTGGGCTTCTTCTTTGGTGGTAACTTCGGCACCACACAGGGTAAAGATCCCTTTTTCTTCTGCCAGTTTTTTTATGAGTGGGCCATGCCGTGTACTGTTATGATCGGTAATGCCCAGTATCTGTATGTTGTTTTTTATGGCATAATGCACAATATTGACAGGGCTCATTTCCAGGTCGCCACAAGGGGAGAGCAGGGTATGAATGTGTAAATCGGCCCTGTATTGTTGCATACACTTTATTTTAGTAATTCATAGAGCTTTCCGGTAATTTCAAATGTACTCATGGAGGTGCCCAGCAGAGGCAACCCTTCTTCATTGCTTTGGGCCAGTGTATCTTCTTCGGGCTGATGATCGCCTACCAGGATAATAGCCGCCAGATCCTTAAGGGAAGCGATGGCCATTACGTTTTTATGTGTCTGCAGTGTAATCCACACCTGCCCGGAGTCGGAATTGCCCATTACATCGCTGAGCAGATCGGAGACATAGCCCCCTGTGATTTCGTTCTGCAGTCCCTGGTTTCCACCATAAACTTTCAGCTGAAGCTTTTCTATGAGTTGTTGAACTGTCATGGCCATGATTTTCTGTATATTTTTATGCCTGTTTTTTGTTTTCAAATTTATCGCGCCCCCAGATGTGTTGCATAATCTCCAGGGTATCTTTACCTTTGAGTTCACCTTCTTTTTCCAGTCTCTTCTGAATATAGATGCACTGTTCTATTCTGGCCTGCCCCTGCACAATGTCCTCTGCCAGTGAGCTGCATTTGGGCGAACCACACAAACCACAATCCACATAGGGCAGAATGTCCATGATCTCGTGCACCTTTTTCATCTTCTTCATGGCTTGTGCAATATCCTCATCAAGTTTTTCCATGGAGCGGGGTTGAATTTCGCCCACAGTAATGTTATCCAGGAGTTTTTCCCTGTACCTTACGATGGGGCCTGGCTGGGTATAGCGCAGGTTATTCTCCTGCTGCTTGCGGCGGGAGCGGGCTGCCCTTTTGCGCATGCGATCAAGGGCATAGAAACGGTTGGTGCTGGTAAGTATTCCTCCGGCACAGCTTTGATCGCAAGCACGAAGCTCCAGGAAATCGATATCATCAGTCTCTTCATTTTCCATCTGTTCGAGAAACTCAATAACATTATTGATCTCATCGATGGCCAGGGTACGACCTGGCATAGCAGAGGCTTCGCCATCGGTGGCCGACCACATAATACCGGTAGGCTTGAGAGGGTCCAGTATGGGCAACTCACAGGTGTTCTTTCCTACAAAGCCTTGTTTTACACTGGTATAAACTTTATTGAAGATGAAGTCCATATTGATCACTCCCGTGATAGGAGAATCGGGTTCGCCCACAGGGCTTTTCACTGCTGCGATTTTGGCAGCACACGGGGTAACATAAAATATACCAATGTGTTTGGGATCATTGCCCTGATCCACCAGCATATTATGATAGTAGAGAGCAGCCACATCAAGGGGCGCCTTAAGCAACATCAGATGATCGGTAAGGGTTGGAAAGCGCACCTGTATCAACCGAACGATAGCCGGGCAGAAGGTAGAAATGACCGGACGGATATCCTTATGCTCCTCCATGTACTGTATCATACGATCCTTAAGGATCTCCACTCCATGATCCACCTCATACACATGGGTAAAGCCCAGGGAGAGAAGCACACTGGAAACCTGCATCAGGGATATGTCCTCGGGAAACTGTGCCAGCAAAGTACTGGGTATTAAAGCCACCCTGATCTGGTATTCGAATATTTTACGAAAATCGTCCTGTTCTACTATGATTGCACCCACCGGGCAGGCACGGTAGCATTTACCACAATCTACGCAGAAATTGTCGGTAAGCTCAGCTTTTCCCTCCCTGATACGAATGGCCTGGGTGGGGCATACATTCATACAGTGAGAGCAGCCTATGCAGACCTCCTTTCGGAACTTCAACGCATGATGAAAATACTTTGTGCTCACTCTGGTTGCAATTTTTAAAAAATAACCCAACTTCAAACCAATCGCCTACTCTTACCTCTCACCCCCTCACCCCTAAACTCTAAACTATAAACTCTAAACTCTCACCTCTCTCCTCTCACTTCCTCCCTTGAAAATACATTGTAATCTGCACTGTGGTACCTTTGTCCACTTCACTGGAGATTTGCAGGTCGTCGGCATTTTTTTTCATATTGGGTAAACCCATTCCTGCTCCAAACCCCATTTCTCTCACGGTGCTACTGGCAGTAGTATAACCTTCTTTCATTGCCTGATCGATATCAGGAATTCCCGGTCCTTCGTCTACCAGTCTGATTACAACTTTCTCTTCATCAAAATCAACGTATATGGTGCCGCTGTAGGCATGGGCCACTACATTTACCTCGGCCTCGTAGGTAGCCACCACGGTTCTTTTTACGATGCCCAGGTCAACATTGAGCTGTTTCAACATTTTTTTGATCTCACTTGATGCGTAGCCCGCTCTGGTAAAATTGCCACCTTCAATCTGAAACTCAAAATGCATAGAATACCTCCCGGATTAATAAATGGGTTTAATACCAGCCTGATACAGAATACCCGCGGTGCGAAATACAGAATAGGGGCATTCCAGCACAATGATATCATTTTCGCGGGCCAGCTCGATCATCTCTGGGCTAACGGTTTTATTGCGAGCAAAGACAACACAGTGGATGTCTGACATCTCAGCAGTACGCAAGGTTTGCAGGTTGGCAAGTCCGGTAACCAGCAATACATTATCCTCTTTGAGGGTAAGTACATCGCTCATCAGGTCGGATGCACAAGCCACTTCCAGGTGATGATCCTGGCGGTCTTCTCCGCAAATGATCCTGGCATTCAGTATCTGGGCTATCTGGGCAACGGTCATGGGCAATTGGGGTTGATCAATAATGGATAAAAAGCTCTGGCACTTGTGCAGCTGGGTTGGGTTGCGTTACCCCTGGAAAAAGGGTTTGGAAACTACCCCATTGCGCTGCAAAGATAAGGTGTTGCAAGGCAAAAACCAAGGATTGTTGTTACTTTATTCACAACTTAAAAACGCCCACCAAGTACAGTTTTCGTGAAGCTGTAAGCGACATAAATGTAGACAAACATCGTTTTTTCGAAAAATGGAGGTGTAATTTAGAATCGGTTTAAGTAAACACAAGGGTTTCAACCGAAAGAAATGGGGGAATTACTGGTTGTTGAGGCGATTGAGAATCACAGCCAGATCGGAGTAAACAGAGGTATTCTCCACAATAATGTTATCGGGTACCTTGATGGATTGCGGTGTGAAATTCCAGATTGCTTTGATACCCCATGCCACCATCAGATCGGCAATTTCCTGGGCTCTTGCATCGGGGGTAGTAATAATGCCCAGTCGCACATTGTGTTTGCGTGAAAGATCACGGAACTCATCCAAAGGATAAATCTTTACATTGTTGAGGGTAGAATTTACCACCCCAGGGTCTACATCAAATCCTGCTACAATATCAAGTCCGTAATTTTTAAGGCCCTGGTATTTGATCAGAGCTTTGCCCAGGTTGCCAACACCAAAGAGAAAGGCTTTCTCCTGGTTATTGAAATCCAGAAAATTTACAATGGTATCGATCAGCTGCTCTACATTGTAGCCAATTTTGGTGCGCCCTTTCACTCCGGTGTAAGCAAGGTCTTTGGTTACCAGGGTAGAGTCCATTTTGAAATTGGCTGCGATCTGGCTGCTGGAAACAAACTCAACATTATTAATGCGAAGAGCCTTGAAAAAACTCAGGTAGCCCGGCAAGCGCCGCAGGGTGGGTTCCGGTATCTGATTCTGTTCGCCTTTTCCGTTTGTGGTCTTTACTCTCATGTCGCTCCAGCTTTAAGGGTTTACAACCTGCTGTATATCTGCATTTTATCGAACAATTAATGCCCGATGGCAGTCCAGCATTAAATAATTAATTCTTCATTGCAAAGTTACACAAACTAACAACATAGCAAAGAAAAAAATTAATACATTGTTAAACAATTAACATCTCTCGGAAGGTGTGCCAATACAATACTCCTCCTATGCGCTGTTTTTGTGTTGTTTACAAAACTCAAACCTAACTGGATGCTTATTTTCCCAGAAACATAAAGGATTATTTTCTTTCAGAAATAAAAGCAGCCCGGAGTATTTACATACCTTTTTCTTCAAACAAAGAGCATTATTTCAGTTATTGCTAACAATTATAACCGGTAACAAGTTCAACAGTGAGGGTGTATGGTGTTTAAGGGGGTACAAGGTATGCCGGAGTACCCTGGGGTACCCCGGCATTTTACATATTCAAAGAGAATTACTGAAGCCGATCAATAACGTTTTTTCGGATAATAGTGGGTGTGCAGCAAATCGTGAGATCTGTGCCCCAGGGGTTTGTGCAGGAATGACTTATAAATCTCTGCAACCTCAGGGTTCTCATGCGATTTGCGCAATACCATCTTTTCATCTTCTTCGTAAATGGCAGCCGCTCTCTTCTTGCGGATCTCCATATTGGTGGGAATGGGTTGTCCGCCTCCACCGATACATCCGCTTGGGCATGCCATTACCTCGATAAAGTGGTAGTTGGCGGTTCCGTCTTTTATCCTGTTCATGAGTTCTTTGGCATTGGCAAGTCCGTGTGCAATGGCTACCTTCAGTTCTACTCCTTCCAGGAAGCTCCACTCGGGTTTCACATCCTTGATCTTCACTGCGGCCTCCTTGATCCCTTCCATGCCCCTTACGGGTTTGATGTTGAGGTTTGCAAACGGCACTTCTCTGCCCGTAACGATCTCATAGGCTGTGCGCAGAGCTGCCTCCATAACACCTCCTGTAGCTCCGAAGATAACGGCGGCACCGGTAGATTCACCAAGAATGCTGTCGTACTTTTCATCCTCCAGTTTGCCGAAATCAATTCCGGCCTGCTTGATCATCATACCCATTTCGCGTGTGGTAAGAACAAAATCCACATCCTTGTATCCGCTGCCTCTCATTTCCGGACGATCGGCCTCGTATTTTTTTGCAGTGCAAGGCATGATCGAAACTACCACCATATCGGCCGGGTTTTTATTGATTTTTTCGGCATAGTAGGTTTTAGCCAGAGGGCCAAACATCTGCTGTGGCGATTTGCAGGTAGACAAATTGTCGAGCATATCGGGGAAGATATGTTCCTGAAACTTGATCCAGCCGGGTGAGCAGCTGGTCATCATGGGCAGTGCTACTTCCTTGCCATCTACCAGGGCTTCTTTGAGTCTTGTAAGCAGCTCGGTGCCTTCTTCCATAATGGTAAGGTCGGCAGTGAAATCGGTATCCAGTACCTTGTCGAACCCCAGGCGGCGCAGCGCAGCCACCATCTTTCCTGTAGAGCGGTTGGGCCCCATACCGAATTCCTCACTGATGGCAACCCGTGTGGCAGGTGCAGTTTGAACTACTACAAACTTTTTGGGATCGTAGATGGCATCAAACACCTGGTCGATGTAGTTGCGCTCTACCAATGCGGCGGTAGGACAACGGTTGATACACTGTCCGCAGTTGGTGCATACCACATCGTGCATGGGTTTATCAAGGAAAGTGGAGATCTTCATATCCTTCCCCTTGTGGGCCACTGTAAGGGCACTCACTGCCTGCAACTGGGTACAGGTGCGCACACAGCGCTGGCAACGGATACATTTGGTGTCGTCTTTTTCGATGGAAGGAGAAGAGATATCAGCAGCACGCAGCTTCTTTACATCCAGGAAAAGCTTGTTGCCGGTGCGATACTCATTGGAGAGCTCCTGCAACTCACAGTTTCCGTTTTTGTAGCAGATGGTGCATTCAGCATTGTGCTCAGAGAGAAGCAGTTCGATAACATGCTTGCGCGCCTGGCGTACCTTCATACTGTTGGTAAGTATCTCCATCCCTTCTGAAACGGGCGTTGCACAGGCAGCAGGCAATAGGCGGTTGCCTACCTGCTCAACCACACAAACGCGGCAATTTCCTGCCACACACAAATCGTCGTGATGACAAAGGGTAGGAATTTTAAAATTCAATTGCTTGGCGGCATCCAATATGGTAGTGCCTTCATCTACCGAAACAGGCAGGTTATTGATTTTCAGGTTTACTTTATATGTGCTCATTTTTTTTCCTTTTAAAAGTTAACATCACAGTGGAGAAGCTAAAACACAAGGTTTTAGTAGATGATTTCCTCCCTGAAATTGTTGATAATGGAATTGAAAGGATTGGGGGCAGACTGCCCGAGACCACATTTGGAAGCAAGCTTCATGGTTTCAGAGAGTTTCTGCAGATCGTCGAGGTATGCGGGTGGCTTGATACCTTTCTTAACAGCCTCAATCCCTTTGAGCAACTGCTGGCAACCTACACGGCAGGGAGAACATTGTCCGCAGGATTCTTCCTCAAAAAACTCAAGGTAATCCGTAAGGATATTGTACATAGACCGGGTGCTGTTGAACAGCATCATGGAACCTCCTGTGGGGATGCCTTCAAACCCGATTACCGTTTCTTTGAAATGCTTACGGGCAACGCAATAGCCTGAAGCACCTCCAATCTGCACCGCCTTGGTATCGCCATCGCCAAACTCATTTACAAAGTCTTCCAGGCTCATGCCCAGCTCAAGCTCATAAATTCCGGCTTTGGGTGTATCGCCCGACACGGAGAACACTTTCGAACCACGCGAGTCGAATGTACCCATCTCTTTGAATTGGGAAGGCCCTTCCTTGGCAATCATAAGGGCGAATACGAGGGTTTCCACATTGTTGATGGAAGTGGGCTTGCCAAGGTATCCTGCGGTGGTTGGGAAAGGAGGCTTGTTGCGTGGCTCACCTCGCTTACCCTCCATGGATTCCATAAGGGCAGTCTCTTCGCCGCACACATAGGCACCACTGCCCGATTTGATCCGGATGGTGAAATCGAAATTCAACTCTTTGAGCCTGGCATGAAACTCCTCTATTACCTTGTAAAGGCTGGGCAGCAGGAAGTTGTACTCTCCCCTGAGGTAAATGTAGCCTTCATTGGCACCGGTAGCTTTACCACAAATGGCCATACCCGCCAAAACCTTTTCGGGTACCTGGGTGAGGATCTCACGATCTTTAAACGTGCCAGGCTCGCCCTCATCGGCATTGCAGATCACGTATTTCTGATCAGATTCTTCATTCTTGGCAAACTTCCATTTCAGTCCGGTAGGAAAACCGGCCCCTCCGCGTCCGCGAAGTCCGGAGTCAATAATATCCAGGATAATTTCGTCCTGGGTCCTTTTGAAAGTTCGGTCGAGGATCTCTACATAATCGATTTTCTCGAAAATAAGATCCACTTTTTTTATTTTGTTTTCCATAATGATTGTGCTTTTGGGATAGATAAATGAAAATAATCCTGGCTTGTACTACTTCTGCTTAAGATATTCCTGGATGACCTCCACAGCCGACTGTGGGGTTACCTCAGGATATACCTCATCATTGATGAGCATCACAGGCCCCTTGTGGCACCAGCCCAAACAATTGGCCTGCAGCAGGCTGAAACGCCTGTCGGAGGTGGTTTCACCAAGTTTGATTTTCAGTGTATCTTCCAGTGCACCAATTACAGCATCCTTCCCTTTCATGTGGCAGGTAATGGTTTTGCATACCCGGATGATGTTGCGTCCGCGTGGCACGGTGTCAAGGAAAGTGTAAAAAGATGCAGTGCCAAAAACATCAGCCGTGCTGATATCGAGTTCTGTGGCAATTGCAACCATGGCCTCTTCCGACAGAAATCGCTCTGACTGTACTACGGCCTGAAGAATAGGCATGAGACTTTCGCGGCTCTTGCCGTGAACTTCTGCCTGCTTTTTAACAAATTCTTCAATGTTTGTCATAGAATTCCCTTTCTGATTAATTTATGTGCGTTTTGAATAGGTTAAATATTTGGTTTTCACGCCAAATATAAGAAGGGTTTTTCAATTGAGGAATTTTTTCTTTATTAATTTCGCAAAACAACCCTAATTTAGAATGAAACTAAATAATTTTTTCTTAAATGTGTCGTATATTACCTGTTTATCAGGCATTTAAAAAAAATTTACCAATTAATAATTAACCGTATTCCTTTAAGCAGCACAACCTCTGCCGACACATAATGCTTTTGCGGTAAAGAATACCATCCGGCTTGTCTTCTCAACTCACTGGCTGGATTGCGGTTAATAAGAAAAAAATACCTGCCGGCACAAAAACAAACGAAGAGAAGATAAAAGAGCCAACAAAACCGTATCACTCCACTGCATATTATCACCCGAAAAAACCTTAGGTTTGCATAGTCAAAAAAAACGGGTTAAGGCCTGCAGGCTGCCCCTTTCAGATCAATTACAACCCGTTGCAAATCAGTTTTACTATGGAGATAGAGCCTCAGACGAGAAGATATTTTCTGGCATTGAGTTTTGAAGGTACAGCCTACCATGGCTGGCAGGTGCAACCCAATGCCGTAACGGTGCAAAGTGTTCTGGAGAGTGCCCTGAAAATGCTCCTGCGCCAGCCTGTTTCCCTAACAGGGGCCGGTCGTACCGATACCGGCGTACATGCACGCTCCTATACCGCTCATTTTGATTACACTGCCAATCCACTTGACCCGCAACAACTGATCTATAAACTCAACAGTATTTTGCCTGCTGATATCGCAGTACACTCTCTCAATGAGGTATCTTCTGAGGCTCATGCCCGCTACAGTGCCCTGTGGCGCGAATATGAGTACATCATATGCACGCAAAAAGACCCTTTCCTTATCAACAAGGCCTGGCGTATGGAGCGCGAGCTTAATCTTGATGCCATGCAGCAGGCTGCCTCCCTGCTTCTTGAATTCCAGGACTTTGAGTGTTTCTCCAAAAGCAATACACAGGTCAATAATTACTTATGCCAGATTATGGAAGCTCACTGGCGCAAGGAGGGGCATCAGCTGATCTTCTCTATTCGTGCCAACCGTTTTCTGCGCAATATGGTTCGTGCCATAGTAGGCACACTCACCGATGTGGGTTTGGGAAAGATCACCCTCAACGATCTGGTAAGGATCATAGAAAGCAAAAACCGCAGCAAAGCGGGCTATTCTGTGCCGGGCTGCGGTCTTTACTTTATGGGAGCGGCTTATCCGCCTGAAATATTTACCTGAGCTCACCCCGAACCCCCGCCCTGATCCACCTGCCTGGCTGAGGCACATTGGCAATACTCACCACATGGGTATCGAAAAGGTTATTGATCTCAGCAAAGAACTCCTGGTTGCCTGTGCGGTAATACAACCTGAGATGGGCCAGCCAGAAAGGTGCAAAGTCTCTTTGTTCCGTAAAAACACCATCCTCAAAAAGCATGTAGCCTCCCTCCCGCTCTATGCGGCTTATATCGAGCCTGAACCCGCTGTTGCGGTACAGGGGTGCCAGAAGTTGCAGATCCGTTTTCTGCCGGGCATAATCCAGAACATAGTTGGAAATAAATTCGCCGGCAGATTTATCGGCTTGCAAATAACTGTAATGGACCGAAAAAAGCAAAGGTTTCGTATCTGGGCTAAGATGCACTGCAGGCGACTGCAAGCTCACCTCCAGCCCTGTGAAGTTTACGCGGGTAAAATTCATGCTTCGCCATTTGTCGTCTCCGGGGCTCATAATCCAGTCTATCATATTACTACCCCATCGCCTGAAAAGCGATGTTTCCATTCTCCAGGAACCCCATGAGGCCTTCAGGCCAGTTTCAGCCGATAAAGCTTCCTCTGGCTGCAAACCGGGGTTGCCAGTATTGGATGGGCCCTCATAGAACAAATCGGTAAAAGTGGGCAGTCGCAGAGTTCGGTTGAACGAGGAGTACCACCTGAGCCCGGGTTGTATCTGCCAGCCCACATCAAGCCCTGGGAAAAAAGCAATATCCTTTTCCAGTTGTGGGTTCACCCAGGTGAGCAACCCCCCGGAGAAACTGAGACTACCTATATAATAGGTGTGCTCGGCCGTAAAACTTATCCCTCCTCTTTCGTAGAAATGTGTATATCCACCGGAGGGGTGCCCCATACCTCTGGCGGGTTCGAAAAGTTCCTCACCCAGCACTGTACTGTAAATCTGCTCATGCCGGTAATCGAGCCCCACGGAGGTAATGCCATTGCTCCATTGTTTCTGCCAGGACAAAGATGCTCCGGCTACATCTCCCAGGTGGTAGTTGTGGCCTGAATACCAGGCAGGTGCCTCATTGCGGAAAAGCTCAAACCGATCGTACTGCCTGCGCCAGTAGAGCCTCAGTTTTCCGTTGGGAACCGATGCAGAAGCGAGTTGAATTGAAGCCAGCCCTGTATGGATCTCTTCAAACTGATCAGGAAACCGCGGGGTATAGAAACTGTTGGCACCAAAAGCCTTAGCATTGTAGGCCAGCTGAAAGTCGGCACTGAAGCCCGGCAGTGCTGCATATCCCCTGTAGAAGAGTTGAGCAGAGGAAAAATCGGTATTGTCGGCAAAACCATCGCTGCGCTGGCCCATTGCTGCCAGGTGGTGACTGAATCGCTCTGTGCCAAACCCTTTTCCTGCACTTATGGCACCGTAGCCATACATACCCCCTTCCAGTGAGTATTCCAGGGGAGCAGTCCCGGGTGAACGGGTAATGATGTTAATGGCACCACTGAACGCATTGGGGCCGAAAAGCCGTGCACCAGGGCCCTGAAGCACTTCTATTCGCTCAATACTCTGCAAGGGCAAGGGAATGTTGAGGTTGTGGTGACCCGTTTGCGGATCGGTAACATTGACTCCATTGACCAGGATCAATACCTGATCGAAAGTGCCACCCCTGATACTGATGTCGGCCTGCATTCCAAACCCACCCCTCTGCCGGATATCTACCGAGCGCAGGGTTGCCAGCAGGCCTGCCAGATCACTGGCGGCAGCCTGCTCAATCTCCGGACGGGAAATTACCTGCACCACACGCATGAGCTCCGAGCTCAATACCGGAGCCAGCCCTGCGCTCACCACTACCTCTTCCAGCAGGAAGACCTCTGCAGAGGCAGGTACCCAGATGGTGTCAGATGGGTTGTTGGAATGAACCGGAACCCACAGGAGCGAACACGTTAAACCTAATACCCCGATACGGATATGCTTGCCCATACTGCTAAAAGCCGCCCATGACCGGCGACTCCAGCGGCGGAAACATATCACACGGGGTTCAAAACGTGCTTGTTTTTCCATAGTTCTGGATCAAAATAAATGAATAAATAATTGATTGAACTTGATGCACAGAAACAGTTCTCAGATCTGTTCAGTGCAATAAGGGCAGGAATGAGTTTTCAGTCATCCTGCCCTTACAACAGTTTTGCCTTAAGATGGGTTCAGTTCTGGAGTAACAAACCCTGGTCAGAAGGTATGACCCATTTTATTCTTTTTGGTATCCATATAAAACTTGCTGAAAGGAGAAGCCGGTACAATTATGGGTACATTGTCTGTGATCTCAATGCCATAGCCCGACAAGCCGGTGCGTTTGCTGGGGTTGTTGGTTATGAGTCTGATTTTGGAAACCCCCAGTTGACGAAGTATCTGGGCACCAATGCCATAATCGCGCTCATCGGCTTTAAAGCCCAGTTCGATATTGGCTTCTACAGTATCCAGTCCCTTTTCCTGCAGATGGTAGGCCTTAAGCTTGTTGAGCAGTCCGATCCCTCGTCCTTCCTGGTTCATATACAGCACAACTCCTTTGCCTTCCTCTTCTACCATTTGCATAGCTTTGTGCAGTTGTCCTCCACAATCGCATTTGCAGGAGCCGAAGATATCGCCGGTAACGCAGGATGAATGAACCCTTACAAGCACCTCTTCATCGGGATCCCAGCTACCCTTGGTCAGTGCCAGGTGGAGCTTTCCATTGGTGGTTTGCTTGAATGCAGTGATTTTAAAATGGCCCCATTCTGTGGGAAGATCAACGGTGATCTCCTGTGTTATAAGACTTTCGGTCTTGATGCGATAGGCAATCAGATCTTCGATGGAGATGATCTTCAGGTCGAATTTTCTGGCAATCTGCATCAGCTCGGGCAATCGGGCCATGGTGCCATCTTCATTCATGATCTCAACAAGGGCACCTGCCGGTTCGAGACCAGCCAGGCGTGCAAGGTCAATTACAGCTTCTGTATGCCCGGCCCTCTGCAGTACCCCACCTTCTCTGGCACGCAGTGGAAAGATATGTCCGGGGCGACCCAGTTCCTGAGGTTGTATGGTTTTGTCGGCCAGAGCACGGATGGTTTTGGCACGGTCGGAGGCCGAAATACCTGTGCTGCAGCCATAACCAATCAGGTCGACAGATACGGTAAAAGGGGTTTCATGCAATGCAGTATTCTGGGGTACCATCAGATCAAGATTGAGCTGATCGCAACGCTGGCGGGTTATAGGAGCGCAAATCAACCCACGGCCATGGGTGGCCATAAAGTTGACTATTTCAGGAGTGATGGTTTGGGCAGCAGCAATAAAATCGCCTTCATTCTCGCGGCTCTCATCATCCACCACGATGATAACCTTACCAGCCTTGATATCCTCTATGGCCTCCTCAATGGTATTCAATTGTATTTCTTCAGGCCTGGTTTCGTTGGGTTGGTTTCCAAACATTTGATTCTATATTTTTTAAAGACTTAAAAAAACCGATGAGCATGGCTAAATTCATGCTGTAAAAATGGGTAACAAATCGCAGCAGCTTCAGGTGCAGCCCCAGCCGTTTGAGCAAAATGTCAGGCAAAGGTACTACAATCAGCGCGCAATGCAGTAGGAAAAGAGAAAAATAAAACGGGCTGAGAAATGCCAGCCATGCATGGGTAGCAAAGGCCAGAATCAAAAAGAACGGCCCCAGCCACCGCAATACTTTATGAGAAATAAAACTGAAAGAAAGTCCAGGACGGGGATGCCACAACATGTGCGAAAATGCCCTCAGATTCTGAAAATTACCCGTTGCGATCCGGATCTTGCGACGGAACTCATCTGTAAGATTATTGGAAACGTCTTCAAAAACAAGGGCATCCAGGTTGTTGATACACTGATAGCCTTTCTCCAGCACTTTCATATTAATGTAGAAATCGTCCACCAGAAAATTGCGGGGTACAGGAGCATATAAAACACGGCGTATGGCAAAGCATCCGCCAAAGGGCCCCATCATGGTACCCCAAAGTACACTTTCGTGTTGTTTGATAGAAACCTCCCTTGATATGTAGGCTTTCTCCTGATAGGATATGCCGCTGGGGTGCATATGGGTATTTATCATTCGGGTATCAACCAAGCCAACATCCTCTTGTTTGAAATACTTTATCAGCTCGAAAAGAGTATTTTCATCCAGCATTACATTGGCATCGGTAAGCACCAGGATATCGCCCCGGGAATGGGTAAAGAGATCGTTCATCACATTGCCTTTTCCTCTTCTTTTTTCGAAGGGAAAAAACCGCAACCCTTTAAATTCGTTGCTTAATTTTTCCAGGATAGCATGAGTGGCATCAGTGGAGCAATCGGAACCCACCAGAACTTCGAGTTTCTTTAGCGGATAAGAAGTATTAAAAACACTCCTGATCTTTTGCTCAATTACAGCCTCTTCATTGTAAGCAGCAATAAGAATACTTAACTGGGGCAGGTTATCATGCAACTGAAAGTAACGGGCCGAGGGTTTCTTTTTTCCTGCCCACACCGAGATCAGCCATGGAAAAACAGCATAGGTGTAAAATATCACTCCCACACTGAGCCAGAATAAAATATACCCTATCCAGACCATTACCTCTGTTTTTTTCGATCCAATTGTATCTGATAAAAGTCAGCGAGCCCGGCTGATATATTGCGGTTATCGAATCTCTCTCTCACAAACCGGGCGGCGTTCTGGCCCATTTGATCAAACAGAGTGCGGTTTTTCACCAGGTTGACAACCTGGTCCGCAAAAGCCTCAGCTTCATCTTCGATGATAATATTGGTACCTGGCCCCACCGGTATTCCTTCGGCACCTATCCTGGTGGTTACTATGGTTTTCCCAAGAGCCATTCCTTCAATGATCTTTACCCTCATGCCACTGCCCGAAAAAAGTGGAACGATCATAATAGCATGTTCATGGATGTAAGCCCTGGCATCTTCTATCTCTCCATGGTAAATTACATTTCTCTTGCTTTGCAGCAATTGCTGTATCCATGGTGGCGCGTTGCGCCCAGCCACATGAAACACCAGATCGGGAAAGCTGGCCAGCAGCTTGTCCCAGACGTTCTCCAGAAACCACACCAACCCCTCCTGGTTGGGAAACCAGTCCAGGGTGCCGATAAAAAAAGTATCGGGAAACTGCATTCTATGGGGCTCAGGCTGCATCTCATCCATATCAAACCCGGCCGGCACCACATGCACAGGGGTAGTATTGCCTGTGACAGAAAAATGTGCTGCATCGCGCTCTGTAATGGGGATAAGCACATCATAACTGTTGAGAACCTGCATCTTGAAGTTTTTGATACGACGTGCAAGTACACGCAGGTACCACCTCTTGAACCATGATTTCTCCTGTGCGGCGGTCCGTTCCCATATTTCATGCTCAATATTGTGTGCGCGTAAGGAGATCAATGCCCTGGAATACCGGCGAATTAAAGGTATATACCATGCCATATAAAGCCCTTCCAGCTGAATAACATCAAATTCGTGCTTCGAAAGCAAATCGGTAAGTGCCCTGGAATACTCTTTCCTGAAAAACCTCACGGCATTATAGGGAAGCCTGGAGAAAAGCAAATTGGTGCCGGCAGCAAATACCGACAAAGCGGTATCGATCTCCACATCATGAAAGGTAATGGTATTGCTCAACTCTGCCGGAAGATCTTTCAAACTGCTGTAGTGTTTGCGCGTATTCATTCCCAGCAGGGTAACTTCATGGCCAAGCTTGCTCAATCCGGTTGAGATATTGAGAGTGGCAATTGCACCGCCATCCTTGGGAGGATAGGGTATTTTATTGGTCAGTTGAAGTATCTTCATTCCTTGGGTTTCCTCAGTTTGAACTTAAGGGGCCAGTATACTTTAAGTTTATTGATCCGGGCTATATAACTATCCATATCCATCACTGCTGAGTCGGTAGTGGCCTGAATGATCAGGAGTACTGCTACCGGCAGCAAAACAACGCTCGAGATCCACATACCCTGCCAGGCTTCCAGCACACCTTCCCGAACAAACTTTTCCCCCGTTATGGATACCACATGAAACAATACAAAGAACAGCACAGAAATTACCACCGGGAGGCCAAAACCACCTTTTCTGATGATGGCTCCCAGGGGGGCACCGATCATAAACAGCACCAGCACCGCAAAAGACAAGGTAAACTTCCGGTGAAACTCGATTCTGTAGCGTGCCAGATGACGTTTGCGACCGCGAAAATCTTCGTGCGAAAACTGCCCACTCTCTTTGATCTGCCTGAGGTTATTCATGGATTGATCCATTATACGCTTCCGATAGTCCACATCGGGGTGGTTTTTCAGGTCCTTAAAAACGGCTCCGGGCATTTCCATAAAATCTGCCCGTGCTGCACTGTCGAGGGTATTGAAAAAATACAACCGCGACAAGGAATTGCGCACAAATTCGCTTTTCCTCTCGTTAAGCACAGTTACAAGGGAATCCTCGAAATGTATCAGCTGGTTGATATTGAGCATTCTGAAGTTTGATCTGAACAGGTCTTCATCGGTACGCGCCAGGGCAAAGGCACTCAGGTCGAATTTGCGCACCTGGCTGTTGAAATAGGTTCGCTGAAAGGGCCGGGAACGGTCGCGTGGATCACGGGGTTCAACATCCTGGAAGTTGGCACCGTTGTAAAGGGTTAGCACAAGAAATTGCCGGTCTTCGGTTACCTGCATGGTACCCCATTCGGCCACAGTAAGGTTGGTATTGCCCCTTCGTTCAGAATGATCGTAGATTTTTATCCGGCGCAGAATGGTGCCATCCTCCTCCTTCTCTTCGGCGCGGATCACGAAGTTGTCGATACCTTTATAATAGATCCCCTCCATGATGTTAAAGGCCGGGCGCTGCTGGCGCACATCGAACAACAAACTCCCCATCTTCAGGTTGGCAATGGGCAATACATTGTTGGAAAAATAAAAAGCTGCCAGCACCAGCCCCAACGATACGATTACCAGGGGCCACATAATACGTGTGAGGGAAATACCTGCAGATTTTAAGGCCACCAGTTCGTAGTTCTCGCCCAGGCTTCCCATGGTCATGATGGAGGAGAGCAATACGGCCAGCGGAAGAGCCAGAGGCACAAAGGTAGCCGAGGCATAAAACAGCAACTCCCCTATTATGTACCACTCCAATCCTTTGCCAACCAGATCATCAACGTACTTCCACAAGAATTGCATCAGCAGGATAAACAATGCAATAAAAAAGGTCATTATGAATGGCCCAATGTAAGTGCGCAGTACCAGACTATGAAGCTTTTTCATGCAGGGATCGCTGAACGTTTGCCGGATGATTTGGATCAATTTCCAGGGCTTTTTCCCTGAAAACTTTGCAAAGATACAATTCGCAAGGGATATTTAAGAACCAGCCCGGTTTTAGTTGTGCAAAATTCGACTGTTTGCAGTGTTTTCCATTCAAAAACTAATCCGATAGCCATGTATGGGGCATGTTAATTATGTTTAAATCGGGTAAAAAGCCCATGCCCTTTACGTGTTCTTTGGAGGAAATTCCATTTTTAATTTGTTAGTTTTGAAAATATTATCCAATTACAGGAGCAAAACCGCCCAAATTACATGGGCTGATGATGCCCCAAAATACGATTAACCTATGCTTACATCCATTACCCAATTGCACACAACCGATTTTAAACCTTTTGCAGGAAAACGCTCTTTCCTGACTTTTATGCTACGCGCAAGTTTGTTTTATCTTCTTTCAACCCTTTTGCTTTCCTGCCAAACCACCAGTCGTTTCCATGAGTTTCAGCACAAAGAGGTCCATCATTTCGAAATGGTGCGCATTGGAGGCGTAAAGCAAGCCATACTTATCAATGGTAATAACAAAGACAATCCTGTACTGGTATTTCTGCATGGTGGGCCCGGTTTTCCCATGCTACCCTTCGACCCTTTTTGCGAAAGCATGAAGCAACTGGAAGATCAGTATACCATAGTATACTGGGAGCAAAGAGGTACCGGTAAATCATTCAACCGAAGGATCAACCGCGAAAGCATGAATGTGGATCAGTTTGTGAACGACACACGTGAGGTAATTGATTTTGTGCGCAACAGGCTTAATGTTGATAAGGTATTTCTCTGGGGGCATAGCTGGGGGAGCAATGTGGGAGCGTTGTATGCTGCCCGATACCCCGAAACCCTTCATGCATATATTTCTACCGGGCAAAGCGTTAATCCTTTTGAGAACGAACGACTTGCCTATGAGTTTGTTTTGGAGCACGCAACCCGCGACAACAACCGCAGGGCCTTACGCCAGCTGGCCCGTATTGATACCATGCCCGAAAACTATACCCTTGACCATGCCCTTACCATTCGCAAATGGGTTTACATGTATGGAGGCATTGTGCACCATAACGACAATGAAAGACCCTATGTAGACTGGAATGAAATTGCCACCATCCTTACCACACCGGTTTACTCGCTGGGGGTACGCATCAATCTTCTGCTCAATCCCTATTTCAGTGCAGAGGTGCTTTGGGAGGATCTCAAGGGAATTGACCTTATCAGCCAGGCTCCTAAAATCGAAGTACCCGTATATTTTCTTGTGGGCAGGCACGACATCATCGTATCGCATGTGCTGGCGCACAAGTATTTCGAACAACTGAAAGCCCCCAACGGAAAAGAGCTGATCTGGTTCGAACAGTCGGCCCATCGCCCCCATGCCGAGGAGCCTGAAAAGTTTCTCAGTATAATGAAAGGGAGTGTGCGCAACGAGTTTAACCCCAGCTTCACCTCAAATTAAGCGGGCATCAGGGCATCAGGATACCCGAAATATGCCAGGAGTTTGTCCAGATAAAACACTTTTATCATTACCTTTACCCTTCTAAACCCAAAAGGGAAGCGGATGTGGTTTAGTATCTTGATAATCTACTACATCCATTGGGATATTTTTCTCCGTAATGAAAGAAGGAAGGTTACTTTAGGCCCCAATGCAGGGCAAAATCAACAACAGCCCTCTCTCATTACCGGCAAACTAAAATGCTTGGGAAATTTATGGATTTGCAATGGTTGATCAATTCTGTTGACGATGTGCTCTGGCTCTACAGCCTTGAGCAGCAGTGTTTTTTGTACATCAGCCCTTCCGTATACAACATCAGAGGGTTTACCCCACAGGAGGCTATGCAGGAAGCCTTGCATGAAAGTCTGGAAGAGGAAGATTACATGTATGTGGCGAACCACCTGGGCCCTCGCATACAACGTTTTGAGCAGGGCGAAGCGGAGTTTGGTTCCATGAAGACCGAAGTAAGACAAATACACAAAAACGGATCGCACGTTTGGGTAGAAATGTCTACCACCCTCATTAAAAACACTGAAGGAAAAGTGGTGCAGATTGCAGGGGTTTCGCGCGATATCTCCAATAGAAAAAAGCAGGAACAAGTATTGCAGGACACCAAGAGTTTCCTGGAAACCACCTTCAACTTTACAAGTACAGGCATAGCATTGCTGCACGAAAACGGCAAGATCATCAATACCAACAAAGGCTTTGGCCGTATGCTGGGATACCCGCCTGAGTTTCTGATGGGCAAGAGTTTATACGATTTTATTGTTCAAGGCGATGAATCCTGTATCCGTGAGCTTTTCCAACTGGCCATAAAAGAACGGGAGATGGAAAGACAGTCGGAAATCAGACTGGTAAATATTCATGGAGAGATCGTTTGGGGATTGATAACACTCTCGGGGGTACTTTCTGTTCAGGATAATGCCATGCGATGGGTAATACAGATCCAGGAAACCACAGAAAGAAAAAAATCGGACGAAATAATCCGATTGCTCAATGCCGACCTGCAACTCAAAAACAAGGAGATGGAACAACTGGTGTATGTTACCAGCCACGATTTACGCTCTCCACTGGTAAACATAAGAGGTTTCAACCAGGAGTTGAGCTATAGCTTTGAGGAAGCCAAAAAGCTATTCCGGCAGCAATCATCGCAGGAAATGATGGAAGAATTAGCCAGAATAGAAAAAGACATTCAGGAGTCTTTCCAGTATATCAATATCAGTATCAATAAGATGGACAAACTCCTTGGAGGGTTGTTGCAATACAGCCGGCTAGGAAAAAAGATGTCGTCGCCCGGAGTGGTAAATATGAATGAATTGATGGCCGATGTGGTAAAGAATTTTGAATACATTATCAAAACGAAAGACCTGAAAATCGAAATTGGCACCCTGCACCATTGCTGGGCCCGCGAAGAAATGATCAACCAGGCCTTTGCCAATCTGCTGGGCAATGCCTTAAAATACCTGGACCCGAAGCGCAAGGGGCACATAAGCATGAGCAGTGATCTTACACACGATTATGTGGTTTATACACTGGAAGACAATGGTATTGGCATTGAACCCGAATATCACCAGAAAATATTCGACCTTTTTTGCCGACTTAACCCCCAGATTTGCGAGGGTGAAGGTTTGGGACTGAGCACTGTAAAAAAAATCCTTGAACTTAACCATGGCAAGATAGGCCTTGAGAGTGAGCCAGGCAAAGGCAGCCGGTTTCTGGTTTGGTTACCCAAGGAAAAAGAAAAAGCGGAAAAGACTGACTAGATCTTTTACCGCTTTTTCAGGTTTTGTTTTAACTACATGAAGAGAATCAAAAACAAAACATTACAAACCAAAAAACAAAAACAAAACAAAACAAATCAAATCAAACCAAATATTTTTAGAACGTCAGGCTTCCTGGCTAAGGGTAACCCGTTGTATTTTACTGTAAATAATCTGCTTATCGTCATCCAGATTAATCTGAACAATTTTGATTTCGGGAAAACGATTTACCAGATACCCCATAAGTTGGTGGCTAAACTTCTCGGTAATCATCGGCCCCAGCACTACCATATCGTGAGGGGTTTGTTCAATTAATGCACAAAGATGATTGTACCGAAGTGCTTTGCCAACAATTTCAATGAACGGGTTTTCATTTAGGATGTCCGCAATGCCATTTAACATGATATCGCTGCTTTCGGCTATTATAATTTTTGCGTCGGACATATTCGTATTAATTTTAGTCAAATTTACTGTAGGGCAGAAAGATAGCCAACAGTGAAACTACGTGATTCAATATCGTGTTTTACGGAAATTTTACAGGATAAAAACACTGCAATCCATTGCATAAATCTTGCCATAGGTTGCCAAAAGCCCACAAAAAAAGATACTCCACAGGGAGTATCTTTCTAATAATATTTAAAAACCGAACCAGGATGGGTGAAAAACCCATCGGGGGTCAGATCTCTATGATCTTGTTTTTTATTGCGAACTTGATCAATTCTACTGAGTTTTTCATATTGGTCTTTTGCAGAATATGGTTCTTATGCGACTCAATGGTACGGACACTTAAAAAGAGTTTCTCTGCTATCTCGGAGTTGTTGTAACCCTCGGCAAACAGCTGCAGCACCTCCAGTTCGCGCTTGGTAAGCTGCGGAAGAATATTGTTACTGTTCTGCCGCTTGGTGGCATAGTTCTTTACAATCTCTTCAGAAATGGTGGAATGGAAATAGTTTTTACCCTTCGATACTGTTTCAATGGCCTCAACCAGTTCTTCTGAAGATACATCTTTGGGCACATAGCCATCAGCACCTGCATCAATGGCATCCGAAATATTATTGTAGTCGGAGTGCATCGACAAGATCAGAATTTTAATCTCAGGGAATTTCTTCTTGATGGTTTCTGTCAATTGAATCCCAGACATCTCGGGCATACTGATATCCAGAAGTATGACCTCGGGGGTAACTTTTTTCAGCATTGCCAGTGCCTCTTTGCCACTGTGCGAAACTCCCACCACCTCAATGTTGCGGGCACCCTTCAAAAAAAGGCTTATACAATCAGTTACCAGCTTGTGGTCGTCCACAATAATTACTTGTATTACATGTGCCATTGGCCTTTTTATTAGATAGTAAATAATGGTGAGTGGTAATTTTCTTTGAAGCCCCCCTCAACTCGGGATATCATGCGCTAAAATACAAATAAACAACAACTTTCTTGAAAATACAAATAAAAAATGCTACCTGTATTCAGAAGCACCCGCATCAGGACAAGGTTCGATGTATCAATCCTGCACTGGCCTGTGCTGAAGGCATTACGAGCATATCATTGACAGTAACGTGGGCAGGCAGTGTTGCGCAAAACAGAACACAATGGGCAATATCATCACCTGTGAGAGGCTTAAACCCTTCGTACACCTTTTCTGCCCGTTGGGTATCGCCCTTAAACCGCACTTCCGAAAATTCTGTTTGTGCAGCTCCCGGGCTTACCTGGCTCACCCTGATACCATGTGGCAGCAGATCCATGCGCATGGCTTTGGTCAGGCTGTCTACCGCATGTTTGGTTGCACAATATACATTGCCTTTGGGGTAGGTTTCTCTGCCGGCAATACTACCAATGTTAATAATTTGCCCTTGCCCTTGCTCTATCATGAGCGGCATTACTGCTTTGCTCACATACAACAAACCCTTTACGTTGGTGTCGATCATCTGGTCCCAGTCATCCAGATCTCCATCCTGAATATCAGACAGGCCCAGGGCCAACCCCGCATTGTTAACAAGCACATCGATTTTTCTCCATTTTCCCTCCAGTTTAGAGAGTAGGTTAAAAACAGCCTCACGATCTCTCACATCAAAGACCATAGGCAAACATTCAACCCCCCATTGCTCAGCAAGTTCGCCTGCCAATTGCTCAATTCTCTCGGCCCTGCGCGCATTAAGAATAAGATCAAACCCTGCTGCAGCAAAAGCCTTTGCGCAGGAAAATCCAATGCCACTGCTGGCACCGGTTATCAATACAACTTTTCTTTCCATGAAAAACTTATGTTGATCATTCAAAATTCATCCAGTTTGTCTTCTACCTCCTATCATTGAGGCTGTTGGGCAAAGATATTTCCCGCAAAAACACGGAGAAGCTCTGTTCTTTCTTCGCACCTTGCTCAAGAGAAGTGCAAAGGGGTTTACGAAGAAATGGCCGCAGGGTTATGGTGGTTTATAGTTTAATTTTCATCTTTTGGGGCAATTGGGCCAGATGCACCCATGCAACCCAAAGAAAGGGTAAGGCAGGGATCTTGTATCGAACGATACCTCCATGCACAGGTGTTACCATTCCAACAAAACCCATCAGCAACAAAGCAAATACAAGGCTCAAGACTATGATTGCCAGAGAGTCGAACTTTACTCGCGTAAAGCGTATTGCTGCCCATATTATCAGCAACCATATCAGCAGATTCTCAAGAACTGCCATCAGTACCAGAGGTGAATAAACCTCAAGGGGGTGAGGCCGGAACAAAGCATATACCAGCCCCATAAAGAACTCACGCACAAAAGGCCAGAAACCCACCTCAAGATGCCTGGCATGTATAATACTACCCGCTTCAAGCGTAAGAGATAAATTGACAAAATCATTTTGTTTACGGGCAATGATAGTGGGGAGATCATAGGAAGGGAAAAACCAACCCATAACCAGTGTAAACCCCACACAACCCAACAGTACCAGGGCATATCTAAGTAATATTGCAGTCAGGGGCCGATGGCCTGCCCAGTAAAAAGCAAAAAGGCACGGCACCCAGAAAAGCATAGTATAAGGTTTTAACAAAACCAGAACCAGGGACAGCAATATAAAAGCACTCAAAGGGAGAAATCTTATTTTGCGTTGTTGCACAAAACCATCCAAAAGGAAAGTCCACCAACCCATGGCAAACAACAAAATGCCTTCTTTCAGAATTCCCGAACCCCAGAACAGTAGCGAAGGAAACAGGAAAAAACCCCATGTTAGCCAGGCAATACGGGAGGGATCGCTATGGCGCACAACGAAACGGTACAAGGCCACCAGGCCCGATAGCGACATGAAATTGATGAATATATTGTGAACTCCCAGATGACCCAGTGAAAAAAGCCCAACCAACGCATTGAAACGAATCACCAACCGGTTGTCGTTATACACCGGCGACTCCCAGGGCCTGAACCAAAAACCCATCTGATCATAATACTGGTGCAGATGCCCGGCTGCAGAATCAATACCTGTTACCATTCTCAGATAATCGAGTGGATTCTCCCACAAAGCCCGGTACATGATCATGCCATCGGAAAAGTACTTATGGAAGTCGGCAATCTCCAGCTCATAAATGTGAGTATAAATGGCAATCATGGCAAAGCCAGCCAACACTTTAAGCCCAAAAAACACCAGCAGCCATTGCAGGGATAAACCCGGAATGTTTTTAAAAAACGGCACCCTGGCCAAAACATAGCAAAAAACCAGAAAGTAAAAGAGGCTGAGTAAAATCTCCATGTCAAATCAATTGAATTACAGGCATAGCAGTACAAAGATAGAGGTAATGGGCGGAAATTGGTTTCAAAGTCATGAACTTTCGGCCATGAAGACTGTTAGGAGGATAAAAAACATGAATAAAACCCTAATTCTCCCTTTAGTTTTCGTCATGCTGCTGGGCAATAGTTCATGCCAAAATGCAGCTACAAATAATCTTCAAACCATGCAAAACTCCAATCCAAATCTTGAATATGCCACACTGGGTGGCGGTTGTTTCTGGTGCATTGAAGCCATTTTTATGGAGCTGAGAGGCATACATTCTGCCACCAGCGGTTACAGTGGAGGAAAGATTGCAAACCCCACCTATCGGGAAGTTACCTCCGGCCTTTCCGGTCATGCAGAAGTAGTACAACTGGGCTTCGACCCTGAGGTGATCTCCTTCAGGGACATCCTTACCATTTTCTTCCATTTGCACGATCCGACCACCCTCAACAGACAGGGTGCCGATGTGGGCACCCAGTACCGCTCTGTGATTTTTTATCACGATGAGCAACAGGAGAAAACTGCTCGTGAAGTATTTGCCGAGATTGATGCTTCCGACCTGTGGCCCAACCCACTGGTTACGGAGATATCGCCCTTACAGGTATTTTATGTAGCCGAGGACTACCATCAGAATTACTATAAAAACAACCCCAATCAACCCTATTGCTCCTTTGTGATCAGCCCCAAACTGGCAAAGCTGAGATCACTCTTCAAAGAAAAACTCCAGTAGGCACTTCATGTTGGCAGCATTGGAGTTCGGTCTGATGGCGAAATAAATAATATGACAATCCCGATTTCACAAACACCACCCGACACTACTCTGATTGTCGGTCAGGGTGTGGCAGGTACTTTACTTGCCTTCAGGCTGTGGCAAGCCAACAAGCCTTTCCTGATCATGGACAAAGGTGCAGGAAAAACCTCTTCGGCAGTGGCGTCAGGGTTGATCAATCCAGTGGTGGTTAAGCATTTTGGACTTTCGTGGATGGCCGAAACTCTTTTACCGGAAGCCGAAGTATTTTATCATTACCTGGAGAAACTTCTGAAAGAGAAGTTCTATTACCCGGTTTCGCTCTTCAGGGTTTTCAATCAGCCTGCACAGCCAGCCCTGTGGAACCAGCGCAGAACCCTTGAGAATGCTCAAAACTATATGGCGCCAGCCACTGTGGTTGCCCCTGTGGGCGTTCATGCTCCCATGGGGGGTGCCTGGATCAAAGGGGCAGCACGCATTGATGTGGAAGCCTTTCTGAAGGCCGCCCGCAGATTTTTCAAAGAAAAGATGTTGCTGATTGAAACCATATGCGATCCTCATCAAATACACCTGCAGTCAAACCAATGGACCTATGAGGGGAAAACCTTCAGAAGACTAGTTTTTTGCCAGGGAACGCAATCGGCACAAAACCCATGGCTTCAGGGGCTTCCCGTGAGGCCTCTCAAAGGCCAGCTTATGGAGGTCAGCACTACACAGTTAAGCCAGGAGTTTGCCCTGTCAGGCAATGCTTTTGTACTTCCGCAAGGCAGTAAATCCTTCAAGGTGGGTGCCACATGGGAGCACACCCTTCAGGAAGGTACAACCCCGGAAGCAGAAAGTCAGCTGCTTGCAAAAGCCGCTGAGATGATCGTTCCCTCCTTCTCTCCTGCCCATATGGAAGTAAAACAACGATTGTTTGGTTTCCGCCCTACGGTGCCCGACCGCCGTCCGCTTCTGGGAGAGCATCCTGACAAAAGGGGATTGTATGTATTCAATGGGTTAGGATCCAAGGGGTATATGCTTGCACCATGGATGTCGTTGCATCTGTTTGAGCATATTTTTTACCAGAAACCACTACTGAGAGAAGTTGATCTGAGACGATATTTAAAGTAAAAGAGTTGACGCAAAAAAGGAATCAAACAGGCGAAATCCGGATCTCACTGAACACCCTTATTCTCTTTTTTTGAGGGATTTCAATTTATCCACGATATTCTCAGAAGCATCCACAAAGGGTAAAAGAACCAGGTCGGCACCGGCCAGTTCAAGCTCCTTGGCTGTTCGGCCATAATAAGAAGTTACGGCAATCTTCCCCTTATAATCAACATTCCGCAGGTACTTGATCAGTGCCAGATTAATCTGCTTGTCGGGCAGGGTAGAGATAACGCACTGCGAATTTCCGGGGAGGATCTCCATCAGTTCCGGGTCGTCGGCATCTCCATACTGAGCCGCACGTCCTTTGCGGTTCCAGCGTTTTACGGCCCTGGGATCAAAGTCTACCCCAAAAACCTTAAAACCCTTTTCCTCAAGGCTCTTGGCAATGTTGTTGCCGTACATACCAAGCCCGAAAATAATTACGTCATAATACTCCGCCACAACCTTTTCATCGCCAATTTCACGATAAGGCGTTTCCTTTTCAAATATCCTGAGCGCAGGGGCTACCCATTCATAAATCTGGTGCGAATACATGATCAGGTAGGTGGAAATACCAATGGTAAGCAACCCCACCAGGGTGATAAGTCCGAGGGTTTCTTCATTGATCTGACCCAGCGACAAGCCCAGTGCTGCCAGTATCAAAGAAAACTCAGAAATCTGCGCCACATTGAGTCCAGCCAGAAAACCTGTTCTTTTTCGGTACCCCATCAATCCGAGGATAATCATTACAATGATCGGATTGCCGATAAGCACAAACAAGGACAGAATAGCAGCCGGAACAATTTGCTGACCTACCAGCGACAGATCCAGTTGACTGCCCAGATGAATAAAAAAGAACAGCAACAAAAAATCGCGCAGAGAGATCAATCTGCCAGAAATCACTTCACGGTAAGGGGTTGAAGCGAGGGATATACCTCCCAGAAATGCCCCTACCTCTTTGCTGAAACCCAGAAAATCGCTAAAAGCAGCCAAAGCAATGGCCCAGCTTAAAGCAAACAACACCAGCAATTCTGGTGTGCGTGCCATAAGAGCTGTAAGACGCGTCATTACATATCGTATGAGCAGTATGGTAAGTATCACCAGTCCGATACCTTTAATGACCACCAGGATAATTTCCTCCATGAGGGAGTAGTCGGAAGCAGTGCCCATGGCAGACAACACTATCATGGCAATGATAACAGCAATATCCTGCACAATGAGAAAGCCAATGGAGATCTGGCCGTGCAACGACTGTATCTCTTTTTTATCGGAGAGTAGTTTTACGATGATAATGGTACTGGAAAAGGTGAGAGCAACTGCAATATAGATACTGGTAACCTGTTCAAAGCCCAGACCCAGACAAATAAAATAACCGAAAACAGATGTAAAAATTACCTGCCCCAGGCCGGTGGCCAATGCTACCTTACCACTGGTGCGGATAAGGCTCACATCCAGTTTGAGTCCTACTACAAAGAGCAAAACAGCAATACCCATTTCGGAAAGCAGGTGTATCTTTTCAACTGATCTGAGCAGATCCAGACCCGACGGGCCTACAATTAACCCCACAGCAATGAACGAAACAATCAAGGGTTGCTTGAGCATTCTGCCTAAAAAACCCACACCAACTGCCACACCCAGCATGGCGGCAAATTCTAAAAAGCTATCCGAAAAAGTATCCATTCCCAATGTACTGTTTGTTAATACCCTCTTTGATATTTTTTACAAGAAAGATACAAATTATTACCCAAAGGCTTGTCGGGCTCTTTCCAGAAATTCTTTGCAAATGATGGCATTGGTGGCGATGATCTCCTTGCCAAAGATAAAGTTGTCGTTGCCGTTGAAATCGGTAACTTTTCCTCCGGCTTGCTGCACCAGGAAGCTACCTGCCGCCACATCCCACGGGTTAAGGGCGTACTCAAAAAAGGCATCGAATCTCCCACAAGCCACGTATGCCAGATCAACGGCAGCACTTCCCAGCCGCCTTACGCCATGGGTATTGTGTAGGCACCAGGTGAGCAGCTCAAGATACTTCTCCATTCGTGAATAATCATGGTAGGGAAACCCTGTGGCCAGAAGGCTTTGAGACAAATTCTCACTGCCCGACACCCGGATGGGCTTTCCGTTGAGCCATGCTTTATTATCGCCCCAGGAATAGAAGCATTCATCGAGGTTTACTTCATACACTACCCCCATTTTCATCTCTCCGTGCTGCATCAGCCCTATAGAAATGCTGAAGCACGGAAGGCCATGAATAAAATTGGTGGTACCATCCAGCGGATCAATGATCCACATCCACTCTTTATCCTCACGTGCCACAGTATTTTCTTCGGTAAGAAAACCTGACTGCGGCAAAAGCTTCCTGAGCTGTTGCACCAGCTGCTCTTCGGCAGTTTTATCAACATAGGTAACATAATCGTGGGTTCCTTTGCTTAGCACATCCTGGGTGCGAAGCTGATCCACTTCTCCCCTTATAAAGGTTCCGGTTGAGCGTGCAATATCGTTTACCTGCAAACAGGTTTGCTGTAAATCTATAATCATGGTTATCTTTTTTCCTTTTAATTCAAATATGCTTAATGCAAGCTTTTAAACACAACCCACCTAAACCTTGTCATCTGCTAAATAAACTCCATCGCTATCGCAATGGTTCAATACAATTTTTTGGGTAGTATTCACGAGCTGGGCATCGAAGGGTCGTTTGGCTTTGATATAGTTTTCTGTAAAGCCATACATCCAGCCCTTTATATTCTCCTTTTCCCACAACACCTCAGAACAATGACCTTTGTTGGCTTCATAAAAAACATCCTTTTTATGAGCCGAAAGTTGTTGCATAATTTTACTTCGCTGATTTCTTTCGTGCACAGGCACCTGCTGCTGGTATTTCACCGCCCGTGTATTGGCTCGTTCGCTGTAGGTAAAAACATGCACATACGATACATCAGCCTTTCTGATAAAATCGTACGATTGCTGAAACAACTCGTGGGTTTCGGTTGGGAAACCCACAATCAGGTCGGCAGCAATGCAGGCATGGGGTATAAGGGCTTTTATTCTGGCTACCCTTGAAGCAAACAATGCTGTATTGTAGCGACGCCCCATATCCTTGAGTACCTGATCCGAACCAGCCTGCAACGGAATATGAAAATGAGGCATAAGCTTAGGCTGTGCAGCAACCAGTTCAATGATCTGGTCTGAGAGCAAATCAGGCTCTACCGATGAGATACGGATACGATTGATCCCTTCCACCTTGATAAGTTCCTGCAAAAAACCAAGGAAATCCTCTCCATGTTCTTTTCCAAAGTCTCCGATGTTTACCCCGGAGAGCACAATCTCCTTCATATTGGTTTGAGCAATACGGGTGGCAGTTTCTATGGTTTGTGCAATGGTATTGCTGCGGCTGCGTCCACGGGCCAGAGGGATAGTACAATAGGAGCAAAAGTAATCGCAACCATCCTGGATTTTAAAAAAGGAGCGGGTGCGATCGTCCATTGAGAAGCTGGGGATGAATGTATCGGGTTCATCTACCGCCACATCAATCTCAGAGGGGGATCCCTGGCTGTTGGATTGAAGTGTTCTGATATGTTCAAAAAGGTTGAATTTATCTGCATTCCCCAGCACTATGTCAACTCCGGGAATGGCTTTGATCTCTTCGGGGTTGATCTGAGAAAAACACCCGATAACCGCTACATGGGCCTGGGGATTCTTCCTGAGGGCTTGTTTTACCAGGGTTTTACAACGCTTTTCGGCATTGCGGGTTACTGAACAGGAATTTATCACGTAGATATCAGCAGGCGCATCGAAGGCAACCTGCTCAAATCCTTCATCACCAAACTGACGACTGATGGAGGATGTTTCACTGAAATTCAGTTTACACCCAAGGGTTTGGAAAGCTATTTTTTTCACTATTGATCAATGATTTTTATTTTCAGGAGAGATGCCCGGCACGGAAGGATTGCCCTGTATGAATGCCCTGAGCAGCTGTTAATGCAAAGTTACCAAAAAAAACGCTTAAGCACAATGGAGAGAGTGTGCGTCAGATTTTAACGGGGAAGTTTTGTTGTGGCAAAAAAACCATTTACATTTATACTACCAAACAACGGTTATCATCGATGGAAAGAGTTGCGTCGCGACCCTCAGGTTTCCAGGATGTTTATCTGTATGGGATCAACCTTTTTTACAACACAATTAATAACCATTTATCCTTTAAAATGATCGAGATGAAAAAGTACTTTGTAGTTCTGTTTTTAACACTGATTATCGCAACCGCTTCTGCAAACAACCCAACTATTCACAAAAACAATTCTCAGGACCAGGATTTTACGGGCACCGTGCTTTTTGGTGCAGGCTTGTACCTGGGTTATTATGGTTATGATTTCCTGGGCACACGCTCCGTCAGCTTCCCTCCCATGACTGCTTACCTGGAGTATGGTTTCCACGAGTTTATAACCGCAGGTCCCTTTGTAGGTTTTGGCCGTTGGGACTATCGCTATTCCAGCAGCGATTTTGCATGGAGTTTCTACCACTTTGGAGGACGCGGAAGTTTCCATCTCACCAATTTGATCAATGAAGTATTGGGGAGCGAGATAGATGCCAGCAAAATAGACCTTTACCTCACCGTGACCACAGGTATAGAGATAAGAAATTACAGCAGCGCGACTTTCCCTGATCTGTATGACAATTCGTGGAGGATCTTCCTGGGGCCCAATTTTGGTTTCCGCTATTACCTTACTGATAACCTCGGTTTGTATCTGGAAGGGGGAAGAGGTGCATTGGGTGCCCTCAGCTTTGGGTTATCGGTGAAATTCTGAAATACATACCAGAACATGTTTTTCTGACAACCCACAGCAAAGCAAAAGATGTTTTTGCCAGAAAGGCAGAATTTGAAAGTATAAATCCCGGCGGTACAAAAGTGTCTCGCCGGGATTTTATTTATGGAAGGAGGATGATTAAACCCTTTTAAATGGCCTCCCGTATCAGTTCCGCAATATCTTTATTTTCAGTCTGGGTGGTATCCTTGAATTTGAGTCCATCGGTAAGCATGGTCATACAAAAAGGACAGGAGCTGGCAATAATATCTGTTTTCAGGCTTATTGCCTCTTGTGTTCTTTCCATGAAAACTTCTTTGTTGCCCTTTTCGGCCTCCTTGAACATTTGTGCCCCTCCGGCTCCACAACATAATGATTTGCTTTTGCTTCGGGGCATTTCTACCCGTATGAGCCCCAGGGTATCCAGGATGTAGCGAGGGGCATCGTACTCGCCATTGCCTCGCCCCAGGTAGCAGGGATCGTGAAAAGTAACCTTCCTGCCCCGCAGTTTCAACGGATCAACTTTTAACCTTCCTGAGCGCAGCTCTTGGCTCAAAAACTGTGTGTAATGCTGCACCTCATAATTACCGCCCAATACCGGGTACTCATTCTTAAAAACATTGTAACAATGAGGGCAGATACAAACGATCTTTTCTACCTGGTATAGTGAGAAAGTTTCCATTACATGGGCCGCCTGCATATGAAAGAGCATTTCGTTTCCTGCACGCCTTGCCGGATCGCCGGTGCAGGTTTCCTCCGTTCCCAGAACAGCATAATCGGTTCCCAGATGATTGAGTATTCCTGCAAAAGCCCTCGCCACTTTTTGATAACGCTTGTCGAAGGCTCCGGCGCAACCTACCCAGAAAAGGTATTCGGGTTTACGCCCCTTTGCATGTAAATCGGACATCAGGGGCACTTGTATGGTAGTGGTTTCTATCATGGTATTACATTGTTTTAAAAGGTATCTGCTTCTGTTGAAGTGCAGTCTACTTTGTCCAGTTCAGTCTGTCTTCGTGCGAATATTGCCAGGGTGCACCATTGTTTTCCATATTGGAGAACATCGCATTGAGTTCAGAGGGTGCCTTTGACTCTTCCATAACCAGGTAGCGACGCATATCCACAATGAGAGTAGGGTGATCAATGTTAAGCGGGCACTCTTGGGCACATGCCATGCAGGTGGTACAGGCCCATAACTCTTCCTCCCTGATATAGTCCCGAAGCAGACTTTTCTGATCTGAAAACTCCCTGCTTTTCACCAGATGTGGCCCTTTTTCTTTCATCCGGTTGCGTATATCCACAAAGAGTTTTCGTGGCGACAGTTCTTTACCAGTTATGTTTGCCGGGCATACCGCCGTGCATCGGCCACATTGTGTGCAGGCAAGCGAATCCATGTAGTTTTTCCAGGTTATATCCTCCACATCCTTTACCCCGAACCTTGCCGGTGCCGATGTATCGGCTGCAGGCTCTGCAAAGGCGGTGTCGGGGTTCATCATCAAACGTACCTCCTGCTGCACCTGTGTCATATTGGGGAGTTGGGCAAGCGGCCCAAGCCTGCTCAGGAATACATTGGGTATGGAAACGAAAATATGAAAGTGCTTGGAATAGGGCAGGATATTGGCAAAAACAAATACCAACAGAATATGTGCCCACCAGTTGGCCTTGTGCAGAATAAGTGCTGTGTCGGCCATTACCCCTGAAAAAGCCGGAACCAGCAGCGAACTTACAGGAAAGCTTCCGGCCATTTGTAAGGGCTGTGAAAGGATATAAAAAATATTTTTCCCCATAAGGGTAATCATAAGCACAAGAATAAGAGTCAGAGCCAGGTAGGCATCATAATGATTGCGGGGCTTAAGCTCTTTGCCATGCAACCTGCTGATATGCAGAAATGCACGTCGAACCAGAAATATCAATACAAACAATGCCACAATGTAAGCAAACACATCGGCCACACCCACCATAAAGGCATAAAACCGGCCCAGGAAAGCCAATGACTTTTCGCCTCCAGATACCCCATCAATGATCATTTCGAAGTTTACAAACTGAATGGAGAGAAACCCCCAGAAAACCATAGCATGCAGAAAACCAGAAAAAGGAAAACGAAAAATCTTGTCCTGAAGCAATGCTGTTTTCAGTGTAATAAGAATTCGTTGTCCGATAGCTCTGATGGGATAGGCGGGATGAGTAAGACGGAAAAAAGCAACAATCCTGCTCATGGTGTAGATAAAAAAACCAATGGCAAGAAGCAGAAAAAAGATAAATACCAGCATAGTGTGTATCCTTTGGGTTTGGAAAAATATCATGGTCAGAGATTGCAGATACCTGCGAGCCCGACAGCAGAAAAAAGGGTAACCATACTTAAACGCATGATTACCCGGCAAATATAATAGAAAATCGATCTGATAAGGGAAAAATGTCAGGAACTGTGTAATTTATTCACAGACTGAATAAGCATAGGCAGCACTTCCATAGCATCAGCCACCATACCATAATCGGCCACTTCGAAAATAGGGGCTTCCTTGTCGGTATTGATGGCTACAATGGTTTTGGAGGAACTCACTCCTGCAAGATGCTGCACGGCACCCGAAATACCCACCGCAACATAAAGGTCTGGAGCAATGGTTTTTCCGGTTTGCCCCACATGCTCTGAGTGCGATCGCCAGCCCTCATCCGAAACGGGTTTTGAGCATGCCAGGGCTGCGTTCAGTTGCTGTGCCAGGGTTTCAAGATGCGCCCAGTTGGCAGGATCGCGCATGCCCCTGCCTCCTGATACCACAATGGAAGCTTCTGTTAAAAGGTTGCCACTGCTGGCCTGGCTTTTCTCTACCAGTTCCATTGCTGCAGTTGCAGGCACCTGGGTTTGAGAAAATACCTGGTACTGAAGCTCGGTGGGCTTTTCAATCAAGGGGCAGGCATTGCTGTTGAGGGTAAGGATCTTTCGAGAAGTAAGTATCTGGACCATGGCAAAAGCCTTGCCGTTAAACACCTTTTTCTTCACCCGGAAACCCTGATCGGTGGTGGGTAGGTCCACAACACCTGCAACCAACCCGGCCTTTAACCTTACCGACAATCGCGGTGCCAGTGCCTTACCAAAGGCCGAATTCGCCATAATGATCAGATCAGTTCCTTCCTTTTCCGCAATTTCTGCAATCCATCGTGCATAGGCCTGATTATCCTGCATTTCCAGACCTGGCTCCTGAATGTGTATGCAGTTGGAGGCACCATAACGCCCCATTTTTGCTAATTCATCCTGGCTGACCTTACCAATGGCCAGCAGGGTTACATCCGGAGATATCTGTGCAGCATAAGAAACCAGTTCGCCAGCCTGCTTCTTGAGCTTTCCATCCAGATGTTCTACAAATACTAAAATTGACATACTATTTTGAATTTTTCGAATTTTACAATCTGATTTTTAGAGAGGTATTCATTTCTTACAGGATGTATATTGCTTTGCGCAATCAGAGTACCTTGGCTTCATTCTTCAATGCATTTACCAGGGCATCGGTATCATCGAAAAACCGGCATTGCCCTTTGGCCTGCGGATAAACATAGGTAAGGGTTTGGGTAAAGGCATCTGAACCCTTCGGAGTAACTACTTTAAGAGGTTTGGTTCGCGCCGACATTACTCCCCGCATGGAAGGAATTCTGGGGTCTATGGCTACCCCTTTCTGGCATACGGCAAGAAAAGGGTGGTTTAGTCTTACCTTTTCCCGTCCACCTTCACTCTCACTCACCACAACAAAGCTGCCTTGCTGGCTTTCGATGGAGGATACAGAGGAAACAGAAGGGATATTCAGCAATTCGGCCAACATACCTCCTACTGCAGAGCTGTTGTGGTCGCTCGATTCAATACCGCATAGGATAAGCTGATAGTCTTCCTCCTTAAGTGCCTCGGCCAGTTGTACAGCTACAGTATAGCTATCGGCAGGATCTGCGTCTATGCGAATGGCATCATCGGCACCCATAGCCAGGGCTTTTCGCAGGGTGGGCTCTGCGGAGGCATCTCCCACCAGGGCTACCGTAAGCCGGGCAACACCCGACTGGGCATCTTCTCTTAGTTCTATGGCGCGGGTTAAGCTGAGATCATCCCAGGGGTTGATAACCCATTTCACCCCCTGGGTATCCAGAGCCGACATCTCTCCGCTGAAACGGATTTTTGTAGTTGTGTCTGGCACATGACTGATACAAACGATAATATGCATAATAGTTGGTTTTAGTTTTATCTGCTTATAATCAAAGATAACAGAATTTTTCATGTATGCAATCTATATTTCTGTTTTTTTTCACAACAAAACCAGCCTGCAGGCTCCACCATTCCGTATCCTGATTAGCCGGAAGGATGGGATTTGTTTGGGGATGGATATGACACTTTCGGGCGATTTTTGTTACTTTTACCACCGAAACAATAAGGTATTTTGCCAGGCAATTCCCGGAAATGTGTCAGCTCCCGGCTGATGTTTCTGGTGGTTTTGCTGCTCATTGGAAAACAAACAACGGATGTACAAAAGGATGTTACTTTTAATTGCCCTTATGCTGACAGGGGCATTTTCAGCTTTTTCGCAAAGCATTATCATCAATGAGGTAATGGCCTCCAACTCACAAACCATTGCCGACGAAGATGGCGACTATGCCGACTGGATCGAGTTGCATAATACAGGTGCCACTTCTGTTAACCTCGAAGGGTTTGGTTTATCTGACGATTACGAAAACCCTTTTCGATGGGTTTTTCCGCAGGTAGAAATTGCACCGGGAGGGTTTCTGCTCGTGTGGGCTTCGGGGAAGAACCGCACCCAACCCTCATCTCCTCTGCATACCAACTTCAGCATAAGCGCCTCGGGAGAGGAAATATTGCTGAGCCATCCCGATGGAGCACTTATCGATGAGCTTATCCCTACTCCTATTCCCACCGATATGAGCACAGGACGCAAACCCGGGGCTGGCAATCAATGGTTCTTTTTCGATGATCCCACACCCGGTGCTGCCAACACCACCCATGCCTGGAATGGACTGGCCCCGGAACCCGTTTTCTCACATCCTTCCGGATTTTATGCCAACCCCTTTGACCTGCAGGTAAGCACTACACTGGATGGAGCCCAGATTTACTATACCCTCGACGGATCTGAACCCACCACAAGCTCCGCCCTGTATACCAGTGCTCTCACCATTGACTCGCGTCAGGGTACGCCTAACGACATTTCCATGATCCCCACTAATTTTACCGATCCGGGTCCACCCTACTTCGAAGGCTGGCAAACACCCAATGGCGAAGTGTTTAAGGTTAATGTAATCCGGGCCAGTGTTGTTAAAGAGAACTATCTGCCCAGGCAGCCCTCAACCTACTACTTCATGGTTGATCCTTTGGCTGAAAACAGGTACTCGCTGCCCGTATTTTTCCTGGCCACCCATCGCGACAACTTTTTCAATCCCGAAATAGGTATATACATTCCGGGCAACCACAACAATATGTTTCAGCGGGGCCCTGAGTGGGAGCGGCCCATACATCTTGCGTTTTTTGAAGCAGACGGAAGCTTTGCTTTCCAGGCCGACATGGGTGTTCGCCTGCATGGAGGTACAACCCGAAGCAGACCCCGAAAGTCACTACGATTGTATGCCAGGGGCGAATATGGCACCAGCTGGATAGAGTATCCTCTTTTCCCTGAAAAAAATATTGGCCAGTACAAGCGATTTCTGCTTCGCAACTCGGGCAACGACTGGGATCAATCCATCTTCAGGGATGGGTTTATGCAGTACATTTCGCGCAACCTGAATGTGGGAAGCCAGTATTACAGGCCTGCGGTAGTGTTTCTCAATGGAGAGTACTGGGGTATACACAATCTTCGCGATCGCTATGACCACCATTACATTTACAGCCATTTCGGGCTGCAGGAGCATGAGTTTACAGCCATGGAAAACAATTCCGTTTTTGCCTACGGAGACCCGGGCGGAACAGGCCATTACAACAGCATGCGCTCCTTTATCAATGGCAACAGCATGACCAATGCATCCAATTATGCTTATGTAAACACACAGATGGATGTAGAGAGTTTCATTGACGCTCAAATTGCCAATATTTACTCCATGAACACCGATTGGCCCGGCAATAACCTCAACTACTGGAGGCGCAATATTACCTTCAACCCTGATGCCCCTGCAGGGCTCGACGGACGGTGGCGGTGGAACCTGCTGGATATGGATTTCGGGTTTGGGCTCGATTTCTTCTATGTGCCGGGAGTAAACCAGGGTGCTTCACACAATACACTGGCTATGGCTATGGATCCTAACGGACCGGGCTGGCCCAATCCACCCTGGTCGACCTTTTTGTTGCGCAGGCTCTCTACCAATGAAAACTTCCGCAACGACTTCATCAACCGGTTTGCTGATCTGCTGAACACCTCATTCAGTGCCAACCGCATAACCCATGTTATCGACAGCCTGGAAGCCGTTCTTCTGCCAGAGATGACCGAGCACATTGACCGCTGGCGACGCCCCACCAGCATTACCCACTGGCAGCAACAGGTACAACGTATGCGAACCTTTGGACAACAGCGCCCCGCATTCATGCGACAACACATTCGCAACCAGTTTAACCTGGCCGGCACCTATACCTTGCAACTGAGCGTTAATGATACGCAGATGGGCTCGGTAGCGCTCAATACTATTGAGCCCAATCTCACCGATATATGGTCGGGGGTTTATTTCAGAGGAGTACCTGTAAAACTTGTTGCAAAGCCCAAACATGGCTATGTATTTTCTCACTGGAGCGGAAGCCATAGTGGTACCCAGGGAGATATTCAGCTCAACTTTACTGCCGATGCCAGCCTTACGGCCCATTTCATGGTAAATCCCGACTTCCCGGGCGATGAGCTGAACCCTGCGGCCTATAAGCTTATGAAAGGACCCTACACTTTCGGCTATTGGAATGAAAATGAGCCCGAGGGAAACTTCCCTGAACACATGTTGTTTTTGCAAAGCTCAAAAAGTGACCCTTTGCTTGAGGACGTCATGACCCACCGATATCATATTCCTGAAGGAGAGTATCATGCCGATGATCTGGGCTCTGTGGGCTTCCCATACCGCCTCACGGGCCGCTCCCGCATCAATGGGCTAGGCGACCAGGGTATTTCGTTTATCAATACCGGAAGGAGTCGCGATCTGGGTGCTGCAGTATTGGCACTGGATACCCGAGGAGTGTACGGCGTTCAGGTTTCCTGGACGGGCGGTACAGTTATTCCCAATGCACGCGTATATGCCATTCGTTTGCAATACAAAGTGGGTCCGCAAGGTACCTGGAAAGACGTAACTGATCCACAAGGTACCGTCCAGGAGTATATGCGTTCGCAACAGGAAGGACATGAAATGCAGTTTGGCCCCCTTACCCTTCCTGAAGAAACCAGCAACCAGGAGTATGTGCAATTGCGTTGGAAGTATTACTATACAGGAACACAGCTCGATGTAGGGCATGGCCGGCGCGATATGCTGCGACTGGACAACATCGTTGTGAGCGCACTCAATACCAGTACCAACCATGAAGAGGCAAAACCCACCGGTACGAGACTGTTGCAAAACTATCCCAACCCTGCCTCAGGCAGCACTCATATCTCCTTCTACCTGCCTCAGCCTGGCCAGGTACAAATTGTTTTGTGCGATTTAATGGGAAGAAAGATTAAGTACCTTGCCCAAGGCTACTTCACGGAGGGGATGCATACAGAGTTGATTAACATTGCGGATGTTCCTCCTGGTGTTTATTTTTACAGGCTTGAAACAGAACAACAGTTTCTCATGGAAAAAATGATCGTTCAGTAAACATCCCCAGCTAACGCTTTACTTCCCTGGTCAACCAGAACCGGGCTTTGTACAGGTCTTTTATAAGTGAACAAAAAAGAGGGCTTTGTATGGCCCTCTTTTTTTCTGTCCAAAAACTGATTGTTATTGGATATTAATTCTTAAGCTTGTGCACCGGGGAGGCGCACAGCAAAACAGGTTTACTTGGTCATTCCACCACACACTGCAATAACTTGTCCGGTAACATATGCGGAGAGATCGGAAGCCAGAAAGATAGCAGCATTGGCAACATCCATAGCAGAGCCGGCACGTTTGAGCGGAATTTTCTCGGCCCATCCCTTTTTCACTTCTTCGGGCAATCCGGCAGTCATATCAGTTTCAATAAACCCTGGAGCAATGGCATTGCAGCGCACATTGCGTGCACCCAATTCTTGCGCCACAGATTTGGTAAACCCGATCATACCGGCTTTGGAAGCGGCATAATTGGCTTGTCCTGCATTACCACCCAGGCCAACCACCGAACTCATATTGATGATAGATCCCTGGCGCTGTTTGAGCATATATTTCTGGGCAGCTTTGGTGAGGTTAAAAGCAGACTTGAGATTAACGCGGATCACGTCGTCCCAGTTTTCTTCGGTCATGCGCATTAGCAAAGTATCACGGGTAATACCTGCGTTGTTTACCAGTATATCAACCCTGCCAAAATCGGCAGCAACCTGGTCTACCAGTTTTTCGCTATCGGCAAAGCTGCTGGCATCAGAAGCATATCCTTTGGCCTTTACTCCCGTAGCAACAAGTTCTTTCTCAAGCTCCTGAGCTTTTTCATCATAAAACAAATCTGAGAATGCTACCTGGGCACCCTGCTGTGCAAAAGCCAGAGCAAGGGCTTTACCAATACCTCTTGAACCTCCGGTGATCAGTGCAACTTTTCCTTCTAATAACTTCATTGTTTTGTTTTTTTAGTTTGTACTACATTCTTCTTGAAACAAAAAAATCGCTCCCCCAAAATTATTACAAAAAACAACTCTGAACAAATTGCGGGCAATTTAGCAAAAAAGCCAACCCGGGAAAATACTTCCCGGGTCGGCCAGACAGTTTTACATCATGTGATGATTCATCAGAACCACTTCACCAGTTTGAGATCCTGGCGATGTGCCAGCAACTCATGCTTGGGGAACATTCTGAAAGCATAGTTGTAGATCCCAACTCTTTTGGCTGGAACCTCACAACGAAAAGTGACCTTATCGTCTTCTTTCTTCACCACGTCCATTTCATAAACAGAAACCACGCTTTCTTCGCCTTCGAAGTTCTTCTGAATGAATACCACTTCAACACCAAAATCAGACTCTCCCAGCTCATTGAGATCAATTACCAGTTCGGCATTGAATTTCTCACCCAACAGCAGGGAATTGTCTGCAGTGTTCATAAGGTTTAAAGATTCCAGTTCTATACTATCCCAGCTACGGTTTACCTTTGATTTCCATCTGGCAAGCTCGCGGCTGCGGGCACAATTGTCGGCAAGCATGATATCAGCACGCTTGAAGAGCTTGTTGTAGAAGAACCTGAAATAGTCGTCGAGCATCCTTTTGTTGGTAAAGTGGGGTGCAATGCGGGCGATGTTATTCTTTACCCAACGCACCCACTCAACCGGAACACCCTTTTCATTGCGTTCGTAGAACATGGGGATGATCTCATTCTCGAAGGTATTGTAAAGCACTTCGGCGTCAAGTTCATCCTGGAACACTTGGTTTTCGTAGGTTCTTTCTTCTTTGATGGCCCATCCTGCTTCGGGGGTGTAGCCTTCCACCCACCAACCGTCGAGTACGCTGAAGTTCATAACCCCGTTGAGTACAGCTTTCTGACCGGAGGTACCTGAGGCTTCCAGCGGGCGTGTGGGGGTATTGAGCCAGATGTCAACACCTTTCACAAGGGCTTCGCCCAACTCCATATCATAATCTTCCAGGAAGATGATCTTACCACGGAACTCCTTTTTCTTAGAAATCTCTACGATCTGCTTGATCAAATCCTGCCCGGCTTTATCAGCGGGGTGCGCTTTGCCGGCATACAGAAACTGTACAGGCATTTCGGGGTTATTAAGGATACGGGTCAACTTCTCAAGATCGTTGAACAGCAGATGTGCACGCTTGTAGGTGGCAAAACGACGTGCAAAACCAATGGTAAGTGCTTTGTCGTTGAGCCCTTCCAGGGTCTGGTACACCTTTTTGGGGGTTTCCTGGCGGCGCGACAGATTGGAGAGCAAACGCTTTTTGATGTAAGCCATCAGTTTGGCACGTTGCTCCTGGCGCATTTCCCAAATCTTCTCATCTGCCACTCCATAAATCTTCTCCCAGTGTTTGGGGTCGGAAATATCGTTGTGGAATTCTTCGCCAAAGGTTTCGTTATAGAGCTGCTGCCATTCGGGAGCACACCAGGTACCGTAATGCACACCATTGGTAACATGTCCGATATGGATCTCATCGTTGAAATAACCCGGATAAAGATCCTTAAACATATCTCTGGAAACAGCACCGTGCAGTTTGCTTACACCATTTACCTCTGAGGCCAGTTTGGTGGCCAGTACACTCATCGAATACTGCTCTTCGGGGTTTTCAGGATGGATTTTCCCTAGCGACATAAAGGTTTCCCAGCTGATACCCAATCTGTCGGCATAGTGGGGCATATAGGTACGAAGCATATCTTCGCTGAAGAAGTCGTGACCTGCGGGTACAGGGGTGTGAGTTGTGAAAAGGCTGCTGGAACGCACTGCCTCCATAGCTTCATCGATACTCAGTTTATCGTCCTGTACAAACTTGCGCAAGCGCTCAAGCCCTGCAAAAGCTGCATGTCCTTCGTTGAGGTGATACACACTGGGCTTGTAACCCAAAGCATCCAGCAAACGAATACCGCCGATACCCAAAAGGAACTCCTGCTTGAAACGGTTTTCCCAGTCACCACCATACAACTGGTGTGTAACAACCTTGTCGATGGAAGCGTTCTCAGGAATGTCGGTATCCAGAAGGTAAAGAGGGATACGCCCCACGTCAATCTTCCAGATTTTGGCATAAATATTTCTTCCGGGGAATGCGATACTGATCTTCACCCACTCTCCCATTTCATTGCGAACGGGCTGGGCCGACATGTAGGTAAAATTATGGGCGTGGTAGTTGGCAAGTTGTTCACCATTCAGGGAGAGGTTCTGGGTGAAATATCCGTAGCGATACAGAAGCCCGATACCCACCATGTCGATATTATCGTCGCTGGCCTGTTTCAGGTAATCTCCGGCAAGTACGCCCAGACCACCCGAGTAGATCTTCACAGAAGTGTGCATACCATACTCCATGCTGAAATAGGCTATGGGATCGGAGGTTTTTTTGCTACCTTTTTTCATGTAGTCGTCAAACTTCTTCACCACACGCTTGTATTCTGCCATGAACTCCTTATCAGCAATAAGTTTCTGGTAATGTTCAACGGTAAGATTATCGAGCAGACGGGGAGGACTTTTTTCACACTTTTCCCACAAAGCAGGATCGATGCGCTCAAAAAGATGGGCAGCTTCATAATTCCATGTCCACCAAAGGTTCCTGGAAAGTTTTTGAAGATCTTCCAGTTCTTTGGGCACACTGATCTCGATCAGGACCTTCTTCCACTTGGGTTTTGATACTTTTGCTTTATATATTTCCTGGGGTTTCACGGGTTGTTTTTTAGATCTGAACATATCCGCTCTGTCGTTTACACGATCAAGAGCGAGGGTAAAAACTCTGTAGTAGTTGTCAACAAGTTTATCCCACAAAGCAGTATGAGCAATTTCTACAGCTCTTTGGCGCAATGCGGTCATGTTTTTATGCACCAGCGCATTGTAGCCCTCGGTTTCTGCAGAAAGCTCTCCGCATCCTTCCTCGTTGATTATGGCGTAAACATGGTCTGCAATATTTTCTGACACCTGCTGGGCATTGTTGTCGCTTCTTTCAACAACTGCTACGGTTCTGTAATCATTGGCGAAATTTTCGCGGGCCCAGATACCGAAACCTGCAAGAGAGGTTGTAATGGTGGGTATGTGGAAAGCCAGGCTTTCGAGGGGAGTATAACCCCAAGGCTCATAATAGGATGGGAAAACGCTCAGGTCCATCCCGATAAGTGCATCGTAATAGCCCAGATTGAGGGCACCATCATCACCATTAAGATATGCCGGGATAAATACCACTTTAACCTTATCTGAGGGGCTGTTGCCCAAACCGGCCTTATGAAGTTGGTTGATTATGGGATCTGAACCGTTTTCAACCAGCTTATGGGTAGCATATTCGTTGGAGAGGGGTTTCTTGAAATCGGGCGTTTTAATACGGGCCACTACCTCGGGCCTTACCCCGGTTTGGTTGGCAGGCACCATAATAAAAGCCACAACAGGAGTTTTGAGCTCTTTCTTATTCAATCGACCCAAAGCATCGATAAAAACATCGATTCCTTTGTTTTTAAACTCGTACCGTCCGCTGTTGATAAGCAAAAGGCTGTTTTCGGGCATCTTCTGATTGAGCAGGCCACTGGCTACTTCCAAAAGGCGTGCCCTTGAATTTTTGCGTTTTGCTGCAAAATCTTCTTCTCTGGGAACGAAAGTACTGTTAAACCCATTGGGGGCAATGATATCGACCTCTTTGCCCACCAACTTGTGGCATTCTTTGGCTGATACTCTGCTCACGGTGGTAAATGCATCCGCGTTGGTTGCAGCGGTCTTTTCCATGCTGTGCTTGGAAACAATACCCAATTCGTGGGCTTTTGCTTCAGGATCTATATTGGCAAGTTCGCTGTAGAAAGCTGAACCATTGCCCGACATGGCTCTACCCAGGGAAGTGGCGTGGGTAGTAAAGATAGTACCTACCTGAGGTACACGGTCTTTCAGGAAGAGTACACCCGATCCGGTCATCCATTCATGAAAATGGGCCAGGATGGTGTCTCTTGAGGAGAGGTGATAATTGTAAAAGCTTTCGATGACCTGACCTGCGGCAAAACCAAACATGGCAGGTTCGGTGTAATCCCATTGTCCGCTCAGAGAGTTCAGTCCAAATTTCTCCCACAAATGGGTGAAAATGGTATCTTTTTCGGAAAACAGGGGGGTAAAATCTACAAGGAAAGTAACAGGTTCGCCAGGCATATTCCAGCGACCCACCCGAATATGCAATCCTTCTTTCTGGGCTTGCTTACGCCAGGATCGGTAAAGAAACTTATCCTCAATAAACTCGGGGTTTCCATGGGTTTCTTTCCAAACATCAGGCCCGATACAAATGTAATTGTCGTTCATTTCCCTGGCCAACGACAATGCTTTTGTACTGATTACTGTATGGATACCTCCTATTTTGTTGCAAACTTCCCAGCTTACTTCAAACAAGTAATCAGGTTTGTTAAATTTTTCTGTCATACTTTTTTACTTTAATTTAAATATCCTTTAATTCCAAAAAGCCAGCGAATTTACGAAAAATTCCCTAAATGCCCTTGCCCCGCACTCCCGCCTGGAATACACTCAAAACACATATATCCGGCCCAAACCGACATTTACGTCGACACAATAGCCAAAATCCCTTGCAAGACTTTCGCAAGGGATCTTGTTTTTTTTACCGCTAACGTTTGCGGACTACTTCTTCTTTGCGCCAGTTTCTTTCTTTGGGGCTTTGGTTTTGGTTACAGTTTTGGCGGTAGAGGTTTTTCCGGATCGGGAAGAAGACTTTCCAGGTGTTTTGGCAGTGGCACTGACCTGTTTCTGGGAGGCAGGCAATGTGTCACCGTGGGTGTACTTACGCACCCTGATCTCAAAATCTGCCAATACATTCATGTAATTGATAAAGGCATCATAAGGAGAGGAGTAAGGGTTCAAACGTCGTTTTACATTTCCGTCGGAGAACCATTTTGTCGACATGTAGTAAAAATGATCACTCACCTGCAGTTTTTGCCAGTCTTGCTGAATGAGAGGATCGTTGCATTGTTTTACAAGGGGTTCAAGGTCGTACAATTTGTTGAAAGCCTCATTTTGCATTTCGTTACCCAGCCAGGCTGTAATATCGCGTTCTTCATCGGCCCAGGAAATGGGATATGGGATATGCAGGGGCGAGGCAGGTTGCAACTGGGCAGAGATCTGCGATGGGGTATGAAACTGAAAGGCAGATTTATCCAATACGGTTTTGGGTAAAGCTCTCAGGAAATCAAAAATTCCGGTATCGGCTTTTTGGTTTTCTCCAAAGGTTTCATAATCCATAAACAGGTTTACCACCTCTGCTTTATTTCCCAAAGCATTGAGCCATCCTGTAAATTTATCGGCAGTGAGAGGCCATTCGCTCCAGTTTTTTACTGAAAACCGGAATGCCATATCGTCGGAAAGCTGGAAGTTCTTCATCAGCAGTTTTACCTTGGGGTTTGCAGCGCTGCAATAGAGCAGGTTAGGGCTCTTCCAGCCCAAGATATGCTTGGGCCCTTCAGTAAGAACTGTTTGATAACCCATTTCGAAGATCATGTTTCCGATTTCGTCGTTGTAGATCAGTTCGGTATTGCGGAAAGCTTTGGGCTTCATCCCAAAGAGTTGATAGATCTTTTGCTCGTGGAGCTTAACCTGGCGGGCAAACTCCTCTTCCGAACGCATTGAGGCCAGGCTATGCACATAGGTCTCTGCCAGGAACTCAACGTTTCCGGTAGCCGCAAGTGTACGGAAACTTTCCAGTACCTCGGGTGCATAATCTTCCAGTTGCTCAAGTGCCATACCCGAAATACTGAAGCTTACCCTGAACTTTCCTCCTAATTGCCTGATAAGATCGAGCAGGATAGCATTGGCTGGCAAATAACTGTTTTCTGCCAGTTGCTGGATCATAAAACGATTGGCATATTCATCGAAATAGTCATGTTTATGACCGATATCAAAAAACCTGTAAGTCCGTAACCGGAAGGGCTGATGAATTTGAAAATATAGACAAACTGACTTCATATGATTTGCGTTGTTTACCGGTCGGAGATGGTTTGCCGGTTATGTTAGGATTGTGTTTTGATTACGATAGCAATTGCTGGTAAATCTCTTTAACTTTTACTCCAGCCTGATCCCATTTGATATTATCCACCTCTTCTTTGCCGTGTTTTTTAAAAGTTTCAGGTAGGGCTTTATAGTGAAGCAGGGCGTATATGGCATCTGCCATGGCATCGATATCCCAGAAGTCTACTTTAATAGCATGCTTAAGTACCTCGGCAACACCCGATTGCTTGGAAATGATTACCGGTACATTGGAACGCATGGCCTCCAGAGGGGAGATACCAAATGGCTCTGATACAGAAGGCATTACATAAACATCACTCATACCAAACATCTTATCTACATCGTCGCCCTTCAAAAACCCGGTGAAGTGAAATTTATTAGCAATCCCCAGTTTGGCCACCCGTCTGATCATTTTGGGCAACATATCGCCGCTGCCTGCCATAACAAATCGAACATCAGGATCGCGCTGCAGCACTTTCTTTGCTGCCTCAACAAAATACTCGGGCCCTTTCTGATAGGTAATACGCCCCAGGAAAGTAACAATTTTTTCGTTGATATAGCGTGGTACCTGGTTATCTATTTCCGATTGTGAGGGCTCTACCCCATTATGCACCGTAATTACTTTTTGCGGATCAATGCCATAGCGATTGATAACAACATTGCGTGTAAGATGGCTTACAGCAATAACGGTATCAGCTGCCTCCATGCCTTGCCTTTCGATATCGTAAACAAGTTGATTTACATTCTCGCCCGAGCGGTCAAACTCCGTAGCATGCATATGAACTACAAGTGGTTTTCCGGTGATGCGTTTGGCCTCTTTACCTGCCAGATAGGTGAGCCAATCGTGTGCATGAATAAGATCAAAATCGTGTTTTTGGGCAACAGATATGGCTACCATGGCATAGCGTTTTACTTCCTCCATCAGGTTTTTTCCATATCCGCCGGCAAATTGAAATTTGCGCGAATGGAGGGTGCTTTTTACCTTACGGGTTTTCTTCTGAGTCTCCTCCAGTATGTGATAGTACTCTTCATCGGTTGAATAAGGTACCAGCTGGGAGTCAACTTCTATCCACGACATCTTATCGGTGTATTGTTTAAACTCCTCATCGCGCACATCAATACTTATATCGCTGGCGTTTACAAGTCTTATGGGTCCGGGCTCTTCGTCGCCAAAAGCACGTGGCACAACAAAGATCAGATCAACACCGCATTTCATCAGGGCTTTTGTAAGCCCGTAACAAGCTGTGCCCAAACCTCCTGAAATATGAGGTGGAAACTCCCATCCAAACATTAATACCTTCATACGCAATAGCAATTCAACAAAACATTATTACTAATCTGTTTTTTTTATCCTGTTGGAGCCTTCTGGGTTTTGTCAGGCAAAACAATGCATCATTTTGCCCTCAGTCACCAAGGCTACTTTTTGGGCTTATTCAATCTGTCAGTAAGCTCTTTTATTCTGAGCAATTCAGCTACATTAGCAGCAAATGAGATGGCACCCCTGCTTCTGTGGGGCGGATCGCCATCATAAAGCTCAGACAGTGTACCTACTCCGTCAACGGTCATGTCTTCGTGAAAATTGTCATAAAGTTTTTGCACGAAATCAACCCCATTTTCTTTGTATATTTTCAGGTATGCTTCAGCAAAATGCCCGAGCAACCATGGATGCACGGTTCCCTGGTGCAATGCCTGATCGCGCTGCCATTCGTTGCCTTTATACCTGCCTTTGTAGAAGGGGTTGTCAGGTGGAAGAGTTCTCAGTCCTTTTGGGGTGAGCAATTGCCTCATGGCTACATCCAGGATCTTTTTCACATGGGCCTCCTTTAAGGGGCTAAAGGGCATAGAGGCTGCAATTACGGCATTGGGCCTGATGGCAGCATCGGTAAAGTGATCTGTTACAAAATCAGCCAGGTAGCGGGTATCGGCATTCCAGAATACCTCTTCAAAGGCAGTGGGAATACTCTCTGCAATGGGCTCCCATTTACTTGTAAATGCTTTATCTCCGGCATCTCCGGCTGCTTGCAAAGCAAACCGAATGGCATTGTACCACAACGCATTAATCTCTGACACATAGCCGAAACGCGGCGTAACCGGCTTACCATTTACAGTGGCATTCATCCAGGTGACCGCAGGGAAATCCGGACTGATATACAGGAGACTATTGTTGCGCATAGCCAGCAGATGGTTGCCACCGGCATAAGCCTCAAGGATATTCTTAATCACTTTTCCATAGAGTTTCCAGGTTTTTGCCGGATCTTTTCCCTGGCAGCAGCACTGCTGCACGGCCCATATAAACCAAAGTGCTGTGTCAGCAGAATGGAACCGTGTTTGCTCACCCCTGCCGGTTTCAGGGAAGAAGGGGCCGCTCATTTGCGAAACCATGGTGTCTAAAACAGCCTTACAAGCCTTCTCATTGCTGTGTGCCAGCGATAACCCCGGAAGCGAAATAAAAGTATAGCGACCAATACGATCGTACCACGGGTATCCGGCCAGGATATCGGTCCCCTGGCTATGGTTGTAAAAGAACTGCTCAGCAGAGTTTACAAGGCAGTTCTCAAATGAGTTACGGGGAGTACGTGCTTTAAGCTCTTTATTAAAATGCTTGCTGATGAGGGTTGGATTGATTTCCTGTGTACCTGCGCAAAAGATTACACTCTCCCCCTTTTTTATGGGGAACTCAAAAAAACCTGGCACATAGAGATCCTCAAGGTATTCGTATCCACGATCCATTTCATGGTAATACTCCAGATCGTTATACCAGTCAGGAGAATGAATGTACTCAGCTTTATTCTTGGATAACTGCATAAACAAGGGAGAATATCCGTCATACATACGGGTTTTGATTCCATTGGGAACCGCCTCGTATTTGGTATCCAGGTAAATATTCTTTTTGCTCAGCGAATGAATATTTCGGAATGCAAGAAAGGGTTTAATACGAAGCGTAGTTGGAGACTGGGCTTCCACAAGGGTGTATCGGATCATTACCTTTTCCTGTTCGGTAACAAACATGGTTTCTTTGGTAAGCACAACACCTCCCACGCGATAGGTAATCATGGGAATGATATCGGCAGAAAAGTCTCGGACATATTTATGCCCTTTGGGGCTGTAGGTGCCCGGAAAGCGGTTGATGCCAATATTGAATTCAGCATCTCGCTGAATAACCGTCTCGTCGAGCTTGGATAATAACACATGAATGGAATTGCCCAGCAAGGGTTGCGGGCAAATGAGCAGGCCATGATATTTGCGGGTATTGCAACCAATAATGGTGTTGCAGGAGAAGGAACCTGCCCGGTTGCTGCGAAGCATTTCTTTTGTTAGCGAATATTCCAGGTTAATAAGCTCGTTCTTGTCAAATTTTATAAAGCCCATAAGAGGTAAGGTAAGTGGTTTTTGTTTTCAGACTTTTCGCTCCTCAACAAAATTAGTCATTTTTTTTATGTTAATTTATGCTTAAACTTAATTTAACCAAAACTTGTAGGCCGAAAATAGTTAAATAATAGCGTTTTGCAATTTATGGCGACATTCAACAAAAGAAGCAAAGGGAAATTCCACTATCAATTTGCCTGTTCTGTCGTAAGTTTACCTGAGAAACCTAAGCTGCCAGACACAAACTGCTACCAGCATAAATGCAAACAGGGCCGGACATTTATTTGCCCGGCCCTGCTATATGGGATAATTGCGTTTTGCTCAAAGGTTATCGAACACCACCAGGAAGCTATCGGGAAAATCGCCCCTTCTAAGTTCATCGCGGAAATTTTCAGCCTGTCCCCGAGCGGCAAAACTCCCTACTATCAGCTTGTAGAGGGTTCGTCCGTTGGTGGCAGATATGTTGATAAACACCGGTTGATTATACTTTTCCTTGTAGGCATTGGCAAGACTCAAAAGGTTATCGGTATTTGAATAGCTGGCCACCTGTACACCAAACCCAGCCGGGCGCACCTGGTCGAGTTGTGTGCTGTATGTACCAGATGAAAGGCGGGTCAGGGATACAGTTCCTCCTGCAGGTGCTGCTGAAGTTTCCTGCCTTGCCGAGGCTGCTGGAGTTGAAGCACCTGCCACAACAGCAATTGGAGCAAAGGTGGGTTGTGGCTCTGTTTCAGTGTCTTCCTCCGGTTGAGTTTGCTGGCTTCGTCCTGCACTGAATAGTTCGGCAAAATTTATCTCGGTGGAGGTTCTTGGAGCGATATCCTGCACAGGAGCAGTTTCCTGAGCAGTGTTTTGCGGTTGGGCAGTGGTTGGGCGAGGGGCGGTAGCCTGGTTGGTTTGCGCTTGTTGCTGCTGTGCAGCCAGAGCTCTGTCGCGATGGGCCAGCTCCCGATCGCCGGTGTTGGCTCGCGCTGCAGCCCGGGCTTCATAAGCGGGTGCATAGGCCGGATCCAGCTCTATTGCCCTGTTGAGATCCTCTATGGCTACGTAACTGTTTTGGATGGCCGTACGAGCCAAACCACTATAGTAAAAGGCATCCGGATTATTGGGCAATCTGCGCTTGGCGATCTCCAGATCTTCAATGGCATATTCATACTCTTCAAGGAAGTATAGATTGATGCCCCTGTAGAGGTAGGCTTCATAGAAATCGGGATTGAGCCGAATGGCGATCTCAAAATCGTTAATGGAACGTCGGAACTCCCTCAATTTCAGATTGGCTTTTCCACGCTGGTAAAAGGCAACATAGTCGGGGTTCATTCGTATGGCAACGGTAAAGTCATCAATGGCCTCCACCAGTTCATCTTTATAGTAGCGGGCAAGCCCCCTGAAATAATGTGCCTGATCAGAGAAGGCAGGATCCAGCTCAATGGTAATGGTAAAATCGCGTATGGCTTTCTCAAAATCGCCCAGTTCGATACGGGCAATGCCTTTGTAAAGAAAAGCCTCAGCATAAAGAGGATTCAGCTCAATAGCCTTGTCAAATTCGGCTACGGCCTGCTGAAACTCTTTTTCTATACCTAAACGTACGCCATTGCCGAAATGAACCCGGGCCTGCTCCATCTTTTCCAGGGTAGGAGGTTGTGCAATGCCGGGATAAACCAAGCCAAACAGCAAAGTCAAAAACGAGAGAGAGAAACGTGAAATCATAAAAAAACCACTTAATTTTTACAAATTAAAAACCTTGCAAAATTAGGGATTTCTGACCTCTTCCCTATTGATTATCTCGCAGATCAGCAATAATTTTCTTGAGCTTCTGGTTTTCAGCCACAAACTTCTCTGTGCTTCGCTTGCTTTGGGTGATATCGATAGCTATCTTCATGATTTTCAAAGCATTTCCACTCTGATCCAGAATAGGCGTATAAGTTTCTGCCAACCAGAAGTTGCGGCCCTCCAGCAGAAGTTTTACTTCCTGATGACGGGTATTACCATTGAGCAGATCATCCCAGAACTCAATGTACTCTGCTTTTTGCTGGGGCGTAAGATCAAGATTGTCGGTATGGTGTGTACCAATCACCTCTGATCGTGTAAGTTTGAGCAGCTTCAGGTAAGAATCTGATATATTAATGATCTTACCTCTTAGGTCATACTCAATAACGTAAGTTGCATTGTCCAGGGCATTGAGGATGCTTTGCATTTCTGCAGCTTTGCGCGCCATTTCTTCCTGTGTGGCATGAAGCTCTTCCATGTTTTGCCTCATCTCCTCTTCCTGGGCTTTCATCTCTTCGGCTTGCTGTTGCGAAACCTGCAGCAGATGAGCTGTACGTTGGTTAATTTGTACTGAGGAAATAGTGGAGGCAACATTTTCAGCTATCTTTTCAACAAACTCGATCTGGTAATCTTCAAAATTGCGGAATGAAGCCAGTTCGATAACTCCATAAATCTGATCGTTGAGCTTCAGGGGAACAATAAGGATTGCTCCGGGGTTTTCATCTCCCAGACCTGAGGTGATACGGATATAGTCTTGGGGAATATCGGTCATGTAAATGGTTTTTGCCTCCATAAAGCAGGCACCAGCCAGTCCTTCGCCCGGATAGATCTTCTTCTCCAGGTATTTTCTGCGATCGTAAGCATAGCAGGCTTTCAGTTCGAGAAACTGATCATGTTGCTGCTCAGTGTTAAGCACAAACAACCCTCCCTGATTGGCATCAAGGTACTTAACCAGATTCTTAATAACATTGAAGGTAACTTCCTCCATATTCTCGGTATTGGCGCGCAGAATATCAGAGAACAGCGCATATCCTTCGGTAGCCCAGCTCCTGATTTTATTTTCCTGTTCACGCCGTTTTTCTTCCTCACGGGCTTTTTTAAGATCTGCCTGCATTTCCAGAAGCGATTTTCCTAATACATCCTGCTGGCTCAGCAGATCAAGCTCAGTATCCAGGTTGCCTTTACCGATATTGTTTGCAAAGTCGGTTTTACGGGCCAGTCCTTCCAGCGATGTATTGAACGCATCGGCCATTTCCTGGAGTTCATCTCCTGATTCTATTGTTAACCTCAGCGATTGATCAATCTCACCTTTGGCCAGGCGTTTCATCAGGTTGGTAATCTGATTAATGGGATTTGAGATATTGCGGGCCAGCAACCATATTACCAGACCAATGATAAGTAAACCCATCAGCCCGATAGCAGCGGAAATTAGAAACTGTATGCGGGCTTCCTTCTGAATATTTCTGAGCGGCACCGCAATACCCATCGACCAGGGGGTCTGGGTTTGTCCGATGGTTATGGGAGCAAAGGTGTAATAATATCGGATACCTTTTTCATGCGCACTGGAAAAGCTAAATGCCTCACCATTCCGTATCCGCTCGAGTATACGGTGCTGTTGCTCATCCTGTGCAAGATTATCAGCCAGGGGTTGCTCAAGAAACTGGGTAAGAGGGTGTGCGGCATAGGCACCTCTGTGTGAAACCAGGAAGGCATAGGAGTCCTCAAAGGGAGATATTTCTGCAATCATTCTCTGCAGTCTTTCCAGGGCAATGTCAACCCCTACCAGTCCAATATACCGGTTATTAAAAAACATGGGTACAGTAAAAGTGGTCATAAGTGTTGTGCCGGTAGCACCTGCCTGCAACTGATCGGGATAAGGCTCCCAGATCATTTCGCGACCGGCCGCCTTGGCTGCTCCATAGAGTGGCGGATCGCCATCCAGGCTGCGCTCCAGCTTTTCGTAATTGATCTGCCCACCTTTGCGGTTATGATAATTCAGAAATCTGCCGTGGGGCAAATACCAGTCAGGATCAATATGCGCATATTCCCAACTATCCCAAAGAGCATAAAACTGTGGGTTTTTTTCAAAAATCTGCCTGTACATGTCTACAAACAAGGGGTTCCATTCTTCTATGGGCATAAAGTTGTGCACATAAAAAGCATGGGCCAGGGTGCGAACAACAGCCATATCAGCGTTGAAGCTGTTGCTGATCTGCTCTGCATAGGTTGAAGCATAGCTATCAACAAGGGCAGTGGTATCGCGCAAAGCCCTGGAATGGTTCCTGATACTTATGTATCCGATGGCGGTAATAAATACCAGGCCCGTGGCAAGCAATACATAAAATTGCAGCTTTTGCCCGATACGTAATTTCTTTAGCATACTCTGGAGTGTTTGGTTTGGTTTGTTTTATTGTTTGGTTTGGTGTGGTGCTTGATTAGTTTTGTGCTTTTGCTAAAAGCCATGTCCCCGATTTTCTGACCTTTACTATTGCGGTCGTAAAAATAAACTTCTTTGTTGTTTTTACAAAGCATTGAAATCCACTGTTTGCATGTCTTTCCTTAAAAACAAAATAAAAGCAACAGTTTTAACAACAAATAAACCAATCAACCCCACAAAAAATCATAATAAGCAGACATTCTATTCTGCAGCATGTACATTCAGCAGGTTAATGAGTTTTCTTGCTGTATCATTATAATACCTTTTGTTTCCAAATCCTTTAACCCATTGAATTCCTCTGATGGTATTTGTCAGAAACACTTCGTCAACCTCCAGGAGGTCTGATGGAGTAAGTGTGCATTCCGAAACCTTAAAGCCCTCTTTGCAGGCCAGCTGCATCAACACCCTTCTCATAACTCCTTCTACACAAGCCTGATCGGCAGAGGGGGTAAATATTTTTCCTTTATCCACCACAAAAATATTGGAACTGGTTGCTTCTGCAAGGCATGTGTTCTCGTTGAGAATAAACCCATCATCCCAACCTTTGCTGCAGGCATGCCGGGCTGCCATTACATAAAGCAGGGCATTGGCTGTCTTGAGCCCACTGAGTTTATTATAAGGTTTAAAAACATCTGAATAAATCCCCACCAGCAAGCCTTGCCTGTTGAGTTCATAAAGATTTTGATCCAGAGGAGAGCTTTCAATAAGATAGCTGCAGGTATTCTCTTCGGGTCTGTAAAATCCTTTACCCTGCCTGAACAGTGAAAGCCTGACCCTGGCCCCTTGCAAGTGATCATTGAACCTTAACAAGTCGCAGATACTTTGGTTGAGGCTTTCCTTATCAAGATTTGCAGGCAGATCCATTTGCAGCACCCGGGCTGAATGTTCCATTCTTTGCCAGTGCTGATCAAGCCAAAGGGGTTTACCTTCCCTGCAACGTATGGTCTCAAAAAAACCATCTCCATAACGAAAACCTCTGTTGTCAACAGGTAGAAAAGCCACTTGTGCAGCTTGAAGGATACCATTATAATTTACCAGAGTTTCCATCATACGCTTTATCCCAACAGGTTTTCAAAAAAAGCGGGTACAAAAGAAGGCTCAAGAGCAATGGTAAAAGCAAGGCCGAAAACAGCTCCCCAGAAATGTGCATCGTGCCCGATGTTATCGGTGCCCCTTTTCGACATATAGGCTGAATAGATGAGATACAGGATGCCAAAAACCCAGGCAGGAATGGGGATTGGGAAAAATATAAACATGATGCTTCCATGGGGGTACATTATGATGCTCGAGAACAATACAGCCGAAACAGCTCCACTGGCACCTACGGCATTGTAATAGCTGTTGTTTTTGTGCTTGCCATAGGCTGGCAAGTTTGAAAACATAACACTCCCAACATACAAAAGAAGGAAAAATATACCTGCCTTATTACCAAAATAGAGGGCAAAAAGGTCTTCCACCAAGCTACCAAAAGACCACAGAACAAACATATTCACAAAAAGATGCATCCAGTCGGCATGTAGCAACGAATGGGTAAAAAAACGGTACCACTGCCGGTTATGATGGATCATGTAGGGGTTGAATTTCAAACGATAAAAAAGGTCTGAATTGCCAAAGGCAAGAACAGACGTAACAACGGTTATCAGAATCAGTACCAGTGTAATGCTCATATATGTTTTTTTTTGCAAACCTAGTTTTTTTTCACCAACCACACAAAGCCAATCCCGGCAAAAGGTTTATTTTTGATTTTTTTGTCAACACCTGGCCTCAAACCTTAAAATATGAATCTTTCGCGAGTGCAATCTGTATTATGGGACTGGAATGGTACGCTGCTCAACGATATGCAGCTTTGCATAAGAAGTATGAACAGGCTGTTGAGCAAGCGTAATTTGCCCTTGTTGTGCCGCGATCGCTACCTGGATGTGTTCGGGTTTCCGGTAAAGGATTATTACCAGCGTCTGGGATTTGACTTTTCCAGGGAGGCATTTGAGATCCCTGCAGAGGAGTTTATATTACACTACAACGAAGGTATAGACCAGGTGCCTCTTTTTGAGGATGCATGGGAGACCCTTTGCTTCTTTCAGCAGCAAGGCATCCGCCAGTACATTGTTTCTGCCATGGAGCACCGGGCCCTGGAAAGCTCAGTAAGCAAACGCGGCATTCTGCCGTTTTTCAGCAGCATACATGGTATTGCCAACAACCTTGCTTTTGGTAAGAGTAGCATTGCCCGGGAGTTGATCCAATCGCAAAAGCTTGAACCGGAGTATTGCATTTTTATCGGCGATACAATTCACGATGCTGAAGTGGCTGCCGAAACAGGGGTAAAAGGCATACTGATAGCTCGAGGCCATCAACACCCCAACCGGCTGAATCAAACAGGGAACCCTGTGCTGGGTTCCCTGTCGGAGTTGCAACTATTTCTTCAGCAGGCCTGAAAATGCATACCTACCCAAAAGGTTATTTGTACTGGATGTTGAGGCGATCAAAAGTATCATCTTCAATGATCTCAATGGCTCTTAAAAAGGCATCATCGGTTTGCATCCGCACCTGCATAAATGCACTGAAATTCCACAAGTTTCGGGCAATCAATCCTTTTAGTTGCTGTTCCATAAATTCATCTCGCTGATGTGCTGTATCAGTGTCGCGCTCAATACCCATGCGCGATGCATGCGCATACAAGCCTTGCAGTAAAGCATCATCCACCTGGAAATCCATAATAAAGCTATTAACATTGGGATACCTGGCGCTGAGCTCTTCTCTGTTTCGATTGGCATATTCTATGCTGAATGTGTTGATGGCACCACTTCTGAGAAGTTTGCTGTAATAGGGCGTAACGCTGCTGGTATCAATGGGAATGAAAAAGTCGGGCATGATACCACCTCCTCCAAACACTTCACGTTGATTTACTTTTGTGTAAAACCTGAGAGAATCCGGAAACTTAATATTGGAAGCACTCACCAGCTCACCTGACCGCAATCGTTCGCTTAAATCGCGGTAGTATTTTTCGGCTCCTTCATCAAAAGGCCTTTGAATGCTTCTCCCGGTAGGAGTAAAATATCGGGCGGTGGTCAGACGAATGGCACTACCATCGGGCAGATCAAAAGGACGTTGTACCAATCCCTTACCAAAAGAGCGACGCCCCACCAGCAACCCACGATCCCAGTCCTGAACCGCACCTGCAACAATTTCAGATGCTGAGGCACTCCCCTCATTGATAAGAATTACCAGCTTGCCGGTTTTAAAATTTCCTGCAGATGTAGATACAGACCTTTGTGTGGGGCTTGCATTTCCTTCGGTATAAACGATCAGCCGGTCGCGATCGAGGAACTGATCGGACAGATCAATTGCCACATCGAGAAATCCACCGCTGTTGAAATTAAGATCCAGTATCAGGTGAATCATTCCCTGGGCCATAAGGTCGTTGAGGGCCGTGCGGAATTCCCGCATGGTAGTTCGGGCAAAACGATTGAGGTTAATATATCCTATGGTGGGGGTTGCCATAAAGGCCGCATCAATAGAGTTGATCGGAATACGATCGCGGGTAATGGTAAACTGAAGCAATTCGGCACTGCCTCTGCGGTGCACACCCACTTTAACCTGGGTACCTCTCTGGCCGCGAAGCATACGCATTACATAGTTGTTGTTTACGGTACTTCCTGTGGCACGCTCTCCGTCTATTTCCACTATCTTATCGCCGGGCAATATACCAACTTTCTCGCTGGGGCCTCCAGGTACAGGCGATACCACCACAATGGTATCATTGATGATATTGAACTGAACACCTATACCATCAAAACTCCCTTGCAACGGCTCATTGGCTTCGCGCAGTTCTTCCGCAGAAAGATATACGGAATGAGGGTCAAGCTCGCGCAACATGCCCCTGATGGCATCTTCCACAAGACCATCCTCATCTACTTCATCAACATAAAAAATGCTTACAACCTGCAAAGCACGAACCATCTTCTCAGCAGCAGAGGCCGCTTGCTGAGCTCTTGCCGGCAACAGGGCAGCAAAAATTAATATAAAAACCACAAGGGTTATGGAAAAAGCATTTGGTTTTTTAAAATTCATGATCAAACAATTTTAGAGTGTAAAACCGATGAGTGCAATACATAAACGTTTAACGTCATCATCCTGAAGCAAAGCACAATAAAAGTTATGGGCCCCTTCCAACAGGATTATGAGATAAACCCGCAATGAAATCAATTGTTTATTGTTGGTTAATACAGGTAAGCTGGCAAAAGTAGCCAAATCCTGCCAACAGCATCAGTTTTTTTGTGCAAAAAAAACTAAAATCCACCTAATTACCATTTCAGTTTTCCCTGGCGACCTCTTAAAAAGATCCTGAGCCTAACCCTTCTGAAAACTTAAAACATCCTGTTTGTAAAAATATTGTACCTTTAGCCATTCAACAGTATCGCAAAACTCATGTCCAACCTTAAAAGACAGGAATTCAACCGTATTCTCCAAGCCTTTCTGTATCCCTTTGTTTGGGTTATGCTTCTATGGATGATCAAGGCATCTGAAACTATATGGGGTTTCGACTTCCGGCAACTGGGGGTTTATCCTCTCACTGTCAAAGGGCTGCAAGGGGTAATCTTCGCCCCGATGATCCACTCCGGATTTGAGCATCTGATCTCCAACACCTTTCCTATTTTGATTCTGGGCACAGCCCTTTTCTACTTTTACAAACAACTGGGGATCAGGATCACTGTTCTTGCCTGGCTTATGAGTGGCCTGTGGGTTTGGGTTTTTGCCCGCGAAGCCTACCATATTGGGGCCAGTGGAGTTATTTATGCCTGGGCAGCATTTTTATTTGTAAGCGGGGTAATACGCAGACATCCACGCTTAATGGCATTGTCGCTGCTGGTAGCCTTTTTATACGGAAGTATGGTGTGGGGAATTTTCCCTTTACGCGAGCGAATGTCGTGGGAAGGACATTTGATGGGAATGGTTTCGGGAATTGTGCTGGCTTTGTTTTTCAGGGGTGAGGGGCCGCAACGCAAAAAATACTCATGGGAGCTGGAGGAAGAAGTTGAGGAGCCTGATGATCCTGATAATCCACCTTACTGGATGGGGCCAACTTCAACCCACACCCACTGATCAGAACCCACCCCGCTCCAGATCGCGTTTGGTATCCTTTTGCTTGAGGGTTTCGCGCTTGTCGTAGAGTTTCTTACCTCGTGCCAGCGCTATCTCTATTTTGGCATAGCCCTTTTCGTTGATAAATAGGAAGGTAGGAATGAGGGTAAGCCCTTTTTCTGCCAGTTTGGTTTTCAACTTACGCAACTCCCGCCTGGTAAGCAACAGCTTGCGGTCGCGCTTGGGGTCATGGTTGAGATAGGTACCATAATCGTATTCTGCAATATGCATATTGCGGATAAACAGCTCATCACCAACAAAGGCGCAATAGGCTTCGTTGATGCTGGCCTTGGTAGCACGAATGGATTTGATCTCGGTTCCGGTGAGTACCATACCTGCAATGAATTTCTCCAGCAGGAAAAACTCAAAGCTCGCTTTCTTATTCTTAATCTTTACCGGGGTGGCCATAGTTTTGAATTGGGGCACGAAAGTACAAATTTTCCGGCATTGCCCCAACAAGAAAGTGTCATGAGGCTCTGCGCAGGGTAATGAGCGTGATCTCAGGACGCATGCCCAGTCGTCCGGGAAAACCCAGGTAGCCCAGTCCGCGGCTTACATAAAGCATCTGATCTGCCTCACGGTACAGGCCGCTCCACTCCGGGTATTTCACCGAAACCGGGCTCCAGCGCAGCCAACGGGTATTGATTCCTGCCTGCATAGCATGGGTGTGGCCTGAGAAAGTCAGAAAAATATGGGTCAGGGGGATCACCTCTGCCCGCCAGTGCGAGGGGTCGTGCGACAGCAGCATGATGTGAGGGAAGTCAGCATTCTCACCCAGGGCTTTTTGCAGATCGCCATACTGTGCAAAGGGAGGCTCGCCCCAGTTGTCTACCCCGGCAATCATAAGAGAGTCCCCTCCCCTTCTTATAAAAACATGCTCATTGCGCAAAAGAGTAAAACCCATACGATCCTGGATATCTTTCAACTGCTCAAGATTGGCGGCTTTTTCTTCAATGGTATACCACCTGCGGTAATCGCCCATATCGTGGTTGCCCAGGATGGAAAACTTACCCAATTCGGGTACAAGGCCCGCAAACCCTTCTACAAACCTTTCGGCTTCAATGGCCTCATTGTTTACCATATCGCCGGTAAAGACCAACAGATCGTGCGGTAGTTCTTTCATGATCCGTATGGCTCTTTCAATGGGCCGTTTTCGGCCAAAACTGCCAAAATGTGTGTCGGTAATATGGATAATACGAAGGCCCTCAAAACTCTCGGGCAGATCAGCCACTTCCACGGTAACTTCCTCCACAACGAAATGAAAACGCCCGTACACCACAGCATACAGCACCCATACAAACATAAACAGTGAAAGAACAAAACCCGTATTAAGGATCAAAGGAAAAGTGCGTATACGCAAGCCTGGGCTTTTTCGAAGGCTCTGCAAAGCTTTTTCCACAAGCCAAATCAGAAGAAGCCTTGCATCATCAAGCAAGTTGAAAACAAGGAAAACGATTTTGGGTAAGAAGATCAGAATAAAGGCTCCAGTGATGTAAAAATAATTGCGGTACATTACATAATCGGGCCATCCACTGTTGCGGATAATGATTGTCCAGACGATGGCAAACAGTATAAATCCCAGATCCATAATCCAATAGGCACTCAAAATGGGTTTTCGAAACCGGGACAATGGACCTTTCTTCAGGAGTTTTCGCAAACCATAAAAGCCATAGAAATCAATGGCCAACAGGATTAGGATGATGATTCCAAATGAAAGAAGCATGGGTGAAGGAGTTTATGGGGTTTGAGGTATGAGGTTTGAGGTTTGAGGGAAATGGGTAAAAGGTGATGGGTGATGGAAAATGACACTATTCAATCGCCGGCAGCACAATTACAAATTCGGCACCTCCGCCCTGACGATCCTGCACATGGATGGTTCCGTGGTGCTTTTCAATAACACCTTCAGAAATAGCCAATCCCACCCCCAGTCCGAAGTCCCCTCCGGCGGTTTTGGTGGTAAAGCTGGAGTCGAAGATGCGCTTCTTAATTTTATCGGGCACTCCCGGGCCATTGTCGGCAAGGGTAATAACAACAGTATTTTCGATTTTGTTGTGCCGGGTGGAAATATAGAGCTCTCCACGGTCATTCATGGCATCGCAGGCATTGATGATGATATTGGTCCATACCTGGTTAAGTTCGCCGGGGAAGCCCAAAACAGGCGGAACCTCTTCCAGTTGTGTATTCAATTTGATATCCTTTAACCGGTTGCCCAGAATAAGGAGTGTTTCACGAATTCCCTCTCTAACCTCAATGCGTTCGGGTTCTTTTCCTCCCTGGCGGCTATAGCTCTTCAAGCTCTTTACAAGAAACTCAATACGTGAGGTTGATAACCTTATGTTGTTGAGAAACACACCAGACTGGTACGCATCCAGCAAAAGCTGGAGCAAATCTGCTTTGCCAGGGTTCCCGGCGAAAGGGCTTATTTTTTGCAGAACCCCTTCATCCATTTCTGCCATTATACGCAAAGAAGTACGGGCAATGTGCGGATAAACCTGAGCCATTTGTTTCATCCTTGCCCTTTGCTCCTGAGTATCGGCGAATATGCGTTTCATGCCTGCCTCAAAACAAAACCGTACCAGGCCCGTATCGGGCAGGGCGGATGCTTTTTCTGCCATCTGGGGCAGGTTTACAGCAAGGTACTCTACCGATCGCAGCAATGCTGAAGCCGGATTGTTGATCTCGTGGGCCAGACCTGCCGTAAGCTCACCCAGTGTAGCCATTTTCTCCTGCGATATAAGGGCATTACGCGTACGCTCCAGCTCCCGGATGGTTTTGCGAAGCTGGTTGCGTTCCAGCTCCAGTTCGCGCGACAGGGTAGCTACCTCCACATGCAGGTTTACCACACTTCGATAGCGTTGTGCCAGGTTAGAGAAGATAAGCCCCTGCAACGCCTTGCTGATATTGGGGTACTGCTCCAGAAACACATCAATGTTGGCATGATTAAGGGCAAGAGTAACAACCTTAGTGGTAGCACGGGCAGTAGTAAAAACCGGCTCACCCGATTGAAAAGAAAGCAAACCTATAAAATCGCCCGGTCCCTGCATCCCTATCTTGGCATCAATATCTTCCCCCTCTTTCACCTGCGATACAAAGCCCTGAAGAATAACATATAATGTTTGGTTTTCATGCTTTTCTTCCAGCATCACTTCTCCTTCCTCAAAATCCCTTCTCAATTGAGTAAGCAATTCGCTTTGGGGCATCAGATCCAGGATGTTTTTGGCTACGGAAACTTTGTCGTAGACAGGTCTTTCTGCCGACCCTATCACGTCAGGGGTAGGCCGCGGTTTGGGGTTTTTCATCAGAATACAATTTGTTTAAGTAATTGGTATGATGGAACTTGCATGTTCATTTTGACTGCGTCGAGCTTCGGTTCGTTGTTTTTTGTGAGCCGCAGTGCTCATGCAAGTTTCATACAAAAGGTATTGCGGATGAACCGGGTTTAGAGATATCCTTTGGTGCGAATAGCTTCCTGAAGCTTTTCCTGATCCAGCACCGCCATAAAAGGAAGCAATTCATCTTCCTGCTCAATTACAAATGCGGTAAGTTCCTCCACTGCTACCTTAAGCAGATGCTCAGGCCTCCAGGGCTTGGCAATATAGCGGTTGAGTTTTGCATTGTTAACCGCCTCGATGGTTTCCTCCAGGCCGGCCTGCCCGGTAAGCAATACTTTCCGGGTTTTTTTCGTAAAATCATCCTGTTGCATTTCAATGAGCAGGTCCACGCCTTTATCGCCAGGCATGATATGGTCGCATATGGCCAGGCCAATACGGGCCCCCTCCTCTTTGAGTTCACGAATCAGCTCCCGGGCCTCATCGGCAGAATGAGCGATTTCAATGGGGAATACTTCTTCCAGGGCTGCCAGGTCGCGTACTACCACATCCAGTACCTGGGGTTCATCTTCTACGCAGATTATATAAATTTCAGACATATTGTTCGGGTTATCAGTTAATAATCAAGGGCCAGAAAACCTGCGAAAGCAGTAATACGGCAACAATACCTACCAGGCCAATCACAATTCCCACCTTCACCATATCGGGGGTTTTGATGAAGCCGGTACTCATGGCAATGGCATTGGGAGGTGTGGAAATGGGAAGCAGCATGGCCATATTGCAGCCGGCACCAATGACAAGACTGGTGATTACCAGGTTAAATCCTTCGCCCCCAATCCCTGAGGTGCCCATACTTACGGCCAGCGGAATCAGCAGCGTAGCGGTAACGGTGTTGGATAAGAAATTGGAAAGCATCAGTGCAACAAATCCAAATACCAGCAATAATACCATTTGCGGAAACATCTCCCAGCTGATGCTCGATACCAGCCACATGGCCAGACCCGTGTTTTCCATGCTGATACCCAAAGCAATACCACCTGCTACCAGCCAGAGTACCTCCCAGGGCAGACTGCGGATATCCTCCTGCTTCATTACGCTGGTAATGGTGAGCCCCACAATGGGCAGAAAAGCGATCATGGCACTGGGTATTCCATGTTGTGCCTCGGTAAACCACAGCAATACCGTAGCGATGAATATTACATACAGCACAATGGCTTTGCCCGACTTGTTGAAACTGCCCTGCAGGCTCAAATTAAACCGTTCAATGGCGGGCGGGAAAAGCATACGCATGGCAAACCAGGCCAGCAGTAGCAAAATGATTACCAGCGGCAGCATCAGGGCCACCCAGCTACCGAAGGCAATGTTGATGCCTTGCTGGTTGAGGTTGGCAATAACAATAGCATTGGGAGGGGTGCCGATGGGTGTAGCCATTCCGCCAATGTTGGCAGCAATAGGAATACAAAGCGCCAGGATTATGCGGAACTTATCCTCCTTGCTCACCTGCATGGCAATGGGTATGGCCACGGTCATCATCATGGCGGTTGTGGCCGTATTGCTCATGAAAGCCGACAGGGTTGCCGTAACCAGCATCAGACCCAGTACAATAAGCATGGGTTTGCTACCAAAAGGCTTGAGCAGCACTTGTGTCAGGTTCTTATCCAGGTTGTATTTTACCGAAGCACCCGCCAGCATAAAACCTCCCAGGAACAGGATGATAATGGGGCTTGCCAGCGTGCCAAAGAAGGTAGAAAAAGAAACCGGGCGGTATCCAATCAATTTGTGGCCCGTATCTGCCACCAGCTGGGTTTCAGGGGTAAATGAAGCTGTTTGCACATGTACCATCTCGCCCCATTCTATTACATGAACTTCGATGGGGGTATAGTTGCGCGAATCTTTTACCACATACACCATGTTGCCATCAATTGCGCTGGCCGGCAACAACCAGGTTTCTTCGGTAAGTTGTTCTATCTCGGTTTTGGGCAGACTTACATCAGAATAAATCAGCCCTTGCTGGCTCAGCAGTATAATCTGCAGGAAAATTACCAGCATGGAGGTGGAATAGATGGGCAGGGTTTCGAACATCCAGAAAACGGCCGACATTAGGAATATACCCAGAGCAATGTGCCCGGCATACGACAGCCCCTGAAACTGGAATACAAGGGGGAGACAAAAGCCTGCAATCCCCAGTGCCAGCCCTGTGTAAAGCTTTTTCTGGTCTTTTAAGGGTTTCTTTTTATTTGGCATAACAATTGGGTAAGTAAGTTTTGTTTGTGTTTTGAGAAAGGTGATTAAATGCACTGCAAATGTATAAAATCTGCCTTACATGACCCTAATTGCTGAACACGAAACAACCGGTAATGGAAATAAAAAAACGGGAACTGCCGGTTCCCGTTTTTTACGTTAAAAATCTCATATACCTGAATACATTTTCTTTCTGTTTAGCTACAGTGCAAATGCTATGGGCAGAACAAACTGTACCCTGACAGGTTCTCCCCTTTGCAGGCCAGGCTCCCAGGCGGGCATTCCTTTCACAACCCTTACGGCTTCCTCATCCAGCCCGCCACCTGCACCTCGCAATATTGTAATATCGGACAGGGTACCATCGCGTTCCACCACAAACCGCACAAAAACCCTTCCTTGTATGCCGTCCTTGCGAGCATCAGGGGGATAGGTGAGATTAGCCTGCAGATACTCCATCATAGCCTCCATCCCACCCGGAAACTTCGGGGGTTGCTCTACCTGCACAAAAACTACATCTTCCTCAGCAGCAGGGGGTGATTCGATGATAATCGCCGGCTCTTTCACTGAAGGTTTGTCGGGTTGCTGAGCCTTTAGTACTCCGGTGGCTGATGCCATCATCAGAGCTGAAAGAACGAACAAACAGAAAAATTTTCTCTTGATCAACATAACAAATGGGATTTAGAAATTGTGTGCTAAATTAGTTTGGATTTAAAACAAATCTGATGGGTAGATTAAACTGAACCCTTACGGCTTCTCCGCGCTGCATACCCGGGTTCCAGGCCGGCATGGCCGAGATAACCCTGATGGCTTCCTGCTCAAGGCTTCCCCCCCCTTCAATACCTCTCAAAATCCTTATATTGGACAGCTGGCCGTTTTTCTCAACCACAAAGGAAACAAAAACAACACCCTGTATTCCTGCTTCCCTTGCTGCAGTGGGGTATGTCAGGTTGTCGGATAAAAATTGCATAAGAGCCTGATCGCCTCCAGGGAAAGAAGGTTGCTGCTCTACAATAGTAAAGATCACATCGGTTTCAAGTTCTTCCTGCTGTGCAAGGCGGGCTTCAACCTCAGCTTCAGCCTCCAGTTGCTGTTGCTCATGCAGGTTGCACGACTGAATAAAAAAGGCCATTCCCACCAGAGGAAGAATCGCAAACAGTTTGATAAACTGCACTTTTAAAGATTGTGTGTTTTTTGAATTCATCATGACAAATCGTTTTTGGATTACGGAAATATTGAATGGATTGGTTATAGGGATATAAGCACCGCCCATGGCAAAATCGAGCAGGGCTTTCTGATAGTCGGTACGGGAAAATTGCCTGAGGGCATGGCTGTCGGCCTCGAACTCATGCATATTTTGCAGCTCCCTCTTGAGAATATAATACAAGGGATGAAAGAATAAAAGAAGTCGCATGGCTTCCATAAGCATCAAATCCCAGGAGTGACCACAGGCATAATGGGCCTTTTCGTGGGTGATGATTTTTTCGAAATGGGGGGTATCCTTTACTTCCATGGGGATAAAAATCCACCGGAAGAAAGAGAAAGGAGCATGGTTTTCCTTTAGCAAAACCAACCTGATGCTGCCGGCCTTTTCTATCGTGTTGCTGCGGATGATTTGATTGATTTTTGCCACACGCAGCCCCAGCAGCAAAGCCAGCAAGGCCATAAACAGCGCAGGCAGTATCCAGCCGCTGTGGCTTGCCAGGGAGTACCCCAGGTTTTGGGTGAGGGCAGGAACTTCTGCACCCACGAGTACTTCGGGCAGGTTCATCACAAAACCGGTATTTTCGCCCGCCGTGCCCCATGCAAGGTCCATGGGTCCAACGGATGCTAATCCCACTGAAACCACGAAAGACAACAGGATAAAGAAGCGATTGAAAACCGGCCTGCGGTTGCCACGAAACAGCAACAGGTAGGCGCCACCCAGGATAAAAAGGTACACCGAGGCTCTGATGAGAAATTCAAAATAGGCATTCATAATGGTTGGGGTTTTGGGGTTTGGGGTTTGGGTTTTGAGTTTGAAGTTTAAAGTTTAGAGTTTAATGACTAATGACTTCGGTCTTCCGTCTCCCGTCTTCCGTTCCCGCATGGCGCGGGATTTCGGGCAGTGCCCTCAACTTACTTCGGTCTTCCGTCTTCCGTCTTCTGACTTCCGTCTTCCTCCTCCCCTACTCCTTATGCTTTTGTATCTCTTCGTCAAGGGCGCGCTGGAGCTCTTCCAGCTGGGCCAGGGTAAGGCTTTTATCGCGCGAAAAGAAGGAAACCATTTGCTTTACCGAATTACCAAAATAATCGCTGAGCATCCCTTTAAAAAGGTGCCGGGTATAGTCTTTCTTGGCAATGAGTGGAAAATACTCATGCGTTTTTCCATAGGCTTTGTAGCTCACAAAACCTTTCTTTTCCAGTATTCGGATGATGGTGCTTACCGTGGTATATGCCGGTTTGGGTTCTGGCAACCGGTCTATGACATCTTTCACAAATGCCCTTTCCAGCTCCCAGAGTACCTGCATGATTTGCTCTTCGGCTTTGGTGAGTTCTTTCATGTGCAAATAATTTGTTTTAAATAGGTCACATGGAACTCCATGTTTGCTATTTCTATATGTGTTTGTGTTTAATCCGCAAACATGTTCGTTTCATAAAAATAACCTGTTTTTGGAAGTAACGTTCAAGATTTCAATTTCGTTTTTGTTATCGACTTTTGGGTTTGACATCATTTATCACATTTTCCGAAATAAATTTGATGCTTCGACACAAATGCATTATGTAATCCGGGCCTTCTTCCCACACATCTCTTCTCTTACAAAGCCTTCTTCTCTCATATGGGTATTCTAACACACTTTTCACTTTTAACTTTTCACTTTTAACTTTTCACTTTTAACTTTTCACTTTTAACTTTTCACTTTTAACTTTTAACTTACCTCCCACTCAACTTCCCCACAAACTTACAACTAATTTTTTAGTTTTCCAACTATTTTTTTAGTAATTATTTTGTTTCTACTTCTAATGCCCTTTATCTGCCTGCAACCTTCACAATTTTTGTTACTTTAGCCGCAAATTTCAAAACACCCAAAAATCCCTTAAAATCAAGAAATATGATTACCCAACAGTTGATTAATCCCAGAAGTATAGTTGTAATCGGAGGCAGCAACGAGACCAGCAAGCCTGGTGGTAAAGTGCTGAAAAATATTATTGATGGTAATTTTGCCGGACAGTTGTATGTTACCAACCTCAAGGAGAGTGAAGTACAGGGCATAAAAAGCTTTGCCGACCCTGCCGATTTGCCCCAGGTTGATTTGGCCATCATTGCCATCGCCGCCCGCTTTGTTCCCGACACGGTAAGAATTCTTGCCGAACAGAAAAACACCCGGGCCTTTATTGTGCTGTCAGCCGGGTTCAGTGAAGAAAGCGAAGAAGGCGCCAGACTGGAGAAGGAGATGGTCGATATCATCAACAGCGTGGGCGGTTCACTCATCGGGCCCAACTGTGTGGGTATCCTCACCCCGAGCCACCACAGCATCTTCACCTACCCCATTCCCAAACTGGAAGCCACCGGCTGCGACTTTATCTCGGGTTCGGGAGCCACTGCCTGTTTCATTATGGAAGCGGGCATCCCCAAAGGGTTGACCTTTGCCAATGTATTCTCTGTGGGCAACAGTGCGCAGATGGGTGTAGAGGAAATACTGAAGCATCTCGACGAAACCTTCGACCCTCAGACCAGCTCAAGGGTAAAACTGCTCTATATCGAAACCATCAACAAACCACAGATGCTGCTTAAGCATGCCGCCTCGCTCATTCGCAAGGGATGTAAAATTGCAGCAGTAAAAGCCGGAAGCAGCGATGCAGGCAGCCGCGCAGCTTCTTCGCATACGGGCGCATTGGCCAGCTCTGATGTGGCAGTGAATGCACTATTCCGCAAGGCAGGCATTGTGCGTTGCTATGGTCGCGAAGACCTTATCAGCGTGGCCTCTGTTTTTATGCATCCTAAACTGAAAGGCAAGAACATTGCTGTGATTACCCATGCAGGAGGTCCTGCGGTAATGCTCACCGATGCCCTTTCCAACGGTGGTCTGGATGTACCCCATATCGACAGCCCCGAGAGCAAAGAGTTGCTCACTCATCTGTTTCCCGGCTCGTCCGTTGCCAATCCCATCGACTTCCTGGCTACCGGCACCGCCGAACAGCTGGGCACCATCATCGATTATGTGGACCAGAAATTCCATCATATCGATGCCATGGTGGTCATTTTCGGCACCCCCGGCCTGTTTCCCGTTTTCAACGTTTACGACATGCTCGACCTGAAGATGAAGCAATGCAAAAAACCCATCTACCCTGTATTGCCCTCTACGCTTACGGCACAGGAAGAGGTGGCCGATTTTATTGCCAAGGGTCGTATCAATTTCCCCGACGAGGTAACCCTGGGCAATGCCCTGGCGCGGGTTTATCACACCCCTGCCCCTGCCCCTGAAGCCATTGAGCTGCCCAAAGTAGACCAGCAAAAAATCCGCTCCATCATCGACCATGCTGCCGAGGGCTACCTGGAGCCGCAACAGGTGCAGGAGTTGCTCGATGCAGCGGGCATCAACCGGGCCGGTGAGGCAGTAGCCACCACGGCCGACGAGGCGGTGGCCTATGCCAAAGAACTGGGACTGCCGGTGGTGATGAAAGTGGTAGGCCCTGTGCACAAATCGGATGTGGGCGGTGTGGTGCTCAATGTAAAAGACGAAGCACAGGTGAGAAGCGAGTTCGAGCGCATGATAAAAATCAAGGATACCACAGCCATACTGCTGCAACCTATGCTCAGCGGCATGGAGCTGTTTGTGGGTGCCAAGCGCGAAGATAAGTTCGGGCATATGGTGCTGTGTGGCATGGGCGGTATATTTATCGAGGTGCTGAAGGATGTTTCTGCGGCCCTTTCGCCCGTGAGCAAAGAAAACGCCATGGAGATGATACAAAGCCTGAAGAGCTACAAAATCCTGGAAGGGGTGCGCAGACAGGAAGGCATACGTATTGACCAGTTTGCCGATACCCTGGTAAGGCTTTCCGCCCTGCTGGAGTGTGCTCCCGAGATTTTCGAAATGGACCTCAACCCCCTGCTGGGCTCGGCCAAACAGGTGGTAGCAGTAGACGCCCGTATCAACATTGTAAAATAAACTCCAACACCCTTTCATCGCTGTTATGGATATAAAAATTATCATTCTCTCACTATATGCCCTGATGATTATTATCGTGGGCATTCGCGGTTTGCGCGCTACCAAAACGTTTAACGATTTCTTCCTAGGCGGGGGCAATGTGGGCCCCTGGATGAGTGCCTTCTCCTACGGCACCGCTTACTTCAGTGCAGTGCTTTTCATCGGCTTTGCCGGCAACATAGGCTGGAACTTTGGGTTTTCGGGCCTGTGGATTGCCCTGTTCAATGCACTCATTGGCGTTTTGCTGGTTTGGTGGGTTATCGGATGGCGGGTAAAAAAGGCCGCTGCCGATTACGGTGTCAGCACCATGCCCGAATTCCTGCAGAAAAGGTATAACTCCGATTTACTGAAACTGCTTTCCAGTATCGTAATCTTTGTTTTCATGATACCTTACTGTGCAGCCGTTTTCATGGGGCTGTCCTATCTTTTCACCTCCAATTTCAATATCGAGTACTGGCATGCCCTGGTGGCCATGGGTGTTTTTACTTCCATATATATGGTGATGGGCGGCTACAAGTCCATGGCCCTTATTGATATGATTTTCGGGATGATTATGGTGGTAAGCGTTATTATTCTGTTTTTCAGCACGCTGTATACGGGGAATGGACTGGCACAAATTCGTTTCGACCTGCAGAACATCAACCCACAGCTAGTCAGTGCCGTTGGCCCTCCCGGATGGTGGCCGCTGCTATCGCTGATACTGCTTACCAGCCTGGCCCCTTTCGCCATGCCACAACTCATGCAGAAATTCTTTGCCATCCGCGATAAAGCTACCGTAAAAAAGGGTATGCTGGCCTCTACCATTTTTGCTATTATCATTGGTGGGGTAGCCTATTTTATCGGGTCCACCTCACGGGTGTTCCTCAACCCGGAAAATGCACCGGCAGCCTTTTCTGCTGACGGCAAGCCCCTTTTCGATATTATCATGCCCGAGTTGCTGGTTAATGTGGTGCCCCATTCGCTCAACGTTATCATCCTGTTGCTCATCCTGTCTGCCTCCATGTCTACCCTGGCAGCACTGGTGCTGGTCTCCAGCTCTACACTGGTAAAGGATTTCTATGGCGGATTTATCAACCGCAACGTTACCGACAGCCGTCTCACCTTGTTCATGCGCATTGCCAGTGGAATTTTTATTTTCCTCTCAATCATGCTGGCCTACATGAACCTCGACCACATTGTTGCCATCCTGGGCATTTCGTGGGGTGCGCTGGGTTCGTTCTTCCTGGGGCCCTTCATCTGGGGGCTGCTCAATAAGAAGGTAAATAAAACCGGGGCGCTGATATCAGGCATTGCGGGTCTTGCAGTGTGTCTTGCCTTGTATGCCAACGGGATGCCTTCGCCACAAGCAGGCACCCTGGGTATGCTGGTTTCGCTGGCGGCCAATCCGTTATTCAGTTTCCTTATTCCGGCAAAAAATGCGTAGAGAAACCCTGCTGCTAACAGCATTGCTGTTGTTGTTTCCTTTGTGGGGATACAGCGAAAACAGCTCTGAAAACAAGGATGAGGAACCGGCAGAGGTGCCGGTTTCCTTCCGCATCAGCGGTTTTGTAAAAACCGATTACTGGTACGACAGCCGGGCGGTGGTAGCTGCCCGGGAAGATTTGTTTCTGTTGTTCCCCCGTAATGTAAGACCCGATGAGAATGGAACAGACATCTGGGGTGAGCCTTCCTTCAACTTCTCAGCCATAACAAGCCGTATTGCCGGACATATCGAAGGCCCCGATGCCTTTGGTGCAAGAACCTCCGGACTGATTGAGGCTGACTTCTCAGGAGTAACCAATGCCGATATCAACGGATTTCGTCTGCGCCATGCTTTCTTTCGCCTTCAATGGACCCACCTTGAGCTCCTGATGGGGCAATGGTGGCACCCCATGTTTGCTACGGCAGCAGTGCCCACAGTGATATCGCTCAATACAGGCGCTCCATTCCAGCCCTTTATCCGCAACCCGCAGGTTAGCCTTACCTGGACCCGTGGAAACCTGCAGACACTGGTGGCAGCCATTGCCCAGCGCGATAATGCCAGCGATGGCCCCATGGGTGCTACTCCCGACTATCTCAGGCAAAGCGTTATGCCCAACCTGCACCTGCAGTTCATTTACAAGGCCGGAAATACAACCACCGGGCTGGCAGCAGACTACAAGGAGCTCCGTCCGCGCCTGGTTACCGATGCCAACTACCTTACGGCTGAAACCCTCGCCAGCTGGTCTTTCATGGCCTATGCCCGTCATCGCAGAGGTTTATGGGATTTGAAGGGAAAAACCATCCTGGGGCAAAACCTCAGTGAGCATCTGCTCCTGGGCGGATACGCAGAGAGCCTTATCGAACCGGTTACTCAAAAGGTTAGCTACACTCCGCTCAACCATTCGCTCTCCTGGGCCAGTGTTGTGTATGGAAAAAACATACAAACCGGCCTTTTTGCAGGCTATGCACACAACCTGGGTGCCCGCGAAGTGATAACAGGCCGCTACTATGGCAGAGGACACGATATCGCTTACCTGTACCGGGTGGCTCCCCACATTTCATTTATATCCGGAAAAGTTCAGCTTTCTGCCGAATGGGAATACACAGTGGCAGCCTACGGAACCCCCGACCTAAAAGGCCGGGTACGCAATACCTCCGAGGTGGCCAACTCCCGTATCCTCTTCACCGGTTTTTACTTTTTCTGAAAAACATACCAACAGTGTAAAAAAACCAAAGGCTATCTGCGCGGTGCAGATAGCCTTTGGTTTTTGAAGAAAAAGGGGCTGGTTACAACCCCTGTGTTTTATAGCGATTTCAAAAAATCTACCAGTTCGTCGCGGCTCTTACCCAGTTTTTTCTGGAGTTTGCCCAGCAGTTCATCATCCATCCCTTCTTCGTACTTCAGGTCATCCTCGGTAAGTTCGGCATACTTCTGCTTAAGTTTTCCTTTCATTTCATTCCAGTTTCCTTTAAGCTCTAATTTGTCCATGATTTGGGTTTTTGGTGAAAAAATAAATTCAAATACATAAAACTAACGGGCTTAGCTTAAAGAATGTTCATTCCCGGATTGAAAGCAATACAAACAAGGTGTTTATTCATGTCGCATCAACAAGCCACAACACATTGTTTTACAATTTATTACACCTCATCAATTACAATCAAAAATGCTATTTATTCCAAAAACACGTATACTCCACAAATAATTAACACGTGCAACTCGTTTTTTTTGTAACTTTACCCTAGTGCAAAAACGTTATCCGGAGGACCCAGTTTATGAATACCAAACTCACCCTTACCATAGAGCAATCCGTGATTGAACAGGCAAAAAAGTATGCTTCAAAGAGAGGTAGAAGTTTATCGGATATCATTGAGAATTACCTGAAAGCTATCACCCGTGAAGAGGAAGATAAGCCTACCAGAATTGCGCCATCGGTAAAGGCATTACAGGGTTCTTTCAAGGCTCCGGAGGATTTTGACTACAAGAAGCAGCTTGCAGGAATACTTTCAGAGAAACACACCTGAAAATGGCCAGCCCTTATGGGTTTTGCGCTCATAATGCATTGCTTATTCAATCTGATGCGAAATGAACAGAGTACTCATAGATACGGATATAATACTGGATTTCTTTTTCGACAGAAAACCCTTTTCTGACCAGGCAGCCATCATTCTGACACTTTGCGAAAGAAAAACCCTCACCGGATTTGTAACGCCGGTCATGATTAGCAACCTCTATTACATTTTAAGGCAGCAGGCCAGACACAGTAAAGTAATTGAGAAACTCAGCCAGTTAACGGAGATTGTAGAAATACTTTCGATGGACAAAATGGTGGTCAGAGAAGCATTGCAATCTGACTTTAAAGACTTTGAGGATGCCCTTCAGCACTTTGCTGCAACAACCAGCGGAGAGGTGGATGTTATCATTACCCGAAACGTAAAAGATTACCAACGTAGTTCTTTGGGAGTGCTAACCCCCGACAACTTTATCAAAGGCTTTGTGGAAGGGTAACGCCAGCGTTCTGAAAACCATCCCCTTTCCAGGCTTTTGTATTCTTCTCCCTGAGGACATTATCTTTCCATTTCCACACGCCCCCTATTTAGAACCAATCTGCGTATAAATAAGCTTCTGAATCCGGTTTGTTTCGTGCAACACGGGGCTTTTGCGTATTTTAGAGCCCTGAAAACAGGCACAATACCATGGACCCAACATCCGGAGAAAAAAATAAGTCTGCTCATTCGCCCCTTGACGGCATCAACCGCCGGGGTTTCATTAAACTCAGCACCTTGCTGGGCAGTGGTGTGCTGCTGTCGGGCGGACTGCTGGGCTGCCTTACTGCCGACGACGAAGTAGAAATCGTTGAACAGAACGGCGATGTGGTGGTGGTTCGTGCTGCCTGTCCGGGACACAACTGTGGCGGGCGCTGCGTGCTCAAACTGCACATCAGGGAGGGCAAGGTTATGCGCATCGAAACCGACGACCGCCCCGGCGACACCCTGGCCGACCCGCAGCTGCGTGCCTGCATCCGGGGCCGTTCTTACCGCCGTCGCCAGTATCACCCCGACCGCCTGCAACACCCCATGAAAAGGGTGGGCCAACGGGGCGAAGGGAAGTTTGAACGCATCTCGTGGGAGGAAGCCCTGGACACCCTGGCTTCCGAAATTACCCGCGTAAAAGAAAAATATGGCAACTCAGCCATCCTGGTACCCTACGGCACCGGAAGCTACAACCAGATTAACGGCCGCCAGACTGCCGCCCGGCTGATGAACCTGCTGGGAGGCTCACTTGGCTACTACAACAGCTACAGCTGGGCATGCATCTCAAGGGCCACTCCCTATGTTTACGGAACTTCTGTAACCGGCAACCAGCGCCAGGACTGGGTAAACAGCAAATACATCATCATGTGGGGATGGAACCCCGCCGAAATGCGCGATGGCACCAACAGCGAATTCTTCATTAAAAAAGCCCGCGAACACGGCGCAAGGGTAATCTGCATCGACCCGCGTATGAGCATGAGCGCCGTGGCGCTGGCCGATGAGTGGATACCCATCCGCCCCGGCACCGACGTAGCCATGATGAGCGCCATGGCCTATACCATCATCACCGAAGACCTGCACGACAAGGATTTTATCCGCCGTTGCTGCGTGGGCTTCGACAAAACGCAGATGCCTCCCGGCTGCGAAGACGAGGAGAGCTACATTGACTACATCCTGGGTACCCGCGATGGTATTCCCAAAACCCCGCAATGGGCCGAAGAAATTTGCAGTGTACCTGCCGAAACCATCATCCGCATTGCGCGTGAGTATGCCACCATGAAACCTTCGGTGCTCTACCAGGGCTATGGCATGCAGCGCCGCGCCTATGGCGAGCAGGTGGTGATTGCAGGATGTGTGCTGCCAGCCATTACCGGCAACGTGGGCATCCCCGGCGGATGGGCCGGAGGCATTGCCCTTCAGGCCGATGATGGGGGCCCCTTCTGGAATGTATTCCCCACCGGTCCCAACCCGGTGCGCACCTCCATACCCGTTTTCCTGTGGACCGAAGCCATCCTGCGTGGCACCGAAATGGGACCCCGCGACGGGGTGAGAGGTGCCGAAAAGCTCGACAACAACATCAAGCTCATCTGGAATGTGGCTTCCAACATCCTCATCAACCAGCACGCCGACACCAACCGTTCGGCAGCCATCCTCAGGGATACCTCGCTGGTAGAGTTTATTGCCGTGCAGGACCAGTTCATGACCCCTTCCGCCCGATTTGCCGACCTCATCCTCCCTGTCTGCACACAGCTGGAAACATGGGGTTTGCAGGATGGATGGAAGTATGGCGATGAGGTAATCATAGCGCCAAAGATTGCCGAACCACCCCACGAAAACAAGAGCGACTACCAGATTTGCCTGGAGCTGGCCGAACGCTTCGGCGTTAAGGAAGATTATACCCAGGGGCGCAGCGAGCGCCAGTGGGTAGAATGGGCCATTGAAAGGTACCGCGCCACCCGCTTCCCCAACATCCCCGACCTTGAAACCCTGGTGGAGGAAAACACTGGTGTATACACTCTCCCGGTTGATGAACCGGCGGTAGCATTCCGCAACTTCCGGCACGACCCGCAACGGCATCCGCTCAACACCCCCAGCGGCAAGGTGGAGATTTTCTCCAAAACCTTATTCGACATGGGGCAACCCGATGGCATACCTGCGGTTCCGAAGTATATACAGGAGTGGGAAAGCCCCTTTGGGGAAGAAGCCCGGCAATACCCTCTTCAGGCCCTGGGGCACCATTACATGTCGCGTGTGCATTCCACCCACGATGGTATCGACTGGCTGGAAGAGGCCTTCCCCCAGCGGTGTTTCATCAATCCCATCGACGCAGAAAAACGAGGTATCCGCGATGGAGACCAGGTACTGATTTACAACGACCGGGGCAAAATCATCATGCCCTGCCGACTTACACCCAAGATAATGCCCGGAGTAGTAAACATCCCCCAGGGAGCCTGGTGGAAACCCGACAAAGACGGCATCGACCGTCGTGGCAACATCAACGTGCTGACATCGCACCGCTGGACGCCACTGGCCTTCGGAAATGCACAACATACGATAATGGTGGAGGTAGAGAGGGTATGAAGTGGGAGAATTTATACCGCAGAGACGCAGAGAAAGAGAGATTGATATGAGGTAAAAGGGTTGATAGGTGAGCGATTAGAGCTGAAAGCTCAAAGGTGAAAGGTATTAGAATAATAACGCTTAGGCTTCGTAAGTTCTTACCCCACAGGGGTTACATTATTGTCCAGCAAATTAACAATAACAAACAAGTTGTAAATATGAGATCCCTCACTTCACTTTGTTACGTTCGGGATGACAGTTTTTTACGTTAGCGGATGAGAAATCTCGTAAGTTTTACCGGACACTATTAATCCCAAATCAAAAATCCTAAATACCTCACACCCCAAACCTTACACCCCAAACCCCTCAAAAAATGAAACAATGGGCCTTTTATTTTGATGCTTCGCAATGCTCGGGATGCAAAACCTGCCAGGTAGCCTGCAAAGACAAGCACGACCTGGAGGTGGGCATGCGCTGGCGCAATGTATTTGAAGTGGCCGGTGGCAGCTGGCAAGCCCGGGGCAACAACTGGGTTTCAGATATCCACTCTTACAATCTCTCTCTGGCTTGCAACCACTGTCATAACCCCATCTGTATGACCCATTGCCCCAATAAGGCCATCTTCAAAAATGAGGAAGGCCTGGTGCTTATCGACGAGAAACGCTGTATGGGTTGCCAGTATTGCTCCTGGGCATGTCCTTACGGCGCGCTGCATCTCGACACCAAGAAAGGCAAGATGACCAAATGCACCCTTTGTGCCGACTACCTCGCGCAGGGCAAACTCCCCTCGTGTGTGGCAGCATGCCCTATGCGGGTACTTGAAGTTGGCGAATACGATGAGCTGGTGAAAAAATACCCCAACCACAAACAGGATATCCACCCCCTGCCCGCGGCACACTTTACCCAGCCGGCCCTGGTGGTTACACCGCACCCTGCAGGAAACAAAAGCAACAGCTGGAAAGTAATCAACAGAGAGGAGGTGAAGAATGCATAGTTCGGAATGGTCGCTGGTATTTTTTACGCTGCTCGGACAGTTTTCAGCTGGATTGCTGCTTACCACCCTGCTCCTGCAGCATGGGGCTCAAAGCCGGAGTGACATACACAATAAAGCCCTGTATGCCGCCACAGCGGCCATGGTGGTGGCCCTGCTCATCTCTTTTCTACACCTCTCCTCTCCCCTGGCATCGGTTTATGCTCTCAGCAACCTGAAGTCGAGCTGGCTGAGCCGCGAAATTCTCATGGTATCCTTATTTGCCGGCTTACTGTTGCTGAGTAGTTTTCTTCAGATGCGCAGCCCGCAAATGCATCGTCTGCAGAGCGCACTGCAATGGACCGCAGCCATTGCCGGACTGATGATGATATGGAGCATGGGCCGCATTTATATGCTGCCAACCGTACCGGCATGGAACACCCCCGCAACCATGCTGGCCTTTTATGGTTCGGCAGCCCTTACCGGTCCGGCATTTATGGCTTTGTTGCTGCACACCTACACACATAAAACCAATCCCCTTGCAGCTAAGCAGAACATGCTACTCCTGCTGATGGTGCTGGCTACCGGGCTTTTACTTAAAATCAGTGCAACGGTATTCTTTTCACCCCCAACAGCATGGCAGGAAACAGCTTTTATTCCTGAGACCATGCCCCTGTTCTGGACTGTATTGCAATGGACAGGATTGCTGGCCGGTGCCGCTCTTACTACCCTCTTGCTTATAAAAAATCCTACCGAACCACAACCCAGCCGGCTGCTGCCCTTTGCAGGCTTTCTTTTAATCGTGGCAGCAGAAATCATTGGCCGGGCGGGCTTCTATATGACCTTTTTCCGAACGGGTATCTGACCCTTTGCAGGATAAACCATAGCTGCAAAACGTTTTCGAACACCCCTGGGCTTTGAATATCAAAATATTGCAAAGCCCAGGGGTGTTTTGTTAACACTTTTTTTTGTATTTTTACCCAAAACACACAGTTAAATATCAGCCATAAATAGGCTGTTTCACAAGTCCGTTGCATTCTTACTTCTCAGGAAACCGGAATACTGGTTGCCATTCAACATTACAACCTGGTTGTTTTTCGGTTGAGAGAACCGGGCAGCAACATTCTCCTCCAGCGGGCACCATCTGTGAGATAGTATTGTAAATGGCCAAATTATCGAACCTATTCACCAAAACCATACAACATGAAGAAACACTACTTTTTAGCATTTGTATTGTGCATGTTTATGCAGGGCATTTATTTGCAGGCCCTGGGAACCGATGCATCTACCAAGGAAGAGGGCTGGACCATTGTGGCCATCTATCCTGTAAACAGCAATGCTTCCGGACTGGCATGGGATGGTCAGTACATTTACATTGGCTCTTACGGGGGCAATCAGGGTGCCAACGTATACCGTTTCAATCCTTCTGATGGCACCAACCAATTATTGTTCTCCGGTCCGCAGAGCCAGGCCTATGGGCTGACCTTCGACGGGGAATATCTCTGGACCATCGACCGGGTTTCTCCTACCTCTACTCCGGCATTTGCACTTAAACTCGACTTGCAGGGTAACGCCATTGAACAGTTCAACCTACCCAGCCACTATATGTCGGGAATTGCCTGGGATGATGGCGATTTTTGGGTAGCCACCTATTTCCCAAATCCAGGAATGATACACCAGATGGTATATGATGAGGAAGAGGGATGGAGCCAAAGCAGCAACTTTGTACCCCCTCAGAACCAACCCTGGGACCTGGCCCGCCAGGGAGATTACCTCTGGATTGCCGAGTACAATGAATCAAAACTTCACCAGGTAGAACTTGACGGAACACTGGTTGCCACTTATCCCGGTTCCAATCTTCGCACTTCGGGCGTTGTTTTCGATGGCAATTTCCTGTGGTATGTATCAAGAGACAACCTTGCCAATTCATTCCTGTACAAGGTAGATCTGGGTGGAAGTGGTACTCCACAGATCGGTGTGCCCGGCGCCTTCAACTTTGGCAATGTTACTACCGGAACCTCAGCAACCTGGAATATGCATGTGAGCAACACCGGCAATGGAGAGCTTATCCTTGAGTCTCTTGACTTTCCGGATCCCTCTCCATTCTCTTCACCTTCAACCTTCCCCATAAGTATTGATCCCGGCGAAAGCCATATCCTGGAGGTGATTTTCAGCCCCACAGAGATCGATATGTATTCGCACATTGCGATCCTTAACACCAACGATCCGGCTGCACTGGAAGTCGCTATAACTCTCAGTGGCATCGGACTGGCCGCAGGTCCTTACCTGCATACAACACAAGAGCTTCTTGATTATGGTCATGCCCGTATCAACTCCTCCAGCAGAAAAGAACTTTTCCTGCAAAACATGGGAGATGCAGATCTTGAGATTTCAGACATTCAGATCTCCTCACCTCATTATTGGCTGGGGTTGCAGGTAAGCTTCCCTATCACCCTTGCTCCGGTAGAAAGTGTGCTTATTCCTTTTTGGTATCAACCCACTTCCCCCGGGCTTATCGAAGCCGAAGCATCTGTTGTGTTCAATAGTCAGGGGCAAAGTCCGGTAACCATAGAACTGACAGGTATTGCTGATGAAGGAGAATACCCGCTTTCTCACAAGCTTTGGCAACATCAGTTTACCGGATCATTTGATTTTCAGGCCAAGGCTTTCCTTACCCTGCCTGACATCAATGGAGATGGTATTAATGATGTGATCGTAGCCACTCGCGACAATAGGTTACGAGCCTTCAACGGTAACGCATCCAACGATGCAGACATCCTTTGGGAAAAACAATTGGGAACGGTTGAATACCCCAAGGCCATTGCCCTGGCCGACGATATCAATGGTGATGGTTTCTCTGATTTTGTTGTGGGTACCGCCTGGGGCGATCGCGCCGTAACAGCCATCTCTTCGTTTACCGGTGAAACCTTGTGGCGTTTCGAAACCAATATCTATGGCAATGGAGGATGGGTATATATGATTGACATCAAATACGACTACAATGGTAACGGATACCGCGATGTTCTGGCAGCCACCGGCGACGATGCCAATGGGTTTGGCCCCAAACGGATATTTTGCCTCAATGGGCTTACCGGTGATATCATCTGGCAAACCCCTGTCAATGCCGCTGCCTTTGCAGTACTTGCAGTTGAGGATTTTACCGGCGATGGCGTTCCGGATGTAATTGCAGGTGCCACATCTCCCTCACAGCAAGGCAGAGTAATCGCCATCAATGGTGCCAACGGTAATATTCTATGGGAGTTTACTACCTCTGGCACTGCTGTATGGGCATTGGAACAGATCAGCGACATCACCGGAAACGGGAAGCCCGACATCATTGCCGGCTCTTTCAACGGATTTTATTATCTGATGGATATTACCAACGGTAGTGTGGTCCATTCGGGCAGCCTGGGCAGTTCCCTGATAATAGATTTCTGGAAGGCAGGTGATCTCAATGGAGATGGTTATGAGGATATCATTCCGGCCTACACATCCATTCTTAATGCTGTAGCCATTTCGGGTCAGAACGGACAATTGCTGTGGACCACACCCCTGGCAGATCAATCCTATAGTGTTACCGTACTCAGAGATATTACCGGAGATGGGATTAATGATATAGCCGTCGGTACTCTTTTCAACAACAACAATGTATATTTTCTGGATGGCAGCGACGGAAGCATTCTATCAGTAGTACCTTTTGCTTCAGCGGTAGATGCCATTGGTAATATTCCTGACATCACCGGTGATGGTTCGGTGGAAGTAATTGCCGGGGGGCGTAATGGTTTTTTGGGTGTCTATTCCGGAGGATTGGGCCTTGTCCCACAGCTTTTCGATGTAGCTTTCACTGTTAAACATAACGGACAGGCCCTTGAAGCAGCCATCATAAGCATCCAGAATGTAGCCACTGAGCTGCAAACAGATAACCAGGGTCAGGCAACTACCCAGCTACCACAAGGATCCTACTCCTATGTGGTGGTCAAAGAAGGATACTTCTCCGCTTCAGGCTCATTTGAAGTTGCAGACCAGGACATTCAGATACTTGTTGAAATGCAGATTGACGACACCCATGCCCCCCAGGTAGCACAACTGGTATCTTCAAGAGTATATCCCAACCCCTTCGCCAGCCGGGTTCATATTGAGCTTCTTAAATCTCAGCCCGGAGGGGTAACCCTCAATATTTGGGATACCAACGGACGATTGGTTTATCAAAACAGACAACAAACCCACACAGGTCGCAACATCTTTATCTGGGATGGAAAGTCGATGTCGGGAGAAGATTTGCCTGATGGGATGTACTTTCTGGAGATAAAGACCGATGAAGAATCTCTGCGAACCAGGCTCATGAAGCTTCAACAGCCATAATCTCAATGATTTTTCACCATGAGCATTCCCTCTAAAAAAACCACAGGCCCGGAAAATTTTCCGGGCCTGTGGTTTATATTTTATGTATTAGAAGTTACGGAGAGAAGAGTTATCAACCATTCTCCTGATTTGCTCTCTCTTCCGCTTCTCTTCTTCTTTCTTCGAGGATTTCCTGTCTTCTTCTCTCGCGAAGCAGATCTCTCACATGAGCCTGAAGATTCTGGTCTCTGCGGTACTCATTAAGCACTTCCTGGTATGATTCGGTGGTAAATCCCCTTTCTTGCAGAAGAAGGGTCATAGCACCCTGCTGATCTCTTTGGATAGAGCTTACCTGGGGGCCTAGTATGTTAAAAGCATTGACTTCGTCGTCGGTAAAAGTGCCTCCCTGCAGGGCACCAATGCGGGCTGCATTGGCAATCTGATTGAAGCGTTCGAGGGTAAGCCCCTGCTGCGCAACGGTTTCAGCAATTTTTTCCTGAGTCTCGCGTTGCAATGCGCTGATCTGCTGGTTGGAATCAAAGAAATTCAATAGAACCTCATCAGCAAAACGGAATGCAGGTTCTTCTTCTGGTTTGTCGGTATCGGCAACTACACTGAAAGGACTTACCAGTACAAGTGTAAAGGCAAACAACATTGTCGAAAAGACAAAACGCAGTTTTTTGTTAATCAAATTCATAATTTTGGTTTTTTTAAAGTAATCTATTGGTTAAAAATCATTTACGGGTCACAAATGTATCGAAAATACTGTAACGGCCTAATGATAAAAAACGTTAATTGACACTGCAACATCCTGAAATACTGACATACAGCATATTGCACTGGCTTTTTTTATAAACAATCTCTCTGGCCAAAGGTTCAAAACTTCTCTTCATGTGTTTTTTTAATACCCAACCACATCCTTTTTCATGCTTTTCATGAGCCTTCCTCCGGGAAAAAATCATCTGAAAAACCCATCAGGTAAAGATTGCGCGTGGCCCTGGTAAGAGCAGTATACAGCCATCGCAGGTACGCAATATCGGGCTTGTTGTCGGGCAGGTACCCCATTTCAACAAAAACATTTTCCCATTGCCCGCCCTGCGATTTGTGGCAGGTAAGGGCATAGGCAAATTTCACCTGCAATGCATTGAGATAGGGGTTTTTTTTGATCATGGCCAGTTTCTTACGTTTATTGGGTTCGTCTTCATAATCCATGCTCACTTCATCCCAAAGTTTGCTCATTTGTTTTTGATCAAGGGAGGGCCCTTGGGCAGAAATTGCATCCAGCAGAATGATAACATCCAGCTCAGGCTCATCCGGATAGTCCATCATTCGGATCGTAACACTGGCAAAACGAAAACCATACATCTCTTCTATGCGCTGTATACGTCGCACCTCCAGTATATCGCCATTGGCTATGAAGCTGTTGTTGCTCTTATCATCGAGCCAGAAGTAGTTGTTTTTCACCACCATCAACAGGTCTCCTGCTCCGATTTCATCTTCCTGAAACAAAACCCTTTGCCTGATATGCTGATTGTAAAGGTTTGCTCTTTTGTTGCTCCGGCAAATAACGATGGTATCTCCGAAATTGCGCGAGGAAAAGGCATCGTTAATAAAATCAGCTGTTTCGGGTCCCTGCAATCGTTTAAAATCTGAAAAGCCCTCCAGCATAAACTTTACCGATGGTTCATCCTTTGTGCTAAGGCTGTTGCGCACCCGTGTAGCATTGAACAATATCCCACTCTGGGCTTCCTGCCTTACCACTTCTTTCAATTCGGCCGACCAGACATTAAGATGATAGGAGCTTTTCAGGAAAGCCAGATTAAGTGCAGGGCTTTCCTGGCTGTTTACCGGGGGGAGCTGCGCGGTATCTCCAATGAGGATCATCCGGCAATTGTCGCCACTGTATACAAAGCTGATCAGATCGTCGAGCAGGCTGCGCGATCCAAAAAAGGAGGCATCTTCAGAAGAATTCCGATCGGCAATCATAGAGGCTTCATCAACCACAAAGAGAGTATTCACATGCTTATTGGGCATGAGCCGGAAGGCAACCGACCCTTCTGTACCGGCAGAAAGCCTGTAAATTTTTCGGTGTATGGTCCAGGCGGGCTGCCCTGAGTAACCCGAAATAACCTTGGCAGCCCTTCCGGTGGGGGCCAGCAGTACACTCCCTGCATTAAGGGTGGGCATAATGTTTACAAGGCGCGAGATGATGGTGGTCTTTCCGGTTCCAGCATACCCCTTGAGTACAAACAGGGAGTTGGGTGAGGGTGCTGATAAAAAATCCGAAAGCCTTTCCAGCAGATCATACTGATCAGGTGTGGGTTCGTAGGGAAAATCCTTGAGAAACAATTGCAAAAAGGCGTCGGCAGTAAGCATACAAAAAAAATAAACGGATAAAAAGGAGGCGGATCAGAAAGGATAACCAATACCCAGATTCCAGTTGAACTGCCGGAGCCTGGGCCATGAATCGATCCATTGCTCCGAAGCAATCTTTGCAGGGTCTTTAAGGGGAACACCCGCATCGATCCGCAGAATAAAAAAGTCGAAATCCATACGAATACCTGCCCCACCACCTAAAGCAATTTCATTCAGAAAGCCAGGAATTCTGAACTCTCCTCCGGGGAATTGTTCGTTTTGCCGCAGGAACCAAACATTGCCTGCATCAACAAAAAAAGCTCCATGCCAGAAACGGTAAAACCTGAACCGGTATTCCATATTAGCCTCAAGTTTTATATCTCCATACCGGTCGAACCGGCTCTGGTCGGTTCCCTGGTAGCTACCCGGCCCCAATGAATAGATTTTCCAGGCACGTAACCCATTGGCACCTCCTCCATAGTAACTTTTGATAAACGGCAGAACACTCACATTTCCGTAGGGCACCCCCACTCCTCCCATAATCCGGAAAACGAGGCTTTGCCGCGGGTCAAAGACCCTGTAATAGCGGAAATCGGCATCTCCTTTTATGTATTGAGAAAACGGTATATTGAAGATGGTATAGCTGTTGTTTTCGTCGCGCGGCAGATCAATGGCCTGTGCTGCAATGTTCATAAGATTTCCGGCCAGTTCAAGGTTGGTTCTCAGGTAGTGGAAATTGCCTGTAGCACCCAGCTCCTGGGTATTCTGAATAAATGTATGTTTGGTACCCAGGATAAAGTGATCGCGAAAACGGCTCAGTATAAATGGATTGGCATCGGGGATATTGGCCCTGAGGATGGAGTCGTTGAACACCCTTATGGAGCTGATCTCAATGGGGTTTATAAAATGGCGTTTCTGAGGTGTTTCATTCCATTCGAAACCATAGCTCAGGTTGAGCACATAACGGGTGTAATCGGGGCGCTGGCGAAAATTGATACCACTTACAATGGTACTTTTCGGACGGGCATTGCGCGAAAGACGTTCGAGCCGGAAAGGGAGCAGCAGCATAGGGAAATCGATACCTGCCTCCACCCCCAGTTCAAGGGTGTTGAAAGGCAGACGTTGAATTACTTCCTCCGACCGTCCTTCGCCCGAAACTTCAAGAGCCCCTTTGAAACGCAGGTTAAAAATCTCTGCTCCACGAAATACATTACGGTTCTGATAAAGCAGGTTGCTGGCAATACCCAGATTGCCAGCGGTATTCAATCCTTCGGCTTCAATGGTAAAAGCATTGGCAGCGCTTCTATTAAGCTGCACCCGTGCATCCAGAAACCCCAGGGTATCGGAAGGCTCTCCATGCCGTGGTTGAGTACTCTCCGAAAAACCCAGGTTGATATATCTGAAATTGCGCATCCCCGATAAAAAAGAATAACTGGCTTCCACATCGCGCTGCCTGAAGAATGAACCCGGGGTAAGCATTATATGATTGCTGATGGCCCTGGGTTTTATGCGCAAAGGACCATTATGAAGAAAAACATACTCGTGTTCAACACCCTGCCGGCGCGAAGTTCGAAAAAACACGGTAGTGTCTGTGCGGGGTATATCGGCTTGAAGGGGTGAAAATTCGGGCAAAATATTTACACGGTCAACAACAAATCTCCTGTGGCGGATTGTCTGCACCGAATCGCGAAAACCAGGCACCTGCCTTTGGGGGTTTGTCATGAGTACCTCAACATTTACTTTGTGCTGGCTAAGGTTGCTGTCTACACGAAAAGAGATAAAATCGCGAGAGAACTGAAAAAAACCTTCATCGCGCAAAAAGCGGCTCAGGCGGGTTCTTTCTTCCTGGAGCTTATCCACATCGTAGCGCTGGTCCACTTCTATAAGCCGGTTAAGGGTATCGCCCATCACAAAACCTTCCAGAAAAGGATCCTGAATATTATAGACGATCTGATTGATGGTATAAGGGCGATTGCCTGTGATCCGGTATGTTACCCTTACCCGGTTTCGCCGGAAGGGATCGGTATAAAAACGCTCATCAAATTCCAGCTCAGCATTGAAATATCCTTTGGAGTACATGAAAATTTCAAATTGCCGCAGGGTGTTTTGCGCCAGCACCGGATCATGGATTACCGGTGGCTCACCGATGGTGCGCTTCATCCAGTTCTTCAAACGGGTTTCGCGCCCTCTGTCGGCAAGCTGGTATACCCCCAGATGAAACCGGTAAACCCCCATCAAACGCCGGTTGGGACGCTGGCGGTAGTAGCTCGGCAGCCGCGAGGCATCCACCTCTGCATCTGTAATCTCTATACGATTGCGATTGAGCAAATACTGACCCTCAGGAAGTCGGCGGGCCGGATTGCACGAAAACAAAAGCAAAGAGAAAAACAACAGGAAAAGGATATGGGTTCGAGTCACTATCTGAGGGAAAAAGTTTTATAATGAGACAGGTTGCCTGCAAAAATAAAACCAATTTATTAAAATGCAATCCAACTTTTCAGCCCAGTGTACAAAAAGTTTTATTGGCAGCAAAAATAGAAATGCCCCGATTTTGTTATTGCCACACACAAGTTTAAATGTATCTTTGCAAACCGAAAAAACAACTATTGCAGCTTATGACCCTTATTTCGTCCATATCAGGCATCAGAGGAACCTTGGGAGGCAAACCTGGCGAATGCTTAACCCCTGTTGATATTGTAAAATATACTACCGCTTACGGCAGCTGGCTCAAGAACAAATTTCCCGAAGAGCAAAGGCTTAAGGTGATCGTGGGGCGCGATGCCCGGATCTCAGGCCCGGTGGTAAACAAGATGGTTACCTCTACGCTGCAGTTTCTGGGCATCGATATTCTTGATGCCGGCCTTGCCCCCACCCCTACCATTGAGATTGGCGTGAAGGAATATGGCTGTCATGGAGGTATTATCATCACCGCCAGTCACAACCCCAAGAACTGGAATGCCCTTAAGTTGCTCAACGAAAAAGGAGAGTTTCTCAATCAGCAGGAAGGTGAAGAGATGATGCAATATGCCAGCATGAACAATGTAAGCTTTGTAAGTGTAGATAAGCTTGGGCGCTACACCAAAGAAGAGGGCGCCATTGAGATGCATATTGAAAAAATTCTGGATCTCAACCTGGTAGATACTGATGCCATTGCTGCAGCCAATTTCCACGTGGTGATAGATGCCGTAAACTCTGTGGGAGGCATTGCGGTGCCCATGTTGCTGGAAGCTCTCGGGGTAAAGCGGGTTACCGAAATGTTTTGCGAGCCCAATGGTTTGTTTCCCCACAATCCGGAGCCTCTGCCCGAACACCTGAGTATGCTTTCGGAGGAGGTTGTTAAGGTAAATGCCCATGTGGGTTTTGCCCTCGATCCTGATGCCGACCGCCTGGCCATTGTTTGCAACAATGGAGAGATGTTTGGAGAAGAATATACCCTTGTTGCCGTAGCCGATTATGTGCTTCAGCAAACCCTGGGAAATACCGTAAGCAATCTTTCATCTACACAGGCGCTCAGAGATATTACCCTGAAGCATGGAGGTGAATATTTTGCCTCTGCCGTAGGAGAAATCAATGTGGTGCAGAAGATGAAAGAGGTAAACGCCGTAATTGGAGGCGAAGGCAACGGAGGTGTTATTTATCCGCCCATCCATTATGGACGCGATGCCCTTACCGGAATTGCATTGTTTCTTACACACCTGGCCAAATCGCGCAAAACAGTGGTAGGCCTTAAGAAAGACCTTCCGGAATACTTTATTGCCAAACACAAAATTGAACTGGCCAAAGGAATTGATCTGGAGGACATCCTGGAGAAGATCTCACAACAATACGGCAAGCACACCATCGACAAAACCGATGGGGTGAAGATCTATTTTGACAAGGAGTGGGTGCATTTGCGCAAATCCAATACCGAACCGATCATCCGCATCTATGCTGAGAGCGACAGCCCGGTAAAATCGGAAAACCTGGCCCGCAAAATCATGATCGACATCAGCGAGTTGATAAAATAGCCCTTATTACTTTTGGTAAAACCTTTTATTGTCCGGCTGAGTCGGGCTTGCTCATCTTTTGCAAAAACTCCCAGGCTTCCTCGATCTCCACAATATGATTTACGCTCAGGCTTAGCTTCTCATTGGCCTCTTTGATCTGGCATTGCCGCGGATGATGCTGCACAAAAGCAAGTATCTGCGTAAAAATGGGGCTGGAGAAAAAGTCGGAGTCGGGATTGGCCACAAAGTACCCGATAAACTTTCCTGATTTCAGAATAAGCTTTTCGAAGCCCAGATCTGCAGCTTTCCACCGCACCCTCAGGGCGGTAAACAATCCCTTTGTTTCGGCAGGAATAGGGCCAAACCTATCGGCCATCCGGCTGGCAAAAGCTTCCAGCTCAGAGTCCTTACCAATATTATCAAGGTCCTTATACAGGCTCAGCCGCTCCTGTGTATTCTCCACATAATCGGTAGGGATGAGCAGTTGCAGGTCAGTTTCAAGCACACAATCGCGCACATAACGGCGATCTTTGGCAATTGTATCTGTAAAAAGATCCTTGAATTCGGTCTCTTTCAATTCGGCAATGGCTTCATCCAGAATTTTATGGTACATCTCGAAACCGATATCTGAGATAAAGCCGCTTTGCTCGGCTCCCAGCAGGTTTCCGGCACCCCTTATATCCAGATCGCGCATGGCAATGTTGAACCCGCTACCCAGCTCAGAAAACTCCTCAATGGCCCTCAGGCGCTTGCGGGCATCCTCGGTAAGGGTGGTAAGCGGAGGTGCCAGCAGATAACAAAACGCCTTCTTGTTGGTACGCCCTACCCTGCCTCGCATCTGATGCAGATCCGATAAACCAAAATGGTGCGGATTGTTGATCATGATGGTATTGGCATTGGGGATATCCAGCCCCGATTCAATAATGGAAGTGGCTACCAGCACATCGTAATGCCCATCAATAAAATCTACCATTACCTCCTCCAGCTTTGCCCCGGCCATTTGCCCATGACCAATGGCTATGCGCACATCAGGACAAAGCCGCTTGATCATCCCCGCCACATCTTCGATATTCTGCACCCTGTTGTGGATAAAGAAAACCTGCCCACCACGACTGATCTCATACATAATGGCATCGCGCACCAGCTCTTCATTGAAAACATGCAACTCGGTAATAATGGGGTACCTGTTCTGGGGTGGTGTATTGATCAGCGACATATCGCGTGCCCCCATGAGCGAAAACTGCAGGGTACGTGGTATGGGCGTTGCCGTAAGGGTAAGAGTATCTACATTTATCTTCAGCTTTTTAAGTTTCTCTTTGGTAGCCACACCAAATTTCTGTTCCTCGTCAATGATAAGCAGCCCCAGGTCTTTAAAACGGATATCTCCGCTCACCAGGCGGTGGGTGCCAATAAGTATGTCGATGGTACCTTCCTTTACTTTGCGTATGATTTCGTTTTTCTGGGCGGTAGTGCGAAACCTGTTGATGTAATCGATATTACATGGAAAATCCTTCAACCTTTCCTTGAATGTATGGTAATGCTGAAGGGCAAGTATGGTGGTAGGCACCAAAACTGCCACCTGCTTACTGTCGGAAACAGCTTTAAAAGCAGCCCTGATGGCCACCTCGGTTTTCCCGAAACCCACATCGCCACAAATAAGACGATCCATGGGATAAGCTTTCTGCATATCCTCCTTTATATCGTGCGTAGCTTTGATCTGATCGGGCGTATCTTCGTAAATGAAAGATGCTTCCAGTTCATTCTGCAGGTAGCTGTCGGGGGCAAAAGCAAACCCCTGCTTGGCTTTGCGCTCGGCATAAAGCTTTATAAGGTCTTTGGCAATGTCTTTTACTTTGCTTTTGGTTTTCTTTTTCAGATTGGCCCAGGCAGGTGAACCCAAACGGTTGAGAGTGGGCTCAGCTCCCTCTTTGCCCGAATACTTGGCAATTCGGTGCAGAGAGTGAATGCTGATGTACAAAATATCGTTGCCTTTGTAAATCAACCGGATGGCTTCCTGAAGCTTGCCGTTTACCTCAATCTTCTCCAGTCCGCTGAAAATACCTACCCCATGATCGATATGGGTAACGTAATCGCCGGGCTGCAGGTTGTTGAGCTCTCGCAGGGTGATGGCCTTCTTGCCGGGGAATTTATCACGAATCCGAAAACGATGGTAACGCTCAAAGATCTGGTGATCGGTATAGCAGGTAATCTTTTCATTGTGATCTACAAAGCCTTCATGCAAAGCAAAGTTGAGGGTTTCATGTTTGAAATTGCCCTCTTGCTGCTTCTCCTCTGCCACAATCTCAAAAATGGAATGGATACGGCTGATCTGTCTGGGGTTGTCGGAGAGAATAAAGTTGGTGAAACCCTTTTGGGTTTTCTCAGAAAGGTTGCTGATGAGAAGCTCAAAGTTCTTGTTGAAAGAGGGCTGGGGAGAAAAATTGAAATCAACCTTTTGATCTCCTGCCAGCAGATGCCTGCGAAATTCAACCAGGCTGAAATGCGTCAGCTTCTCCAGGAATACTTCTCCCGGCAGAAAAAGTTCCTCGGGTGGAGCATGCTGAATACCCGAGGTAAATTGCTCAAAAACCTGCTGTGAGGTTTCGAAACAATGTTGAATACGGTCGCGGGCGAAAAGTGTATCATCCATCCAGAATACCGTGTGCTGAGGCACCATGGAAAAGAAGTCTTCCTTCTCAAACTTATGGGTCATCTGGCTGATATCGGGCAGAATAGTGATCTTCTGAAGCCTCTCTATGGAGGTTTGTTTTTCGGGGTCGAAAGTGCGTAAACTCTCCACCTGGTCGCCCATGATCTCGATACGGAAAGGATAATCGTTGGAATAAGAGAACACATCCACAATACCTCCCCTGAGAGAAAACTGGCCTGGCTCCACCACGAAATCCACACGATAGAAACCGTATTCGAGCAGCAGATCCAGGATAAAATCGACAGAGGTACCCTCCTGAGCATGCAACGTAAGGGTGTTCTTCCTGAGTACTTTACGCGACACAACCTTTTCTGTGAGAGCATCGGGATAGCTCACAACAATAAACTTGCGGGTTTCGGTAGCCAGTCGGTTGATCACTTCCGACCTGAGCAACACATTGGCATTGTCGGTATCAGGGGTTTCGTAAGGCTTTTTGTAGGATGATGGAAACAGGAAGATATTACGTTTCTCGTAGGGCAGATCCTTTTCGTCGAGCAGGCTTTCCAGATCGTTAAAAAAGTAGGCTGCTGCTTCACGCGAGGAAAGGATGCATACAAAAGGACGTGCCACCGACTTGTAGGCTGCAGCCGCCACCAGGGCAGGTGCAGAACCCGCAAGGCCGGATATTCCTATTGTTCTGGTGTCGGTTTCTCGCAGGAGGTCGGTCAACGCTTTTACGTTGGCGGATTCCTTATATCGGTTGATAAAATCTGCAGGCTTCAAAATTCTGTTGTTTTAAGTCCATATCCATCTGCTGGCTTCAGAGAAACCCGGCATATTCAGTGCTGCTCTGCCGAATAGCGCCATGCAGCCTTTCTCAGCCGGTCCATGATGGCCAGTCCAATGCCCTTTTCTTCCACGGTTTCGGCAACCATAAAAGCCACCTTTGCCTCCTCCAGCTGATGCAATCCTTCAAAAAGGTTTACGGCGTATTCTTTCAGGTCACCTCCAGGGGCCATATCCAGCACCAGGCCGTAGCCATGGGTATCCTGCCCGGAAAAAGACAAAAAACCAGCATCACGACGATTCATTTGCATCAGCCTCTCATCATCGGAGAGATAAAGAGGCTTGCCGGGGCTGTAGTGCGATTTCATCATGCCTGGTGCCAGCATCTGGTCAGCAGGTTTTTCTTCAGCATGGAAGGGCACCCATTTCTCGAGCTCTTCGCGGGTAATGATGCCATGGCGCAGAATCTCAAAACCTTTTTCGTTGAGGCGGATGATGGTAGATTCTATTCCCACCTGCGCTTTTCCACCCTCCAGCACAAAGTCTACCTCGGGCAGTTGCTTGAGTACATGGCGGGCAGAGGTAGGGCTCAAACGTCCGAACTTATTGGCACTGGGAGCGGCAATGGGGCAGCCGCTGGTTTTTATGAGTTGAAGAGCAATCTCATTGCCGGGCATTCGAATGCCTACGGTGCTAAGGCCCGAGGTAACAATATCGGGTACTGCAGCGCTTTTGGGCAGCACCATGGTAAGGGGGCCCGGCCAGAATTTGCTGGCCAGCAGCAGCACCCGCGGATCAGGTGCAAGGCACAATTGCTGAAGCATGGCAAGATCAGCAATGTGCACAATGAGCGGATCGAAGGAGGGCCGCTCTTTAAGTTCATAGATCCTGGCCACCGCCATGGGGTCCAGGGCATGCGCTCCCAATCCGTAAACCGTTTCCGTGGGAAAAGCCACCAACCGGCCCTCCCGGATCAACTCTGCCGCCCTGGCAATATCTTCCTGCAATCCCATACGTTGAGGTAATTCAAAAAACAATACACAATAATCCCGGCCCGAATTCTCCGGCCAGGATAAAACAAGGTGCAAAATTAACAATTGTAAAGCAATATCGTTGGGCAATGGGAAAGAATTAACAGAGGGCGAAATACATGTGCCATCGGCACGACCACAAGTGGCGCCGCGATTTTAACAAAACCCCATTACAGTCCAAACAAAACAAAAACCTCCTTCCATGGCTTTTATTTGGAGAAAAATAGATTTAGCTTTACAAAGTATTTATCAACACCGACGCGGAAGTAAATTTTACCCATGCAAACAGACCGAAACAAATGCCTGATTATCGGAGCAGGCCTTACGGGGCTGAGTACCGCCCATCATCTCACAAAGCTTTCTATCCCCTTTCATATCCTGGAGAAGCAGGCCCATCCGGGTGGTGTGATCCAGACCGTGCAGGAAAATGGTTTTCTTTACGAAACCGGGCCCAATACGGGTGTTATCGGCAGTAGCGAAATTGCTGAGCTTTTCGAAGACCTGTATCCTTTGTGCGAACTGGAAACGGCCAATGAAAAAGCATCTAAACGCTATATTCTGAAAAAGGGCCGCTGGGAACCTTTGCCGGCGGGTATCCTTGCCGGGATCCGTACTCCGCTGTTCTCTCTAACCGATAAGCTGCGCCTGCTGGGAGAACCCTTCAGGGCACCGGGGAAAGACCCCGACGAAACCCTTGCCGATCTGGTAAAACGCCGCATGGGCAAGAGCTTCCTCGACTACGCCATTGATCCCTTTATCATTGGAGTGTATGCCGGCGATCCGAACCTGCTCATAACACGCCATGCTCTGCCCAAGCTTTACAACCTGGAGCAGCAATACGGAAGCTTCATAAAAGGTGCCATACGCAAAGGGTTTCAAAAGAAAAGCCCCCAGGAGCAAAAGATCACAAGAAAAGTTTTCTCTGCACGGGGCGGGTTGACAAATCTTGTGGATGCCCTTTACAAAACCGCTGGCCAGGAGTATTTTACATTCAATGTACAAGACCTTGAGATCCAACCCCATGACAAAGGGTTCAAAGCCCGCTGGCAAAACCAGGGGCAGTGGCACGAAACCATGGCCAGCCATGTAATCTTTACAGGAGGCGCACACAACCTGGCGGAAGTATTTCCGTTCATTGATTCACATTCCCTTGAGCAAGTTCAACAACTGCAATACGCCAAAGTGGTGGAGGTAAGCCTGGGCTTCGACCCCTGGCAGGGTATTCCTTTGGATGGATTTGGCGGGCTGATCCCATCGAAAGAAGAAAGAGATATTCTGGGAGTCTTATACATGTCGACCCTGTTTGAAGGCCGAGCCCCTGAAAATGGTGCTTTGCTTACTGTTTTCATGGGGGGTATCCGCAACCCGGCAGTGGCGAATATGTCTGATGCGCAGATACGGCAAACGGTAGAAAGGGAAATCAGCGATCTTATGCAACTGCCCGGTTTCGATCCTGCAGTATTCAAAATTACCCGATACAATTATGCCATCCCTCAGTACGACATTCATAGCGGCACAAGATTTGCGGCGATAGAGCGCCTTGAAAAACAATTCCCTGGCCTGATACTGGGTGGCAATATGCGCGATGGCATTGGCATGGCCGACCGCGTAAAACAAGGAAAAATGCTTGCAAACCAGATCTTAACCCATACACTATGAAGCAAACTGCTGTGATCCTTAGCAACACCGGCACTCCTGATTCGCCTTCGGTAGCCGATGTAAGGCGATATCTTCGCCAGTTTCTGGGTGATGGCAGAGTGATAACCATGCATTCCGTTTTGCGTAAAGCACTGGTGAATGGGCTCATCGCCCCCTTGAGAGGACCACGCTCGGCAAAGCTTTATCAAAAGCTCTGGACACCAGAAGGATCACCCCTGCGGGTTTACTCCGAAAAACTGGCCGGAAAAATTCAGAACCAACTGGGAGACAACTACCATGTGATGGTGGGGATGCGCTACGGCAACCCCTCTCTGAAGGATGCCCTGCTAAGAGTAAAAGAAGGAGATTTTCACCAGCTGGTCCTGGTGCCGCTTTATCCGCAGTATGCCTCTTCCACTACAGGCACCATCCTGGAAGCTGCCTATGCCCAGCTGAGCCGGTGGAATAACATCCCTGCACTGCAAACGTTACCCTGGTTTTATGATCATCCCGACTTCCTTGACTGCTATGCAGCCAACATCAAACGGATGGAACCTCATAGGTATGAGCACATATTATTCAGCTACCATGGGCTACCACTCCGGCACGTTTATGCCACGCATCAAAACATACCCTGCCACCAGCTCAATTGCACAGGGGAGGTAAACCCACAAAATGGCTGGTGCTATAATGCCGCAGCCTGGGCTACTACCCGATTGCTGGCCCGGAAACTTGAACTGGAACCTGGCAGCTACAGTGTTTGCTTTCAGTCGCGATTTGCCCGTAGCTGGCTTTCTCCCTTTGCCGATGAGGTGATCCGCGAAAAAGCAACCCAGGGCACCAGGAGCCTGCTCATGGTAAGCCCCTCCTTTGTTACCGATTGCCTGGAAACTATAGTAGAACTGGGGATAGAATACAAGGAGATCTTTCTGAAACACGGGGGTACACATTTCGATTGGGTACCTTCTCTCAACGATCAGGACGACTGGGCAAGAGCTCTTGCCAAAATGATCAGATCTTCCACAAAAAGTTAAACAATTTGCCATCCAACTCCATTTACAGATATCACGTTAACACGAAACCCATGACACTGATTTGCACCTCACCTTTCTGCCGCCGGATTACCCGCCCATTTATGGTGCCGGCATTATTACTGATGATTGTTGCAGCCCTTTCATCGTGCAGCAATATAACTACCGGCAGCCTTCCCACCGGACGAAGCTTTTTGGTTGGCGATTCCGCTATAGAGAACGATCTCCACAGGGGTTTTACAGAACTACCCAACACCCGGATATGGATCAGGAGCCTGCTGAGCAGCGATTCCGTTTTTGTAGAAGTACGTGCCCGCGATACCTTAAGCCTGCGAAGCTTGCTTATCAATGGTGTTTCCATATGGATCGATCCCCAGGGTAAGCAACGTGAGAATTTTGGAGTAACTTTTCCGGCAGCCCGCGCCGAAATCTTACGCCGCCAGGAGGAGATATTTCAACAGATGCGCGAACAAGGTGATACAGTGCGAACCATTCCTTTCGAGCATGCGTTCTGGGTAGAATCCATGCAGCAGCGCAATAATGTGATAACCGACAACAGGGGTACACGTTTTGCCACCCCATCGCAGGCCTGGATGGAACTGGCCCCCGATGGCAGCCTGGTATACAGGGTTGGGCTGGCCTTCTCTCAATTGGGAATCACCGCTGATACCCTTCCTTCTTTCAGTGTGGGTGTGATCTCAGAAAGACATCAGGCACAACTAATCAACCAGGGACAGGGAGCTCAACGCACCGGTGCATCTGATCCTTCAGGAAGGCCCCGCCAAGCCTCAACGCAACCTGCAGAAAGAACACAGCGCATGGGGCTGATACCTGTACGTAGCTGGATACTTTTTCGCACCGCCACACCCCATTCTTCTGAAACAGATAAGGAAGAAAAAGCAGAAGAGTAACAATCCCTTTCAGTACAGTTCAGGTCTGAATTTCAGGGAAACACCCGCCATACCGATATGAAAATTCAGGCTGGTAACACCTCCCAGGGGATATTTCATGTAGGGTTCTATTACAAGGCTGTGCGACTTACCCCTGATTACATATCCTGCTGACAGATTCAGGAAACGGGCAAAATCAAACCTGCTGAACAAACCGAAATCGCCGGTCTGGGTAGAAGAAACACTGTTGGTGTTGGAGAAATAATCGCCCTGGGTACTCATTCCTGACAGTTCGGCCAGTACATCAGTTTGGGTCTGATAGTTTTGCTGCAAATACAACAGCGACGAGATCCCTGCCGAAACAAATATACTGCTGCGGTTCATTTCTCTTACGGCATACCGCACATTCAAGGGTATATCAAGAGCCATGAACTCGAAGTCGGTACTTACCTGGCGATCAATAACTTCAATATGATCTGCCATATCAAAATTGGGCATGGAATGGATGGCATCGTACATTAAGCGAGATCGGGAAGATCCTTCCTCGTTGATGCTGAACTGATTATACACAAGCGATCCGCCGCTGCTCAGGCTGAAGCGTTGCCCCAGGGGCCATTGACCTGAAACTCCTGCGGCCAATCCCATTCCCCCGGCAATTTCCGAACCTGTCCAGGTTTTCATCGTACCGGCAGAGAGCTCCACAAAAGATGCAGGGCGGAGGGGCTCATCGCTGAGCATTGCCATGTTTTCGCGAATGATTTGCTCATCGGTAGGCAAAACCGGCAACAAACCGTTTGGGTTTACCTTTTGTTCTTCCTCTGATATCGTGGGTTGGTGCACCGTAACCTCCGCCAGCCCTTGCTGTTCGGTCTGTAGATCGGTGGGCAATAAAACATCGGGCAGAACTGTGGGCGTATCGGTGGTAGCAGCAAGCACTGGTTGTTGCTGCTGCTTTGCCGGCAGAGAAGGCTGCACGGGCAAAGTAACAGGCTCAATAAAAGCCTCGGCAGTATGATGGCTAACACCTTCCGGCACTTCCTCTGCAAGAGAATGAGAGTAAGAAGCATCTGAGGAGGCTATTCCCAGAGCAGGATCCAGGGGATCAGGCTGTATAGATTCTGATGCCAGGGGAGTGAGCGGGGAAGAAGGTTGCAAAAACATCCATGCCGAAACCCCCAGCAACCCCAGCACAAAAACAGCCGCAGCAGCCCTCAGCCACAGCGGAATCGCAAGCAGTGCCTTTTTCTTTGCAGCAGGCTGAAGCCGGGCTTTCATCATGAGCCATGCTTGCTCGTCTGCAGGCTCGTCCCAGGCATCGAAAACCTCCCGTACATTATCGGCAAATTTATCGTCAAATGGCTTCATGGTAGGGTTTATTGAGTTTCTCAAGATAGGCTTTTCGTAAAAGGGTTTTGGCCCTGCTCAGATGCGAACGCGAAGTTCCCGGTGCAATATGCAGCATCCCGGCAATCTCATCGTGCGAATATCCCTCAATTTCGTAAAGGTTAAAGATCAATCGGTATAGTTCAGGAAGTTCAGCCAGCAATGCAAGGATTTCTTCAGCTTCCATCCGTCCGGTGTATTCAGCCTCCACTACAACATCATCTTCTTCCCACTCCGACAAAATCTGGAAGCGCTTATTCTCGCGGTACCGGTCCAGGCATGTATTTACCAGGATACGCCGAAACCAGCTGCGAAAAGGTTTCTCAGGATCAAAGCGGTCAATATTTTCAAATACTTTCATAAAACTGTCGTTGAGCAACTCCACGGCATCGTTGCGCCGGGGGTGATAACGCAAACAAACCGACATGCCAAAACCGTAGTATTTACGGTAGAGCATCTCCTGAAAACGGATGTTCTTTCGGCAGCATCCTTCAATGATTTCCGGTTCTGTATATACTGGCTTCCCCAAGATAGAATGAGTTTGTGCTGATGGGTTGTTTTGCTGGTCTGCGGGTGGTTAAAAGTACAATCAAAAATCGTACAAGTTTACAAGTTTTATTGGTGCAGCCAGCGATAAATAAATGCCGGGGGAGCCAACTGAGCTCCCCCGGCGAGAGGGGAGTCAGGGGTTTACAACAACAGAAATGCTCTCATCTCCGCCAGCACCTTTGAAGCGCAAAACATACGTTCCGGCCGAATACAGGGTGAGAGAGAACTGGGCGTGTGCCATTTCGATAACCGTGATGCAGGGATCGGACGAAAGCAGCAAACAAACATCGAGGTTGAGCACATTGCGCGAGCGCTGAAGCTGAAATCCCTGCAGATTATCGCATGGAGTGGGCTTCATATATTCAACCTTTACAACAAAAGCTTGACCGGCCTGGATCTGTTCCGGCAACTCGATGGCGGTAACAATGGCCGAAAAACAATTGGCAATCTCGTCTTTGGGCATCATTTCCATGGGAACATCTTTCTTCTGGCAGCCCGTGAGCAAAAATTGCCCCAGTGCCATCATAATCATAGCAATACTAAAAACAGTGGATCGTTTCATGGTTGTGAAATTTGAAAGTTATGTAATAGTGGTGGTTATTGTCCGACCTGTATATGGCTGATAAGCACAATATTGGTCGGATCGGAATAATCGTATTGAAACAGGCCATCCTGCCCGATCAGCAGAAGGACATTGCCCAGCGGAATAACATCGTAGGTATCGATGCCGGGAAAGTGGGCAATCATATTGGTTTGTATGGCAAGCGGATTGGTGGCATCATACACCTTAAGGCCTGCCGCACCATCGCAGATAAAGAGCACATTATTGTCGATACCCAATCCGTGGGGGTTAAACATGGGATAGGATTTTAGCAAAACGGGATGGGTGATGTCTGATATATCAACCACATCGAGCTGGTTGGTGGTATTCATGCACCAATTGCCTGAGCGCAGGGTTACATAGGCAATATTATTTTCCACTACTACCGGGTCGCAGGCATTGATGTGGTTAAGATCGCTTACAAAAGCCGGTTGGGAGGGATCCTCCAGGCTGTAGATGACCATGCCTGTGGTGGTGCCCACAAAAAGATGCTCCTGATACCGAAACAGGGTTTCCATCTCGCGCCAGGTATGAATGCTGTCGGTTTGCACCATCATGGAAGGTTGCGACACATCTATGGTTTTAAGCACCCAGGGTTGTGCTATGGAATACAGGTAATGCTGATGGAGCATAAAACGCGCCATGGAACCGGCTACTCCTGCACCGGACTCAGAATTTGCAAACATCGCCAGATCATGTTGACCCCGCCATCCCCAAAGCCAATGACCCGTTGAATAGGTTGTGGTTATAAGCTTTTTCTTCCACCCCACAATAACCCCTTTGCTGCGGTCAATTTCGCCCCAGGCCCAGGGCAGATCTTCGTCGGCCATAGGGAGCACCTCAGGAAAGATATTCTCAATCCTGCCTACCTCCACCGGATTGAGTAAATTGGAGATGTCAAGAGCAATAAGATCTATATAGCTGTCGGCAAAAAGGATATTGCCCCGAATGGCCAGATCCACATTGCCCAGAATCTCGTAAAAAGCAACTTTCTCGGGTGAACCCGGAAATGCATTGTTGATTACATGAATGCCTTCGAAGGGTTCATTGATGAAGATGTAATTGTCTTTGAAATAAATTTTGCCCGACTGCTTGATGGCACGTGGAGCTTTAGCCTTGGGCGCCTGGCGGAATTCCTCAAAATCCATATATACCGGCGAAAGTGCCTCGTAGGTATACTCTTCCTCTTTGTTGCAGGAGGAAAAAAGCACCACCCCCAAAGAGATCATCAGAAAAAGTAAAGTTTTGCTTAATTGCATGGCTGTAAAATTAAGGTTATACACACAATACGCACATTTTGTGGGATGTGCTGCAAAGGGAGTGTTTTTTTTGAAAAAGTTGCATCCGGGCAAGGCAAAGGAACTGCAGAATACCTCCGGACCGGAAGGCCCCATTTGGCATACTGTTTCAAGCCATCGCATTAAGGATCAAATTGATAAAGTAAACAAACACGATCTTGTTATAAAAAAAACAACTATATTTACCCCAAACTAAACCCAAAAAAAATGTCAAAGCACTGGATGATTGCAGCAGCATCAGTCCTTTTGTTATGGACAGGATGCACTGAAAAAGACGAAATAGCTCCTCCGCCTGAGGAGGAAAAACCCATTAACATCTACCGCATGCAATATGCTATCGATGACCTCTGCCTGAAAGACCATTCTCTTGCCTATGACTTAACAGGAAACTGGGACCATGACTTTTGGTTGTCGTTGAAATGGGAGATCGATTCTTCTTTGTACGATTATAAAATAAGACTTACCCACAGGTATGCTTTTTACAATCACCTTGGGGGCTACAGCAATTTTAACACCAGCCTCGACAGGCCCTGGGCTGAGGGCGATACCGTGATACAGAAAGAAGGACAAACAGGCTGGATTTCAGAAAGTAGCGGTGCATATTTGGTAGGCACCAACCATGAAGAGACCTTTCGCTTATGGATCGACAGTGTGCAAACTACCCAGCATTACTGGGGTTTCTACCTGCGCATGGATCAAAAAAAACACTTCGGCTGGCTGCGTATGCGATGTGGAACGATCGAAGAGCTGGCATTCAACCTTGATGCTGAAGAGCCTATCATTATGGGCCAGTAAGAAAATAACTGATTGACACCTCGCCTCTGCAATTCTCTACTCAGACCCTAATTGAAACCCACATGAAAAGAATCCTTTATAAGGCGGCATTTGTTATAATGTTTCCGTTCTGGCTTCTGGCCCAGAACGGATCATGGGCATCATCTCCCCAGGATCCCCTCCTGGCATATTACCACTTTTTCCATGGAGAGAGAGCAGATTTTGCGGAATTGCGTTCTTTAAATCTTCAGGAGCTCAGCCAGGATGAGCTGCAGGAGTATATACAAAAGATGGATGAGCTTACCCTTATAGAATATGCCATCTCAAAGCACTTCTATATGGCTCATGCTTACAGACATCTGGACAATAACACAAAAGTTTTGGAGCATATAGAAAAAGCATTTATTGCCGGACATGGGCTAAGCTCTTACAATACCCGTTTTTTTGCCGATCTCCTGGATACCCTGGCACAGATTTACCCACAGGCAAATAAAAAATATCTAAGCAGCATTAATATTGATTTGCAAGCCCAAATCATTGAAATGCAGGCCAATGACCAACTAAACCGCTCCAACAGAGAGAAGCAAGCACCCATTGACTCTCTGAATGCCATTCTGCTCAAAGAGATTGTTGAAGAATATGGATGGCCAGGTAGGGCAATGGTGGGTAATCATGCTCCTTTTATAATAGTTATACATCTTAATGAGGCTTACAACTACTATTTTCTGGAAAAAATACTTGAAGCATGTGCTGCAAATATTGCACAATGGGATGAAGCGAAAATGGTTATGAACAATCTTCTATGGAGGTTCGATAGAATAGGTAATCATACAAAACTCCGGTATTTGTTTGTAGATGATCAGGGCGACCTGGATTTTAAAAAGTCCTTCTTTTTGCTGAATACACTAGGCAGATTTCTGTTCACCCATCCGCAGTATGCCATTGATTTGAGCATAACAGACTTGTATGCCAGAGACGACAATAAAATACTTTACGATGTTAAAGCGTTTTTGATTGAGTATGGAATCGACGAAATGCAAATAAACATTTCAACCCAAACCACCCAGGCAATACCCGATGATCTGGGCGAATACGTGGTGGCTTACAAACTATCCAGAAGCAGGCTTTAGCAGGAGATGGGAATAAGAAAGCAAACTCTCCGTCCTCATAATTTTTCAGGGGCAGCTATCTGCATTAACCACCTGTATTTCAACACCTTTTTTAAACCCTTCTTTTAAACATCTGTTTTGTTAAAATATTATTCATACTTCGATTGAGTGTTGTTTTTTCTGTAACTTCGGCTTGTTTAAGGGAGTAAAAACCAAATACACAAGTTATGATGCAGGAAAAACTTACGGACCTGATCCAGGATAGTATCCGGAAAAACTGGTCTATAAAAGCCATGAGCAACTATCATGGCGAGAGTATGACCTTTGGGCAGATCGGAAAAAAGATTGCTGCCTTGCACCTTGTATTCGATGCCTGTAAGCTTAAACCTGGCGACAAGGTAGCCCTTGTGGGCAAAAACTCGGTAAACTGGGCCATAACCTACCTGGCCACCGTAAGCCATGGTGCTGTGATTGTGCCTATTCTACCCGACTTCAAACCCAACGACATCCAGCATATTATCAACCATTCGGATGCGGAAATACTTTTCGCTGCTGATAATATTTATGACAGCCTGGAAGCAGACCAGATCAGTGAAATCAAGCACAGCTTCTCTCTTTCCGACTTCTCTCTGCTCAGCCACAGCAAAAGCAAGAAAATTGCTGATGTTTGCGCCAATTTGCATGCTCTTTTAAAGAAAAAGTACCCCAAAGGGCTAACCTCTGCCACCTTTTCACTGAAGGCTGTATCCAATGATAATCTTGCCGTTTTGAGCTATACCTCCGGAACGACCGGCTTTACCAAAGGGGTTATGATTACACACAACAACCTGATAGCCAATGTAATTTACGCTAATAACAACATGCCTCTTCAACCGGGCGACAATATCGTTTCCTTCCTTCCTCTGGCACATGCCTACGGATGCGCTTTTGAGTTTTTGTGGCCTTTTACCCTGGGGTGTCATATCACGTTTCTTACCAAAACACCATCTCCCCAGATTATCCTTCAGGCCTTCAAGGAGGTGCGCCCCAGGCTGGTGCTGGCTGTTCCGCTGATCATGGAAAAGATCTACAAAAAACAGATCATGCCCGCCCTCAACAAATCGAGCGTAAAACTACTCATGAAAATGCCCGTATTGGACAAGGTGCTGGAGAGCAAAATCCGCAAAACCCTTATGAATGCGTTCGGAGGTAACTTCCATGAAGTGGTGATTGGAGGAGCACCCCTGAGCCAGGAAGTGGAGCAGTTCCTGAAAAAGATCCGTTTCCCGTTCTCCATTGGCTATGGTATGACCGAATGTGCCCCATTGATCAGCTATGCCAACTGGGATAAGACCCGCCTGGGCTCTGCCGGAAAAATTGTGGATACAATGGAAATAAAAATCGATTCGGAAGATCCTGTAAATGTGGAGGGAGAAATACTGGTAAGAGGAGAAAACGTAATGCAGGGATACTACAAAAACCCCGAGGCCACCCAGGCAACCCTCCGAAAGGATGGCTGGATGCATACGGGTGATCTGGGATTGCTCGATGCCGATGGATTTATTTTCATCAAAGGCCGCAGTAAAAGCATGATCCTGGGGCCCTCCGGACAGAACATTTACCCCGAGGAGATCGAAGCCCGCTTCAACAACATGGAGTGTGTGCAGGAATCGCTCGTGATTGAAAAAAACGGGCGACTGGTGGCATTGATCTATCCTGATTATGAGGCGGCTGATAAGAAAGGACTGAACGATCATCAGCTGGCGGAGCTTTTCGACGCCCATCGCAAAACGCTCAATCAGATCATGCCGGGCTTTATGAATGTGGCACAAATCCAGGTATTTGGAGAGGAGTTCGAAAAAACACCCAAGAAAAGTATCAAAAGGTATCTGTATACAGCCTGAGGGAAGATTTCGGTTACATTACATCAAGGGGGTCGAGGGGTAGTTCGATGGTAAATATTGTGCCCAATCCGGCCATAGAGGTAAAGCTCACTTTGCCTTTAAGGTATTTCTCTGTGAGGAGCCTTATGCTGTAGGTACCCCAACCCCGTCCCCTTCCCTTGGTGGAAAAAGATTTCTGAAACAACTGCAACTGCACCTCACGGGGCATTACAGGCTGGCTCTTAACATGGAGCTTCCAGGTTGTCTTGTCGTGCTCACTCCATACCTCTATGGGCTGATCATCCTGGCTGGCTTCCATGGCGTTTTTCAACAGGTTCAGCACAATCCGCCTCAGCAGAGCTTTATCGGTCCGGAAGCGAAACTCACCGGGAGTAACCCTGGTTTGTCGCCCCCGAAATATTTTAAGGGTTTTAAGGTCGGTAACAGCCCCTTCTATGAGTGCATCGGCATCGAGCAGTTCTTTGCGCAGATACAATGCGTTGCTCTCAGCCTGGGTGATAATGCGGTAGGAGTTGACCTCTTCCCCGATTTTGCGGCTCAGATCCCTCATGGCATTTTTGATCTCATCGGGTTCCAGATCGTCCAGAATATCATTCATGGCATACAACACACTTACAGAGTTTTGAATGTCGTGCAGAAAAGCCCTTTCCAGGAATTGCTGTGCCCTTTTATCGCTCACATCCTGCAAATAACAGAAAATGTGAGGTTTACCCATAAAATCGAAAGGTTTGGTAAATACGCTGTAGGAAAGGGTTTGTCCGCTCTGGTCAAGAATATTGCACTCTCCCTGGCCATTGCGACCTTTCTCGCTGATGCTAAGCATGTTGGCAAAACCACATACACTGCAATGCTCAGTGCTTCCGCATCCAAATTCGCCCTGCATTGCCCTAACACAATCCAGACACTCACCGGGTCGCTTGCCCCAGATATCCTCTCCATCGCCAATCTGCAAATGATCTACAAAAGCACGGTTGGCATAAATAACCTGCCGGGCTGTATTTACTACCATAATCACATTGGGAATCTCTTCCAGTAATACGGAGAAATATTCGCTGGAAAGCAACAGCTGTGCCTGATGTTTCACATCCTGGCAATTGTATCGGAATTGGGGATTAAACATGAGAAAAGAACTGGTTTTGTGGCAGATTAGTCTTGTGTGTCGCCTTGCAAAGTTAACGTTTCCGGCTAATAATCAAAGCAATCGCCTTGCAAAATACCAGGAAAATCTCAACCCTTTTTTGTAACTTTATAATAAACAACGCTACACGAATTCAACTATGTTTTTATACAACCGACTTGGGAAAGAACAACTCATGGCCAGGCTGAATGCAGAAAAATTTCCCAGAAAAACTCTTTCTTTTTATCGCTACGTTACCATCGAAGACCCCCTCAGTTTCCGCGACCGTTTGTATTTTGCTCTCTACAACATCGACTGCCTGGGACGCATTTATATTGCCAATGAAGGGATCAATGCCCAGATGAATGTGCCGCAGCATCGCATAGATGAACTCCTTTCTGTTTTGGAATCTATCCCTGAGCTGCGCAACATGCCCCTTAAGTGGGCACTGGAAGAGCATCAGGTATCATTCTTAAAACTCAAGATCAAGGTGCGCCCCAAAATTGTTGCCGACGGGTTGGATGAAAAGGTATTTGACACCTCTGATGTGGGCCACCACCTATCGCCCCTGGAGTTTCATGAACTGTCGGCCCGCGAAGATGTAATAGTGGTAGACATGCGCAACAACTACGAAAGTGAGGTGGGTCGTTTTACCAATGCCATTTGCCCCGATGCTGATACCTTCAGGGAAGAGGTATCGATGGTAATAGAGCAACTGGCCCATGCCAAAGATCAGAAAATCCTGCTCTATTGCACCGGGGGTGTACGCTGCGAAAAAGCCAGCGCATGGATGCGCCACCATGGCTTTACCGATGTAAATCAATTGCATGGCGGCATCATTGCCTATGTGGCTGAAATCAAGAAAATGGGGCTCCCCTCACGATTTATTGGAAAAAACTTTGTTTTTGATGAACGACTGGGCGAACGTGTTACAGAGGATATCATTGCGCAATGCCACACCTGTAGAGCCTCATGCGACAATCACTACAACTGCAACTGGGACCCCTGCCATAAGCTTTTCATTCAATGCGATAAATGCCGTGACAAATTTCATGGATGCTGCTGTGAGCATTGCAGTGAGAACCTGATACGGCATGCATCTGTTTCACACCTTACCCATCTTGCGGCCCATGCCTAGTACTTCTGCACAAAACTTCTGGAACACAACTCAGGATCCCCTCATGATTCTGGCTCCCATGGAGGATGTAACCGACACAGCCTTCCGGGAGCTGGTTCTTCGCCTGGCGCATCCAGGCCACCTCCATGTAGTATATACCGAATTCACTTCTACCGATGGGCTATGCCATCCGGTAGGGCGAGAGCGGGTTGAACACCGGCTCAGGGTGTCTCATTCTGAGCAGCTATGGTTGCAACAAAAAGGGGTAAAGATTGTGGCACAGATCTGGGGCAACAACCCGGAGAAATACGCCCAGGCCGTACGCTATATCACAGAAAGATACAGCTTCGATGCCATAGACATCAACATGGGATGCCCGGTACGCAATGTGGTTGCCCAGGGCAGCTGCTCCGCATTGATCGACAATGAAACCCTTGCAGCGGAGATCATTGCAGCTACACGTGCAGCTACTCATTTGCCTGTGAGTGTAAAAACCAGGCTGGGAGTGAAAAAGATTGACACCCAGCGGTGGATGCACTTTTTATTGCAGCAACCCCTGGATGCCATCATCCTGCATGGCCGGATACAGAAACAAATGTCGGAGGGTGAAGCCAACTGGGAGGAAATTGCCAGAGCGGTGCACATGCGCAATCAAATGGCTCCTCATGTCACCATCATTGGCAATGGCGATGTGGAAACTATTGCAGAGGCACATGAGCGATGTGAAAGCTTTGGCGCGCAGGGGGTTATGATTGGCAGGGGGATATTCAAAAACCCATGGCTTTTCGATCCGAAAAAAGAAGAAGTTTCGCTGCAGGAGAGATTGCAAACGCTTCTGCTGCACCTGGATTTGTTCGAAAAGAACTGGGGTGAGGGAAAGCCTTTTTTGCTGCTGCGCAGGTTTTTCAAGATCTACCTCACAGGGTTTGCTGGAGCGGCCCATCTCAGAGCTCTTATGATGGAAACACGCAATTACAAGGAAGCCAGGCAAATCATACAAAACGCTATCGACAACCCGACCGACAATAGCTACATCTCTTCCAAATCTGTAATTACACTGCCCATTACCCAAAAAAACTAACTTTGCATCTTAATTCTTCGATTAAAAAACAACCATATAACCCGTTTAATTATAGCGATGTATTCTATCATCGACATAGAAACCACCGGCGGCAATCCCTATCGCGACAAGATTACTGAGATTGCCATTTTTGTGCACGATGGAGAGAAGGTGGTGAAGGAGTACACCACTCTGATCAATCCGGAAAGGCGTATACCTCCTTTTATATCGAGAATGACTGGCATTACCGATGAAATGGTGGCCCATGCTCCCCGTTTTTTTGAAGTGGCTAAAGAAATCGTTGAAATCACAGAGAACACTATTTTTGTGGCACACAACGCCAGCTTCGATTACAACTTCGTGAAGGCAGAATTTAAAAGCCTGGGTTACTACTACCAGCGCGAAAGTTTGTGCACAGTAAAACTCAGCAGAAAACTATTGCCCGGAAAATCCTCCTACAGCCTGGGCAAGTTGTGCCGTGAGCTGGGTATTGGTAATGAAGCCAGGCACCGGGCCGCCGGCGATGCCCTGGCAACCGTAAAGCTTTTCGAATTACTGCTGCAAAAGCGAACCAACGGCATGTTCATGGAAAGCCTGGAACTGGGCATAAGCAACAATGCCGTTAACCCTGCCGTCACAAAGCAAATGATTGAAAATCTGCCCCGCAAAACCGGGGTATACTATTTTCATGACGAGAAGTCCAACATCATCTACATTGGCAAAAGCAAGGATATCAGGCAAAGGGTTATAACGCATCTGAGCAGGATTACCAGTAAAAAAGCGCTGGAGATGGCCGGAATGATCGCGGATATTTCTTTTGAGATCACCGGGAGTGAATTGCTGGCTTTGCTCAAGGAATCGGAGGAAATAAAAAAGTTCAGGCCATTGTTTAACAGGGCTCAGCGCAGATGCCTCTACAATTACGGACTCTACAGCTATACCGACGAAAAAGGTTATCTCTGCCTGAAGCTCGACAAAACTACCAATGGTTCAAGCCCTCATACTACTTTCGCCAATCTGGAAAAAGGGAAAAACTTCCTGTTCAGCCTCACCGACAAATTCAACCTTTGCCAGAACCTTACTGGTCTTTATGGCACCAATGGCGCATGCTTTCAGTACGCTGTAAAACAATGCCGCGGAGCATGTGTGGGCAAGGAGCTGCCAGATGATTACAATCTCAGAGCCCAGGAAGCAATAGAGTTTGCAGGCTTTGTAAAGGACAACCTGATTGTTCTCGACAAGGGTCGTTCCCCTTCGGAAACATCCTTTGTGATGATCGAAAATGGCAGGTACCTGGGCTATGGTTTTGTGGAAAAAGATGAAACTCTGGCCCATCACGAAGACTTTAGAAACCATCTTATCCTTGCCGAAGACAACCGCGATGTGCGACAGATCATTTCAGGTTTTTTGCGCAACAAAAGAACCGGAAAAAGAATTCAATACTAACAAACCTCTGATCATGGAGAACAAATGCGTTGCTATTGAGGTGAGAGGCCGGGTACAGGGTGTTGCTTTCCGGCACCATACCAAAAGGAAGGCCGATACGCTGGGTATCAGCGGCTGGGTGCGCAACATGCCCGACGGATCGGTATACATTGAAGCCTGCGGTAACCAGGATACGTTGCAGCAATTTATACAATGGTGCCACAAGGGGCCCATCCTGGCAAGTGTCTCAGAAGTGATTGTAAAAAACCTGGATCCGAAAGAGTTTAGTGGTTTTGTGGTAAGGGGGTGAGAAGAGTTTAAAGTTTAAAGTTTAGAGTTCAGAGTTTAATGACTTTCGACTTCGGTTCCCGCATTGCGCGGGATTTCGGGCAATGCCCTCAACTTACTTCTGACTTCCGTCTTCGGTCTCCCGTTCCCGCATGGCGCGGGATTTCGGGCAGTGCCCTCAACTTACTACCGTCTTCCGTCCTCGAGCCATCTCAACCCATAACTCCTTCAACGATTAAACCCACCTTTAATAAATACTGGTAACAAAAGCCGGGAAAGGATCATCGATCTCGGGGTTCAGAAATGCTCTTTCCGGGAAGGGATAAGGCCCACCAAAGATACCGGCCTGTTGCCCGTTGGGGCCAGCCCTGCGAGCCACAGATCCTTCAGAAAGCCGAAACACACTACCTCCCATAATGTCGTTGGTAGGCCAGTACCGAAAGCCAGCATCTGCAGCAATCCGGTTTTGTGAACCCGTATTGGCCTTTCCACTGCATTGGTTGCGCGTTTCAAAACGGTCGGAATGCTCGTAGCACTCTTTAGCTCCCACCATATTACCCATCACAACATTATAAAAAAACTGGCTGCCGGATACGTTGTCGATGATATAATCATTTCGTGTAAAAATATTGGATCCCACCCAGGCATTGGATACATCTCTGATCCTGCCCATGATCACATTGTTCTCCACATGCAACCTACCATTGCCGAACCCTTTGAGAGTATTGAGTATGTTATTGTAAAAAAAGAAATCGCTGGCACCGGCTCTGCTGTCTGAAGCTCCTCCATTGACCCAGCCACGAATGATATTGTTTTTAAAAACCCAGTTATGGGCACTTCCTACCACTTCCACAAACCACATCCAGTTGCGCTCTATGGTAATATCTTCAATTTTCACACGGCTGTTGGCCACGGTAACGATATTGGGGCGTTGGCCCGGAAAAAAAGGAAATTCGAAACCCTTGATACTGCTACCTGAAGAAATGGTACGTCGGTAAGGATTGGAGGTAAACAAAACACGCGTAAGCTTGGCAGTATGCAAGCCGCGATCGCCCTCCAGGTATCCTTCTGCAATAAGTGTAAGGGGTTTTTCCAGCAATACATTGCCATAATTCAGTGGCGAACCTTTTACATAGATGGTATCATGAGGCATGGCTTGCTCAATGGCCGACTGTATGCTGGTATAATGGGCATCACTGCCCGGAATATTGCACACCACCCAAAATCCAGAAAAAACCCTGGGAGAAAGAAACAGCAAAAAAACAACCCACAAAAGTAATGGTTTTCGCATGCAGTAGTGTTTTACAGTTATGGAAACAACCTCGGAAACAAAACCTAAAACTATAGTAATCAATACATTAACCCAACAACGTATCCTCCCGAGCCCCTTTCCGATGTTATCGTCTAAGAATTTTGTTAGCTAATCGAAAATTACACCGCTTTCCCCAATAATACAACAAGGAGTAACACGCAAAGAAAAATCAGTATTACCACATACAAGTGACTAAGTAAAAACCGAATATCTCAACCTTTAAACACTCCATTATTGAGAAAAAATCAATATTTTACTCTTCAAGTAAACAATTCCTTTTACATTTGCAGTGTGTGTTCCAGATCGAGAAGCGAAGCAGGAAAGTTGAAGACGGGAGACGGAAGACGGAAGACGGGAGACCGGAGACGGGAGACAGAAGACAGAAAAAAGTTGAGGGCACTGCCCGAAATCCCGCGCAATGCGTGAACCGGAGACCGAAGTCTGAAGTCAATAAACTTTAAACTCTAAACTTTAAACTTTAAACTCTAAACTTTACCCCCCCCTAATCAACCCATAAGCTTAAACCTCATGAAATTACGTTTACTACCCCTGTTGTTTTTACTGTTCCTGGTGGTTTCTGTTCAGGCACAGGAATTTTTTCCCAAAGGACTCACCGAAGCAGAACAAGAGCTCTATCATGACTACATACTCAATTTCCAATATGGCGATAAGGGTATACAACCTCCTGCCAGCCCTCCGCGCACCCCTGCCGAATTTGAAGAAGCGGGAGGTGTAATCGTTACATGGGCATCCTATTCGGCTGAGTTGCGCGAGATTGTCCGCCATGCCCGCCTGAGGGTACCGGTTTACCTTATTGCCAGCAATGCTTCCCAGGTGCAGAGTTACCTCAACCAGGGCGGAGTTACCATGGATAATGTATTTATCATGCAACTGCCCTTCAATTCGGTTTGGGTGCGCGATTATGGCCCACAGAGTGTTTACCTGGCAGACACCGATGAGCTGGCTTTTGTCGACTGGGTTTATAACCGTCCTATGCGCCCCGATGACAATGCACTACCTGTAAACCTGTCCAACCAACTGGGCCTTAGCGTTTTTCAGATGACCTCCAACCCTAACCGCCTGATTGCAACCGGGGGAAACTTTATGGCTGACGGGCACGGTACCGGGTTCTCCTCAAAACTGATCCTCACTGAAAATCACACCCTTAGCGAAGCACAGATCGATGCCATAAAATATGCTTACATGGGCATCAACCGCTACATTAAGATGAATGAGTTGGACTACGACAACATCAGCCACCTGGATATGCACATGAAACTGCTGGATGAAGAAACCCTGCTGGTAGGCCAGTTTCCGCAAGGCGTTTCCGACGGACCCCAAATTGAAGCCAACCTTTCTTATGTGCTGAACAATTTTCCTACGTGTTATGATCGTGAATACCAGGTTGTAAGGATCCCCATGGTTCCCTCACCTTCAGGAAACTATGCTCCCAGTGCCCACTATCGCACATTTACCAACTCACTTATTCTCAACGACCTGGTGCTAGTACCCCAGTATTACAATTCTTCCCTCAACAGTGAAGCTATCCTGGTCTACCAGCAAGCCATGCCAGGCTACGATATTGTAGGCATTGACATGGAAAATGTTATTCCCGCCAGTGGTGCTATCCATTGCATAACCCGCGAAGTGATGGCCACCGACCCCATTTTTATTTCGCACGCTCCCATACGTGAAGTAACCATTGATGCGCAGGAGTATCTGGTGGAAGCCCAAATCCAAAATGTGGCAGGCATTACCTCTGCATCGGTATATTACGCGCTGCAGGGATCAACCACCTTTACCCAGATTCCCATGGTGTTGCAGGAAGGAAAATACAGGGCCTCTATTCCAGCCCAGGCATGCAATACTACTATTTATTATTACATCAGTGCCACCAACGCCAACAATAAAACCATCACCAAACCCCTGGTAACCCCTGGCAATGCATGGTCTTTTGTTTCAGCAGGCGAAACCACCGATTTTCTGGCCAGCACTTTCAGTGCCGATGTAAATGAAGAGATCTCCTTCAGCTATACCGGCTGCCTGGATGCTGAAGATATCACTACAGCCATCTGGAACTTTGGCGAAGGCGCCGTACCTGCTACTGCAACTGGAGTGGGACCCCATCTGGTATACTATACCACCGAAGGACACAAAACCGTAAGCCTTGAGGTAAACGGCAAAACCCTTATCCGCGAAAACTACCTGCTTATTACCCCCGAAACTACCTTTACACTCCAGATCCAGATCCAGGGACAAGGGCAAACCAATCCAGCTCCCGGCAGTTATGTTTATGTTGAAGGAACCGAGGTAGCCCTTGCGGCAACCCCAGCCCAGGGATGGGAATTCGAAAAATGGCTGATCACCCCTGGCAATGAAACCCCTGAGCAGGACAATATTACAATTACCATGGCACAGGATATACAGGCAGTGGCAGTGTTCAGGCAAATCGATACACATATTGCCTCATGGGAAGGAAAATTTCTGTTTGAGTTGTGGCCCAACCCAGCATCTGGCAAGTTCCATATTGCCATGTCGCCGAGCAACGGACCGGTTACCATCAGGATATTCAACACCCTGGGACGCATGGTTCATCAAAGTATAGTGGAAAGCCACCGTTGGGATGAGCAGTTTGCCATCGACATTTCCCAGGAAAGCAATGGTGTTTATTTTGTGCAAATCGAAGGTGCCCACGGCAGCCAAACCAAAAGGATTATCATTCAATAAATCCTGACAGTTTTACTCCACAAGCAAATAGCAATTGTAGCCTCAGGTTGCAATTGCTATTTGTTTTTCGTAAACCGCTGTAACTACAACCCCTCCAGCAACCCCTCTTTGTGCAGCTCGCGTAAAACGATCTCTGTCATTTCGCTCTGAAACGGAAACTCGTACCGCACATCCATTACATAGGCCTTCAGGCGCATCTTAAGGAAAGATCCGCGGGGTACCAGCACATTGCTGTACTCAACAAAAATGGGCTTATTGAGGTAAACATACCTGGAAATCTGCGCTGCTTCAATGGCAATCTGCCTCACCCTCCGCGTGTCGATGGCAACAGGTAGAAAAAACTCCGCCACTACCTGGCAGTTGTTCTCACTGGAATTGGCATTGGAGATGGATTGATTCATCATCTCCGAGTTGGGGATGGTAACGATGCTATCGTCGGGGGTAACTACCCGGGTAGATCGCAAACCCACTTCGAGCACTTCACCATAATATTTGCCGGATTCTATCTTGTCGCCAATCTGAAAGGGCTTATCAAACAGAATCATAAGGCCGCCAAAAATATTCTTCAGCAGATCCTGCGAGGCAAAACCTACAGCAACCCCCACCGATGCAAAAAACGCAAACACCGTTTCCATGGGAGGATTGATGATACCTGAAATAATAACGTATACAATGAACGACCAGCCTGCAATTTTCACTACCGGGAGAAACCTGCGGATACCTTGTTTGTATTTGGGGTTTCGCTCAGAGATCATATTGAGCAGTCCTGCAATTCCTTTCAATACCAGGTATCCGGTAAGGATAAAGATCAGGGCCCAGAAGATCTTTCCAAAGGAGATTACCCCTCTTACATCGGGTGCCTGCAGAATCTCTTCACGTAAACTCCCCATTGTTTCCCTGGTTTGTGTTGCAGGCAACTCCCCGGGCGACAGTGCTTCTGCAACAGGGGCCGGGGCTGCGGCCCTGAGGGTGTCGGGCTGCTCTATGGATTGTGTTTCAGGCAGACCATCGGTGCCTTCTGGCAACAAAGGAGCGGGCAATACCATCGCAGCAGTGTCGGCTTGCTCTGCCAAAACCACAGAAAGACTGAACACACAAAACAGAAGGCAGAAAAAGCCCCCGTAAAAAGGATAAGATCTTTGGGTATACATTGTCAAACATTTATAAAATTAATAATGACCTGACAGCAGGTACAGGTTCATATCCTGCTATCTGTTGCTGCAGCAACCTTCTCACTTAAGCCCTGAGCCGGAATCATACAAGCGGGTTAGTAAATTAAATTCCGGTCTTTTAACAACGAGATGGTTTGCCTGTACAGCAATGGATGAACCGTATAAATCCCCCTGTCTTCTGTTACCATACCCCGGTCGGCCAATCGCATCAGCATAAGCCAGGCTTGTCGTTTACTGGTATTCAACACCTGCGAAAGCTGAAACACATCAAGGTTTTCGTGCAGAAGCAGTGCATGCAATGCAAAAACAGTCTCATCCGGAAGGTTATACATAAAGCCAAAATCAATATCTTCCAAGGAATCCAACAGGATGATATTTCCTTCTGATTTATGGGCACTGCGCAGCCACAGCAATAGGGCAAAGGCTATATTGGACTGGGTAAGCCGGTTGAGCGAAGCAAAAAACCGGTCCAGCAGCCAGGCCTGACGTTGCGTGTCACTCTTACGTGCATACGCCTTATCCAACAGGTCAGCTTTTCCGGGTAAGCACTGCAAAGCATATCCACTGGCTTTATGGCGAAGCATAATTACCTTGCGCACCTCTTCCATACGCAGATTCTGCATGGCAATTACAGCCGGAAAATAACTGTACAACCCAACACTTTTATCAAGATACAAGGAGGCATACTTGCCACAACTGCATATCCAGAAGATTTTTTTGCTGGTTTGGCTGATGAGCTCAAAGAATTTTTTTAACGTATTGAAACCTCCGGGCTGCCTCAAAAACAATAAATGCAGTTTATCAACGAAAACCACAAAAGGGGGTTGTTTGTCTGCATAGTCATAAAAATCGGCAGCTTTTTCGAAAGGTTGCCCCCTGAGGGAGTTTCCAAGCAAAGCTAGCAACTCTTCCTCCTGTGTAATGCGCCGTGCAGCAGTAATAGAGAAAACATGCGGACTGCGTTGTATGTACTCCTTTACAAACATATGCACAAAGGTGCTGATACCACTCCCCTTCTCTCCACAAATAAGTACAGGGGTAAAAACTCCTTTTTGCCATTTCTCCCAGGCTTTTTGCAGCAGCATCTTTTCGTGCTTCCGTTCGAAATAAAAGGTGGTTTCGCGCAATGGCTCAATCTGAAACAGGCGTCTGTAAACAAAGGGGAGGCTATCGGGGGAAGAAACCAGGAACTCACTGATCCTGGAGGTGATTTGTGTATCAAGTCCTTGCAGGCCCAAGCGGCCCCGCAACTTGCTTACGCGGCTTTTAACATCTTTGGCCGAAAGGCGGTACAATGCCATGGCCCTTTGAAAATAAGCCTCACCCTTACTCTTAAGCAACCTCAGCCAATCACTGCTTTTTCGAATGGCTCTTGCTTTTACGATCCGGAAACGGATCTGTTCAACATTGCGGTTATCGGTAAGCGTTTTCAACTCCAGGGTAAAGTCTTTTCCAGCCTTCTGAACCCGCCCTGATAGATTTGAAGAGAAAGAAGTAAGGCTTTCGCGCAATTGATGGAGGTTTTCCGCTGCCCTTTGCATGCTCTCGCGGGCATCGAGCAAGCTATCTGCCAGGGCATTTTCGCCTTGCTGATCCCACAAAGCAATGGCTGAATCGAGGTTGTAAACCACCATACGCCCCAGGTCTTCAACATCGTGGCGGTATTGCTCAAGATAATCGATGCTGTGGGTTTTGGCCTCCAGGAAAGCCTTTTTGAAACGCACCGCCATCTCAAACTCAATTACCATACGTGGCGAAATACGTTGCAACGACTTGGAAGCATAGCCTTTAGACGGGTCGAAGCCGGCAATGAGGATACGATCGTGGGCCAGTTTGCCCAGTTCCTGCTCAAAGGCCTGTTCGGCGTCATCAATAAGCAATGGGTAATTCTGCTCCATCAGCACGTTGATCAGCTCGGGCAACAAACCCGCCTGCAACTCTCTGGAGGCTTTTTGTTTGATCTTCTCCAGCTCCTTCCTGAAGGCTTCATCCTGACCCGGGTAGCCAATTTCATCGCGCATCTGCTCCAGCACCGGAGCAATTAGATTAAGCTTTTTATCAACCGTTTCGCCACGGGCCACCAAACGGGTAAGGAAGGTTAAGCCTGTTTTTTTTACATGCTGTGCAAGAATGTATATTTCCTGATTGAAAGCCCAGTCGTCGGTAAGGGCAAGCAAGGTGTTGATCCTGCGCAGAAACCGCACTGTTAATTTCCTGGTGTTGCGGCGCAATTGTCTTTTCCTTTTCTTTTCCCGATGACCCAAACGGGCAAACTCCAGGGTTCCTCCCAGGGCAAACTGTACTTCAAAAGCCTGAAAAGACTGTTGGAGCAGCTCATCCAATGATGCCAATGCCTGCTTTCTATACTGTTTTGCATTCGAGGTCATACTCCTCATTGCCGGAACATATTCCTGTTGCCAGGCTTGAATAAGCCCGGCACAATCTTTTCCTTCCACCAGGCATTGCCTGATATGCTCGTACACCTGGTTGTCCCACATCCAGTATTCATGTATCAATTGTGCTGCCTTCAGCTGATTCTCTTCCAGCAGATGGGCAAACTGATCCATGAAAAACACATGATAGTACCAGCTCACCAGTTTTCTTACCGGTACGCGTTGTTTCCAGGGAGCGGGAGTTTTTAAAGGCCGTCTGAAGATTTTCCGAAAAACGTTTGCAGTTTTTACAGGCAGGCTGGTAAAGGCAAAGCCAGTCCTTTTGAGGGTTTTAAAAAACCGTATGCGCAGCCTGTCATGGGGCAGTTTTTGAAATCGCTGGGGAGCCTGCTCCTGCCATACCCATACGGGCAGTTGCTGCAGAATCGCTTCCATTTCGTGTGCCAGCCTTTCGGGAAAGATAAAGGATCGCTGGTTTTGCAACTCCAGGTTTCTTTCCTGGAGAAACACGGCCAGCTTGCGCCGGCAAGCAATATGCTCGCCCAGGAGGCGGATCCGGTCTGCATCATGCAATGGCTCGCGGAAGGAGCCAAAGAAATCAGACAACATCTGCAGCCAGCTCTCTCCCCAGTATTCACTCTGGTTCCAGAGGGTTTCCAAAAGGTCTCCGGCCTGCTGGCGCAGCATACTCTCCAGCACAGGAATTTGCGCAATCTCTTTTTCCTTCAACATAGGCTACCTGTATGAATTAAATAGGGCGTGTCAAAATTATTCCGATCCTGTTTCCCCGAAAAACAAGACTGACGGGAGTAAATCACTGATAAAATTACACTATTTTTCTGATTGTGGCATATCAGACAATGCGGTGCAGATAGACAGTTATTCGCATTGAAATATCCTTGAATGCTCACCAGAGGGGAAGCGATAAAAAAAGCCGTCTCAAAATTTTCATTGAGACGGCCTGAGATAAGCGGTTATGCCTTTTGCGGGCAATTACTGGCCCAGGTATGCTTTCAGGAGTTTGCTCCTGGAAGTGTGTTTAAGGCGACGGATAGCTTTTTCCTTGATTTGTCGTACACGTTCGCGGGTAAGGTCGAATTTGGCACCAATTTCATCGAGCGTAAGGCCATGGTTCATTCCGATGCCGAAATATAGGTTAATCACATCACGTTCTTTCTCGGTAAGGGTAGCGAGCGATCTTTGGATCTCGCGGGCGAGTGATTCGTGGATGAGGCTGGAGTCGGCATTGGGAGAGTCCTGGTTTACGTACACATCGAGCAGACTGGCGTCTTCGCCTTGTACAAGAGGAGCATCAACGGAAACATGATGCGTGGAAATACGGAAAGACTCAGTGATCTTTTCTTCGTTGATTTCCAGAGATTCAGCAAGTTCTTCAGTGGAAGGCGGGCGTTCAAATTTTTGTTCAAGGCGCGAAGCTTCTTTTTTGATCTTGTTGAGCGAACCAACCTGGTTCAACGGAAGCCTGACAATTCTTGACTGCTCAGCCAGAGCCTGAAGGATAGACTGACGGATCCACCACACCGCGTACGAGATAAATTTAAAACCACGGGTTTCATCGAAGCGCTTGGCCGCCTTGATCAGACCGAGGTTTCCCTCATTGATCAGGTCGGGCAGGCTCAACCCCTGGTTTTGGTATTGTTTGGCAACCGATACCACGAAACGAAGGTTGGCCTTGGTAAGCTTCTCAAGGGCAGCCTGATCGCCTTGCTTGATCCGCTGGGCCAATTGTACTTCTTCTTCGGCAGTGATCAATGGAACTTTGCCGATTTCCTGAAGATACTTATCCAGCGAAGCCGTGTCACGATTGGTAATAGATTTTGAAATCTTTAATTGTCTCATAATGTGAATTAAAGTTTTTAAAAGGGGTAGTGGAAAGGAGATTGTATTTTTCTAGGCGAAAAAACTTTCAAAGGTACAAAAAATTTCGTAATTAGCAAAAATAAATCGAACTATTAAAATAAGCCCCGGAGGCATAGCTTGCACCCCGGGGCTTAGGTAGGGGATATTCTGTTTTTGTTACATTCCTACACCATAGAATGCGCGGGTACCATTGGGATATACTCCTTCGATGAGCACCCCGCCAGACTTTCCGCTAAGGGTAGCCACCAACTCGCGGGCATTGGTAACGGGCTGACGGTCAACGTGGGTAATAATAAACCCTTCTCGTATGCCAGCATTGGCCAGTCTGCCTTGCTGCAGCGAAGCAACCCTTACGCCACTCCTTAACCCCAGGCGATTAAGCTCGCGGGTGCTGGGATTTTCGAGGGTTGCCCCCAGCAATTCCACCACATCGCGCTCTCCGCGTTGCACTATGGAGGTATCTCCGTGAATATTTCTAAGAACGGCTTTACCTTCCATTGTACGGCCATTGCGGTTAAAGGTTATGGTAATTTCATCGCCGGGTCGCTGACGCCCCACTGATTCGAGCAAGGCAGAAGTAGTGGGTGTAGCTCGTCCGTTTACAGCAGTAATTACGTCGCCTTCGCGCAGTCCTGCCTCTTTGCCGGCACCATCATCACTAACGCCTGCCACCCAAACACCCCGATTAACGTTAAGGTTTTGCTCCCTTACCAGTTGTGAATTCACTTCCCGGATTTCTATTCCCAGGAAACCACGTTGCACTTCGCCATGCTGAATGAGATCCATGGCCACCTTTTTGGCAATGTTGGAAGGAATAGCAAAAGAATATCCGGCAAAAGTACCGGTGGTAGATGCAATGGCAGCATTGATACCGATCAGTTCGCCCGCTGTATTCACCAGTGCACCGCCCGAGTTACCCCTGTTTACTGCAGCATCGGTTTGAATAAACGATTCGATGGCGGTATTGCCCCCGAGGATGTTTATCTGGCGCCCTTTGGCACTTACGATACCTGCAGTAACTGTGGAGGTAAGGTTGAAGGGGTTGCCCACTGCCAGCACCCACTCTCCCACTTTTACTTTGTCGGAGTCGCCAAATACGGCATAGGGGAAATTGGTTCCTTCAATTCTCAACACTGCCAGATCGGTAGTGGGGTCAAGGCCAATAACCGTTGCGTCATGGGTGGTGTTGTCATTTAGGGTCACTTCAATCTTTACCGCATCCTGCACCACATGGTTGTTGGTAATGATATATCCATCGTGGCTGATGATCACCCCGCTACCTGAGCCTTGTATCCTTCTGTCGGGCGAACGACGCTGGCGGGGCCCAAAGAAATCGCGGAAGATATCGGGTCCGAAAAACTCTTCGTATATGGTGCTGGGCCGCTCGAACTCAGCACGTATATGCACCACTGTATTTACCGACATTTCGGCTACCAGGGTAAAGTCGGGCAAGGTGGTGGGCACATTGGAAAGATAATGTGTAAAAGCAGAGGGGATTGAAAAACCGCCCTCTTCAAAGGTTCTGATATGGGTTTGCGAGGATTTGTCGGGAAAAACATAACGCTCCATCAAAAGGGCTCCTACTCCGCCCAACATGGCTACCATCAAAAGCGAAAGAAACTTTTTCATAACACAGTCAGTTTATTAAAGGTTGCTACTAGAAAATTCGAAAAAAACCAGGAAAATATCCATCCGTGAACTGCTCAAAGAATATACCTGCAATAATGGCAATTGTTCAAACCGGAGTGTAATTAATCCTTTTTGCCAAAAATAACGCGCTGTATTGCCCAAGAGTTCAGCGCCGTTGTTAAAAATAGTTAACCGTTAACAATATTTATTATCCCCCTAAAAACTGACAAAATTTCAGGCTTTTTATTCAGCATAATTTAAGAATTACACTTGCCCCTTTTTGTTAATTTTGTAGGCCAGTTATTTGCACTAGTCACAACCACTTAACCAAGGATGCGAACACGTAGAAGAAATCAGAACGAATTCAATGCCCTTCATGTATTCCTGGGATTGCTGCTGGGTTTCTTTTTGGGTGGCAGTGTAGTGTATTGGCATTCATCGCGACAAACCAACAAACTCTTCAGCGAAACCCTTGATAAGGTAGTGGCCCTGTTTTCTGAAACCCCCACCCCTGCCCCTGATCCCTCAGAATCACCTGCACGCAGAATTTCCCGCCGGCCAGCAGGTTCTGCTCCCGGTACTACGCCTCATACAACGGAAAGCATTGCTTTGGAAGATAATAGTGAGGAAGTCAGCATGGAGGTTGAACCTGCCCTTGATCCTGTAACCACAGAAGAACCAGAGCAACCTGCACAAGGCATACAGCAAGCCGAAAATCAGACTTCTTTCCCAACCCCATACACCATGGCCAACGACAGGCTGCTGCACACCAAAACCGTAAGCGTTACTTTACCCGC
>JBKBSF010000011.1:0-128456 GCA_046291875.1 Bacteroidales bacterium | reverse complement strand
AAGTTAGCGAAATATTCATGTCTTTTTGTGCGGGATACCTTTAAAAGCAATAATGTGACCCGCATGACTGTTTCATCTGTCTATTTTATAATTTGTTTTTGAATGGTCTGATAAAACGAACCTGATTGCGAATTAAACGTAAATATCGATATACCGAATTTTCGAGCTCGACAAACCCAAAACAGCAAACATGAAGTTTCAACCCTCCTGTTAAAAAACATTTTTTTTGCATAAAAACCAGACCACCCTAACAGGTAAAAGCATAGTACAGAGCTCAATAAAAATCAACGGTTCAAAACCCGCCACATGGGGGCGTTTTCAATCTGGTTCAGGATCAGGTGCAACATTTTTTATGTCTAGAGTGAAGCAAACCTATGGTGAAAGGTTTGTTGTTTCGAGGATGAAATAGAAATGCTTTTCAAGTAAAGCATAGTCGTTTGTAACCTATTACCATTTATTTATACAACTTGGCATATCTTTTCTACCTTATTCTAATGCTTTTCTAATCACATATTCAACGAATTACCTTTATTTTTGCCACGATATTTATAGTATTCATCAAATCCACTGAAATGGAAGCCGAGCCTTATTCGAAGAAATGTAGTACAAACCTTCCACTATGATGGCTGCTTTGAGGGCACCCACATAGTGGGTAAAATCTCAAAGTCATGAAAAAAGAACTTATCGCCGGAAAATTCCGTGCACAAAAAAATTTAGAATATGCAATGCTTTTGACCAAAATCACAGCACTTATTATGCTTTCGATCTTATTAGCAGCATTCGCATAAAACCAATAACCATTAAAAAAGCCGGTAAGCCAACAAGTTTACCGGCTTTTTATTCAGGAGTGAAGCTTATTGAAAAGAAACCTCCACCTTGGTACCCATTGCCTCGCTGGAAGTAATACCAAAGGAGGCATTGTGCAAAAGCATTATTCTTTCAACCAGGGGCAAACCAATTCCACTACCGTCAGTCAATTCTTTGTTTTTACCTCTGAAAAAGGGCTTAAAAATCATCTCCATGTCTTCATCGGGTATTCCTGGACCATTGTCGGCGATCGTTATTTTATTTATACCATTGGTATATTCTAACGATACTTTTACGGGTTTCCCTGCAGAAAATTTGCATCCATTCTCCATCAGGTTGGCAAAGGCCACCCTCAGCAAATATTCATTTCCCTTTACAACAAAGCCCTCCTCCTCCTTCTCCTCCCATTGGTCATCAAATAATAAGTCAATTTCATACTTTGGATGGACCTTGAGCACATCACTTCGTGCATCGAGTAAAATTTCGTCCAGCCTGACTTCGGTGAGAGCAATGGCTGATCTGTCATAGCTAGCTCTTGCCAGGTCCAGTAACCCGGTTATTAGTCTGGAAAGCTTGCGGGAGTCCGCATGTATTTGGGCCAGTGCCTGTTGGTATTCCTGGCTACTCTTTTCCCTGGAAAGCGCCAGCTCAGTTTCTCCAAGGACAGCTGCCAGAGGGGTTCGCAACTCATGAGCAATATTAGAAACAAACTCCTTCTGCGCCTCAAACGAATCCTGCAGGCGATCGAGCATGCGATTGAATGTGGCAGCCAGTTGATACAATTCATCTTTTCTCTTTCCTTCGTTCAATCGAAGATCCAGATTGGTAGCGGTTATTTCATTTGCCTTTTTCACCATCAGGGCAATTGGCTTTAAAGTACGTCGGGCAAAAAACCAACCTGCAGCAGCAATCAAAACCACCCCTGCCAACCAAAATAAGATAAGGTTATTGAGGAGATTTCTTAATTTGGTGTGGCCGTATTGGTCAAAAGCAGCTGCCGTAAGCACATAGGTCTTGCCATTGAAATGAAAAACCATACCGATCACCTCCCAGCCCTCCTGCACAAACCGGATCTCTCCTTTTTCCAGTATTTCCCTGATCATCTCGGGTGTCTCCTTCACGAAATCTATTTCAACTGCATCGTGGTAAATAAGATTGAACCATGGGTCGTAAACCGCCACCTCTACCTCATGAAGTATCTCCCTGTTGCTAAGATAGATGGTCTGAAGGGTTTGTGCCTCCACCTCAGCATCCAGAAGCAGATTGGCCCGGGTAAGAGCTTCTTTCTGCAGGTGGTTGAAAAACTCCTTGCGCCGGTCATTGGCCGCCGAGAAATATATCAGCATAGCAAACAAAAACAAGATAGATCCAACCAGCAAGGCAAACAGCAGTGAAAGCCTGATTTTTAAAGACATAGCATAAAGTATTTTGTCATTCCAGAACGAATCCCATTCCGGTTCGGGTATGGATAAGCTTTTTGTCGAAAGGTTTATCTACCTTTTTGCGGAGGTAGTTGATATAAACATCTATAAAATTGGTGCCGGTATCGAAATGGGTATCCCAAACTTTTTCGGCAATTTCTTCGCGTGACAACACCCGGCGGGCGTTGCGCACCATGTATTCCAGAAGCCTGAACTCTTTGGCCGTAAGTTTGATTTCCTGATCGGCCCTGCTTGCTGTTTTGCTATGGGTGTTGATTTTCAGATCCTCATAGTGCAGTTCAGGCCCCCGATCCTCGGCCAAAGCCCCTGCCCTTTTGAGCAAAGCTCTGATTCGGGCCAGCAACTCGCGGAGTTCAAAGGGTTTCACCAGGTAATCGTCGGCTCCTGCATCAAAGCCTTCCACTTTGTCATCAGTAGTTCCAAGGGCAGTAAGCATCAGTATGGGCAGCGAGGGCTTCTTCTCTCTTAGGGCACGACAAAGTTCCAGACCATTAACCCCTGGAAGGATAATATCAGACAAAACCAGATCGTACCCATTGATAAGAGCCAGATGCATACCCAGCTTGCCATCATGGCTAATAGTGACCTGGAAGCCATTCTCGACCAGTCCTCTCTCGATGATTTGTGCAAGGCGCACATCGTCCTCAATGATCAAAATATGCATAACAAAACGTTTTGGAGCTTCAGGTTGTCAAATATAATTCTTAATTCTAAATTGAAACACCCCCTTCGGACAAGCAGTTTTTCAAAGGGGCCAACATTTCATACCAACACACTAAGAGAGTGCATCATACTCTTGGTACAGGAAGTAGTTTCTAATGGTATTCTAATTTATATCTTGCAGGACATTTAGTATTTTTGTACTGTTCATTGATTGTTTATCTAAAAAAGTCAACAATGGAAGCAGACCCGTATTCGAAAAAACGTAGTACTAATCTTCCACTATGATGGCTGCTTTGAGGGCACCCACATAGTGGGCAAAATCTCAAAGCCATGAAAAAGCATGAATTGTACCTGAAAAAGGTTCAGAATCATCGCAACGCTGAATATGTGATTTTTCTGACCAGGATATCAGCCTTGCTGATCCTCTCTTTTAGCATTGCATTTTTAGCATGAAACCATGCATCCTATGCAGCAAAGCCCTAATGGGTTTATCATACTGAGACATAAAAAAAGCCCGTCATGTATTGATCGGGCTTTTTTCATTGTTTTCAAACATTAATTGCAATCGTAGGTAAAAGTCCAGGTTTCGCTCCATTCACCCCATGATGAAACTGCAGTAACAGAACGGGTAAGAGGATAATCATCATCATTGTAGGTGTAGGAAAAAGAATAAGATCTGGGGCTTTCATCATAATACTGCTCAGTAACAGTAAGGATATTGTTCTTCGACATAAAAGCAGGAAAGCCTTCTACCAGAAGGTGCATACCGGTTTGTACAGCAAAAGAGTTCTTTTTATTGTCGTAGGTGTAAGTTGCAGTGCTGTAGAGCACCATATCTTGGGGAGCTGCTTTAAGGGTATGGGCTTCTCTTCGGGCACGGTCTTCCCGTCGGTTTTGGTACCAGGATCTAAGAGAAGTATGGTTTTTAGAAACCGGGGATGATTTCCAGTAATCATCTCTTTCGAATTGCTCTTGTTTAATCACATTATCGTTTTGCCAGGTATTCAGCACATAGTATCTTAATTCCCAGCTCGACCCATTGTTGTACAATTCATCCATGCGAATAATCTGCCCGGACTGGTTAAACTTCATAACCGTTCTCCAGCTGCTTATTTCGGGAGTTCCGCTGCCAATGTCATAATAATAGGTAATGGTAGCTTCATTGGTGCCCCAGGTCACAAGGCCGTACTCTCCGGTCTCGCCATCTTCCATAAAATCAAATCTAATCAGACGGCCATTGTTGTCGTATTGCAGAGAAATGGAGAACCCATCGCCATCTTCAGACCATCCGGTGAGTCGACCCTGGGAGTCGTAGTTTAACACAATATTATCGGTATAGCCATATTCTTCTCCTTCATAATTCTCCTGGTATTCAATAGCCAGTCGGGTAACCTTGCATTTCTCAAGTTTGGGATCATCATCCTTGTCCTTTTTACAGGAGGTCATTGCAGATGCAACAATAAACAGTGCCATAAAAAATGGCAAGATTTTTTTCATTTTCATTTGGGTTGATTTTGGTTAATACTTTAATTCATTAAAAGCTTCCCGAAACAATCATGCTTGATGTTTGTATTGTACTACAAATTACGACTTTTCACACACAAAACAAAACAAAAATACGCAAAACCACACTTCTTTTCTTAAATCAAACCCAAAAAACTGATAAAAACAACCCATGCAACTCTAAAAAACTGCCACTATTGCCCTTTCAAGAGGCATGATCCACAACGATCACCACATTTCCCTTTTTTCGTCCGGTATCTACATACCGGTGGGCTTCTGCCGTGTTTTCAAGCGGGTATATCCGGTCGATAACCGGTTTTAAATCACCTGCAATCATCAATTGTTTAAGGGCATTCATATCATCAGGGGTGGGAGCATGAGTCCCCATCAGCACTTTGCGTTTGCGGGTTATGGATATCCACTGTCCCTGCAACATCTCTTTAATTATGGCGGCACCCAGTATCAGAGTTCCGCCTTTTTTTACTCTTCTTGCAATTTTTCTTACCGGAATCTTGTTTACCGTTTCAAAAATTACATCCCATTCTTCTGTAACAGCATCAAAATCATTAAAGGTGTAATCCAGCACCCTATCAGCCCCCAGGCCTTTTACCAGTGTTGTGCTGGCGTTACTGCAAACAGCTGTTACCTCTGCACCGAAGTATTTGGCCAATTGCACAGCTGCCGTACCTACAGCTCCTGAAGCTCCATAGATCATCACTTTATGCCCGGGCTGGATGTTGGCCAATCGGAGAAAACTCAATGCCGTATTGGCACCAAAAGGTATAGCTGCCGCCTGCTGGAAAGACCATTGGGGAGGCATTGAGGCAAGGGCAGATTTTTCAGAAACACACACATACTCTGCATGGGCCCCCATTTGCATTTCTGCAGACCCGAACACCTCGTCGCCAGGCTTAAAGCGTGTTACCTTTTCTCCAACAGATTCCACAATACCAGCCAGAGTGGTTCCCAGAATAGGATTTCGTGGTTTGGAAAAGCCAAAAACCAGTCTTACCAGAAAAGGATCAGCTCTGCGTATTCTGCAATCGCCCGAGTTTACTGCCGTTGCTTTGACACGGATCAGGATTTCATTGTCTTTGGGAACTGGTTGTTCAGTTTCGACCCACTGGAGCACCTCCGGAGGACCGTATTTTGTGCAAATAATGGCTTTCATATTCTTTTTTTTTCGTGTAAAACGGACGATGTCGTTCCATAGAATTTAATTATCCCAATTCCCAGGAGCTGTATCATGATCAAGAGACATCATTGATCATCCGCCGAAACTCAGTTCTCTGGTATCAGGGTTTGGGATCGTAAGAAAAAACCTCATCAAGAGGCACTCCAAATTCCCTTGCAATTTTAAATGCCAGCTCAAGAGTAGGCGAATACTTGCCATTCTCAATGGCTACTATAGTCTGGCGAGTTACTCCCGTGCGATCGGCAAGTTCTTGTTGTGTCATTTCGTTGTGATGAAAACGAAGCTTCCTGATGTTGTTGTTGATATTGCATTTTGCCATGATCAAACTCCTTTCCGGTAATACCAGATCTTAGCGATATCTGACAGCATACCCGCCAAAAACCCGGAAACAACAAACGACAAAAACATAACATAGGGTGCCATTCCCATGGCCTGCGAGGTCATGGCCAGAAAAAACCCTACTATGAAAACCCAATGCGATAATCGTATAGATTTTAGTTCTATCAGCTTATCCATCTCATCTTCCTTTTCAGGAGGATCTTCTCTTGCAATCACCTTGTTGAAGATCACAAACAAGATGTGCATTACAACCTGCACTACCACCGTAAATGGGATCAGGATAAGAAAAGCTTTTCCGAGAAACTTCATATCATGCAGTATCTCGGGGCTATGTGAGATGTACCTGTTGTAAACATACAACGAGTAGATTACAAGAATAAGAACTGTATTGACCAAAGACAAAATACTTTGCTTTTCCTGGTAAGAAATAGGCTCCTTCATGTCGATTATATTTTACGATGAGTTAATTTTAATTTACACAAAGTTATTAATTTTTTACTCAATGTCAAATTTTTTTTACTTTCAGGGGAATTTTTTTTCCAAGTGTAGAGAAATTACTCTTTTCTATAACTAAGAGAATGCTTCAGCAGAAAACCTGATATTGCAAATCATTATCAATCATACATTTGAACGTACTCCCAGCTGTTTCCCTGATGACTGAGAAATTTCAAAAAGTCATCATAGGCAATCACCAGGGAGGCTGTGTTGATACACGGATGAAAGCTGATGGTTTTGCTATGCATCAGATTGGAGTCTATAAAAAGATGCACATGTTTCTGCTGATCATTGATCAAAGCCAGTGGGCTTACCGATCCGGGAGATATTCCCAGGTGCTTCATCATACGCTCAGGAGAGGCAAAGGTAAGTTTACCCTGCCTGAGGCGTTGCTCCAGATCGCGGATATTCAAATCCTGGCGGTGATCGAGAATAACCAGGTAGTGTCGGTTTCCTTTATGATTTCTAAAGAAGAGGTTTTTGCAATGCGTAGCGTCAAGATCTTTCCAGTATTTGACGGCTTCTTCGATGGTGGGAGCTGCAGGATGCTCATAGTATTCGTAGGCAATGCCCAGCTCGTGCAGGAGGGCGTAAAGTTTGGGATCTCCGTTTTTCTGCATATTAACCATTTTTGAAAAGGCAAAAATAGAAAAACTTGTGCAAACAGATTTTTACTTCTTAACCTGGCAACCGCCCGAACTAAATCTGTATATGGATTAATGACTCACGGTTATCTTTGCAAACCCACAAAAGATCAAATTTCCAGAAATACCTGGTGGTAAAGAAATGCTTTACAGGGGAGCAAAACGCAAAAGATCTCCGGCAAAGGATGTGGCTGATCATGAGTAATCAAAAAATAACAGCAGCGAAACTATGTGTTAATTTTTACTCAATTTCGGAAAGCTGATCAACGGATTAAAAAACCAAACAATTGTTTAGTTACCTTTACACCCGTTAAAACTTAAACTAAACCCAAGTGAATATCAAAGAACTTAACATCGGAGGTCTGAATATACCCGTTCCCATCATACAGGGCGGTATGGGCGTAGGCATATCTATGTCGGGCCTGGCGGCTGCCGTTGCCAACCAGGGGGGTGTGGGTGTAATATCTGCAGCCGGACTTGGCCTTGTGCATCGCAACAGTGCCCTTGACTACCTGCAAGCCAATATGGAAGGCCTGAAAACGGAGATCAGGAAAGCCCGCGAAAAAACCCAGGGTATTATCGGGGTAAATGTCATGATGGCCATGACCAATTTCGCCGACCTGGTGCGCACTTCCATTTCAGAAAAAGCAGACATCATCTTCTCGGGTGCTGGTCTGCCCCTTGATCTGCCCAAATTCCTCACCCCTGGCAGCACCACACGTCTGGTGCCCATTGTTTCCTCTGGTAGAGCAGCAAAGCTTATCTGCGACAAATGGAAAACCCTTTTTGATTATCTGCCCGATGCCCTGGTTGTAGAAGGCCCCAAAGCTGGCGGACACCTGGGTTTTAAAAAGGACTCCCTGGAAGATTCTCAGCACAGTCTCGACCAACTGGTTCCGGAGGTTGTAAATGCTGTAAGGCCTTTTGAGGAAAAATACCAGAAAGAAATACCCGTAATTGCTGCCGGTGGCATTTATACAGGCCGCGATATCTACAACATCATGCAGAAGGGTGCTAAAGGAGTGCAAATGGGAACCCGCTTTGTTACTTCCGAAGAGTGCGATGCCTCCATGGAATTCAAATTGTCGTATATCAATGCTACAGAAAAAGACATTGAGATCATTCAAAGCCCTGTGGGAATGCCCGGAAGAGCCATTCACAACAGCTTTATAGAAAAGGTAAAACAAGGGCTCAAAACTCCTATCAAGTGCCCTTTCCACTGTATCAAAACCTGCGATGTTTCCTCCAGCCCCTATTGCATCATTACCGCACTTTACAACGCCTACAAAGGCAATATGAAGAGTGGATATGCCTTTGCAGGAAGCAATGCATACCTTGCCACCAAAATTACCTCGGTAAAGGAGATCTTTGCCGAGCTGATGGAGGATCTGCAGCAAGCATTTAAAAGCTCAGACCAGTAACAGGCTGAAAGGATAGAAGTTAAACAAAAAAGGCTTCGCGATTGCGAAGCCTTTTTTGTTTAGACTAAATGCAATGTGCTTAGCGCACGATCTGCAACTTGCCAGTAGCTGTATTAGTACCTTTTGTAATGTGAACCAGGTAAAGCCCGGCAGAAAGATTGCCTACTGCAATGCGGGCATTCGCAGGCAATTGCTCTTGTTCATACACTATCTTGCCCTGCAGGCTGGTGATAATCATCCTGGTAATAGGCTCTTCCGATTGCAGAAAAACCACTTCCGTTGCAGGGTTGGGGTACATACGGATATTGAGGGCAGCGAATTCTTCAACAAAAGGCTGAATGGCCACTTTGGCTATCAGCTCAAGATTGCGGGCTGGCATATCAAACACATAGGAAAGTTCGTTGCTGAGCAACTCTTCGTCTTCAAACCATCCAAGAAATACTGCACCCACACCACTTTCAAGAGTTGCCACTACAGTTACCTGCTGGCCGGCAGCATATTCTCCGCCGCCACTTACTGTAACAACATCGGGGCCGTCTGTAACAAGGCTAAGGACAAACTTCGTAACTTCTACATCCACCGCTTTATCTACATCCACCGCACCGCAAGGATAAAATGCTGTCATCGTAACGTTGAAGGTCTCTGGCTGCAGGTTGCTGAAAGTATGTGTTATAACAGCACCATATGCAGTTGTTCCATCGCCGAAGTTCCAGAAATAGGCTGAAGCATCTCCTGTAGCAGTAAAGTTTACAGTGTTTCCATCTACAACCCAGGCAAAATCGGCAGGCATAATGCACTGCAGATCCAGCGTGAATTCATATACACTCTCTACGCATCCGCTACCAAGTGTAAGCGATACATTGTAAGTGCCGGTAGATTCATATACATGGTATACCTGGGCCTCCTCGCTGGTATTTCCATCGCCAAAGTCCCACATCAGTGTTGAGTAGTTGGTAGCATTGGCCTGGAAAAACACCTCAAGGTCGAGCACCTCAGCAACGGGATCCGCTACTGGCTGGGCACCCAGATCTTCCACAACGCGTATCTCATCCACATAGATAAATAAACGTCCGCTGGTGCCTCCCATGGTATGCCAGCCAAAGTAGTATATTCCATCCTCCTCAACAGTAAATTGTTGGGTAGCCTTCAGGTAGGCATTGCTGTTGAATGAGGGTATACTGATCAGGTTTTGCGTCATGGCGACAGGTTGGTTATCAGTACCCATATATACCGCAAGGTTTTCGGTGGAGAAGCGCGAACGATACCAGAAGGATATCTCGTAGCATTTGCCAGCCTCCAGCGCAAAACACTCGCTGAAGAGCCAGTCGTCGTTGGCAGTATTGCCGCCTGCACCATCGGTACGTATACCAAACGAATGTGTACCTGTATGTGCTACATTTACATCATTTACCAGTTGCCATTGATTTACCCCAGCCAGACTTTGAACCGTCCAGTCGCTGAAGTCTTCATCAGGTTCGAAGCCCATGGCATATTGCGCATGCAGAAACTGTTCAATATGAATCTCGTCGTTGGCTGCATTAAGATCTCCTGCAGTGGTATTGACAATGCGAAGCTCGTAAACCTGATAAGGATCCAGGACAAAACCACCCTCCAGGGTAAACCAGGCGGTTGCACCGGCAACCAATCCGTCAGTTAGGGTAAAGCTAACAGGCTCCAGATCATCAACATACATATCAACACTTATCGAAGCGAAATCTTCTGTGCCGGCATTCCAGACCTGGACTTCCATCACTTCAACCTCCTCCAGGGTGCAGTTGGGATCTTTACTCCTTGGGGCACGAACGTTGACCAGTGCCAGATCATTGTCAAATATCTGGTAAATAGTGATGTCGTCGATGTGCATTCCAAACTGATCGGCGGGGCCATAGGCATGCCATCCCAGGTAGTATTCGCCGCTTTGGGTTACAGTGAATTCAGCCTGGGCCTTCAGGTATCCGCTGTTGGATATCTGCCCGAGATCCAGGATAAGCTGTGTCATGGCAGATGAATTTTGTTGCTGACCTATGTTGAGCTTGAGGCTTTCGGGCCAGTTGGTAGCCCTGTTTTTGTAGTGGAAACTCACAAAATAAGTGACACCTTCCTGAAGATAAAAACAAGGACTGAACAACCAATCGTTGCTGGGGGTACTGGTTTGGTTGGAGAAATAGGAGAATGAATGCGAACCACTGTGTGCATGCACCGGATCGGAGTTTAAAGACCAGGTTACACCATCATTATTGCCATCTTCCACCAGCCAGTCGGAAAAATCTTCATGAGGTTCAAATCCCATTGCATAAGTTCCCTGGGTTGCCAGGTCAAATGACGAGAGCTGAAGAGCCAGATCATAAATGCCATCATTGGCTGGATTCTCATCACCGGACACAAGGGTCCATACACTCAGAGTGTTCTCTTCCTGTTGGGTAAGATCGAGGGTAGCATCGAAGGTATACACCAGCTTCTGGCCATAGGCAACAGATTGACTTACAGTTTCCACAACCGGATCGGCTCCATTGAGGCTGAAAGCCACCTGAAAACCAGAAAGGGTTTGTGTGCCAAAATTCTCAATTTCTACAACCAATTCTTCATTGCTGGTAAAACCGCAAGAATTGCCTGGTGCAAGTACCCGGGTGATACCGGCATCGAGAGCGTAAAGGTTTTTGATGCTCACATCGGTAATATGCAGTATGTATTGCTGAGGATCGTTTACACTACCGGTAGTAGCATAAAATGCCAGGATCACATCCTGACCGGCAAACTGTGGTATACTGAAAGTAAAGGGTTGCAGAGACGGGGTGAGGTTGGATTGGCGATTGATTACGGCAACCTCTTCCCAGTTTTCGCCACAATCGGGCGAGATCATAATGGCAAGTTTGTCATCCGATCCCATCATTGCACCACCCTGTATGTATTGTGCAGCAGCTCTGAGCTCCACCACAAGATTTTCTGTGGCAGTAAATTTTGGTCCCACCATCCAGTCTTCAGTGCCCAGTTGAGCAAAAAACACATTGGCAGTGCGTGCACCATCGTAGCTGGCACCCTGCCAGTCGGTATTCATGGCAACCAGAGGACGTCCTTTTCCGCGAGCCTCATACCATCCGGGATAGATCTGACCCAGGTTATTTGAGAAAAAGCCCATAAAATTCATAAAGGGCAAGGGCAACTCCAGGGGTTGATCAAACTGCAGTACAACTTCACTTAGCACATCGTTGTAGGGAAAAGTATCATCGGCAAGCTCAGTTTGAACAGAAAAACGGTATTCTCCATAAGGAGGAGTATCCAGGTAGCCTACGGTAAATGTTCCGCTCTCTCCTGGAAGCAGCGTTCCGGGATAGATGCCGTACAAGTTGGTATTTACAGCACCTCTCACCCTAACCCTTACGGGTACTGAAGCCACTGGCTCAAGCCCATCGTTGTATATTTTAACCGTTACAGGAGTTTGCTCCTGAAAGCAGGTATTCTTTACCGGAGAGAGCAATGCCAGGGGAGTAACATCAGCGGCTACAGCATTTTTGATCTCTATATCATCCAGGTGAAATGCGGCAATACTGTTGGCTTCTTGTCCATTAGTGGCATAAAAGGCCAGGTGAATGAGCTGTCCGGCAAATGGGCTCAGGTCAAACTCATAGCGTTGAGGAATCCACGAAGGCTGATTGGCCTGTTTAAATGAATGTACCACATGAATAAACTCAAACTGAGTAGTATTGGTAGAAACCAGAATGGAAATGCTGTCGTTGAAATTCAGATTTCCCTGGGCTGGTTCGTCCCAGAAACGGCTCAATGCAGCCACAAAAGAAATTTTTGTTGTTTCGGTGGCCATAAACTGCGGACTGATGATCCACTCATCCTTCAGCCCGATCAGATCAAAGTTTACGGTGGCAGTGCGGCTGCCATAGAGAATGTTGGCACTGAACCAGGCCCCTCCGGCAAACTGGGGCTGCAGATAACCTTTGGCCTCCTGCCAGCCCGGATAGACCTGCGGCAGGTTGATACCATCGAATAGTTCAAAATCCACAAACAATGGCAATTCCTTCAAACTCCCGTCGCGCGGGCCAGGTTGTGCCAGAGCCATGAAAAAAACCCCTGCTGATAGCAGACATAAAAGGGTAAATCTTTTTAACATAATCCGTTGATTTTTTAGTTAATAATTGAATGTGTCAGAATTGGTGTGATTGAGTTAAAAAAAGGTCGTGTGTTGAGCCACAAATATAACCTAATGGGCAATTAAAAAAAAATTTAAAGAACTCACAATTTATCCGAAACCAGATAAAAACAACCTTGACTACATCCCTGAATATCTATTTAATAGACATAGTCATCGGCTCAAATAAAAACAACACGTGCTGACATACAGCGCTTTAAGTTGGTGTTGTGAAAAACCTAAAAAAGAAACACATATATTTTTGCTAAACGTCCGCAAACAATTAAGGAGAATACAACACATAATCATGAAATCAAAAAAACTATTTGTAAGTTTGTGTTTAATCCAACAATGGCAGGCCTGTTGCGTTAGTATTACCGATGACGGAAATTACAACACCTACTCCCAAAAAAAAATCGAGACTTCGATGGCTTCTTTTCAGGCTTTTAAAGATACTGGCCTGGGGTATAGGTGGGTTTATTGTTTTGTTTCTGCTTATCACCTTGCTGCTTCAATTTCCGGCTGTACAAACCCGTATCATCCAAAAGATAACCTCATCGTTTTCCGAAAGGATTCAAACCCGAATTGAAATTGACCGGGTTGCAGTTCGTTTTCCCAAAACAGTTGGCCTTAAGGGAATTTTTGTGGCTGATGAGCAGGGAGATACTTTGCTTTATGTGGGTAGCATTTTTGCAGATGTGGGGATGTGGGGCCTGCTCAGGCAACAGGTGCATGTAAATACCCTGGAGGTCAGCAACCTCACTGCCAACATGCTCCGCGAGCAACCCGATACGGTTTACAATTTTCAGTTTATCATCGATGCTTTGGGTTCCAGTCCAGATCCACAGGATACTATTTCCACTTACAACCACGAGGACAAAACCCCTGAAAGCAACTGGAAGGTACGGTTTGACCACCTAAAGCTGGCCCATATCCACTACAGAATGGCAGACCACTTCTCAGGCACCTATCTGACCCTTCATCTCCAAAAACTCAACACGCGGCTTAAACAGGCCGATATCCTCAATGAAAAATACCATGCCGGGGCAACCTTCATGGAAGGCATTAACCTTCATCTTCAGATAGAACCCCCTACCCGACTACCGGAACCCCCTGAGGAACAAACATCATTACCCATGCTGGATATAGCATTGCAGGAACTCAACATCACCGATGCACAGTTTTCGCTCAACAGCTACGATGGAACCCGAATGAATGTAAATGCTGCGAGCCTCAGCCTTATACCGGAAAGTGTTGTACTGCACGATTTTTTTGTGGGGCTTCAAAAACTGGAAGCAGATCAATTGCATGCACATTTTGTTTTACCCCAACCTCATGCAATTGAAGAAGAATTCAAGGCCAACGAACCCGACAACAACCCGTTCAGCTTCAGTTTTTCGGAAGTAATGGACTGGCACATAGAGCTTGATCAACTCAATCTCAGCAGATCATCCTTTGCATTGTTCCAGGGAGAAGCCCAGGGAAATCCCCCCTCCTCTTTCGACCCTGGTGCTCTGCAAATTCAGAATATCTCACTGGAGGCCCACAACATAAAAGTGGATCCAGGAAGGATCATGATCAACCTGACAAACCTTTCAGGGCAGTTTCACAGAGATTTTGCCATTCGCAGCTTTTCGGCCAATATTGCACTGGAGGGCCGGCAATCGCGTATCGACAATCTCAGATTACAAACCCTGTCAAGCAAGCTGCATCTAACGCTGCACACTCAAACCAATCTACTGGAAATCAACCAGGAAGCCTTATCTAAAGCACGGTTTACCCTTGAGATGGGCCAAAACCATCTTGCCTCAGATCTTGGTTGGCTTATCCCGCAGTTCAACGATTATTACTTCAACTGGCCCGGCAACAAAGGAGTGAGTTTTGGGGGCAGAATCAATGGAGGCATGGCCCAGTTGCAGCTTGACAGTCTATGGATAACGGCTCCCGAGTTTTTCTCTGCCTATACCCACGCTCAGATTAAAGATCTGGCTAATATAGGCAGTGCACATTTCGACATACAGCAGTTACGCCTTTTTGCAGCGCCCAAACGTTTTTTTGCCAACCTGCCCGATACCCTGGCACCGCAAGGCATTGAGCTGCCCAGCTATATTTATATCGACAGTAAAACCCGGGGGAGTATTTCAGACTTTAATTCCCAGACCGTAATCCGCAGCAACCTGGGCTCTGCCAGTCTTGTTGCGGGTTCAGCCCTTACGGCAGACAGCCTGCCTGGGTGGAATGGAACACTGCACATCGACCAACTCAAAGTGGGCAGATTGATACAACAACCCGATCTGTTGCCCGCACCATTTGATGTTGCGGTTGATTTCTCGGGCGAAGGAAACAGCCTGGCGGGGATGGCAATGAAGGTCTCATTCCTTTTTGAGGGATTACAGATTTTCGAGCATTCCTACGAACCCTGGCAAATCAGCCTTTCCATGAAAGATTCCGTTGCCTCGCTGGCAACACAATATACCGATGAGATCCTCAATCTGGAACTGAATGCTTCTTACGGATTGTTTGCAGAAACTCCTTCGGCAGAAGCTTTCATGGTGCTTGGCTACGCACACCTAAAACAGCTGGGCATTATGGAACACGACTTCCTGGTAAGAACCCGCCTGGACTCGAAACTAGTTTTCAATACCGAAGACTTCTTCAGTGGAAATCTGAACCTGAGCAACACGCAGATTGCTTTCGAAGGGAAGATTTATTCTCTGCCAGCTTTTCAGTTATCAAGCCAGGCAGAACCCAGCAACTATCATCTGCAGTTACAATCGCCTTTTGCCAGTGCAGACTACCGGGGCAACTTCAGCCCGGCGCTTCTGCCCGGCATCCTGGGAGCACACTTTTCGCATTATTACGACCTGGGGATAAAGGACACTTCAGAAACCGATGCTAAACGTTTTGAATTTGATATGCAGGTAGTTCCTGATGCATTCCTTACGGAAGTGGTGTTGCCAGGGCTGTCCTATTCCGACACCTTGCAGGTAAACGCATCTTACAACAGCAGAGATCAGTTTCTTACTCTTGAAGCTAATCTGCCTGCGGCAGGGTATGCTAATCTGGAATTGGAAGAATTCAAACTTAAAGTTATTTCGGATGAAAGCCAGTTGGAGATGACCATGGACCTCAACAGACTGAATTTCAACGATATTCCCTTAAGAGATTTTGTAATGACCGGAAGTTTTGCCAATGAGGTATTTCTTTTCCAGCTGGCCTTCAACGATCATCTGTCGCAACCGCTGTATCATTTTGGAGGGAGCCTCACCCAGCAGGACACCCTGCGCATATTCAGCCTCGACACTTCTCCCCTTTTGATCAATGGCGAAAACTGGACCATCTCTCAGGACAACCAGATCAGGCTGGCTCCTCCCTATATAGAAGTTCAGAACTTTGCATTGCAGAGTGGTTCCCGGCACCTTATTGCCCAAAGCCGGCAGCAGGAAGAACTTTATGCAATTGTAGATCTGAACTTTAAAGACATTGACCTGGGAAGACTTACCGAATTTGCATCTGGACAAATACCCCCCATCGGAGGTGTTTTCAATGGAAGTCTCAGCCTGAAAAACATCTTTGAAACCCCTGCCTTTTTAGCCGATCTGACCATAGATAACTTCAGCTTTGATGGCGATACCCTGGGCAACATCACGCTGAAGGCCGACAACCCCGTGCAGGACCGCTATAACATCCTTGCCACTCTTCGCAGTGAACTTACCAATCTTTCTATCAATGGCAACTACCAAACGGGGCCTCAACCTGCCATGCAATTCGATGTCAACCTGCAAAGGCTTGACCTGCCCACCTTCGAGAGTTTTGCAGCAGGACACATTACCCACCTGCGCGGCTTCCTGAGTGGCCGCATGCAGATCAATGGCACACCCGACGCACCCCTGATTTCCGGAAACCTCAATATCAATGAAACCGCCTTCAGGGTTCCTGCTCTCAATGCAGGTTACTTTATCAGAGGCGAAACCATCCGCTTCGACCGAAGTCAGTTGCGTTTTCAAAACCTTGCCCTTGAGGATTCTGCAGGAAGAAGAGCTAACCTTATGGGGTCTATTGATATTACTGATCTCAACCAGGTGGGTTTTAACCTCAATCTGAACTCAAGAAATTTCCTCCTGATGAACGTGAGGCCAGGACAGAACGAGATCTATCATGGACGCATTCTGGTAGATACCGACCTGCGATTGCGCGGCACGCAAAACAACCCCACTATCGACGGGCGCATCAAGCTCAATGAAGGCTCCGGGCTTACACTGATCCTGCCCCAGAGCCTTCCGGAAGCAATCGGCGACGATGGGGTGGTGGAATTCGTGCAAACCCGCGACACACTGTTCCTGCAAATGGCACGTCAGGCTGCACCACAGCAAGTGCAGGGCCCCACCTTCGACATCCTCGATCTGAGTGTAAACATGGAAATTGACCCCCAAACAGATGTACGCATTATCATAGACCGCTACGCCGGCGACTTTGTAGAAGTGAAGGGAGGAGGACTGCTAAGCTTTGGCATTGATCCCGGTGGCAGAATTACACTCTCCGGACGCTATGAGATTACCGATGGGGAATACCTGCTTACCTTTTATGACTTCATCAGGCGAAACTTCCGCATTCAACCCGGAAGTCATATCGTTTGGAGTGGCGACCCCATGCAGGCACAGGTAGACCTTACGGCCATTTTCAGCGTACGCACCCATGCCCGCGATTTGCTGGTGCAGCAGATGGGCACTACCCAGGGAGCGGCTCTGCGTCAACAGTTTCCCTTCCAGGTATTTCTGCGCATGCGCGGAAACCTCAATGAACCCCAGATAAGCTTTGAACTGAACCTTCCACAGGAACACCAGAACGCCCTCGACGGCACCCTCATGGCAAGGATCAATCAGCTCAACCAGAACCCCTCAGAACTCAACAAGCAGGTTTTTGCCCTGCTCATGCTCGGACATTTTGTTCAGGAGAACCCTCTTGCCTCTCTGGGTACCGGAGGTGGTTTCGAATCTACCGCTCGATCATCGGCAAGCCAGATACTAACCCAGCAGCTCAACCGTTTGAGTAGCCGATACATCAGGGGGCTAGACATTAACTTTGAAGTTGAATCTTTTGTAGATTTTGCAGATGGGCAGGAAGTGGGAAGAACAGAATTGCAACTGGAAGTATCTCAGAATTTCTTCGACGACAGGGTCAGAGTTACCGTTGGCGGAAATATTGAGCTGGAAGACGAAACCCGCAGAAACAGGGAGGCAACAGATATTGCCGGAGATTTCTCCATCGAGTATTTGCTTACCCCCGAAGGGAACCTTCGGTTGAGAGGTTTCCGCACGAAAAACTATGCAGATATTTTTGATGGCCAGGTAATCGAAACTGGCATTGCCCTGCTTTTCTCCAGAAGCTACAATAAGTTCAGGGAGCTCTTTGCCCGAAAGGAGAAAGAGACCCAGATAGAGACTGATCAAACGGAAACACCTGATCAAACTCAAAATGAAGACTAAGATGCGGAAAACCCACCACATAAACCCATACAAACCCTCGCACAGGAGTGCACTACTGGCTTTTCTTTCTGCCCTGCTGGCGATAGTGGCACTGAGTTCATGTTCCAATCTCAGATACCTGGAGGAAGGGCAGCAGCTGTATACTGGCAGTAAGATCAATATTGAATCGGATGAAAAGATAAGGAACAAACCAGAGATCGAAGCCGAACTGCAAAGGGTACTGCGCCCACAACCCAATGAGAGGTTTTTATGGTGGAGAACACGCCTCTGGCTTTACAACATTGCAGGAGATGAACCCCGCACTTACATTGGCAGACAATTAAAAAACAGGTTTGGTCGCCCTCCGGTTTTGTTTGAGGATTTCGACCTTGAGAGAGGTGAAAGGCTTATGGAAAACCGGCTTTTCAACCTTGGTTTTTTCGACCCTACCATCGAGCACAAGATCCGGGAAGGAAGAAAAAAAGCAGGCGTAACATTTACCATAAGCTTGAATCCACCCTTTATTATTGATCAGATCAGCACAATATCTGCCGACACTGAAATTGGTGTGGCCATCAATACCATGGCTGAAGAGAGCCTGATCCGATCCGGACAACCTTACCGGCTGTCGGTGCTCAGGGAGGAAAGAGAGCGAATTGCGCGCAATCTCAGAGAGCAAGGTTATTTCTTTTTCCATCACGACTTCCTGCTTTTCAGGGCAGATACCCTGTATGCTTCGCGCAGTGTAAACCTGGAGCTTACCATCAAGGCCAATACACCCACACATGCACTGGTTAAACAAAAAATTGGCAATGTATACATCAATGCCGACCATAGCCTCACAGCCCATGAAATCCGGCATGAAGCCGATACCGTAAAGCTTGCATCAGGAGTATTTCTTCTCAACAACCATGGGCAGTTCAGGGAAAATACCCTGGCAAGGGCAATCTTCCTTAAGTCTGGAGAATACTACAGCATCAAAGATCACGACCTTACCCTTACCCACCTGATGGGGCTGGGAGTATTCAAGTTTGTGAATATTCGTTTTTTCGAAAACACATCATCCGGCGAACCCCGGCTTGATGTGCGGATTTTGTTAACTCCTATGGAAAAGAAAAGCCTCAGCACAGAGCTGCGGGGGGTATCAAAGTCAACCAATTTTGCAGGTCCCGGACTTACCGTCTCATTTAATAACCGAAACTTTCTGTCGGGGGCGGAGCACTTCAGCCTCAACCTGGATGGAGCCTGGGAAACACTTCTGGGGCAGCGCGAGCGCCAGGCAGCATCGCTGGAAGCAGGGATATCCTCTGAGCTGAGCATCCCCCGGTTTGTAGCTCCTTTTGGCATAAGCAATGTTTCAACACGCTTTGTTCCTAAAACCAATATATCCTTATCCTTCAACCTTCTGCGAAGAACAGATGCATTCAGCGTATCGTCCCTGCGTAGCCAGTGGCAATATGTATGGAACCAATCAGTTACTTCACAATACCGTTATTCTCCTTTTGTATTCAACATCTTTTCTCTGGGGAATGTTTCTCCTGAGTATGAGCAGTTCTTCTCGCAGGATGTTTTGCTTCGCAGGGGGTTATTTGAGCAGTTTCTGCTGGGATCTGAGTTTTCTTCCTACTGGAATACCCAATTACGTGGCCCCGCCAGGCATGCCTGGTACTTTAACTACAACCTTGATCTTTCAGGTAATCTCACCTATCTTTTTGCAGATGTTCTGGGCCTTGCCACCCCCCTGCCCCAGGGAGGCTATGGCATTTTTAAACAAAGCTTCTCGCAGTTTACCAAAACCGATTTTGACTTACGCTACTACCTGAACATGGGCAAAGGCCAACGCCTGGCAACACGCCTGGCAGCCGGCATAGGGGTTCCTTACGGCAACTCCGAAACCTTGCCTTATGTGAAGCTATTCACTGCCGGGGGTAGCAATGGCATAAGGGCTTTTCACCCACGATCGCTGGGGCCCGGTTCTTACCTATCGCCCGACACTCTCTCTACATCTCTTAATGTTTATCAATCGGGAGAGATCAAACTGGAATTCAGTGCAGAATATCGCTTCAGCATGACCCCCATTCTGAAAGGAGCCTTGTTTGCCGATGCAGGAAACGTCTGGAATATCAGGGAAAGAGAAAATGCTCCCGGAGGGCAGTTTACAGCAGATCAATTCCTCAGTCAGATAGCCCTGGGCACCGGTTTTGGGATCCGATTCGATTTTACTTTCTTCATTCTGCGCTTCGACCTGGCATTTCCACTGGCCGTTCCATACGATTCGTCGCCAGGATACTTCCAGCCTGTAAAACCACTGGACCGCACCTGGCGACGCGATAATCTGTTGCTGAATATAGCCATTGGCTATCCCTTCTGAGAAGATTTACATCAGCTTATCCTTGTCTTTCATCTTTTCGAAGTGCTCCATGAGCTCTTTCTCCATCTCATCTACTGAGTCGCACATTTTGAAAAGCTGAAGGTCTTCTTCGCTGATCATTCCATGCTCGGCAAACTTACTGAAATTGATAATATCATTCCAGTAGTGGCTGTCGTAGATCAGTATTTTCATCTCTTTCTTGATCTTTCCGGTTTGTACAAGGGTGAGAATCTCCGCCAGTTCATCCAGGGTGCCAAAACCACCCGGAAATATTACGATAGCCTTGGCCGGATAGGCAAACCAAAACTTGCGCATAAAAAAGTAGTGGAACTCAAAGTTGAGCTCATCTTCAAGGTAGGGGTTGGCAAACTGTTCGAAAGGCAAACTGATATTGAGCCCTACCGATTTGCCTCCTGCAAGATGGGCACCTTTGTTGGCTGCCTCCATAATGCCAGGGCCACCGCCTGTGCAAACCACGTATCTGCGTCCGTTGTGGTAATAGTTTTTCATTGACCACTGTGTTACCCGCCGGGAGAGTTCTACAGCATCCTCATAGTAGCGCGAATTTTTCAGATTGATCTCCGCCTTTTTGAGGGCTGCAGGATCAGGATTATCCATAGCCTTCAACGCATTGAGATCTTTCTCGGCTTGCTCCCGGGACGGAAGTCGGGCCGAACCAAAAAAAACTACTGTATCTTTTATTTTTTGTTGCTGAAACCGCGCATTGGGCTCTACAAATTCTGACATGATCCGCAGAATACGCGCCGATGGCGATTTCAGAAAATCAATATTTTCGTAGGCTTTCAAAATCTTTGTCATAATTTCTCTTTTTGGTTTAGGATTTCTTCATTGCACAAATTTAGTCTTTTGCCATTCAAACCTCCCGATTTTGTCAACGATTTGCGTAAATTTGACATGGATTGAAGGTTTCTCTGAAAATTAAACAATTCATGTGCGCAAAAAGATCGAAAAGAAACAGATCAAAATGGTTTATACTGTTTATGGTATTGATGGCTTTACTGCTGGTTGGATCGCGCCATTGCCGTTTCAAGGGATCAGGCTCAATATCATCGGTACCGACAGATCAGTCCCTGGCAATTGACACACTGGAACCTTCGCCTCAACCCACTGAAATGCAAAAACCTCCGAAAATCCTTGACATGAATACATTGCTCGGTAAGATCGATCATAATCATGACAGCCTTGCACCCTTAGACAGGTCTCTGGCAAACCGAAATGGTATGTTTATGCACCACCGTGCGCTCGATGCTTTCAGGCTAATGCATGAGGCAGCTGCAGCAGAGGGCATTCAGCTTACCATTATTTCGGCTTTTCGCAGCTTCGACCATCAGAAAAGGATCTGGGAAGACAAATGGAACGGAAGACAAACCCTCAGTGGCAATATCAATGCCACCAGTATCACCGATCCTACCCAAAGGGCTCTTGAGATACTCCGCTTCAGTGCTATGCCTGGCACCTCACGCCACCACTGGGGCACCGACATCGACATCAACAGCCTCAACAACAGCTACTTCAGCTCCGGACGCGGGCTGCGCGAGTACCAATGGCTCCAGCAGAACGCACCACTGTTTGGGTTTTGCCAACCTTATACCTCCAAATCGCACAACAACAGAACCGGGTATGAGGAAGAGAAATGGCACTGGTCGTACATGCCTGCTTCTGCCAAATACCTGGAGAACTTCAGGCAACAGGTGCAGTACAGCCATATTACAGGTTTTTCGGGATATGAAACAGCGCCATTGATACAGGTTATATCCCACTATGTACTTGCTATCGACGAACAATGTCTTAACTTTTCATCCCATTGACCATTATGCAGATCAAACTTCCTTTTTACCTCAGGCTTACCATACTGCTACTGCTGATCATCCTTATCGTGTTTATCATGCGCGAGGCCAAATCCATCCTGGTGCCCCTGCTGGTATCGGGTTTGCTGGCCATACTCATCAGCCCCTTTACCACCTGGATGGAAAAAATCAAAGTGCCCAAGGTACTTGCAGTCTTTATCAGCGTAGTATCAATGGTAGCCTTGCTCAGTGCACTGGTTTATTTTTTCTACAACCAGATATTGCGGTTCAGTGGCGATCTCTCCTTACTTGAAGAGCGGGTAAGCTATTACCTGGGCATACTCAATGGGTTTATTGAAGAGAACCTTGATGGCGTGGTACCCATATCTGCCGATATGATCCAGGATGCCGTATTCAACTACCTGTATGAAAATGCCAGCAGCCTTACCCAGGGGGTTATTGCCACAGCTGGCACTCTCACTATGGTTTTCATCATGCCCATCTACATTTTCCTCTTTCTGTACTTCAGACATTTTCTGATCGATTTTCTGCTAATGTCGTTCGACGATCGCCATCGCCTGAAGGTGCGCAATGCCATTTCAAAAATCAAGCTTGTTGTGCAGAACTACATCAGCGGTATGTTTGTAGTAATATGTATCCTTGCGGTACTCAACAGCATTGCTCTTCTCAGCCTGGGCATCGGACACGCATTCCTGTTTGCCGGCTTTGCGGCCCTTTTGAATGTAATTCCTTTTCTTGGTCCCTTTATCGGTGCAACCTTGCCCATTATGTATGCCTTCCTCACCAAAGATTCCCTCTGGTATCCCATAGGGGTGTTTTTAGCGTTCTGGATCATTCAGGTGTTTGAAAGCAATCTTTTTACCCCAAAAATTGTAGGTGGAAAAGTATCTATGAACCCGCTAATGACCATCATAGCTCTGTTTGTGGGCAATTTTATATGGGGACTGGCAGGTATGATCCTCTTTATTCCTGGCATGGCCATCCTTAAAGTTATATTTGATGAGGTGGAAGGAATGGAGCCCTACGCCTTTTTGCTGGGCGATACCAAATCGGCTCAGAAGAAGATGAACCGAAAATCACTGCGCGAGCGCCTCAGGGAAGTTAGGGGAAGATTCAAAATTTAGCCCGACATGGATTATTCACTCCGTGCTTCCTCTCCGGAGTATTCCAGCTCTTCCAGGTAAGGAGTTTCCTGAACCGTTCTTTTGCGCCTGCGAAACAATTCGCTCAGGTTATCAAATTCGCGCCGGTAAAAAACACCCACGCCCTGGGTATAAGGGGCAGTAGTGTTGAGCACATCAAAGGTATTGGAACGATTGAAAGCCTTAATCCTGAACTTACCTTCCGGGGTAATCTTCACCTCTACATTCACGTCTCCAATAATGTTGCTTGCTCTTTGCTGGGCGGCCGGATGATTACCAGCCACTCCCACGTTGCCATCAATTACGACTCTATCGTCGAAGAGCTGTGTTGAGAGAGCTACCTCAAGCTCCTGGCTGCTGATCTCATCGCCAGGCCGGTAGTTAATCCCGATATCGAAATCTGAGCTGATCTGCGACAACCAGTTGCTGAGCTGATTGGAGAGCAGCTCCGAAGAGGTAGAGCCCATTCCATACCCAAGTGCGGTATTGAAACCATCTTCGGGAGGCACAAACCGGTTGAGGATAAGCAGAGAAAAAACCTGGCGGTTCATTTCCTGCTCTGTGGTAATGATCCGCTCAATCATTTCACGGGTAGCCTCGTCGCCCCCAGGCATCTGTATGGCAAAGCTGATGGTGGGGTTAAAGAGCTTATCCTGCAAATGCAACACTGTTTCTACAGGTACCCTTCTGCGATAAAAATCGGATGTATCGGTCTGGTTGGCCGCCAGATCAAACAACGACGTACGCAAACGGTACAATGCTCTGATGTCAACATCGGCATCATAGGGATCTCCCGTCCAACGAATGGTTCCTCCCTGTTCCATCCTAAACCGTTTATTGATAAGATTCTGAAGAGTAAACAAATAATCTCCCTCCTGTACGGTATAATCGCCATACATATGAAATGCTCCTTGCTGATCGATCTCAAATTTAAGATTACCAAAACCTCTGCCCCTGAGAATATCGCCAATCTGTGAGTCGAAGATCATTTGTATTTCAGCCTCTGGTGTAACCTCCAGGTCAAAGTTCATGGTGAAGCCCATAAAGTCGGTCCTGGAAGAGGTTGCAGGCAAAGGAGCTTGTTTGTCGGGAGAAACAAAGGTAATAAAATGAGATTCTGTAAGCTCACCGGTATAATCGAGAGGCAGAAAGATTTGAGTACCCCGGTTGGCCTGAGCAGAAATATCCATTACGATGTTATTTACCGGGCCATGCACCCTGAACAACCCTGAAGCAAAGGCCCTGCCATAAAACAGATCGTTGTGATGGGGCTGGGTATTGAGTACTGCCAGACGTTCGGGCCTGAAGGTGATATCTACCGAAAAATTGAAGAAATTTTCGTGCCTTACTACCCCACTTACCAATGCGGAATTGCCCAGTGTATCGTTGAGCACAAGGTTTTCGAACCGGAAAAAATCTTTGCCTACTTCCAGATCATGTGCAAAAGAATAGGCGGTATTAAGATAGTCTACCCTGAATCCCGTACGCATCAAACGGGCTCTTCCCCTGAGTTCGGGTGCAGCCATAGGTCCTTCCAGCCGGAGATTGCCCGAGGCAATACCTCGGAAATTGGAAGCAAACGCCTCCAGATAACGACCAAAAACGGACATGCGAAGATTCTCAATTACGATATCAATATCAAAATTATCATCTTCCCTTTCGGGGTAAAAATATCCGCGTGCCACAACGGGCCGGTTGGTCCCTACATTACCATGATATATAATCTCAGCGTCGATACGGAATGCCTTATAGGAAGCATCCCAAATACTGTTGAGCGAGAGATCTCCAAGGTGATCGTGGTTAAAGGCAAAGTCGCGTATAAGCAGATTTGCTGCAATATGAGGGGCCTCCTGCAGGTTAGACAAAGTAAGCTCTCCACTGGAAATACCTGCAAAATCAACTTTTCGATCGCGCAGAAGAAAACTCAGGCTTTCTACATTGAAGTTGTTCAGGTTGATTTTCATCACATCCATGGGGTTTTTACTGAGAACCCCATCAACCCTCAGGTACTCATCCTTTTTGTAGATCAGCAGGTTTTCTACCGACACCATGGCTGTATCCAAAACTATTCGGTTATGATGCCCCAGGGCCCACAAAGAGTCATTTACCACAGCATAGGACTGGGGGTCGAAACTAAACCATGCACTTTCTCTGCCCAGCATAAGCCCTCGACCTTTTATCATACCCTTATTAAGTCGGGGAGATAATGTATTATGCCAATGAGCATCAAGTGAAATACTGTCATGATGAGCACGCCCTGAAAAGTTAAAACCATCCATCCATATACTATCGCTCAGAAAAAACCGGTTGGCCTGGGTTTGCACAACAAGCTCTTCTCCTGCTCCTTTCATATCAAGGGTAAGATGGGTAAGCTGGCTGTTGCCAAAGACAAAATAATCGGAAGCACCTTCAACAGTAAGAGACTTTTGCTCCAGATCAAAGTGTGCCGTAAGATGTGTGTTATCTGCCAATTGCAGAGAGGGAAAGAAGATGTGGGTTAAGGGCTGGGTGTGCTTAAGAAGTATCTGAGCTTCTACCCTGTTGCCTTTCTTGCGTCCATTGGTTTTGACAGGGAAGCCCGCCGGCAGGTAATTAGAGAGAACCGCCTCCAGTGCCAGACCTACATGCTCCGGATTGACATCTCCCTCCATTTGCATATCCAGAAAATCGGATTCCAATCGAATAATCTTCTGCCCTTCCTGCAGCAAATCGCTCACCAGCCTCATCCGATCGGTCCGGTATTGATGCCCGGGAGTATCCTCTGCAATATGCCTTTCATGATAAGTGGTTTTCAAAGCCTCAATCTCACCCTCCATGTTATCGAGGTTGCTGCCCCGCCCGCGCACCGAAATAATGGTTGAAAGCATACTGCTGTAAAGACTGTCGCGCTGGTAAATATTCAGTCGGGTAAGATCGGCATTGTCGATCTGGGCTGTAAAGTTCAAACTGGGCACTTCACCCCCAAAGTCCATCAAGCCGGAAAAATCGACAAACAGGTTGGGGTCGTTTACAAGCAGGTTGCCATTGAACCTTTTGTTTGAGAAATACCCTGAAACATTGATATTCTTGTAATTGTAGCCGCGAAACTGCAAAGACTGAACCTGTCCGGTCATGTCGACCTGCAGATTACTCAAGCTGGTTCCGGAACCCGTAAGCCCGGCACGCAGAGCAATACTGCCAAAACTGGACTGGTTCCCCAGCAGAGCACCCAGGTCAAAACCTGAAGTGGAAAGGTTTCCACGGTATCGGATATCAGTAAAATCGTCGTTGCTGATAATGGCCAGATCGGTGGAAATACGGCCCAGGGCAGTTTGAAACTGTCCATATGCTACAAAATCGTAAATAAACCCTGTAAAGTTGCCTGAGAAGTTGATCATACCCAGGGCCTGGCTTTCTGGGGGCAATTGCAAAAATCCTGACCCATACCGCAGCGGCAACCTGAATGATTCAAGGTCTTTGCGGGTAGTAACAAAACGGTTGACAGAAAAATTCAGAAAGGTCTCCTCTACATTAGGTAAACCCACCAATTGAAAACTTCCCTGAAAGTTGGACCACAAGCCATAGCGGATATTCATATTGCTTGCTCGCAGATTGCTCAGTTTTCCACTCAAAGAGCCTTGCAGGTTCAATCGATGATCCAGACCATACACTGAAGGCATAAAGTAAGCCAGATCATACAGCCGCAGTAGCGAGGGCTTTACATCGATCTGTAAATCAACCTGATGAAAAAAATCTCCCAATGCCTGATAATTATCGTAGCTAAGCAAAACATCCAGCTCCAGCTGGCTGTCAGAAGTTCGGATAACCATATTACGGGCTGTACTAGCGGTGGGGCTGATAAAAAGATGGGCCGACAATTCCTCCAGGCGCAAACCACGCGACTCTGCTACTGAAAAATGGGAAACAGTGGCCCATAGACTATCACTCTCAAATACAATATCTTCAATGAGCAGATTGAGATCGCCAAAAGCAAATTGCGAAGGATCAAAGCCATAATCGGAAGGTATGCTGTTGTAATCGGAAAGAGATAAACCCGAGTTGCGAAACTCGAAGGAGCGAAGCACCACATTCCATGGGGGCAAAGCAAACGTATCGGCTTTTTCCTGCCTGTCGAAATAGTCTATCAGGAATTTGAAATTGTAGTCTTCGTCACCGGCATAACGGGTCATTCCTACAGATGCCTGGTCGAACAGCAGTTTGTTTACGGTAAGAGAACGGCGTGAAAGCGAGATCCGGTGCATATCAAACACCATTCGGCGGGCATATAGCAAAGGCTGCTCCTGCTTATCCATCAGGCTGATATCTTCCAGCACCACATTCATGTACCAGGTGATATTTACTCCTCCTACACTAACCGTGGCATCCAGCTCCTGCGACAAATAAGCCGCAGCTTTGGCTGCCAGCCAGGTTTGCACCCTGGCACTGCGCAGGGTAGCATAAAACAAAGCCGGGATAATAAACATTACCACCAGGGTGATCAATACTATGTAACGTGTTTTTTTAATAACTTTGCCTCCTTTTCATCCAGGGGTATTTGCATAAAACCTTTTCATCGAAAGATGTGATTTTCATGAAACGAAATGCAGAAATTCAACGCAAAACCCTCTGCAAGATTGCCTTATTATAATCATTTAACCCATCTGTTGCATGGATACCTATATACTCGGAATCGAATCCTCGTGCGATGATACTTCAGCCGCAGTACTCAAGAACGACAAAATCCTTGCCAATGTTATTGCAAATCAGGATGTTCACAAAAATTTTGGAGGAGTTGTACCCGAACTGGCATCGCGTGCCCATCAGCAGAACATTATCCCTGTAATTCAAAGGGCCTTAGACATTGCAAAGATAAGCAAAAAACAGTTACATGCCGTGGCTTTCACCAATGGGCCGGGCCTTTTGGGCTCTTTACTGGTGGGTGCTTCTTTTGCCAAATCTTTCTCCCTTGCCCTGGGTATTCCCCTGATCGAAGTTAACCATATGCACGCCCATATTCTGGCACATTTTATAGATGACCCGGCTCAACCCGAAAAACCAAAGTTTCCTTTTCTTTGCCTCACCGTTTCGGGTGGGCACACCCAGATTATGCTCATCAAAGACCATTTCGAAATGCAGGTGATGGGTCAAACCATCGATGATGCAGCTGGAGAGACCTTCGATAAAGCCGCCAAAATTATGGGCTTGCCCTATCCCGGCGGTCCGCTTATCGATCAGCTTGCCCAGCATGGCAATCCTCATGCATTCAAATTCCCTCATCCCAACATCCCCGATCTGGACTTTTCTTTCAGTGGACTGAAAACCTCTATCCTTTATTTTCTGAGAGATCAACTCAAAACCAACCCCGATTTCATCCAGGAACATAAAAGTGATCTGTGCGCCTCCATCCAGCATACCATTGTAGAGATCCTGATGAGCAAACTGCGTAAAGCAGCAAATGAAACCGGCATCAGCCAGGTGGCCATTGCGGGGGGGGTATCAGCCAATTCAGCGCTCAGAGCAGCCATGATGGCCGAGAAGGAAAAAGCAGGATGGAGCGTATATATTCCTAAATTTGAATTCAGCACCGACAACGCTGCCATGATTGGCATTACCGGCTACTTTAAATACATTAAGGGAGAATTTGCCGACCAGCAGGTTACACCCTTTACCCGGTACAACAACCCATGACAAGGTTAATCGGTTTGCTTTAACCCATCTAAAACCAAAATCAGTTACCCCATGAGCAAACCTCAACCAAAATTCAGAAAAGACACAAGCTTGCGCTTTTACAATGAAGTACTGGGCCTCGACCGGTTACACTATGGTTTATGGAACCCCGAAGACCCCAGGACGCTGGAGGGTGTTAAGATTGCCCAGCTTCGCTATGAGGATTACCTTTTACAGGAGATCCGCCAACTCTTCCCCAATCCTTCCCAAACGCGTATTCTGGATGTGGGATGTGGCACCGGTGCCATGACCGAAGCCCTGCACAATGCCGGTTTCATTGCAGAAGGACTATCGCCTGACCTTCATCAGCAGGAGGTCTTTAAAAAACGATTGCAGGTACCCTTTCATCTTGCACGTTTTCAGTACTTTGAAGCCTCCGAGAACAGCTACGACATCATACTCATGAGCGAATCTGCTCAATACATCTCTCTGCCTCAACTCTTTGAAGTAGCTGCCCAACTGCTCAAACCCACAGGCATTCTAATGGTCTGCGACTATTTTACTTTCAACCACTCCTCAGGGCCGCTGGCCAAAAGCGGCCATAAATTCGAAAAATTTATGCCCATGGCCAGCCAATCGGGCTTTCAAATGATCAAAGAGCAGGATATTACTGCTCAAGTGGCTCCTACACTGGAAACCGCAGACCTTTTTACAAAACAATATATCCTGCCTACAGTGGATATTCTGATGGAGAAATTTCAGCAGAAAAAACCAAGGCTTCTGCGATTTGCAAAATGGTTGTTCCGGAAAAACATAGCCAAACTTCAAAACAATATCGCTTTGCTCAATGCCGAAGAGTTTTGCAAAAACAAGGCTTATAAACTTATCATTTTCAAAAACGGCAAACAAAACCCACCAAAGCAATAACATTTTTTTTCAATCTTCCAAAAAAAATCAATAAAAAATTAATCAAAAAAAACGCCATAGCCCTAAACGAAAATTCATTACTTTGCGCCAAAACAAACAGGGATTATGCGTATTAAAAGAATACCCGCAGCGGCACCGGTACAATCAGATGATTTGCCGGTGCAAACCGTCGATCTGTCGCTCCTTGATGAGCTGATCGACAAATACAAATATTCGAGGGGAAACCTCATACCCCTTCTTCAGGGCACCCAGGAACTTTTTGGCTTCATTCCCAGGGAGGCATTTGAAAAGCTACACCGCGAAACCGGGCTGGAGCTCAGCGAAATGTATGGAGTAGCCACCTTCTATGCCCAGTTTCGACTTACGCCTGCAGGAAAGCATATCATCAAAATGTGCCACGGTACCGCCTGCCATGTACAGAGTGTTACTGCCATTACGGATGAATTGCTCGACATGCTCGAAATAAAAGATGGAGAAACCACGCAAGATGGGATCTTCACCCTTGAAACCGTGGCATGCCTTGGCTGTTGTTCGCTGGCTCCTGTAATGATGATAGGAGAAGAAACCTATGGCAAACTCACTCCCAAACAGGCAGCTGGAATCGTAAAAGAAATCAGGAGAAAAGAAAGTCTGGACCATGAAGACAAGAATATCTCCAATTAACAATTTGTTCAATGGAAGCCTGCAGGAGCAAACCGGAGCAAGAAAGACAATCCAACCTGACCTCATGCAGGTTAAACCAGAACAGCTCATTCTGTAACTGCTAAAAAGTCAATGGAAGCTAATCAACTAACTAAACTATTTTCTGATGAAGACAAAGGTGATCGTAGGCCTGGGAAGCTGTGGACTTGCAGCTGGAGCAGGAAAAACATACGAAGAGTTTAACCGCATCCGGCTGGCCGACAACCTCAGTTTCGAGGTGGGCAAAACCAGTTGCGTGGGCATGTGCTTCCGCGAACCCCTGGTGGAGATTATTGACGAAAGCGGAACATACCTCTATGGCAATGTTGATGTTAGCCGGGTGGATGAAATCATCGAAAAACACATCCGTAATTTCTCCCCCATACCCGAATACCTTATCCAATCTGATAAATACGTTTCAGAGGATGCTTCCTTTTTCCAGGGGCAGGTAAAAATTGCGTTACGAAACTGCGGTTTTATTGACCCTGAGAGCATAGACGAATATGAGCAAAGACAGGGCTATGCGGCCATGCGTCGTATTTCTGCCGAAAACCTCTCCCCCGACAAGGTGATCCAGTTTGTGCTCGACAGCGGGATACGTGGTCGAGGAGGCGGTGGTTTTCCTGCCGGAATGAAGTGGAAATTTGCCCGCAACAACAACGCAGATCAGAAATATGTGATCTGCAATGCCGATGAGGGTGACCCTGGTGCCTTTATGGATCGCTCCATCCTGGAAGGCGACCCTCACAGTGTAATCGAGGGGATGATGATCTGCGCATACGCCATTGGGGCAAGCGAAGGTTATATCTATTGCAGGGCAGAGTATCCGCTGGCCATAAAACGGTTGCGAATTGCCATTGAGCAGGCGCAATCCAGACATTACCTGGGCAATGATATTTTCGGTATTCCAGGCTTTCATTTCAACATCAAAATAAAGGAAGGTGCCGGTGCATTTGTTTGTGGAGAAGAAACGGCACTGATCGCCTCCATTGAGGGAGAACGAGGCATGCCCCGCCGACGCCCTCCATTTCCTGCCGAAAAAGGCTTGTGGGAGAAACCTACCAACATCAACAACGTAGAAACCCTTGCCAACATTCCCTGGATTATTTCCCACGGCCCCCAGGCCTATGCACAATACGGCACAGAAAAAAGCAAAGGCACCAAGGTTTTTGCCCTTACAGGAAAGATCAAACATGGCGGTCTGGTAGAGGTTCCTATGGGGATCACCATCAAGGATATTATTTACAAACTGGGAGGAGGCATTACTGATGACAAAAAATTCAAGGCGGTACAGCTGGGAGGCCCTTCAGGGGGTTGCATTCCCGAGTATTTGTCGCATACCATTGTAGATTATGATAGTGTAAATGCCACAGGAGCCATTATGGGTTCCGGAGGTATGGTGGTGATGGACGAAACCACCTGTGTGGTGGATGTTGCACGGTTCTTTCTTGACTTCACACAAAAGGAGAGTTGCGGGAAATGCACCTTCTGCCGCATTGGCACAAGACGTATGCTCGAAATTCTGACCCGAATCACAGAAGGCGAAGGTCGCGAGGGCGACATTGCGATGCTTGAAGAACTGGCACATACCATCAAAGACAGCTCCTTGTGCGGACTGGGCCAGACAGCACCCAACCCCGTACTCACTACCCTTAAGTATTTTCGCGATGAGTATGAAGCCCACATTCGCGATGGCAAATGCCCTGCATTGAGCTGCAAAAAACTTTTGACTTACGAGATCATCACCGACAATTGTACCGGATGCACTTCCTGTGCAAGAATTTGCCCGGTGGATGCCATTGAAGGTCAGAAAAAACAAAAGCATCTGATCCATCAGGACCTGTGCATTAAATGCGGCGCCTGCTATACCCGTTGTAAATTCAAGGCCATTAAACTTTCATAACAACCCATCCTTTCTGAATACCCACTTTTTCCCTCTAAATGCACACATATGAGCCATCTCAATATAATCATCAACGGAAAAATTGTTAAAGGCCAACATGGCGAATCGATCCTTGACCTGAGTCGCAGGCTTCGCATCGATATTCCAACCTTGTGCCACGATCCAAGGCTAGAGCCCTATTCCTCCTGTTATCTGTGTGTGGTGGAAGTAGAGGGTATGCGTGGGCTGCAGCCTGCATGCTCAACCCGGATTACGGAGGGGATGCGCATTGAAACAGAAAATGAAAGGGTTGTAAAGTCGCGCAAATTTGCCCTTGAACTCATGGTAAGCAACCACTATGCAGACTGTGTGGCACCCTGCAAGGAAACATGTCCGGCGGGTGTTGATGTGCAAGGCTACATAGCCCTTATCAACCAGGGAAAACATACAGAAGCCACTGCCTTGATAAAACAAACCAATCCGTTGCCGGCCATTTGCGGACGTGTATGTGTGCGCCCCTGTGAGGTGGCCTGCCGGCGCAACCTGGTTGACGGCCTGGGTGTGGGGATTGATTATTTAAAAAGGTACACATCCGATATCGACCTGGATTCGCCTCAACGCTTTATGCCTGAGAAAAAACCTTTTACAGGCAAGAGGGCTGCAGTAATCGGAGCTGGCCCGGGAGGCCTTACAGCGGCTTACTTCCTGGCATGCGAAGGACATACTGTGGAGATCTTCGAGGCAAGCCCTCATCCGGGAGGCATGTTGCGCTATGGCATTCCACCCTATCGCCTGCCCAACGACATCATCGACAAAGAGGTAGAAGGGATTACCGGCCTGGGGGTTAAGATCCACTACAACCAGAAACTGGGTGAACAGCTCTCCTACCAGAGCCTTAGCCAGAATTTTGACGCCGTGGTGCTGGCCATCGGTTCGCAGAACGGAACCAGCATCGGCTGCGAAAACGATGATGCCGGGAATATCTTTTCAGGGATCGATTTTCTGCGCAACATGGAGGTGACGGGCCAGAAGTACGACTTTTCGGGAAAGAAAATTGCGGTAATTGGGGGTGGCAATACTGCGATGGACTGCTGCCGCACGGCCATGCGTTGTGGCTCTGAAGATGTTACGGTGCTTTACCGGCGCACAGAAAAAGAGATGCCTGCCAACCCCATCGAGATACACGAATCGAAGCTGGAAGGGATCAAATACCAGTTTCTTACGGCACCAGCCAGAGTAAACAAAGATGAAAACGGCAACCTCAAATCGCTTACCTGTTTCCGCATGGAACTGGGCGAACCCGATGCATCAGGCCGCAGGCGCCCGGTAAAAGTAGAAGGCTCTGAGTTCGACATTGAACTGGATTACATTCTGGCAGCCATTGGGCAGAAAACCCATGTGAATTTCATTGCCGACATCAACCAGCATGCTCCAAAGGAGCTCTTGCTCAACAAGTGGGGCGACATACATGCCGATCCTAAAACACTGCAAACCTCCATAGAGAGTGTATTTGCCTGTGGAGATGGAGTTACCGGGCCAGCTACCCTTATCGAGGCCATAGCACAGGGAAGACTGGCAGCCCACAGCTGCAGCCAGTTTCTCAATGGACAAAAAGTAACCCCTCCGGGGTTTGAGTTCGTTAGCCGCAAAGATCATTTCCTTGATCAGACTGCCGAACCCTACAGTGCTCTTTACGAACACCAGCAACGGGAAGAAATGCCCACACTGGATCCGAAAAAACGACACAACTTCGAGGAGGTCGAACTGGGTTATACTCCCCAGCAGGCCCTGGAAGAAACCCACCGTTGCCTGGAGTGCGGCTGTTCGGCCTACTACAGCTGCGATCTGAAAAAATTTGCCACCCGATACCAGGCCAGCCAAAAGGCTTTTATGGGTGGGTACCAGAAATTTCATGTGGATTTCTCGCATCCCTTTGTTGAAATAGACAACAACAAATGTATCCTCTGTGGCAGATGCGTTCGTATATGCAAAGAGGTTGTGGGAGCCAATGCGTTAGGCCTCATCAACAGGGGCTTTGAAACCTATGTTGCACCCTCTATGGGCAACAAACTCAGCGAAACCCGCTGCGAATCATGTGGCATGTGTATATCAACCTGCCCCACTGGTGCACTCACAGAAAATGTTCCCTTTAAGGCCGGCCCCCTCGAAACAGAAACATTTTCAGCCGTTTGCAATTACTGTTCGGTGGGTTGTGAGTTGGTTTATCACCATAAAAGCGGATTTGTAACACAGGTTACCGGCCACAACGGGTTGATCAACAAAGAAGGAAACCTTTGTAAGCTGGGTCGTTTTGGATACAGATATCTCAATGACAGATCGCGCATTACCCAACCCCTTGCAAAGAAGAACGGAAGGTTTGAACCCATTTCGCCTACTGAAGCACTGGAATTGATAGCAGAAAGAATAAAACAAACCAATAGCGATCAGAATATCTTTTTTGCAGGTGCACGCCTTACCAATGAAGAGATCTACCTGGTACAGAAAATTGCCAGGGCGGGCATAGGCACCCACAACATTTCATCTTTTCATTACCTGAACAGAGGTGCAGGATACGCCATGAGTTCACTTGAAAACGTGCCCTTTGATCAGATGGCACAAGCAGGCAGATTCTATGTACTGGGTAGCGAAACCAATATGGAGAATGGAGTAGCTGGGTTTTACATGTACAACCAGGCATTCAAAAACAACATCCCCATTACATTGGTTACCAACCTTGCAGCAAGCAGTATGGAACACAAGGCCGACGAAATAATTCGTGTTAAGTCTTATTACCACTTTGTACAGGCCCTTATAGTATATTTGCTTCGCGAAGGTTTGGAAAACAGGGTCTACCTCAACGATCATTGCCCCGGCTTTGAATCCTACCGCGAACAGGTGCTTGCTGCAGATTTCAACGCCCTTCTCAATAATTGCGGATGTACCGAACCACAGATAGCCAGTTTTGCCACCCAGTACAACAATGAACAGCATGCGGTACTGATTTTTGCAGAAAAAAACGTATCGGCTGCTACTTCACTTGAGCTTCGAAACCTGGCCCTGGTAACCGGCAAAATGGGCAAAACAGCTTCTGGCCTCATTGCATTGAAAGAAAAGAACAATTCGCAGGGAATTTTCGATATGGGCGGTTGTGCTGCCATTACCCCTGGAGGAGCCAGCAGCAAAGACAACGATATTTCCGCAACCCTTGCCAAAGCCTGGGGACTTGCGAAACTGCCCGACAACCTAAATACCGACCCAATGGGTCTGCTCAAACAAGGAAAAATACGCAATATGTTTATCTTTGGAGAAGATCCGGTGGGTACAGCAAAGGATCCGGAAGAAGTAAAGAAGTGGCTTAACCGTGCGGACTTCCTGGTTGTTCAGGAGTTCTTTCACAGCCCTACAACGCAGGAGGCAGATCTGATACTACCTGCTTCCATGGCATTCGAAACTGGGGGTAGCTTTGCAAACACTCAACGCTACATACAACAAATCACTCAGGGTCATAGAGGCAGGGTGGAGTGGAATAGTTTTGAGCAACTTACCCAACTGCACGAAAAACTAGGATTGGGCAATGATTATGAAACACCAGCCGATGTTATGCTCGAGGCAGCTGCCATTCTGCAGCAGGTACCCCAGCAACCCACAAGGCAACTGATCCATACCTTGGCAGATACTCCTGAGCCCATGTTCGTTAATGGTGCCGATTATCTGCAAAACCAGATCGGAGGTTCAAGTCATTAACCTCATTTGCTCAGAAAAAGCATTGACTCATTAATAAAAAGCAAACCATGGAAAAGAAATTCAAAACCATTGATGAGGTGCTAGACTTTGCCATGAAAGCAGAGCAGGAAGCCGTTGACTTTTACAATCAACTGGCAGGCACCATGAAAAACCAGGAAATACGCGATACTTTTCTCCAGTTTGCCAGGGAAGAGGTGGCACATAAAGCACGCTTACAAAAGATAAAGGATGAGCGCCTTTTTGACCTTTCGGATGAGAAGGTACAGGACCTTATGATATCCGATTATGTGGTAAATGTAAAACCCTCTCCAGATATGACCTACGCCGATGCGCTGGTACTGGCCATGAAAAAGGAAAAGGCGGCATTCAAACTGTATACCACCCTTTCCCAGAGAGTTGACAATATTGAGCTCAAGGCTGTGTTTCAGAGTCTGGCTGTAGAGGAGTCAAAACACAAATTGCGCTTCGAGCTTGAGTATGACGAATATGTTATGCGCGAAAACTAATGATCAGCGCGGACTGCGGTTGTGCTCAGTAATTACCAGTTTGCCCGAGATGTTGTCACCAGAGCTGTAGCTTCCTACCCAAATGTCGTATTGTCCTGGTCCATACCCCCTGAGTAGTAACATAGGATTGACTGCTCCATCGAATGCATCGTCGTTTCCAATCCAGGTGCCATCTGGTGTATTGATAATCAAAGTAGCGTCATCACCCCTTTCATCGGCTTCAAAATAGACACGCAGATCATCTGTATTTCCGCTCCAGTAGAGTCTAAAATCGGGTGCTGTGGAGGCAAAGCCTGTACATGAAGAGCACAGCCCCAAACCACTTACATCTACAGAACCACCACTCACGATCCTTACTTCATGCGGATCGGGAGTAAAGTCTGCTGCCAACCTTACTGAGCCGAAATGAGGATCGGCAGATGTATCCAGGCTACCACCCTGACTACCCCCACCGGTTGTACCAGGCTGGGTGTCATATTCGGTAATGGTAAGAGTTCCACTGATACTTTCGCCAGAACTGTAGCTACCTACCCAGATATCATAACGACCGGCGCCATGAGCACCTGCAATCACTATCATGGGATTGAGGGTTCCTGAATAGGCATCATCGTTGCCCAACCAGGTACCATTGGGAGTGTTGATAATAAGAGTTGCATCAGACCCGTCATCGGCTTCAAAAAAAATCCGAAGATCACGAGTAGAACCTGACCAATGCAGCTTTACATCCGGAGCACTTGAAGCATAGCCTGTGCAATCGCCACAAAGGCCAAGAGAACCCACATTTACAGATCCTCCACTTACCACTCTTATGGTATGCGGATCGTTGCTAAAACCGGCACTCAGGGTAACAGAACCAAAATGGGGGTCTGCTGCAAAATCAAGTCCGGAGCTTTTCTGGGCTGAAAGTAAGCCGGAAGAAGCAACCAGCATAACCGCTAAAAACATTGGCAAAGCAAAGCTGCTATACCAATAACCTTTTTTCTTTAGTGCATTTTCTTTCATAAAAATTGTTTTGGTTTAAGAAATCGGATAATTCCAGAACCTTCAGACTTCCTGTGCAAAAGAGCATACCATTGGTAAGGAGAGGATGAAGACTATGGAACTTCATATCCTATCAGGTAAGCTAATCAGAAGTATCAGGTTTGATCCAACTTTGCAAAGATCGAATACCCCTATCACAGAGTGCTGCAAAGTTCAGATGGCCGAATTTAGGAATTATTTGCACACAAAAAGGTATTTTTTTTTGAGCAATGGCTAATATAAACCAATAAGAAAGAAAACTACTGCTAATACCCACCCCAAAGGGGCTTAATAATTCTTTATCAAGCAACGTTCAGCATTGATTTTCAAAGCATTAAAAAAGCGAAAGTCCGATAAAGGACTTTCGCCGGGGTTGTCAAAAAAATACCAACACTAAATCACCAATAAAAATTATTTACCAAAACAATCGTCAGGTAAATGCTTATTTCATCGGTTTTGTTCAAAGTTTACTATTTTTTTAACGCGTTTTAATAGTACAACCGATAGCCCGCGTTACGGCAGGATCGGGGGTTTTACCATTCTTTACAGCATGGATGGCATTTGCCAGAAAACGCTCCTGAACGGCAGTGGCATCCTGATAGTTATCGTCGATAGCCCCAATATAGGCAACACGGAGATTTGCACCGTCGCGTCTGAGCAAAAACACGTGGGGAGTGCGGGTTGCTCCAAATTTGGGATAAATACTCTGATCGGCATCCAGCAAATACGGGAAGGGGAAATTCTTCTCACGTGCCCTTACAATCATTCTGCTGTAGGAGTCCTGCGGTTGAGCAATGGAGTCGTTAGGATTTATGGCAATAACAGGAAAACCCTTAGGAGCAAATTCATTATGCAATTCAATCATCCGATCTTCGTAAGCTACCACATAGGGGCAATGATTGCAGGAGAAAATCACAATAAATCCTTTGGCATCAGGAAAGTCGGCCATAGAAACATATCTTCCATCAACATTGAGCAGGCGAAAATCTTCTGCCACATCTCCAATTTGGTACCCTTGCGCCATGGCGCTAAGAGCAAAAAACATTGCACTGAGTAAAATTCCGGTTTTTTTCATGATAATGATTTTTGGTTTGTATTAACTTAAGCAAATTATAATAATTGTTTGATAATTTCTTCCAACTCTTCAAAAGCAAATTCTCTTTCATAAAACTCTCTGAAGCCCTTAGCATAGATCAATGTGGCTGGAATAGAGCCTGTCCATTTCTCACTCACCCTGGGTATCCACCGGTTGGCCCTGGGATCGTTGAGCAACACTACCTCAGCCTGCATGTTCATCCTTTCAACAAATGGGACGACACGACTCTCGAGCTGACCGGGAAAGTCGAGACTTACGAACAATACCTTTAGCCCCCTATCCTTATAGGTGGCATTGAGCTTTTCGAAATCAGGAATTTCTTTCACACAGGGAGCACACCAGGTAGCCCAGAAATTTACAACATAGATATTGTCATCTTCCTGATAGAGACGATACTCAAACTCATCAAAGGTGTATACCTTAATTTCTCCTGCATAGATTGCAGGTGAGAAAGAAAAAGAAAGGAAGGAAAAAACCAGTAACAATAAGGAAAAACGGAGAAAGGCCATATGAAAATTAAAAAAAATTACAAATGTAAATCCCTGATTATGTGATTAAAAAAACAAACAATTCAGGATTTAAACTCTAATTTAAACAAGTTTTGCCAAGCTTGGTTTTCCCGGAGGGTGGAATTGATTTTTTTTAACACTTTGGAATAGTAAAAAAAAGCCATACAGCAAATGCTGTATGGCCTGATAATCAATGAAAATATCCTGTTTATTTTGCAAAAGCCACAGCTCGGGTTTCACGTATAACAGTAATTTTAATTTGTCCGGGATAAGTCATCTCGGTCTGAATTTTCTTGGAGAGATCGTAGGAAATCTGCTCAGCTTCTTTGTCAGAGATCTTATCACTACCCACAATCACCCTAAGTTCTCTACCTGCCTGAATGGCATAGGTTTTTACAACACCAGGATACGAGAGGGCCAGTTCTTCCAGATCGTTCAATCGTTTTATGTAAGCCTCAACAACTTCACGACGGGCACCGGGGCGGGCACCTGAGATGGCGTCGCACACCTGAATGATGGGAGAGATAAGGTTGTCCATTTCAATCTCTTCGTGGTGCGAACCAATAGCATTGCACACCTCTGGTTTTTCCTTGTATTTTTCGGCAAGTTTCATTCCCAGGATAGCGTGTGGCAGATCGGGCTCATTGTCGGGCACTTTGCCAATATCGTGAAGCAGAGCAGCTCTTTTGGCCAGTTTGGGGTTTAGACCCAGTTCGGCAGCCATGGTAGCGGCCAGGTTGGCCACTTCGCGGGAGTGTTGCAACAAATTCTGCCCATAGGAAGAACGGTATTTCATTTTCCCAACCAGTCGAATAAGCTCATGATGCATACCATGTATTCCCAGGTCAATGGTGGTGCGTTTTCCGATCTCCATGATTTCCTGGTCGATCTGCTTTTTGGTTTTGGCAACCACTTCTTCGATTCTTGCCGGGTGGATGCGTCCGTCGCTCACCAGTTTATGCAGCGACAGCCGGGCGATTTCGCGGCGTACAGGATCAAATCCACTTAAGATAATGGCTTCGGGAGTATCATCTACAATGATCTCTACCCCGGTAGCAGCTTCGAGTGCGCGTATATTGCGCCCTTCCCTGCCAATTACCCTACCTTTGATCTCATCATTTTCAATGGGAAACACCGAAACAGAGTTTTCGATTGCCGCCTCTGTTGCCGTACGCTGAATGGATTGTACCACAATTTTCCGGGCTTCTTTATTGGCCGAAATACGTGCTTCCTCCATAATGTCTTTCACAAAGGTCTGGGCTTCTGACTGAGCCTCTTCTTTGAGGGTTTCGATGAGTTGTGCCTTGGCTTCATCAGCCGACATTCCACTGATAGACTCCAGTTGTTCGAGTTGTTGCCTGTAGGAGCGGTCCAGTTCTGATTGCTTTTTACTGACAATTTCGAGCTGTTGGGTGAGGTTTTCCTGGAGCATAGAGGTTTCTTTCTGCTTACGCCCCAATTCTTCCAGTTTCTGATTTACTGCAGTCTCCTTTTGTTTGATACGATTTTCAGCGTTGACAATCTGGTTGTTTTTTTCGGAGACGTATTTTTCGTGCTCAGATTTCAGTTGCAGAAACTTCTCTTTGGCTTGGAGGATTTTCTCTTTCTTTACAACCTCAGCTTCGATTCTTGCCTCTTTAAGCACTTGCTGGCTTTTTCTTTCGAGGGCTTTGCGCAGAAAAGTGGTTGCGGCAAGAATACCTATGGCTATTGAAACCGGAGCAATAACAACAATAGTTATTAAATCCATTTGTTTATCTGATTATTAATTAGTAATAAAAAAAAACCCGCAATTAATTCAGAGGTTTGTATGAAACCCCAAAATACATGGTTGAGGAGGCCGATAAATTGCAAACGTCCACTGATTGCCGAAGCAATTTTGCCATGGACAAGCCATGGCAACTGAGGCCTGTTTTTAATAAACCGAGCTATTCCTCAAAGGTTTAAAATGTTGAGTTTCAAAAACGTATAATGAATTAATGCGGGTATAGCTTAATATCTTTCAAAGAACGTATTTCTTATTTATCCAGATAGTGATCCAGCAATTGGTCCAGGTTTTTGAGTTTTTGCTCAAGGGTTTCCTGGTATCTTTGCGATTCTTCTGATTTTACAACATCTACAGCAAACTGCAACACCACCATTGCCAGCAGATCCTGCTTATCGCGAAAGGCGAAGTGGTTTGCATATTCTTTAATTTTCGTATTTATAAGATCTCCTGCTTTTCGAACCTCCTGCTCTTCTGTTTCATTACTCACTTTGAGCCGGTAGGGCCGGTCTGCAATTATAACCGATATATGTTGTTCTTTCATCAAATGATCCTTTGCGGCCTATCTGTTCAAGAGGGCATAACACCTCTCTATTTCCCGCAGCATTTCGTTAATTTGTTGACGGGCCTGAAAATGGTCCCTGCCCGTCAGGGATTTTGCTACTTTGAGCTTTGAGATCTGATCCTCCAGGCTTCGGGAGTGGGCAGTCAAGGTCTCTTTTTCACTTTTAAGATCTTCAAGCTGACGCTTCAACTCAGCGTTCTGCTGGTGTAACTGCTCATTTTGATAAACCAATTTCTTTATCTTGTTTTCTATCCCTTCTACAATCAGAGGAAGCAGTCCCATTACATATAGATATAATCCTGATTACTGTTACAAAAGTAATATTTTTCGGTTAAATTACGAATAAAAATTCAAATTGTAAAGCCTTTGATCAAACATATTGGGCGAAGTATTTCCTTTGTTGGTAAGTTCTTTTTATCTTTAAGCACCTTGCAAGCCTCAAATGCTTTTTAATCTCCCTTAAACCGATTTCAGCCGGGGTGTTGCAAAAAGGCATTCTCAGGTTCTGCAGAAGATTAAGCAACAAATATTGGCTCTTTATGAAGGAAGATTTCATCCACTTTTTATGGAGGTTCAGGCTTCTTGATCCCGGACCCATGCATACTACCCAGGGAGAAACACTTCAGATCCTAAGCCCTGGCAGTTGGAACAAACACAGCGGCCCCGATTTTTCTGCTGCCCGGGTTAGAATTGGAGAAACCCTATGGGTCGGAAATGTGGAGATGCATCTGAAGTCCTCAGACTGGTACCGACATAACCATCAGCACGATGAAGCCTACCACAATATCATTCTGCATGTTGTAATGGAGCATGATTGTGAAATTGAGGACAGTATGGGAAACCCTATTCCGGTGCTGGAGATCAGCTCCTGCTTCGACCCTGCATTGGCCAGCAAATATATCAAAATAATGGAATCGCGCTCCTGGATACCCTGTGCCGCATTCATAGACCAAACACAACCGGTAATTCTTATGAACTGGCTCAGCAGGTTACAGATTGAACGGTTGGAACGAAAATCGGAGGAGATTCTGGAGTTTTTTCACTATTTCAATCAAAGCTGGGAACAAACTTTTTATTACTTCCTGGCCCGCAATTTCGGGTTTAAGGTCAATGCCAGTCCCTTTGGCTTGCTGGCTCAGAAAACCCCTTATCTTATCCTGGGCAAACACAAGAATGATCTTACACAGCTCGAAGCCTTGCTAATGGGGCAAGCGGGTATGCTCGAAGAAACCTTTTCGGATGCCTACCCCAATCTGCTTAGGAGAGAGTACATTTTTCTAAGAAAAAAATACCAATTGAGCCCCATGGAAAAATCGCTCTGGAAAACCAGCAAATTGCGCCCCCCTAACTTCCCGACCCTTCGCCTGGCTCAGTTTGCCAGGCTGATCCATCAATCTTCAGGCCTGTTTTCGCGGCTTGTAGAATGTGCTTCAGTGGATGAGATTTATCTGTTATTCGACCTTCAATGCTCACCTTACTGGGATACCCATTACACCTTTGATAAACCTTCGGGAAGCAGGATTAAGAAACTAGGACATGATGCCATCGACAATATCATAATCAACACGCTGGTGCCTATGAAATTTGTCTACGGAAACCACAGTTTGAAGCCAGAACAGAAAGACCAGGCTTTTGCTATGCTCAGCACGCTGGATGCAGAGGATAACGCGGTGATCCGGAATTGGAAGAAACTGGGTATTACCCCAGCCAATGCTGCCGAAAGCCAGGCTCTCCTGGAGCTAAAGAAGTTCTACTGCACCCCAAAAAAATGCCTGAACTGTGCCGTTGGCCTCAACCTGATCCGAAACGGATAAACTGGTGAATGTCAATAATTTCGGCTCAGGGTGTTTCTACACGTATTTGATAGGTAATAGGGAGGGCCTTTTGCAGCACTGCACTAACTCCGCAATACTTCTCTTTGGAGAGTTCTACCGCTTTTTCAAGTTTGTCTAAAGGCAGGTCCTTACCACGGAAAGTATACACTACCTGCATGGCAGTAAATGCATTGGGGGCTTCCTCCTCCATATCGCCTTCCACATGAATGCTGAGGCCGTCTATTTCCACCCTCATTTTTTTAAGGATCGAAACTACATCCATGCCGGTACACCCTGCCAAAGCCAGCAACATTAAGGGTTTGGGGCGCACACCCTTGTTTCTGCCACCTGCCTCAGGTGGGCCATCAAGTGTAATGGTATGCCCATCCATTTCTGCCTTAAACTCCAGGGATTCAACCCAGTCAATTTTCACTTCTCTCTTCATCAGAAAATATTTTAATTAAGTAATTAGCTTAGCTGAGCACTACCGCAGGTGCGGTATCGGCTGGTCTGACAGAATTATCATGAATATTCTTCTACATTATCTTTTGTGAGCCGCAGTGCACATGCAAGTTTCATTTGACTGTATATCTTTTGATTGACGTATTTCAAATATACTTAACTACCATGAAAAAAACCTGGTTTATTTCACCGCTTTAAAAGTTACTTTGAAAAGAGTGCCTTCCGAAGAGGTGAACACCTCCATGCTTCCATTGATCTGGTCATTGACCAGTATTTCTACCAGGGGCAATCCGTTGGTGGTCAACTCCTGGATATCAAAGTCTTCAGGAAGTCCTTTCCCATTATCATTTACACTTATTTCATAAACACCATCCTTGAAAAGATATTCCACAAAAAGAATATTCTTACGCCCCTTGTTTCTTCCCAGAAACCAGGAGGAAAAACCATGCTGCAGGGCATTTGAAATAAGCTCATTTACAATAATACCCATAGGAATGGCATAATCCACGTCCAGGAAAACATCAGACACCTCCAGTCTTATCTCAACTTTTTCTGTACGCTTGTGCAACACCAGCAAATCCTGGCTGATGGTTTTGAGAAAACTGGCAAAGTCTACATCTGAATAATTGATAGAGAGGTAAAGGTGCTGATGAACAATCAACAGGGTTCTTACTCTTTGGGCCAGGTCATTAAACTTCTGCGAGGCTATGCGTGTAGTGTTCTTCTTGTCCTGAGCGTTGATGAGTGAGATAATAATATTCATATTATTTTTCACCCGATTGTGGATTTCATTGATGAGGATCTCTTTTTCGGCAATATCAGCTTTGATCTGCTCCTCAATGCGCATGCGTTCGGTCATCTTTACCTGCAACTCTTTGTAAGAATTGGCCAATTCGCGGGTTCTTTCTTTTACCCGGGTTTCGAGAACTTCACTGATAGAACGCAGATTTTTTTCAGCATGTTGCCTGATAATGATCTCCTTTTGCAGGTTCAGTGCTTCGCGATTATCATGCCCGTACAAAATACAACCCCGATAATCGTTGAAAGTATCCTGAATGGCCAGCAGGGAAAGACTTGTTTCAATATGGTTGCCCGATTGATCCGTAAGGGTAAGAGCCACCGGCCCCAGATGCTGCCGGGTGCGGATACGCTGCAGATAACTGTTCACCATGGCCTGATTATCGAAGAAGCTGCTTACCAGCTGCCCTTGTATAGCCTCTTCTCTTATGCCCAGCAACCGATTGGTAAACCTGTTGGTACGAACGATATGGTTGCTGTCATCAATGAATATGACGATCTCACGGATTTCAGAAAGTGCCTGACTTGCCATCACATGATCAGGATTGCGCATAAATTGAAACTTAACGATAGCCACTGCGATACCTGCCAGCCATGGGAAAGAGGCCAGATGACCTATCATAGGCATATAAGCATCGCCGATGGAGGGCAAAACAACATCAAAAAGAATGGTAATTATGGCTGAAAACAGAAAAGGATAAAAAATGAACCTAAACTGCAGGCGGTCCTTTTGATTATCAATACGGCGCGACCAGGCAAGCAGGAAAAACCCTGAAAGTGCAGCTGCAAGTCCTACATAAATATAGAAAAACAGATAGTACGGATCTGTTGCATCATACATAAAAAGCCAGCTAAAGGTTCCGTAATACACCTCTGCGGGTTGCCCAAACCCCATAAAACCCAAAACAATGAGTAACAGGGCCAGCAATACAGAAATCGTAAACACCGATCTGCGCAATATTTTTCCTGCATCAGATCCACTCATATATATATTAAATCCCACCATAAATGCAGGAAAGAGAGCATATCCAGGCATTGCCACCAGATCCCATCCCAGCACATACTCTATACTTGGGGCGGAAAAAACAAATATGTAACCAAAAGCCCATAATGCAAAGCTTAAACAAAGCCCCAAAAACATCTGATTGATTCGAGAGGTCCTGTTTTTCAGAAACACATAAATCCCCATCTGCAAATAAAGCAGAAACACTATAGCAGATATGATTGAAAAAGCATTCATAATTTTTATCAGAATTTCATGGTATCATCAAAAGACACCTTGAATGAAGTGCCATGCGAGACCTGTGTTTCCAGCTTACCCTGCAGATGCTCGCGGGTAAGTATCTGAATCAGTTTAAGACCCGTTTTGCCAAATTGCAATTCGCGCAAATCAGCAGGCAAACCCACCCCATTATCTTTCACGATTAACTGAAACCTGCCTTCTCTTCTATAAAATTCAACATTGATCATTCCTGAACCGGGAGATCCATTTCCTTTGGGGAAAGCATATTTCATGGCATTAATGAGCAATTCATTGAATATGATTCCAAGCGGAATAGCCTGGTTGATCTCCAGTTGTTCATTGGCAATATTCAACTTAAATGTAATATCCAACCCTTTGCCATGATTGCTGTAGAGTTCTCCAATGGATTTTTTCAGGTAAGATGCAAACTCAATTCTCGATAAATTGGGTGAGGAATAGAAATCCTCATGGATACGTGAAATGTAGCGTACTTTCTCTGCAATATCTCTAAGTCTTTCAGAAGTAGGCGGATCAATGGCCGGATGGTTGCAAAGCATATTTATCAGCGATATGATCATCTGGATATTGTTTTTTACCCGATGATGTACCTCCTGCACCAGTGTAATTTTTTCCTGAAGGTCGGTGCTGATCTGTTGTTCGGCACGCTTGCGTTCTACAACCTCCTGCTGCAGTCTCTGGTTGGCCTCCTGCAACTCGAAGGTCCGCTTTTTTACGAGCATTTCCAGCTCCTTACGTATCTGGTAAAGGCTTTTTTCTGTACGTAAACGCTCCTCTACCTCTTCCTGCAACTTCAATCTTTGCCGGTGATCAATGCATACAAGGATATATCCCAAATGCCTCCCAAACTCATCCCTCACCTTAATTACAGAGAGCAATACAGGGACAGATTGCCTGTCGCGTCCGGTTATATCCATCCTGGTCTGGCTTGAATTGACGCGGTCGCCCATTTTCTCTATGATCTGTCTTACTTTTACAAAATCGGAAAAAATCGTACCCGGATCAATTCTCTGCAGGTCGTAAAGATTGTACTTAAATTCATTCAACACATGGCTATTGGCAGCATAAACAGCTCCCTCTTTATTGAGCAGAAATATAAATTCCCTCACATGTTTCATTACAAGGTCGTAAATCATATCAGATGAAATACGGCTTGAGGGCATCAGCAGCAACGCATACAAACCACCCCCTACCAATACCAGTCCATTTACCGGAGCCAGAGCCGGTATCCATTCTATCTGAAACAGAGGGAAAATAAGGTTGGAGAGAAAGCTAAGAACAAAGAAAACCGACAAGCTCAATATCAAAATTTTTGCCTGGGTGCGGGTCCGATTGTTAGCAGCAGCATAATACCACCCTATGAGCATAAAATAAACCACCAGTACACTTACCAGCAAATACGCCACAAAGACCATATAACCAAGGCTCTCTTCGTTGGGGCGAAAAAACCATGTACCCGATGCCATGTAAAAGACCTTGAGAGTTTCAAGCTTCACCAACACCATCAGAAGCGAAATAACTGCTACAGGCAGAAGAAAAAGAAAAAGGATTGCCTTGATTACCGCAGATCTGTTGTGGGTAAGCTTCATATGAAACCATACCGTAACTACGGGAAAAGTGGCCCACCCGATGGCTGCTATCCGATCAAGCAGATAAACCTGCTGAACATCTGAAGCCTGGTAGAGATAATAGTAGGCTATACCATACAGGGCAAATAAAAAGGATAGCAAGGCTAAAACCCGGTGTAGCCCGGAGCGGTGATTTTTGTAAAGTACAAAAACACCAGTTTGAAAAAACAGAACAGAAGATAAAAATGAAAGCAGGGCAAATATATTCATTCCTCTCGTTGCTTCACAGTCTTTGGATTGGTCTGGGTTAGTATCCTGGCAGAACCTCCAAAAGTGCAAATCTCATGCAGCTTTGGCGGGTTGGGTCAGCATATCAAATATCTGACTTTTTTTTCAAACTTAACAGCTTTTTTCAGAATAAGCAATAAATAATAACCGGCTTATGAGTGGTTGCTAAGCAGAAATAATTTCAGCAACCCATCGAAATGGCTCCAAATAAAAAGCCGCATTCTCATGAATGCAGCTCTTTAATTCTTCAGATCAGAATCATGGATCAATCATTATCGGCCAGGAATCGTTCTGCTTCTATTGCGGCCATACAACCTGTTCCTGCAGCAGTAACCGCCTGCCGGTACACATGATCCTGCACATCGCCACAGGCAAATACGCCGGGGATATCGGTTGCTGTGGAATCGGGTTTGGTAATCAGGTAGCCATTCTCATCCATCTTAAGTTGACCCTTGAAGATGTCTGAATTGGGTTTATGCCCAATGGCTACAAAGAAACCTTCAATATCAAGGCGTTTCTCTTCACCCGTAATTGCATTTTCAAGGATTACACCATTAACGGTTTTATCTCCCACGATCTCTTTGGGAATATGATTCCATACGATCTCAATATTTTCGGCTTTCATCACCCTGTGTTGCATGGCTTTAGATGCGCGCAACTCATCGCGACGATGGATCAGATAAACCTTTTTGCACAACTTGGAAAGATAAGATGCCTCTTCACAGGCCGTATCCCCACCTCCTACAACAGCAACAGTTTGTCCTCTGAAGAAAAACCCATCGCATGTTGCACAGGCAGAAACACCAAAGCCATTGAATGTTTTTTCTGACTCAAGCCCCAGCCATTTGGCAGATGCTCCGGTAGCAATGATAAGGGTTTCTGCAAGCACCTGGGTCTTTTCATCTACTGTTACTTTGAAAGGACGCTGAGACAAATCTACCTCTGTAACTAAACCCCAGCGAACATCTGTTCCAAAACGTTCTGCTTGTTTCTGAAAGTCGACCATCATCTCCGGGCCGGTTTTACCATCAGGATACCCTGGGTAGTTCTCCACTTCGGTGGTAATGGTAAGTTGCCCTCCGGGTTGCAAACCCTGATAAATAACAGGTTTAAGGTCGGCACGGGCAGCATAGATTGCTGCAGTATAGCCCGCAGGCCCTGACCCTATGATCAAACACTTGATTTTCTCTAAGTTCTCACTCATATCTGTCTGGATTTTTCTTGTTTTTTAAATTTTGCAGCAAAATTACTTCTTTTCATTTAAGAACAAAAGAAAACCACAAGACATATATTGTTATATAGATACAACTATAGGTGAAATTTTTTAACAGGTTCCGAGCTTTCAGCCCAAAGCTTCAAATCTGCCAGCGCAAGAGCAGTGATGGCTTCGATTACCACGGGTACCCTGAGGGCAATACAGGCATCATGGCGGCCTTTTACTTCAAGCGACTCTACCTTGCCGGTTTCAATACTCCAGGTTTTCTGCTCAATACTTATGCTCGAGGTGGGTTTTACCGCTACCCTGAAAACCAGATCATTGCCATTGGATATTCCGCCAGTAATACCTCCGGCATTGTTGGTTGCGGTCCTACCTGTTTCATCCAAAATGGGATCGTTGTGCTTGCTTCCACGCATGCCAGCAGCTCTAAATCCAGACCCAAACTCAATTCCTTTAATGGCGGGCACTGCAAAAGCCAGGTGGGCAATCACAGATTCAACCGGGTTGAAGAAGGGCTCTCCCCATCCAATTGGGATCGAGGTGGCTTTGCATTCTACCAAACCACCCACAGAATCGCCTTCTTCGAGTGCTTTTGCCACTGCCTGCTCTATATTGGGGTCTCCCCCGGCAGCGATGAGTTGTGCATGGATTTGGACCGGTTCAATCAGCTTTTTTGCCACGACACCCGCAGCCACCAGTGCCAGGGTAAGCCTGCCGGAGAAATGTCCTCCTCCCCTGTGGTCGTTAAATCCTCCAAAACGTTTCCATGCCACAAAATCGCTGTGCCCGGGCCGTGGTGTTTTCACCAGGTTATCATAATCACCCGAACGGGTATTCTGGTTTCGAAAAAGAATGGTGATTGGAGCTCCGGTAGTATGGTCTCTGAACAGACCTGAAACAATTTCGGGAGTATCGTCCTCTTTTCGTGGTGTAGTACCTTTTGCTCCGGGCTTGCGACGCTCCAGGTCTGCCAGAAAATCTTCTTGTCTGAGAGGTAATCCGGGAGGGCAGCCATCCAGGGTAATGCCGATGGCCGGCCCGTGCGACTCTCCGAATATTGAAATACGAAAATGAGTTCCGAAGGTGTTCATAGGGTCAATGATTAATGGGTAATGGTGATGGGTAATAGGTAATGAGCAAGGTTTGGTTTAAAGTTTTTTACTCTTCAAGCTGCCGGTTTCAAACCCTACTCCTTTTCTGGATCATTCTCCTGAAATACGGGCAAAATCCTCATAAAAACCAGGATAGGATTTGGCCACAACCTGGGCTTCTTCAATTTCAACACAGCCATCGGTAAGTAGCGAGGCTACGGCACAGGCCATTGCAATCCGGTGGTCGTGATGAGAATGCACCCGGGCACTTTTCAACACATTCCCACCCTCTATATACATATTGTCATTTTCTGTATAAATAGCCAGTCCAAGCCTGGAAAATTCCTGTACCAAAGCCAATGCTCTGTCGCTCTCTTTTACCTTCAACCGGCCCACTCCTTTAATGACACTGAGCCCTTTGCAACCTGCCGCTAATGCTACCAAAGGAGGAAAAAGGTCAGGACAGTGGGTGGCATCGAAGTTAAATGCATGTAAAGGTGCTTTGTTTATTTCGATCCCTGATTTATCTGCACGGATCGAAGCACCTGAGCTCTTCAGGGCTTCCATAATGGCTCGATCAGCTTGAGGTGAGTGCATATCAAGGTTTTCCAGGCGGATATGTCCACCCAAAGCCCCGGCCACCAGCAAAAAGGCAGCTCCACTCCAGTCTCCTTCTACCACATAGGTGCGAGCCTGATAATTCTGGGGTGCTGGAATTACAAACTCCTGGTAGTTTCGGTTTTCGACTTCAACACCAAAATCCATCATCATCTGTGTGGTAATATCCACATAAGGCTGGCTTTTCAGATCGTGCACCTTCAGGGTAACATCCTGGCGTGCGTGTGCCGCCGCGATGAGCAAACCTGTTAGCACCTGCGAACTTACAGAGCCATCGATGTGAGCTACCCCCCCGGGCAAAGGTCCTTGAACCCGGATAGGGATCTTCCCATCGCTTGCCTGGCAGGTTGCCCCGGCAGCTTGCAGTGAACTGCAGATCATATCCATGGGTCTGCTGCACAACGAACCCTCACCTGTAAGAATAACAGGTTGATTGAGAGTAGCGGCAATGGCGGAAAACATACGTATACCTAATCCGGCTTCCCCGCAATGCAGGGGTTCGCGGGGGAGGCTCACCCCTCCTTTGATAATAAGTCTGTCAGGCTGTTGCTCTACATCGGCACCCAATGCACGAGCCACTCCAATGGCAGCCAGAACATCTTCAGATGTGCCCGGATGTACGATCCGGGAGGTGCCATGAGCCAGGCAGGCAATGGCGATGGCCCGCTGGGCAACACTTTTAGAAGCAGGGGCATGTAACTGCCCCGAAACCCTATGGGCTGATAATTTCTTAATCATGTATTCAATTGCTTTCAAAAACAAACTTCTCCAGGTACTTTACACTCAACTCCTCCACAAATGCCTCGCCGGGCTTTTTCAACAAAACATAGTGTATGCTGCGATTTTCTTTCTTTTTATCCTTAAGCAATGCTTCAAAAACCATTTTCTTGTCGAGATCGCGTTGCACAGGCAAGCCATATTGATCCAGAAGTTCTGCTATTTCGCTTACAAACGCCGGAGCGAGGTATCCCATGTGCACCGAAAGTTCACAGGCGAAGATCATACCCAGGCTTACAGCTTGCCCGTGAGGTATTTTGCAGACCTTCTCAATGGCATGCCCCCATGTATGGCCAAAGTTAAGCAATCGCCGTTGTCCTGTTTCACGCTCATCGGCCTGCACAACAGCAGCCTTGATTTTTACTGATCGGCTAACGATCTCATTTATGGCAGCGCTGTCTCTGTTCAAAAGAGCGGTCCTGTTTTCCTTTAAAAAATCGAGTTTATCAGCATCCTTTATCAGTGCATGTTTAATTACCTCAGCCATACCATTGCAATATTCCTCCCCGGGTAAGGTTCGGAGCATTTGGGTATCGCAGATTACGAACGAAGGTTGTGTGAAAGTACCGATGATATTCTTATACCCTCCAAGGTTGACCCCATTCTTACCTCCCACGCTGGCATCGACCTGGGCTAGCAGCGATGTGGCAACAAAACCAAACCCGATACCCCTCATAAAAGTTGAGGCAACAAATCCGGCAAGATCACACACTACACCCCCTCCGATTGCCAGGATGAAGCTGGTGCGATCAGCACCCTGCCCGAGCAACCAGTGCCAGATCCTTATCATCACGTCAAAGTCTTTGGAGGCTTCTCCGGGATCAACAATAAAAACGGGATAGTCAGGAAATTCTTCCTGATAAAGCGATGCCAGATTGGAATCGGTAATAACAAAAACACGGTTTTGAGGCAGATACTGCATTACATTGGCCAGGCGCTCTCCCACAAGGATTTGGGAAAAACCGGTGGCTCCATCAATCACAATTTTTTCCATATCAGCGGTTGATCACATACAAACAAAGGTATGCTCTTTTTTGGTATTATTCCCATGGGTATCGATCAAAGTATGCTGAAGCTTGAGAGATTCTTTGTGGATGGAATTGTAGAGTTTCTCAATAAATCCTGGCTTAAGGCCTGATTTTCCGGCCATATCCTTTACACGGTTCATCACCTGTTCCCAACGTTGCATTTGCATGGGTTCCATTTGGGAGTGTTTTTTCACATGAGCAATTTTGGCAGAGAGTGTCATCCGGGTTGCCAGGGCCCATATTAGCATTTCGTCCATATTGTCTATCTCCGATCTAAGTTCTTCGAGCATTTCGGCTGAACTGACCTCATGGGGAGTACCCAGCAGATCGTTGAGCAGATTATGGAATGAATCGGGGGTAAGTTGCTGTGCAGCATCGCTCCATGCCTTGTCAGGATCGGGATGCACCTCTATCATTAACCCTGCAAATTCTTGTTCCAGGGCTCTTTGAGCCAGCAAAGAAATAAGACTTCGTTTACCGGCAATATGGCTGGGATCGCAAACGATCTGCAAATCGGGCATGCGCGTCTTTAGCTCCTGGGGTATATGCCAGAAGGGCTGATTGCGCATCTGCGACTTACCCCACCAGAAAAAGCCCCGGTGTATGGCTCCCACTTCCTTCACTCCCGACTGTAGCAATCGCTTGATGGCTCCTTCCCAAAGGTCGATATCGGGGCTGAGCGGGTTTTTTACCAACACCGGAACATCGACCCCGCGCAAGGAATCAGCAATTTCCTGTATTACAAAAGGGTTGCTGACGGTGCGTGCACCAATCCAAAGCATATCGATACCTGCCTTCAGGACTTCTTCCACATGGTGCACAGAGCCGACTTCGGTACATACCTTCATACCTGTTTCGCTTCGCACTTCCTGCAGCCACGAAAGCCCGGGAGCACCAATACCCTGGAAGGAACCAGGAGAAGTACGAGGCTTCCATATGCCAGCCCTGAAATAATCCACTCGCCCACCCAGGGCCAGATGGCGGGCAGTTTCCATCAACTGTTCGGGAGTTTCGGCACTGCAGGGGCCTGCAATGATCATGGGTTTTTTACCGGGGGCCGATTTGCCGGCCAGAGGTTTTCGTTGGGAGTTTTGTGAAGTTTGCATTTTATCTCTTTTATGGTTTGTTTTTCTTTTTGATCAGTGGATTACAATTCAGTTTACTCAAGAATAAAACACCTTGGGAGCTCCCTGGTTGGGGATAAGCGGACGGGGTTTATTGTTGCGGTAATTGAGTCGTTCGTAATTTTGATTGGCTTTGCTGATACACTGCTTCAACAGTTGAAATTGTTCTTTTTCAAGCATATTTTTCAATAAAGACAACTGATTGATGTAGTTGTCAACATATTGCAGCAAATAATCCTTGTTTTGCTGGAAGATAGGCATCCACATATCAGCATCACTTTTCCCCAGCCTTATGGACGACTGAAGACCGCCCCCACCCAGCTCGGTCCAACTCTTGTTTGCATCTTTGTCGAAATCATCCAGAGATGCCAGGGCGTAGGCAATAAACTGGGGCAAGTGCGATACCAGGGCAAGTTGCCTGTCGTGCTCATCGGAATCCATAAAAATCACCTTCATTTTCAGTTCCTGCAGCACACCCAGCACTTTGTTCAGAGCAGCAGAGGAAGATTGCTGGGCATCGCAGATGATAACCCTGGCACCCAGAAAAAGATCGACATGGGCAGCTCCGGGGCCAGAATGCTCTACTCCTGCCATGGGGTGTACAGCTACAAAGTCCTGACGACGGGCATGTGAGCTTACACGTGTGCAGATATCAAGTTTGGTACTACCCATATCCATTACGATGGTATCTGCGGGGATCTGGTCAAGGATATTGGGCAAAAGGGCCGCTATAATATCTACTGGTACGCACAGCACTACCAGATCGCTGTCTGATATGGCGGTTTCCAAGGGTTCGGCACTGTCAAGGGCACCCTTTTGCATGGCTTCCAGCAGATGCTGATCGTTGGTATCTGCTCCGCAGACAAAATGGCCTGCCTTTTTCAGCGCAAGACCCAGTGAGCAGCCCATCAGTCCGGTTCCAATAATTGTTACTTGCATGTTTTTAGTTTTGTAGGGTGTGATTTATTTTTTGATTGCTGAGTTGTGAAAGTGCCTGGTCGAAAGTTTCGAAGGAGGCGCACAGGGAAATACGGATATGATGTTCACCCTGGCTGCCAAACAAGGAACCCGGGGCGAGCAGCACTCCAGCCTCTTCCAGCAAACGGGTAACAAACGCCACAGAGGTAAGGCCCTGCTCAGGCATACGTGCCCAAACGAACATTCCTGAGGGTGCACCGGCGGGTTCGCAGCCCAGTGCATGCACCAGCTGCATCGCTTTGTACCAGCGGGCATTGTACTCATTGTTGCAGGGAGCAAACCAGTTGTATCCCAGGCCCAGGGCTTCTGCAGCAGCTTGCTGCAGAGGGAGGGCGATACCCGAGTCGAGATGCGATTTGAGCTGCGATAACTGACTTATCACCCCGCCATTACCCGCCAGAAACCCTAAACGCCAGCCAGCCAGGTTGTAATTCTTGCTCAGGGAGTTGAGTTCCAGGGCTACCTGGTCTGCTCCTTCCACCGAAAGGATACTAAGGGGGGTATTGTTGCGGATAAAGGCATAGGCATGGTCGTTTACCACCAGGATATTATGGCGGCGGGCAAAAGCCACAAGTTCCACAAAGAAGTCCTCTGTTGCCCTGGCACCGGTGGGCATGTGCGGGTAGTTTACCCACATAAGCTTTACACGCGACAGGTCCATCGCTTCCAGCTCTTCCCATTGCGGAAGGAAATGATTATGAGCAGAGAGTGTGTATTTGCGTGCTGTGGCACCCATCATGGCAGCCCCGAATGCATAGGAAGGATAGCCGGGGTCGGGCACCAGTACCTCATCGCCGGGTCCCAGCAGTGTCTGCGAGAGTTGCAGAATACCCTGGCGGGAGCCTTGCAGTGGCAGCACCTGGGTAAGGCTATCGATACCGGCATTGAAAAAGCGGGAATACCACGCACTGATGGCATTTCGGAAGTTATGCTGCCCTGCGTTGGGCTGATAACCGTGGGTATGCGGTAGCGAAAGAAACCGGCAAAGGGTTTCCTGTACAATGGGAGGAGGAGGCAAATCGGGGTTCCCGATGGACAGATCGGCAACCGGCCTCCCCTGCTTGATGAGTTGCTGTTTCCTGCGCTGGGCACTTACCAGGAAGTACTCCTGCATGGGGGAAGATTGATTTAGATTTTGAACTTGTTGCATTGTTTCTGCTATGATTGGTTTTGGGTTCAGAAAAGCATAAAAAAAAGGCCCCTGTTTACAGAGGCCCCACGGTTTCACTTCTTTGTCATCACAAAAGACAGTCCTTTTCCGGCCTCGTATCAAGGGGATAGTAGTAAAAATAAAAATATCCGAAAAAGAAAACTGACTGTATCATTGATTGTAATTTTAAAAAACAAGTAAAAAAAAAGGCCCCTTCTTCAGGGGCCCATCATGTATGTTATGCTTTAAATTTCTTTGCAAACTATACCCTGACCCCGATTTTGCCGGTGTAATAAAAATAAAAGAAATAGGTATATACAGAGAAATTGGTCATGTCTTGCGTTTTATGCGCTGCAATGTTACGCATTAATTTTTTTAAACAAAAGTTTTTTTTAATTATTTTCAACAAGCAATAGTCTAGTAAATTGAATTCCAATGTCGTTGAGTAAAAACATTGGTGCAAAATCAACCACAATCCAATAAAACCCCGAAGGGGTGAAATGATTTTTTTAGAGCAAAAAAAAAGGGGGTTGTTAACCCCCTTTTTTTTAGTTTTTATTATTTGGCCGAGTTGTTACATATCTACCCCTCATGTTGGTTGATACAAAATTACTTTCAGAATTATTAGTATTATCATTATTATTATCAACATAATAACCATCATTATTAATTTGTATAGAACGTACAAGTTTTTGATTATTCGACCAAGGTGGTGAAATATTTGACCAATATCTTCTCCTTGTTGAAGATGATGTCCCCGATACTTCTACGTTGAAAATATTACCACTATCAACATAATCTTTTGCTACATTCAAGTAAGTTGTAAGTGTTTCGATATCCATAGTTTCCCAATTAAGTCCACCAGTATTAATTTGATGAAAGTATGCACTTAAATAACTCCCGAAATCCATATCCACTCCAAAGTTTTGTGTATCAGCAATTCTAACATCATTACCAAGTACTTCAAACACTACACCAACATAACCATCTTTATTATATTCATCACCTACCCTGTATCCGTCATAATTATTTTCAACAACTACAACTTTTCCCCTAACTGTTTCAAACTTATCCTTTGCATATACTGTAAGTTCAACCATTCCATCAACAGGTACACTTATGTTATCAAAAACATTATTATTAACCCAATCTATACCATCTATTGAAAATGTATAGGGTGAATTACCTGCGTTGGTAACATTAGGGAGAATTGTAACTACACCACCATCATCAGTATGTGTATTAGAATGAACAACATTTACATCAATATCAAAACCAAACATCACATCAACAACTTCTGACACTTCATCACTATTAGCATCTTTAACTGTTACAGTGTATTTTCCACCACCTAAGTTAGTAAATACATTATCATTCCATTCTACACCATTAAGAAAGAAACTATAGGGTTCTCTGCCACCAGTTACAGTAACTTCAATAACACCACTATTATTATCAAATTCATTATGTGTTACTTCAACACTAATAACCAAATCAGCAAAAGTTTCATCTGCTTCATTAACTGTAACTGTTTCATCAAAAGTTTTATCTTCACTATCTTTAACACTGACATCATAATCACCTGCAGTCAAGTTTGTAAAAGTAAAAATAGTATTAGAACTAGTGTCCTTAGTTACACCATCAAGAATAAATTCATAAGGGGGATTACCACTTTTAACTGTAACAGTTATTGTACCATCATCACCACCAAAAGATGTAACATCTGTGTGTGTTACTTCACATACTAAATCAACAACATTGGTAGTTGTATCAGTCGGATTAGATGTATTATCAGGAACAATATCATCCTTTTCACAGGATACCATAAACATTGTTGAAACAATCGCTAAAAGAAATACAAGTTTTTTCATAATTTCGATTTTTAAAGATTTCCATTCAAATTTTTCCCTTCAAATGCTTCCTGGCAGAAGCGAAACAAATATACCAACACATATTGAATTGAAGGCTGCGTGTTTCACCTAACTGAACACAGTGATTTCTGTTGTTTTTTTTCAGGATGATTCTTCCACAATAATATCAGTCCTTCGGGGTTGGAGCAAATCAACCACAACCCAAAACCCCGAAGGGGTGACATGATTGTAGCGAGTGAAATGATTGTAGCCGGTGACAAGATTATAAAATAAGCATCCCAAAATAATCCCAAAACCCCGAAGGGGTGACATGATTATTCCCGGTGATACAATCCATAAAAGTGATATATTCGAAAAAAAATCCAACCTTAAAAAGCATCTTTAGATATCAACTGCTACCAACAACCTTAAATGACTATCATGAAACGAAACATCTTTTGGCTGACTGCCTTTATTTGCCTCACGTTGCAGGCTGCAACCGTTCTGGCACAACCCACAGTACTTATTACCTACTACAGCAAAACTGGCAATACCAAACAAATGGCCGAAGCTGTAGCCCGTGGTGCCCAAAGCATCCAGGGCGTGGAGGTAATCGTAAAACCGGTGGGAGAAACCACCCCCCAGGACCTGCTCAATGCTGGCGCCATCATAGTAGGCTCGCCGGTATACAATGCCAATGTGGCACCAGCGGTGCAGGAGTTTATCAGTTCATGGCCTTTTGAAGGAGCTCCCCTGAAAGGCAAACTGGGCGCTGCTTTTGTAACGGCAGGAGGAATTTCGGCCGGTGAAGAAGTTACCATGCTCAACATCCTCAAATCGATGCTGATCTTTGGGATGATTGTGATGGGCGGCGACGACTGGGGTGCCGCCTTCGGTGCCTCTGCCATCAGCGGAGAACCTCCCTTTACACCAGGAGAAAGCCTTCACCCCGCCTTTTTGACAAAAGCAGAAAAACTGGGACAACGTGTGGCATCGGTGCTGCTGCAAATGCAATAGCACTAAAATACCGATGTATCTTCCTGTTTATGAACACACAGGCGTTATATCTCCAACCGAACCCGGTTAGAAGCCAAATGTCTTTTTTTAAAAAAATTTTCACCGGGGGAGTAGCTTTCAAAAAAAATCTTTATACTTGCAACTCGAAAAAAGACAGCAATGACTCACAGATCACATTCTCATAACTATTGGTGGTGGCACAGCAAAACCTGCTGTGTTGAGCGCTATGGTCGTTAATGGAGATGTGATAATTCGGATATAATCTGTAATTACAAGATACCAGGGCCCGCTTGACACTCAAGCGGGCTTTTTTTGTATCCGGCTCAAAACAAAAAACACATCATACAAACAACAAAAACATGCAAACACGTATCATTCAACTTCCCGGCGACACTTTCACGCCTGTGGGCATTTACCTTCGCCTGCGCGATGTTTACCCCCAAAGTCTTCTGCTGGAATGTACCGATTACAGCTCGCGCGAGAATGCTTTCTCCTACATTGCTATCCAACCCATTGCCGGGGTAGAGGCCACAGAATCAGAGTTTGTATCCAAAGACCTTGCAGGAGTGGTTCGCAGGCAAAAAATGCAGGACAATTCAGTTATCCCTGCGCTGGTGGATGAATTTCTCAATACACAATCTCACATACAGACGGAAGACCCAAGGCTTATGCCCGGCATGTTTGGCTATACCTCCTACGATGCCATCAATGCTTTTGACAATGTAGCCATCCAGAGCCCTGCCCTCGCAAGCAACTCTATTCCCTTACTGCGGTATGACCTTTACCAGGTGGTGATTGCCTTTAACCACTTCAACAGTGTAATCACTCTTACAGAATTGCTTCCTGAGGGTGCACAGAACATCACTTCGGAGGTGGTTTCTATCCTGGCCAACCGCAATAATACTTTTTTCCCTTTCAGCACAAGCGGTAAGGAACGGGTGCTCACCTCCAATGAAGATTTTATGGAGCAGGTTAACAAGGGTAAGGCCCATTGTGCCCGAGGTGATGTGTTTCAGATTGTTCTTTCCAGGAAGTACGAGCAAGACTTCCAGGGAGATGAATTTAATGTTTACCGGGCTTTGCGCTCCATCAACCCCTCCCCTTACCTCTTCTATTTCGATTTTTTGGATTTCAAACTTTTTGGCTCCTCGCCGGAGATCCAGCTGCAGGTAGCGGGGGGCAGAGCCAGCATCAATCCCATTGCAGGCACCGTGGTACGCAGTGGCGATCCGGTTACCGATGCCAACCTTGTTGCCGGGCTGCTCAACGACCCCAAGGAGAACTCGGAGCATGCCATGCTGGTAGACCTTGCCCGTAATGATCTGAGCCGACATGCACGAATGGTTGAAATTGATTTTTACAAACAGGTTCACACCTATTCACACGTAATACACCTGGTTTCTACTGTAAGTGGCCAGCTGGAGCAAAGCGACAGGCTTTTCAGGCTTTTTGCCGATACTTTTCCTGCCGGAACCCTCTCTGGAGCCCCCAAGCATCGCGCAGTGCAACTCATTGATGAGATAGAAGGAAAAGCTCGTGGTTTCTATGGGGGAGCCATAGGAGTTCTTGGTTTTGGCACCACCCTCAACCAGGCCATCATGATCCGGTCGTTTATGAGCAGGCAGGGAACCCTTTACTACCAGGCCGGTGCCGGAATTGTGATGGATTCGCAGCCCTTGAAGGAACTTAATGAGGTGGATGGAAAAATCTCTGCCCTGCGAAAAGCCATTACCGCTGCCCACCAGCAATCGAAACCGGGAAATGGCCATGCAATCTTGGGTGAAAAAAGGCTTACTTCGCAGCCAACCCTATCTTAAACCCTAAAACCGACAAACAAAACTACACCAGACCAGATTACTAAAACCCTGCCCTATGTCAAGAATACTGATTTTCGATAATTACGACTCCTTTACCTACAATCTGGTGCACTACGTTAAGGATTTTGGAGCACACCAGGTAGATGTATACAGAAACGACCAGATTGCCCTGGACGAAATTGACCATTACGATGGCATCATACTTTCTCCGGGACCAGGATTGCCCGCAGAGGCAGGACTGCTCATGCCGCTTATCCGGAAGTACGCCCCAAGCAAGCAGATACTGGGAGTATGCCTGGGCCAGCAGGCAATTGCCGAGGTATTTGGCGGAAGCCTGATCAACCTCAGCAAGGTACATCATGGAGTAGCCACCGCCATTGATCTGCTGGAGCCAAAGCATTACCTCTTTGAAGGATTGGATACAAGGCTGGAGGTGGGCCGCTACCACTCCTGGGTGGTAAACCCTGCCGATTTGCCGCAGTGCCTTCGGGTAACAGCCCTTGCTGACCATGGAGAGATCATGGCCCTTTGCCACACGGAATATGATGTTTGTGGTGTGCAGTTTCACCCAGAATCCATCCTCACTCCCAATGGAAAAGAGATGATGTTCAACTGGCTGAAAAGGCTTTAAGGAGATCTGTGGGTATGGGTGGCCAGTGATGGGTGATCGGTGACTGGTGATCCGCGATTGGTGAACAGAGACAGAAAGAAACAAACATAAAAAACTGATTTTCTGTCTCATTAAACTTAAAAAACGGTCAACCTCTCCCAGGCATAGTCAACCTATTACACATCAACATTAACCTCTAACCACTAATCTCCAATCTTTTATCTTCTATGTTAAATCCTATACCGCATACCCTATCCCTCAAACCTCATCCCCCAATCCCCCGAAAACAATGAAACTTGCATGAGCACTGCGGCTCACAAAAGAAGATGAACCGAAGCTCGACGCAGTCAAAATAGACATGCAAGTTCCCCCGCAAAGGCGGGGCAGCCATACGACCAATGAATTAACTAAATTATTTTCTGATGAAACAATTACTCAATAAACTCCTCGAATCGCAAACCCTTACCCGTGTTGAGGCCCATGATCTGATGCATGGCATTGCATCAGAAATGCTCAACCCTGCGCAGATGGCAGCGGTTCTGGCCTCTTTCATCATGCGTTCGATCAGCCTTGAAGAGCTGCTGGGCTTTCGCGAGGCATTGCTGGAGCTGGCCATCAAACCTCAACTCAACCAGGGCGATACCATAGACCTATGCGGAACCGGCGGCGACGGAAAGAACACCTTTAATATCTCCACCCTTGCGGCTTTCGTTGTGGCAGGTGCCGGAGTGCCGGTAACCAAACATGGCAACTACGGTGTATCTTCAACTTCAGGTTCTTCCAATATGATGGAGCATTTCGGATATCGTTTCTCACACAATGAAGACAAACTCAAACGTGAGCTGGATACTGCCGGCATCTGCTTTCTGCACGCGCCGTTGTTTCATCCGGCTCTCAAAGCTATCGGCCCGGTAAGGAAAGAGCTGGGGATCAAATCTTTTTTCAATATCCTGGGCCCTCTTGTAAATCCTGCCAATCCGCGCTACCAAAGCAGTGGTGCTTTCAACCTGGAAACCGGTCGTATCTACAGCTACCTGCTTCAGAAGGAGAACAAAACCTTCAGGGTTATTCACAGCCTGGACGGGTACGATGAGATCAGCCTGACGGCACCAGCACGAATCTTCTCACCCAGGGGAGAGAGCATGCTTTCGGCAAACGACCTGGGGCTTCGCTCCAACACCCCTGAGGAGCTATGGGGAGGAGAAACCGTTGAAGATGCGGCCCGGATCTTCTTATCGGTATTGCAAAACAAGGCCACCGAAGCACAAAAGCATGCGGTGATAGCCAATGCCGCCCTTGCCATACATTGCTATAAAAACAATTCACTGCATGAGGCCGTTGCCCAGGCCAGTCAGGCACTCGAATCGGGCAATGCCCTTACATCTTTTGAAAAACTAATCAGCCTACAATCATGAGTATCCTCCAGGAAATCATTGCATGGAAACAAAAAGAGGTATCCGATGCAAAGGAGCTGTATCCGGTAAAGCTTCTCGAACGCAGCCCCTATTTCAAAGCCAATACGGTATCGCTTGAAAAGTACCTGTTGCGGGCCGACCTCAGCGGTATTATTGCCGAATTCAAACGCCGTTCGCCCTCCAAAGGGATGATCAACGAATTTGCCGACCCCGCAGAGGTTTGCCTGGATTATATGCAGGCGGGAGCTTCAGCCCTGTCGGTGATAACCGAGGGAAAATACTTCGGAGGCAGCAGCAAGGACCTGACCACTGCCCGTCGGTTCAACTTCTGCCCCATACTCCGCAAAGACTTCATCATTGATGAATATCAGATCATCGAAGCCCGCAGCATTGGCGCCGATGCCATACTGCTCATCGCCGAGGTACTCACCGCCGCAGAGCTAAAGAACCTCTTTGAAGTGGCGCAAAAACTGGGGCTTGAAGTTCTTTTTGAAATCCACGACCGGGAAAACATCCAAAAGCTCCCTGCCGATGCACGTCTGGTGGGCATCAACAACCGCAACCTTCGCAACTTCGAAGTCGATACCCGCCACAGCCTGGAGCTGTTGAGCCAGTTGCCCGAAAATGTATTGAAGATTGCTGAAAGTGGCATTGACAGCGTGCAAACCGCAGCCCATCTGTTGCAAAGTGGTTTTGGAGGATTGCTCATGGGAGAAAGATTTATGCGCGAAGCCAATCCTGGCATAGCCTGCAAACTCTTCATCCGTAAGCTGGAGCAGGCCATGAAACCCCTGCCGCAACCCTAAGCCTCATCCTGTAGATCACGAATTGAAAAATGAGATTTAACCCAAAAAGCGTTTACCAAAGTCATGAGCAATCTGAAAGTTAAAGTATGCGGCATTACCCGGCCTGAGAACATGTTGCAGATTGCCTCTCTCAGGCCCGACTTCATGGGTTTTATCTTTTACCCGCAAAGCAAAAGGGATGTCAGCAAGCGAATACATGAGCTACCTCTGGAGGCAATCCCTCCTTCCATTAAAAAAGTGGCAGTTTTGGTAAACCATCCTTTGGAAGAGGCCGAAAAAATATTGAGCACCTTTCGTTTCGACCTGGTGCAGCTGCATGGATATGAAAGCCCTGACTATTGCCGGCAGTTGCGACAAAAGGCTGCTGTGATAAAATCCTTTGGTGTGGGAGAAAACCTACCTCCTAACATTGGAGAATACAACCCATATTGCGACTATTTTCTTTTCGACACCCTGGGAAAGCAGGCTGGCGGCAACGGAGTTCCATTTGATCATCAACTGCTGCAAAACTATAACGAACAGAAGCCCTACTTGCTTGCCGGAGGTATATCGCCCGAAACAGATCTGCACAGACTATCCGAACAGGTGCAGCAACCAGTGGACAATCCCATGCTTTTTGCACTGGACATCAACAGCCGTTTTGAGACAGAGCCCGGCATCAAGGACCCTGCATTGATCGAGATGTTTTTGAACAAAGTAAGACAAATGAACCTGCATTAAGAAGCTCCCACAAAACCAATACGCGAAGAACTGAGAAAAAACCATTAAATCACGAACCCATGACAGTACAATCAGATACCTACCCCGTCTCCCCAAAGTGCGCTGAAAACATTCCTGACGCGAGGGGCTACTATGGCATTTTCGGCGGGGCCTATATCCCCGAGATGCTTTATCCCAATGTGGAGGAGTTGCGCAACAACTACCTGCAGATCATTGAATCGGATACCTTCAGGAAAGAGTTTGACCAGTTGCTGCGCGATTATGTAGGCCGCCCTACACCACTGTATTTTGCCGCCAACCTTTCGCAAGCTCTCGGAGCGAGGATCTACCTGAAGCGCGAAGATCTTTGCCATACAGGTGCACACAAACTCAATAATGTGGTGGGCCAGGCACTTGTGGCGCGCTACCTGGGCAAAAAGCGAATCATCGCAGAAACAGGTGCCGGCCAGCACGGTGTTGCCACTGCCACTGTTTGTGCCCTGCTGAAGATCCCTTGCACAGTATTCATGGGCAGTAAGGACATTGCCCGCCAGCAACCCAATGTGCTGCGCATGCAAATGCTGGGTGCCGAAGTGGTGCCGGTAGAATCGGGAAGCAAAAGCCTGAAAGATGCCACCAACGAAGCCATACGCCACTGGATCAGCCACCCCGACGATACCTACTACCTTATTGGATCGACCATTGGTCCGCATCCTTACCCTGACCTGGTGGCCAGGCTGCAGTCAGTAATCAGCAGTGAAATTGCCAGTCAGTTGCAGGATAAAGAAAACCTGTCAGTCCCAACCCATGTGGTAGCCTGTGCCGGGGGTGGCAGCAATGCTGCCGGTGCATTCTTTCACTTCATCGGCAACGGAAAAACCCAGCTAATTGGCGCAGAAGCTGCCGGACAAGGAGTTGATACTGAACTAACGGCAGCAACTCTTTACAGGGGAAGCCCCGGAATTATCCATGGCTGTAAAACCTTGCTGATGCAAACCTCCGACGGGCAGATCATGGAAGCGCATTCTGTTTCTGCAGGCCTCGACTACCCCGGCATTGGACCCCTCCATGCCCATCTGCACCAGAGCAAACTGGCTCACTACCTGCCCATTACCGATCAGGAAGCCCTGAAGGCAGCTCAAATGCTTTCACAAACAGAAGGTATTATTCCTGCCCTGGAAACAGCACATGCCCTGGCGGTGCTACCCAAACTTACACTCAGCAAGTCTGATGTGGTGGTCGTTTGCCTATCAGGACGAGGAGATAAAGATTTGCAAACTTATCAGCAACACTTTGTCAAGTGAGCAAACTACGTCAGAAACTTAAAGCCTTCGAAAGCAGCCGGAACACATGACAGTAATCTTGCTACAGGGCGTAAAAGCGGGAACTTAGATCAAAAAATCAGCACATTCAGATAAGTATCAAACCAAACAATTATCAAATGAACGCTATACAGCAATTGTTTCAGAGGAAAAATAAAAACCTTTTGTCACTGTTCTTTACAGCAGGATATCCTGATCTGCACAGCACCCAAGGCATCATAGATGCTGCGCAGCGCGCCGGGATAGACTTCCTGGAGGTAGGCATGCCCTATTCCGATCCGCTTGCCGACGGGCCTGTAATACAACAAAGCAGCAGTGTGGCCATTGCCAACGGCATGCACATAGGCTTGCTGATGGAGCAGCTTCAGGAATTTCGCAGCAGGCTTCACATCCCCATCCTGCTGATGGGTTATCTGAATCCTGTATTACAATATGGCTTTGAACGGTTTCTGAAAGAAGCTGCCCAATGCGGTACCTCCGGGCTTATCCTGCCCGATCTGCCCCTGGAAGAATATGAACAGGAATACCAGTCGCTCTTTCAGGAAAACAACATCAGCCCGGTATTCCTTATCACCCCTCAAACCTCTGAGCAGCGGATCCGTAAAATCGATCAGCTGTCGGATGCGTTCATATACGTGGTAAGCTCGGCAGCCATCACAGGCCAGCAACAGGATTTTGGTGCTGCACAGCAAAAATACTTCGAAAGGCTCATGGCTATGGAGTTGCAAAACCCTTTGATAGGAGGTTTTGGCATCCACAATCCGCAAACCCTTCAACTGGCATGGAAAAACCTGCATGGTGCCATTTGCGGCTCTGCCTTCCTGAAAAAGCTGACTCAAACCCCCGACCCTGCAAAAGCCATTGACTGGCTTATGGCAGACCTGGGACTGGCATAACCCAGCCCTCTTAACATTACTAATAATCCCATACAAAACCCAATACCTCAAAGTATGCTAATCCAACTCCAGGAAAACCTTGCAGATCCGACTCTGGACAACATTTTCAAGGAACTTAAAAACTTTGGCTTTAAAGCCAGCCTTGTGGAAACCCGGCAAGGCAAATATCTTATCTGTAACGGAAGGCAGGAAACCGACATCCGATACTTCGGCAGCCTGCCCGGCGTAAGAGACATCCATATTGTTGAAGATGCCAACAAACTGGTTTCGCGCAAATGGAAGGTACACGATACGGAGGTTCGATTTGAGGATGGCACTACGATATCGCGCAATGACCTGACCATTGTAATGGGTCCTTGTTCGGTAGAAAACGAGGAGCAGGTTATCCGTACCGTTGAATTCCTGAAGGAAAACAACATCCGGTTTATGCGGGGAGGCATTTTCAAGCCCCGCAGCTCGCCCTATTCGTTTCGAGGCCTGGGCATCGAAGGATTGAAATTCTTTTCGGCACATTGCCGTGCCAATGGCATTAAAGTAGTAAGTGAAGTGATGCAGGTATCTCAGATAGAGCAAATGTATGAGTATGTGGATGTTTTTCAGGTGGGCACCCGCAACTCCCAGAATTACAACCTGCTTGACGAGCTGGGCAAGGCAGGCAAACCTGTGCTGCTCAAAAGGGGCATGTCGGGCACACTGGATGAGTTTCTGGCTTCTGCCGAGTACATTTTCTCCAATGGCAACGAAAACATCATCCTGTGCGAGCGAGGCATCCGCACTTTTGAAAAGTCGTACCGCAACACCATGGATTTGAATGCCATCCCTTACCTGCGCGACAAGAGCCATCTGCCTGTATTCAGCGACCCCTCTCATGGTGTGGGTATACGCAACTATGTAGAGCCTCTGGCCCTGGCCTCCGTAATGGCCGGTGCCGATGGTGTATTGATCGAAATACATGAATGCCCACCCAAGGCATTCTCCGATGGCGATCAAACCCTTGATTTCTACCAGGCACGCCGTGCTATATACCGGCTGCGTGAAACCATGGAGCTAAGAAAGAGGTTGGTGGTAGAGTAAAAAAACCCATCTTGTTTTCATCACTGGAACTGAAAAAAATTATCTTTACAACGTTTTAATCATATGTAAATCAAACTAACAAAAAGCATTAATCCATTCTGAATGAGATTAATAAAAAAACAAAACCACCCTCAATTCGGGTGGTTTTGCCGTATCTATCATAATACCTTCAGAATACTTACCTGCAGGGCGGAAAAGTCTTTTATCGCAGCTTCACAAAGCGGCCCTGGTGTTTTTGATCAGGCCCTTGCAGGCTTATGATATAACTGCCCGGTTGCAGGGTTGATACATCAAGCTTCAGGATGTTGGCCTCATTTCTGAACTCATACTCCAACACCGTTTCTCCCAACATAGTAAGGATCCGCAGCTGCACTTTCCCTTTGTACTCTCCCGCTGGCAGGTCAAGGTAAAGGATACCTGAGGTCGGGTTGGGGTAAACACTGAGCACAGGATACTTCAGTTTTTCATCGACCCCTACTGCCGGCCCAATGAAAATCAGATCAGAGGGGCCCATTACTCCATACACAAATTCTGCAGCATATACGGGCATCACATCATCGGTATCCACCGTGAGTGTCAGGGAGGTTCCCTGCCCGATTTGCAGGGTCAGGGCCTCATCGGCATACCAGCGCAATGAGTCGGAGCCCAGGGCCTGAAGGGTGATTTGCGATCCAGTCTCCATGGGCCCATCGAAAGGAAGAATTTTGGGCTGTGCTATTACCACCAGGTCGTCGGCCAGTGAAGAGCCTTGCCCTGCAGCACTGAACTGTTGTATTCCGAAAAAGTACCGTCCGCTTTGCGTTACTTCAAATTCAGCTCCCACATGCATATAGGGCTGATCAGAGGGGGCAGTCATACCGGTTTGCTGCCAGATGACCTGGGTCATATTCTGAGGCTCTGAGTCATTGCCCACAGCCAGCTTCAGATTGTGCGATCCGGAACCCAGCCTGTAGAAAAACGCTGCTTTATACCTGAGCTCACTGCTGAGTTCATAGCATCCGCTGATCACCCAGTCGTTGGCAGCCTGGGTCTGGTTGCCGGTAAAGTAAACCAGGTAGTTGTGTCCGCTGTGAGCAAGGGGTGGATCATTGACCCTTAGCCCCCAATAGCGGTTGTCGTTGTTCAGGTTGTGTATACTCCAGCCCACCTCGCGCAGGGCAAAGATGGTTTCGAAGTCCTGGATAAACCAGTTTCCGGGTGCAGAAAGATCGACCCGTGAACCGTGCAAGGTAAAAACACCCTGGTTATTGCCAGGCTGTTGATCGCCTTCAATCTGCAGGTTGTAATGGAATGAATACCGCGCCTGATTTGTTATGTCTGCTTCAAAAGGCACCTCCGCCTTACCCAGCACCGGGATAGAAGGAGTTGCCAGTGAAAGCGACTGACTTGCTCCATTGGGATTGCTCACCACCATGCTCAGATTGCCTGCGGGCAAAGGCTGTGAACCCAGGTTGGTAACTACCGCAGTAATGGGAGTATCTGAACCGAAATCACAGGAACCCACATCGGCCGTAATGCTGTATACACCCCCATCAATATCTGATGCAACACGCAAAGCAAAATCGTCTAAAAAGATAAACCTGTGGTATTTGGGGCTGAAAGCTCTCCATCCAAAGTAATACTGCCCATCCTCTGGCACGGAGAAAGCATAAGTAACCCTTCGGTAGTTATAGTTATCCATCTCTTCTTTCACATCCAGCAACTGTATCACTGCATTGGGATCGGGTGCGGTAGCAACGGCAAAAGTCATATTTTCAGGGTAGTCGCCAGAAAACACACGGTAGTGGTAGCTTACAGTATAAACGGTTTGCGCAGAGAGATTGGCACATGATGAGAACAGCCAGTCATTGGCATCGTTGGAGGCACTGAAAGAATAATAAAAGACCTTTCGCCCGGAGAAAGCAAAATTGGTAAAAGTCGTGCCCAGATCCCAGGTAAATCCATCCTGGTTAAGGTCTAATACTGAAAAGTTGGTTTCACTGATCGATTCATATTCCTCAAAAGTGAGATAGATATTCTCCACATCGGGAAACATACTGGTATTTCTCACTTTAAGGGTTTTGGAATTGTTTACGGTGAGTATTTCATTCGCTTCGGCAGGAAGGGTTACCTCAGCCTGGAGTGTGTGCAAACCGTATTTGCGCAGATCGACCTCCACATCAAGGTACACTACTTCATTTACCTGCAGAACACCTTCCCAGGTTTCGCTACCCGAAGAGGTGATATTACCTTGCGGATCCAGGGCTTGCCAATTCACAGTTACCGGGTAGTCGAGAGCGGCATTCCCTGTATTTTTGAAAGAGATTCGTGCGGGTGTGGCCTCATTGAAATTGCAAACCGTCTCCAGCACCCTGATGGAGTCCAGAGCCAGGTCCAGATCATAATTGCGTTGAATGCTGAAATCGTCGAGGTAGATCCAACCCTGATCAGGATCACTGTAATGATAGAAACCAATGTACCACGTGCCATCTGAAGGAGGGCTGAGGGTAATGGTGGCTTGCTGGTAGTTGAGCGCCGTATTGAAAGTCTGATCCCACAACAGCTCAGTCATGGTTTCTGAAGACTGATCACTTCCCAGGAACACTTTCATCTTCTCGGTGTTGGCAGCCGCCCTGCCTGTATACCAGAAATTGAGCAGATAATTTTCACCTTCCTGCATAACAAAACAGTTGGAGAAAAGCCAGTCATCGGCCTGATTGACAGTACTTCTGCCAGTGCGCATAGATACCAGGCCTGAGTAGGCAAAGGGAGCATTCTTACGCATTACCCAGGAAATGGGCGATCCATCAGAATAAAAATCATTGTTGGCATTCTCAAAACCCCAACCCATCCTGGGATCTACAGGTGCACTGCCTCCATCAATATGAACCAGTTCAAAATCATTGAAATAAATCTGCCCAGCTGTAAGATCAACGGTTGTATTGCGGATGAAGATAGCTTTCTCATCGTTGCCGGGGTTTTCATCTCCCTCGGCCACAATTTGTGCTTTTACCTCATAAATGGTATTCAGGTGCGACAGGTCCACATGAAATAAAAGCGTATCGATCTGCCCAAGCTCCAGAGAGGCAGGAAGCTCAAGGGAATACAATGCATCCTCCAGATCAGGAGCACTTACGGTGAGCAGTATCTGTGCATCTTCAAGCATTAGGGTTCCTCTGTTTTTGACTGCCACACCCACAGGTACCGGATCGGTGAAAGCATTGCATCCGAAGGTTGTCTGGAATAGTTCTACCACTGCTGCATCCTTTTCTTGCACCTTTTCGATGGTGACATCATCCACAAACATCTGCAAAGCATCTGGCAAGGTAGTATTAACAAAAAAGCCTATGTGGAAAACACCGGTATATGGTGCCTGCACCACATATTCGCGGTGCACATAATCGAAGGTTTGCACCTGAACATGACCAAAAGAGAAAAGGCTATCCTGGGGTTGAGTACCACTCATAAGCATCAGTCGGTATTCATCTTTGTTTCCGGTTCCCTTTGTGGAAGTGTAAAACCTGATCCGGTAATACTCATCCTGCTGCATAAGGAGGCAATTGGTTATCAGCCAGTCGTTGGCTGAGGCCTCAGAACCGGGCTGTCGGTAGTAGTTGATGCTGTTGGGCGGAGAGTAAGCCTGCCCTGGGGTACTGTAAAACCGCCACGAATAAGTATTCTGATCAACGTTTACGATTGTCCAGCTGATCTGCGACAAATTGATGATGTCGTCGAAACTGGTAAAGAATGAATTTACCTCCAGATCTGCAAGTGTGTTGGTAACCTCAATGGTGAGCGCGTCGTTTTCAGGTCTTTCATCGCCGGGCAACAAAGTTATGGCTGACACCACATACTTCCCATACTGGCTCATATCGGCAAGAAAGGTGATCTCAACAAACTCCTCAGGCAGAATTTCCTGCTCCACGGAGATAAAAAAATCGTGTGTGGTCTGGCTGGGCAGATGCTGCACCTGCAATTGCACCAGGAAGTCATCCTGGGCCTCCAGCCCCATATTGGCAATGGTTACCACCACAGGAGTTTGAGCAGAAAAATCGCAACCATCGGCATCTACCTCTATGCTGCTCACCGCCATATCGTTAAACACCATTCGTTCCACAAAAACATTGTCGAGATACACAAACCGATGATCAGGATCGCTGTATACATGGAAAGCAAGAAAATAACTTCCCTCTTGCTCAACCGTAAACTGGGGCATTGCAGTAAGAAACTCCTCATTGGAAAAAGCTTCCAGGTCAAGCAATACCTCTGTAAAGGTACCGGGCGAATCGCTTTGGCTGATCAGTACCCTCATTTTTTCAGGATGACCAGCATTCCATGCCCTGTAATCAAAACTCAACCTGTAGATGTCACCTGGCATCAGGTACATACAGGTAGAGATAAGCCAGTCGTCGGCCTGGCCTTCCACATCGGTGCCATCCTGTGAGGGGTTTAATATACCATAGCGCATGGAATTGGCTCCATCGCTGGCAAAGGCATTGGGTCCGGAGGCAATACGCAACATCCAGCCGGCATTATCCTGGTTGTTATTCACGGTTTGCCATCCGATCTGATCAAGGTAAACAATTCCCTCAAAGCTGGTATGATAGGTGCTTTGGTTTACCTGCCAGCTGTCTGAAACCAGATTTCTCACAAACGTATTGTTGACAGGCAGCTGATCTCCGGGGTGATTTACCGATGCGGTAAAGGTAAAATCGAAGCCCTGGGTGAGGTTGAGCAACACATCGACCTCAAGCGATTGGCCGGCAGGCAACAGATCAATTGTGGCAGAACCTTGCGAAACGATGTTCTGGCCTGCATCTTTCACCTCGAAGTTTACCAAAACATTCTGTGCATCCTGTTGCCCGTTGTTGGCCACCCTGATGAAAGCAGGAGTTTGATCGGTAAAACTACAACCCGATACAGATACATTTGCATTGGTAACAGCCAGATCCACAACCCGCTCTGCAATACCCGAAACTACCAGTGAGAAAGATTGCCGTTTGTTGGTGGTATTAATGGGATCGACCAGGGTTCCTTTATGAGTAACCTTTATTTCGTATTGCCCTGGTTCGGGAATCATGATCTGAATTTTCTCCACGTTGTCTACCAGATTATCACCAGTTGTGGCAGCATTGGCAGGGTTATCAGGATCCAGCTTCCAGGGATAGAACACATGACCATCGGAGAGTCTTGTGATGCGCAGATCCAGGTCGTTGACCAGCATAGGTGTGCGGTCGTTTAGGGCAGGCTCGGGCACCTGTGCAGGTACATCGGTCCATACCAGAGTAGCCACGAGGGGTTGCGATCCGGAAGCATATACCGTTCGGGTATAAGAGGGAACCGTATTCTGCACCAGGTTTCTCTCCTGGATAAGGGTGGTATTATCTTTCTCCGGAAGAATAAGAGCGGCGGCCTGGATATCGGCCAGCCCCCATCCATGACGATAATCGGGGCCGGGATGAGTGCCTGCCTCGCGGGCTGTATGAATGGCCAGTGCTTTCACGGTAGAAGCACGCAGGTAGTTGCCATAAAGCCTGTGATTGAGCTGCTGGAGTAATGCCAGTGAACCTGTAATGGAAGGCGCAGCCATGGAAGTACCCGACAAACCTGCATAGCTGGAGTTGTTGTCGACCCAGGTAGAAAGCAACCCCTGACCTTTTGCCACCAGGTCGGGTTTAATACGTCCGTCGTCGGTTGGGCCCGTGCTGCTGAACTCACTCAACAAAACACTTTCAGGACCCTGGTAGTTAGAAGCATCTGCCACCGAACCGATGGTAAGTACATTTTTTCCCAAAACAAGGGTAGAGATACAGTCGAAGCCATCGGGGCCACCATCGGGCAAACGTGGTGTTGTGGATTTTACCCATTCTCCGATAGTATGGTCAAACACATTGTGTTCCTGGCCGGGAGCCGGCCCCACATCAAGACGGTCATTTCCGGCGGCATGCACCTGCAGATAGAAAGGCGCCAGGTAGGTAATTTCATCACGGATACGGGTTTCATCAGTATAAAACCCGAATTTATAATCCTCTACTTCGCTGATCCGGGTATCGCCATACCACCACCATTGATTGGTATGAAAAAGCCAACCCGTGGGCCTGCCATAGGAGTGGTTGGAGAGCAGTGCTCCATTGGCAGCTGCTTCGATCATTTCTTCTTCATCATTGGCAAAGGTATAGGCATGCAGATTTGCCTGCGGGGCCATTCCGCGTGCAGTGGGCACCACCCCGGCAGCAACCATGGTACCCGATACATGGGTGGCATGTCCGTTCATAAAACCTCCCGTATCCATCTGGGTGGTTCTTCCTGCAAACTCCTGATGGGTATGGCGCAGGGTACCCCCATCCCAAACATGCAGGGTAATACCCTCGCCATTGAGATTGAGCTCCGACATACCACCGCTCCACAGTTGATGGGTATTAAGACTTTGTGCCGCAAAAAGGTTGTAGGTCTGGTAGTAGATGGGCTCGCCCGTGGGGCTGAAACCCATCAGACGCAGTGTAAGTGTGGTATCGGAAGGATGTGTTTCGGCCACACGGGCCCGTTGCATGGCATCGCTTCTGATCTGCTTCTGTTCCCATTTGGCATTCACCTCGCTGAGCAAACTGCGCAGTTGTCTGATTTTCTGAGGCTCAGGTACTGCAGCCGCATGCTGCGACCAGGAGGGTTGATGGATCATGATCAGCCCTAACAGGCTGAATAGCATGAAAATTTTGTGGATCTTATTCACTGGATATTAAATTTTTGGATAGTGGATGTGTTTTGCTTTGAGAGCTGCAAGGTATGCAAGGGTTAGTATCCTGACCCTAAGATGCTGTAAGTTACTGAACTATCAATTTCTGTTGAAACAGCACACTATGGCTATGCACAAGCCTCAGAAGGTATACCCCTGGAGGCAGATGCTCTACAGAAATTTTTTCGCCACCATTTACCGAAACCCTTATAACCTCCTTACCTTCAAGACTTACAATTTCAAGGTCGGCATGAATACCTTCTCCGCGAACCCAGATACTCTCCCTGGCAGGGTTAGGATAAACAAAACCTGCCTGATGGAGCCATTCATTAATCCCTGTATCATCAAGTGAGAAAAGGATAGTGTAAGTGAGGATTGTAGTTTCATCCTCTGCTGTAACTACAACACTTGCAGTTCTCTGCGCTTCGGTTCCGGAAAGGCTTTCGGCGGGAATGATGATTACCTGTGCAAATTCACTTTCGGCTACGGCCTGGATCTGCGGCATCTGTTCAGTGCCGGGAGGCAGTACAATTGTATATTGAAAGGTTTCGGGATTGAACCCTGCAAGAGGTTGATCATCCAGGGTAATCTCCAGTAGCCTGGCGTTGGTATCTATCTCTCTGAAAGAAATACTGTACTCCTGTTCGAAAGCAGTATCCTCGGCAGTTACAAGCACAATGTACACGATCCATGGGCTTCCCTCCATGTCGGGATCAGGGTCAATTACCTGGTATGAGGCTGCAGGATCGTGGGTGATGGCTGTAATTGCAGGGATGGCCTCAAGAGAGGGAATTACAAAATAATAATCGTTTTGCAAAGGATTAAAACCTTCTACCGCCTCACCATCAAGGAACAAAGCCTCAAGCAGTGTATTGGTGCGTTTGTATCGGAAAACCACCTCATACACCAGCAGGGTTTCGCCATCCTCTGCTGTAACGGTAAGTGTGGCCGTCCTTTGGGTTTCTTCGCCATCAATTGACTGGGCCTGCACAATTTCCAATGTAGCAGCCAGGTCAGCCAGGGTAGCCGATACCATGGGAACCTGCTGCACATCATTATCCAGCGCAAATTCGTATTGCAAAATCTGTGGGTCAAATCCATCAAGCATCTGATCATCGATAAAAATCTCGGCCAGGGAAGCATTGGAAGATGCCGGAGAAAGCTTGAGTAAAAACATATCGAAGCTGTTCCATGACTCAAGCTCTACATCTGCATAAGCCCAAAGGTTCTGAAATCGTCCCATTACAAAATATTCTCCCAATGGAGAAAGAGCTGCCTGGGTGAGCACTACGTTGGAAACTCCCCCAAAGGCAAAACCATCCCAGGGTTCTCCCTGGTCGTTGGCCATGGCCCAGAAACCATCGGCAGAAGTGCCAGTAGCTACCAGCTCCAGATCGTCGGTAAGTTGCATGGTGCCCCTGAATATGCCTGTAAAGAAAAGATCCTGATCGGCAGATACCAGTACCGACTTTATTTCATCATTCTCAGCAGGATCGCCGTAGGCCTTTCCCCATTGCCATAGCTTATCTTCTGCATCGATCTTGATAATAAAGCCATCGGTGCGGGATTCATTTACCGTTGCCAGCAAAGTATCCACACCCCATACAATATCCGTTCGGTAGGATCCTGCCAGGTAAATATGATTATCGGTGCTGAATTCCATACTGAAGCAACGCACCCCGGTGGCAAGATTGCTTTGGGTTTCCATAAAGCGGTGCCACTGATAATTTCCCGCCAGATCAAACTGTATCAGTGCCAGGCCACCCTGCCCTGCCCTGGTGGAAATATGACCTCCCACGCTCAGAGAGTCGGAATACCTCACGGCAACATATAGTTCATTGTTGTTGCGGATGTTGATGGCCTGCCCCTGATCGGCTCCACTATGGGTGCTGGTCCAGTGCCATTGGTAAGCACCATTGGCATCGAGCTTGGCAACCAGTGCATTGAAAAGATTTTCCCCGGGAGTAGGATCAGCCACCGCTACTCCGGCAATATTGAGATTGTTGCGGAACTGTGTGGATATATATACTGCCCCGGTATGATCTACAGCCAGATCGTGAGTACCTCCTGTAAGTGTAAAACCCGAACTGTTATTGGTGGTTAGGGTACGTACCCACTCCAGGATACCCGTATCGGTGTATTTTGCCACATACATGGTTCGGAAATCGTTGCCCGAAACGGTTACATCAGAAAAATCCATAGAGGTAAACGTAGCGGTGCCCCTGAGGTCGCCCATCAGATACACAAATCCGTTCCGGTAAACACTCTTAAACCCGGTAACTCCCTGTATGCCATCGGCCTGAGCAGTGACTTGCCAAAGGACTTCCTGTTGGGGAGAAATTTTGGCAAAATACATACTGTTGCGTGGCGAAACAACTTCCAGCGTATCGCCTTCCCATGCAAAATAAGTATTAAAGTAACCGGTAACGTAGGCATTGCCAGAAGGATCGGTGGTAACACCCTCTGCCATTAATGCATTGGGGGAAGAACCATGACTGACCCACCTAAGCAGGTTCGACTGGGCCGAAAGGCTTGCCTGGATAACGAACACCAACAGAATAAAGGGTATAAATCTTTTCATGGGATAAGGTTTTGGTTAATGTGTTTTGTTTGTCAGGTAAAGCCAGTCTCATGTGCACTGCTAAGCAGAAAAAAGTGAAACAACCTACTCTACCAAAGGGATAAAATTAGCCTTTCTAATCCCACAAATCAAATAAAACAAAATTCCATACTTTTCGTTCTCCAGCCAAAATATCTATTAACAACTCTAAATCACCCCCAAAACAAACAAACAATCCCACTATTAATTCTTAAAAAAATTAACAAACACCCAGTGTCACAGAAATGCAGTACCTGATTGCTTAATTCGGCACAGCACTATTTTTATTTAGACTTAATCTTATTAATTTTGCCAAAAACTAATAGATATGCGTACTCTTTCACTGACACTATTCCTTTTTGTTTCACTTTTCACATTACTATCCTGCTCAAGTGATCAGGAGGTGGTCAATATTTACTCAGGCAGGCATTACCAGGCCGATGAAGAGCTTTTCAGGGAGTTTACCCGCCAAACAGGTATTCGTGTAAACCTTGTAAAGGCCGATACCGACCAGCTCATCAACCGTCTTGAACTGGAGGGGAGCAACTCACCGGCCGATCTTTTTATCACTGCCGATGCAGGTCGTATGATACATGCCGGGGAGAAGGGTCTTTTGCAGCCCATGGATCCTGTAAAAATCAGTCAATGGGTGCCCGCCTACTTGCGCGACAGTCAGCATTACTGGACAGGTTTTACCAAAAGGGCAAGGGTAATTGTATATGACCCAGACCTGGTAGATCTGGCTGAGCTGTCTACCTATGAAGCTCTTACCCAGCCCCACTGGAAAGGACGCATATTGGTGCGCTCTTCGCAAAACCACTACAATCAAACCCTTATGGCAAGCCTCCTGGCTGCTTTGGGTGAAGAGCAGGCTTTGCAATGGGCCCGTGGACTGGTTGCAAACATGGCGCAAACCCCCAGGGGCAACGACCGCGACCAGGTAAAAGCCATTGCTGCAGGAGTTGGCCATGCAGCCATTGTAAATACTTATTATATGGGGCTGCTGCTAAACTCGCCCAACGCGGAAGAACGTAACATTGCCTCTCGTATGAAAATATTTTTTCCCAATCAGCAGGATCGTGGCTCGCACATCAATATCAGCGGTATAGCCATAACAGCACATGCCCCCAACAAAAGCAATGCACAGCAGCTTATAGAGTTTCTGCTGAACCCTGCCTCCCAGCGTGTATTTGCCGAAGAGAATTTTGAGTATCCTGTGCATGAAGAGGTGGAATGGCCCGAATTGTTGCAACAATGGGGAACATTTAAGGCCGATACATTACCCCTGGACCAGTTGGGCCAGCACCTGCATCAGGCAATGATTATCTTTAACCAGGCCGGTTGGCACTAAAAAAAACATGATTAAACCTGGAGTTCCTCTTCTTTCAATCCATGTAAGCAGACAGTTGCAAAGTGGTTGGGTTTGGGCTGCTTTAATTGCAGCCCTGCTCATTTCTCTGCCACTGATCATTGTATTTTCCAACATATTTACAGAAGGAGGGCCCACCTGGCAGCATATCATGTACAGCCTGCTGCCTACTTACCTTATCAACACTACATGGCTGTTGCTGGGAGTAGCCGCGCTAACCTTTATTATGGGGGTAAGCACAGCATGGCTGGTAAGCATGTACAAATTTCCGGGTCGTCGTTTCTTTTCCTGGGCTCTTGTTCTGCCCATTTCACTGCCTGCCTATATTGGCGGATTTACCTGGGCCGGAATACTGGATTACACTTCACCGGTTTATGTATTTGCTCGCAATCACTTGGGAATACACACGGGGCAATCTCTTTTTTTTGATGTATTATCGCTCCCCGGTGCAGTTTTCATTTTCTCCCTGGCCTTGTACCCCTATGTTTTTCTTATCACCCGTGCCTATTTTAACAGACAGTCGTCGGCACTGTTTGAGGTTGCCGCATCACTTGGTAAAAAGCCGGGCCAGATCTTCTTTCAGGTAGCACTTCCCCTGGCACGCCCTGCCATTGTGGCGGGTATATCTCTGGCACTGATGGAAGTATTAAACGACTATGGTCTGGTACGGTATTTTGGGGTGGAGACTTTTACTACAGGTATTTTCACTGCATGGTTTGCCTTTTCGCACCCACAGAGTGCATTGAAACTTTCGGCTTACCTGATGATCTTTGTTCTGGCCCTGATCCTCCTGGAGCGCTTTCAGCGTGGCCAGATGCGATACGATACCCTGGGAAGCTCTTACCGCCCGGTAAAACCCACCACTCTGAAGTCTTTCCATGGCTTAGCTGCCTGGATATGGTGTATGATTCCGCTTATGCTGGGCTTCCTTATCCCTGTTGGTATGCTCCTTTACTGGAGCAGCCTCACAGCGCATCAGGTAATTGACCCACGATTTGTACAATTGATCGGCAATAGCTTTTTGCTTTCGGCCATGGCTTCGGTTGCCGTAGGAATACTCGCTCTGATGATTGCCTTTGCGCTCAGAAGCTTTCCTTCCACCCTGATGAAGTTTCTGGCCCGAACAGCTACCCTGGGTTATGCCTTGCCCGGTGCAGTAGTAGCCATAGGTATTCTGATACCCTTTTTGTGGCTGGATGGATACCTTGCCAGCCTGAATACCGGTGGACTGAGAATTGCCCTGACCGGAACCTGGCTCGCTCTGGTTTTTGCCTATGTGGTGCGTTTCATGGCTGTGGGTTACAACAGTATTGACAGTGGTATGGAAAGAATTCCACGTTCAGTGGATGAAGCCTCCCGCTCGCTGGGTGCTTCCGGACTGAAAACCCTGGCAAACATCCAGATCCCGTTACTCAAGGGAGGTATCATCAGTGCGGTACTGCTTGTGTTTATTGATGTTCTGAAAGAATTACCTCTTACTCTGATACTACGCCCCTTTAATTTCGACACACTGGCCATCAGGGCTTTCGAGTTTGCTTCTGATGAAAGAATTGCAGAGGCCGCGCCTGCAGCACTTATCATTGTGCTGGTAGGCCTTGTGCCCGTTGCTGTTCTTAACCGTTTTATGGGGAAAAAAGATTAAAAAACAGCCTGGCCACAGGCCTTCATCAGCAGCACAGCTGCCATTATCAAACAGCAGATGTAAGGCAAACGCAAAGGTGAGAAACAACTAACTGCCAGCCGGTTTACAAACGAAGTAAAAAACAGCAAAATGTATATTCTGGAAATAAAAAATCTTGGCAAAAAATTCAAAGGATCTGCAGAGTGGGCAGTTTCAGAGTTTAACCTGGAGGTAAAGCCGGGGCATATTGTTGCACTGCTGGGCGAAAGCGGCTGCGGTAAAACCACCATCTTACGGATGATTGCAGGTTTTGAAACTCCAGATACGGGATCCATCTGGCTGAACGGAAAAAATGTTGCCGGTGAGGGACAATTCGTTGAACCACAGCAGCGGCAAGTGGGGATTGTTTTCCAGGATTATGCACTGTTTCCCCACAAAACTGTATGGGAAAACATCCGTTTTGGATTGTTCAGGATACCGGGCCGGCAGGCAGAAGAGCGCATTGCAGAGATTATGGCATTGAGCGGATTACAAGGGCTGGAAAAAAGATATCCTCATCAGCTCTCTGGCGGGCAAAAACAAAGGGTGGCACTGGCAAGGGCACTTGCACCCCAACCCCAACTGATCCTTTTCGATGAGCCTTTCAGCAATATAGATAGTATGCGCAAAACCCAGATGCGCGAAGATATCAGCCAGATTATCCGCAAAACATCTGCTACTGCTATTTTTGTTACTCACGATACCAAAGATGTTATGACCATTGCCGATCAGGTTGTAGTAATGCAAAAAGGAAAGGCACTGCAATGGGGCACCCCGCAACAAATTTATTCTCAACCTGTAAATGAATATGTTTCGGACTTCTTTGGAAGGAGTAATTTCCTGAAAGCCAGAACAGAAAAAGATGGTTTACATACCCCGATTGGTTTCTTCCCTGCCTCAATACCGGAACAAGATGTGGGGAAAGAAGTAATAATTTCCATCCGTCCCGAAGAAATATCCTTGCAATCGAGCGGTGAAGGATGCTCTTGCGGCACTATTGTAAAGGAGAAATTCCTGGGAGAGTATAAGGAACTTACTTGTCGTATTGAATCTTCAGGTGAGAGTTCGGAAATTATCATTTATGCACCCCCTACCTCTTCATGTAATCCACAACAATGCTTTTTCAAACCCAATCCTGAAAAAATCAATATTTTAAAGAAATAAAACCTGACTTGATGCTGGCATTTCTCAGAAAACCACAGCGTGTTTTTATTTAGAATTATTTCAAATAGCGCATCAAAAGCCCTTTTCACCGGAAGATTTTAGCAATTTGGCATATATTCGCAGAAACAAAAACACAACAAGTTATGCGAAAAATTGTACTTTTTTCTTTTCCGGTATTAATGCTGGTTTTTACTTTTCAGGCCTGCCAGCAAACAACACAACAAACCACCTTCGAAACCCAATGGTTGGGCGAAACCAGGGAAGAGATTCTTGATAATATAGAAGAACAATTTCAGGGATTCAGCCGTACTATGATGGAAACCGCCTATCGGTACCATGAGCTCTATTGGGCAGGTATGGATCAGAACTGGGAATATGCCGAGTATCAGCGTGAGCATATAGAAGAAGCCATGGATCAGGGCTTTATAAGACGCCCCGAGCGCAAACAATCGGCACAACAATTTATGCAGCAAGCTCTTCCGCAAATGGAGAAGGCAATTGAGGAGGCCAACCCCGAAGTGTTTATGGCGGCTTTCACAAACCTGACAGCAAGCTGCAATACCTGTCATGCCATGGAAGGGGTCAGTTTCATGACAATAAAAATACCTCCCAAAAGAAATACCGTTGTCTATTTCTGATTAAAAAGCATGGGCCACTGTCAACGTCCTTGCAAATGCATACAACCCATCACCTTTATTTTGAAACATTATGAATAAGGTATGCAGGTTGCATCGGATTATTTTTTTTATAATTTAGCCACATCTACTGAAAATCAAAACCTTTGCGTGTACAGCCTACGCTCTTTCACTTGCAAAAACCAGATTGTCAGCATTTAAGCATTGGAATTCCGAAATGTCGGCACACCAAATCTGCAACGATTTTTCAAAAAAAAAGTGAAAATACTCTCAGCACATGAAGAAAAACCTGCTAAAAACATCAATCAAGACTCTACGAATCGGGTCGTGGCCTATGGTTATGATCAGCTTGTTGGTTATTTGTACCTTGCTCTCTATCCGCTCCCTAAGGGGTGAAGAGGTTACCGATACCCTGCAAGAAACAACGGTAGAGGAAGTTATCGCCTCAGAGGATGGTAGCCCACAAGAGGAGCCAGACGAGGTACTTGCAGAGGAGGACCCAGAGCCCCTGTTCGTAAGGGGAGAATACACCTCGCAGCAAAAAAGAAGAGGAGAAAGATTATTCAAAGGACTGGTGCCATTTCGCAGTGGGCAGCACGATTGTGCATCCTGCCATTACACCAAACCCCAGCACGACATCAACTGGAACCCTGCGGCATGGGAGATGGCCAAACTGTGGAGCCTCACACCCGATTACTCCATTATGGATCTGATGAACAATCCTGTTTCTGCACGCATGATGGAAGATCATGCCGGAATGAACATCAACCAGGAGGAACAACATTTACTGGAAGCCTACTACATGGTACTTCTGGAACAAGGCCCCGGGGAATTGCAAGCATATCCTGTGAGGGCCTTTATTTTTTGGGGCTTGGGAGCCCTGATGCTGCTGGCACTCATTGATCTGCTTATTACCCGTAAGATCAAATTCAAAGGTATCCATATTGCAATTCTTTTGGTGGGTATTGCCGTTCATGGGCAATTTGCCATGACAGAAGCTCAGGCTCTGGGCCGCACCCAGGGGTACGCACCCGATCAGCCCATCAAGTTCTCGCACCTGATACATGCAGGAGAAAACGAGATCGATTGCAGGTACTGCCACTTTACAGCCGATTACAGCCTTACAGCCAACTTCCCTTCCAACAACGTTTGCCTCAACTGCCATAATGTGGTACGCAATGGAGCCAACAGTGGTCGTTTTGAGATCAATAAGATCCATCGTGCTGCCGAAACGGGCGAACCCATTGAATGGATTCGCATACATAAACTGCCCGATCACAGCTTTTTCAGCCATGCACAGCACGTAAATGCCGGGAAACTTGACTGCTCAGAGTGCCACGGACAGGTAGAGACCATGCATATCCTGAAACAGGTAGAAGATCTTTCCATGGGATGGTGCCTTACCTGCCACCGTGAAAACAATGTAGACTTCCTCGACAACCCCTATTTTGAAATCTATGAAAGGTTGCACGAGAAAATACGCAATGGAGAGATTGATGCAGTAACAGCTGCCGACCTCGGTGGCGAAGATTGCATGAGTTGTCACTATTAATTTATACCAGCTGCCCGGACAACCCATCTGAATGCACTGTCTGGCACCCCCTTTATCTCTAAGAATAAGCCATAAACAACATACTATCAATGGAAAAAAAATACTGGCAAAGCATCGAAGAAACCCGGGCCGACTATCAGCCGCCCAAAGAAGAACAGGAGTCATCGATGATGGAGATCCTGGCCAATGAAGCCAACGACAAATCCAGTTCACGTCGCGATTTTTTGAAATGGTGCGGCATAAGTTTCTTCTCTGCCACCGTATTGTCGGCATGCGAAAACCCTGTAAAAAAAGCCATCCCTTACCTGCATCAGCCCGAAACGCTTACCCCGGGCAAAGCCAACTGGTACGCCTCCAGTTTTGTTGACGGAAACCGGTTTTGCAGCGTGCTGGTAAAAAGTCGCGATGGCAGGCCCATCAAAATTGAAGGAAACGACTTGTGCAGTTTTACCGGTGGTGGTACCAATGCCATTGTGCAGGCCTCGGTTTTAAGCTTGTATGATGACGGCGCCCGCTACAAATACCCTACCCTGAATGGAGAGAAAGTGGCATGGGATGAAGCTGACAGTGCCATCAAAGACACACTGCTTCGGGCAGCAGAAAAAGGCAAAAAATGCTACCTGGTAACTCCTGGTATCTTGAGCCGTACCACCCACGAAATCATCACTAACCTGCAGCAGAAATATCCTGCTCTCCAATGGATCAGCTGGGATGCTGTGGGTTATGAAGCCATCCGCCAGGCTCACCAGTTAAGCTTCCAGGCAGATGCCATACCCGATTATCGATTCGACAAAGCCGATCTGATTGTAAGCTTCAGTGCCGATTTTCTTGCCACATGGCTGGCTCCGGTAAGCTTCTCTCATCGATATGCAAAAACACGCCGGGTATCTGAAGAGAAGCAAACCATGTCGCGGCATATTCATTTCGAAGCGGGGATGTCTGTTACCGGCTCCAATGCCGATCAACGTGTTGCGGTAAAACCTTCAGAGGAGCTGGAGATCATTATGGAGCTGTACAACGAAATGGCCTCTCTCACCGGCAATCCTGTTTTCAGTTCACCCTCTACCCAATTCGATACACGCCAGCTGGCACAGGAAATTCTGGCTCACAAAGGCAAAGCTATTGTGGTTTGCGGGCACAATAATCTGCAGGCACAGGTGCTGATCAATGCCATCAACAGCATGGCCGAAGCCTATGGCAATACCCTCGACAACCGCAAACCCCTCAACATGGGCCATGGCAACCCCGAAGCCTTTGGCCAAATGATAGAAGAGATGGAAAAAGGGAATGCAGAAATGGTGCTGTTTTACAAATCCAACCCCTTGTACAACCATCAGCATGCAGACCGCATGAGAGATGCCCTGCAAAAAGTGCCGGTATCGGTATCTTTTGCCACTGCCAAAGATGAAACGGCAAAAGCATGCGCCTACATTTTACCCGACAACCACTACCTGGAATCGTGGGGAGAAGCTATGCCCGCCTGGGGTACGCATGCCCTTATACAACCCGTTATGCAACCCATTTTCAATACCCGCCAGTTTCAATCATCTCTTCTGGCATGGCTGGATATGGATACAGATTATCATGCATACATCAAACAGTTTGCACGCAGGGTATGGTTCCCCACTCAAAATCAGCATCCTGATTTTGAACAGTTCTGGGTCAATACATTACAAGCTGGTGTATTCGAAAACAACGAAACCCGCAACTTTGCAGCAAACCTTCGCACAGAAACGGCCTCCGAAGCAGTATCAAAACTCAAAAGCCAAACAGCACAGGCATCGGAAGTTCAGTTTATGGTAGTTGAAAATGTGAATGTTGCCGATGGAGCCTATGCCAACAACCCGTGGCTGCAGGAATTGCCCGATCCGGTAACCAAAGTGTGCTGGGATAATTTTGCTGCCGTATCTCCCCGCTTTGCACAGGAACACGGACTGAAAGATGGCGACAAAGTTAGCCTCAACAACCTTGAAGTTCCGGTATTGATACAACCCGGACAAGCCTACCAGTGCTTTACCCTGGCCCTGGGCTATGGCAGAGAGTATGCCGGCAAGAGTGCCGAACAGGTAGGTGTAAATGCCTTCCGTCTTCTCAATACCCAGCCTTTCTCCTGGAACCTTACAAACTGGGAAAAAACCGGCAGTGGTTACGAGTTTGCCCGTACCCAGACCCATCACAGCATGGAAGGTCGCCATATTGTAAGAGAGTCGACCCTCGATAAATATCAGCAAAGCCCTAAAGCCGGCAATGAGATTCGCGATTACCACCTCAAGCACATGGTTACCTTGTACCCTGAGCAAAAATTTGAAGGACACCACTGGGCCCTCATGGTGGATCTGAATGCCTGTACCGGTTGCAGTACGTGTGTGATTTCATGCCAGGCCGAAAACAACACCCCTGTGGTTGGGAAAGACGAAGTACGTCGCCGCCGTATCATGCACTGGATGCGCATTGACCGCTACTACACCGGCGATGCAGAAAACCCTGGCGTGGTATATCAGCCCCTGATGTGTCAGCATTGCGACAATGCTCCCTGCGAGAACGTTTGCCCGGTATCGGCAACCAACCATAGCCACGAAGGCATCAACCAGATGGCATACAACCGTTGTGTGGGAACCAAATACTGTATCAATAACTGCCCCTACAAAGTACGCCGTTTCAACTGGTTCCGGTATGCTATGAACGACAGGTTCGATTTCAACATGAACTCAGAACTGGGACGCATGGTACTCAATCCTGATGTTACAGTGCGTGAGCGTGGAGTGGTAGAGAAATGCTCTTTCTGTATACAACGTATCCAGGAGGGCAAGTTGAAAGCCAAGAACGAAAGACGTAAGCTGCAGGATGGTGATATTGTTCCGGCATGCGCCTCTTCATGCCCATCGCAGGCTTTGGTGTTTGGCGATCTCAACGACCCCAACAGCCGTGTTGCAAAGCTGGTAAAGGACCCACGCAACTACCATCTGCTGGAAGAACTGCATACACTACCCACCGTTGGGTATTTAACCAAAATAAGAAATACGAAAGGTTAAGGTTAAGGTTAGGGTTGAAAAAAGAAAACCCCACACCTCACACCTCATACCTCACACCTTTGAAAAAACAAACAGCATACAAATAACCTTACACACATGATAACGAGTAGCATCAGATGGCCCATGGTTGCGGCCTCTAAAAGCAACAATGAGATTACCCGTGATCTGGTTGCCCCCGGAGAAGATACCCTTCCCCTGTGGTGGCTGGTAGGTATGGGGCTGGGAACCCTCATGCTGGCATATGGCGGCTGGGCCTTTTACATGTCGCTGAGCCAGGGCCTGGGTACCTGGGGCCTCACAAACAGTGTAGCCTGGGGATGGGACATCATCAACTTCGTTTGGTGGATTGGTATCGGGCATGCCGGCACCGCCTTCACCATCTTCTTTCTGGTATTCCGCCAGCGCTGGGCAGCTTCCATCAACCGTACTGCTGAAGCCATGACGGTGTTTGCCGTAATGTGTGCCGGATTGTTTCCGCTTATTCACATGGGTCGTCCATGGCTGGCGTTCTTCATCCTGCCTTACCCCAACACCCGATTGCTGTGGGTAAACTTCAATTCACCCCTGCTGTGGGACGTGGTAGCCATCAGCACCTATCTGCTCATGTCTATTACCCTTTGGTATTTTGGAATGGTACCCGATCTGGCCACCCTTCGCGACAGATCAAAAAGCAAAATTGGCAAAGCCCTCTATGGATTCTTCAGCATGGGTTGGAATGGCTCGATGATTACCTACAACCGCTACGAAACACTTACCCGTATTCTGGGTGGGCTGGCAGCACCCCTGGTAATTTCGGTTCACACCATTGTTGCCCTCGACTTTGCTGTGTCAATATTACCAGGATGGCATGCCACCATTTTGCCTCCCTACTTCTTCGTGGGGGCCATTTTCTCAGGCTTTGCCATGGTACTTACCATTATGCTGCTTATGCGCAAAGCCTTCGACATCAAACAATACATTACCAATAAGCATATAGATGCCATAGCCAATGTGCTCAAATTCGGCTCGCTGGTTATCGGGCTTGCCTATGCCATCGAAATATTCATTGCCTGGTACTCAGGGGTGGATTACGAACTCTATACCTTCTTCAATGCCCGTATGACCGGTTCGTTCAGCACCGCATTCTGGATAATGGTTTTCTGTAATGCCATTGCTCCGCAGGTATTCTGGTTTAAAAAAGCACGCCGAAATGTATGGATACTGTTTGCTGTATCCATTATAATCAACATCGGGATGTGGTTCGAGCGATTTATCATCCTGATATCTTCGCTGGCCGAAGACTTCCTGCCTTCAAGCTGGACAGCCTACTCTCCCACCCTGGTAGATATTGGTATTTATGTGGGTACGTTTGGGATTTTCATCTGCGGAATGCTGCTGTTTATTCGTTATATCCCAATCATTGCCATCAATGAGGTAAAAGCCTTCAGAAAGGAAGGAAACTAATTATTGCAGACCATCGGCCCCAGGCAAACTGCTTCAGGGACTGAGGCTCAGAGATAAAAAAACGGAAACTGAAAAAATAAATCCTATGGTTCCCAAAAATATTGTTGCAAAATTCAGAGATGAAGCCCTGCTGGCAAAAGCCCTCACACGGCTTAAGACACAAAAGGTAAACATACTGGATGTTTATGGTCCTTTTGCCACCCACGATATCCTCAAGAAGGTTACCCGTGAGTCGCGCCTGCCCTATGCATCGGTACTGTATGGCATTTTTGCCTTAGTTGCCACATTCAGCTTTATCTATTACACATCGGTGATCGATTACCCCATTTCTTATGGTGGAAAACCGATCTTTAGCTTCCCCCCCATGGTGGTGATCATGTTTTTGGCATGCATATTACTTACCACCATCCTTTCGGTACTTACTTTCCATGGCCGAAGCTTTATCTTCCCTGGAAAACCAGCACAAAACATCAGAGAAGATGCAACCGACGATTCCTTCTACCTTGTACTGGACCAGAACTACAACCCGGAGGAGATTAAGGGTTGGCTCAGGGAGGATGGCGCCGAGGAGATCAGTGAAATGGAGCTTAAGCCCTGACAAACCAGGATGCAATTACAAAGAAAAAGAAAAACAAACAACAAGTATAACAAGATGATGAGTTTACCCACTACCGTACGTTCGCTTCTTAATCTTTCCCTTGTGGCAGTATTTCTGCTTACACTGGCCTCCTGCGACCGCAGCCGGGAAGACAAAGGCTATGAATACTTTCCAGATATGGCCCACGGATATGATTATAAAACCTGGTCGGAAAACCCTGCCATGGAAGATGGCCGTACTATGCGCAAACCCGTGGAGGGCACCGTACCGCGTCATATGCAGCCTTACCCCTACAGTGCTGACTTTGAGGGGCGGGATCTGGCAGGAAAAAACCTGCGAAATCCCCTTGCCATCAATACCCAAATGCTGGAAGAGGGCAAAGAGCTTTACAGGATCTTCTGTGCACAATGCCATGGCACAAAAGGCGATGGACAAGGCTGGCTGCATACCAGTGGCAAATATGTTATTCCGCCTACAAGCCTGCTCGATGAGCGTATTGTAAACCAACCTTCCGGCGAGCTGTATCACGTAATTAGCGCCGGATGGGGCGTTATGGGAGAACATGGCTCACTCATCAGCCCCGAGCAACGCTGGAAGATCGTTGCATTCATAGAAAATATTATTCAGGAAAAGCAATAAACCCTGCACAGATGGAAACAACATTCGCACCCCGAAAGAATATGAACCTGCTCTTTGCAGGACTTATCATCATTGGAATTATTGCCCTGGCAGCGGGTTTTCTTACCGACACCCAACGCACCTGGAACAATATTCTGCTCAACAACTATTACTTCATTACCCTGGCCATGGGCGCCCTGCTGTTTTACAGCATTCAGTATATCACCAATTCGGGCTGGTCGGCCATGCTGCAGCGTATTCCGCTGGCCCTGGGGGCGTTTCTGCCCATAGGTGCAGTGCTGATGGTGCTTATGTATTTCGGACTACCCCAGGTGTATGAATGGGCACAGCCTGGCATTACCGAAACAGATAAACTCATTGCCCACAAAGCTCCGTTCCTGAATGTGCCTTTTTTCATGATACGTATCGTGATGTATTTCGCCATTTTCCTGCTGGCAGCTTGGATGCTTCGCAAATATGCCCGCCTGGAAGACCAGAATGCAGATATTCGCTACCACGAGAAAAGCCGCTATTATGCCCAGGTATTTATTTTTATCGGAGCCATTTTCTTTTCCTTTGCCTCCAAAGACTGGATCATGACCATCGACTCACACTGGTACAGCACCCTGTTTGGATTTCGCAACATGGTCTTGAGTATGTATTATGGCTCGGCGGCTATCATTCTGATGGTACTTTTCCTGAGGTCGCAGGGTTACTTTGCCAAGGTAAATGACGCTCACTTCCACGACCTGGCGCGCTACCTGTTCCGCTTCAGTATCGTTTTCGGATACCTCTGGTTCATGCAGTTCCTGATCCTTTGGTATGCCAACATCCCTGAACTGACAGTGTATTACAAACCACGCTTCCTGGGAGAATGGCAGTTTCTGTTCTATGCCGAACTTATTGTGAATTTTGCAATCCCATTTATCGTTATGATGGCCGATGACATTGGAAAAAAACCAATGGTTCTGCTTAGCATCAGCACACTGCTGATTGTGGGTTTATGGATCAGTATTTTCGTGCAGATCATGCCCGGCGCTTATGGCCCCATGAAGTTTGGATGGCTCGAAATAGGCACCTGGTTGGGTTATGCCGGCTTGTACCTTGGCGCTACATTTATGGCACTGGCTAAACATTCGCTGGTTCCCAAAAATCATCCCTTCCTGGAAGAGAGCCTGCATCATCATATTTAGAGTTGAGAGTTATAAAGAATTACATAAGACTTGATTGCGGCAACAGGAACTAAAAACGCCGAAAAGAATAAATCAATAAAGACAGCAACATGAAAAATATTTTGCACTGGGTTATTGCTTTACTGGTATCTGCTGCAGCCCTTGAACAATCGGCTGCACAGGGCTATGCCCCGGAACCGGAAATAGGTATCGTAGAAAGGCTCGACACTTACCTGCCCGATGACATCTACATCATCAACACAAGGGGAGAGCGTGAAAACATGCTTTCTTTGATCGACAAGCCCACGGCCATTGCCATAGTGTATTACCGTTGTCCGGGCATTTGCAGCCCGTTTATGACTTCGGTGGCTGAGGTAATCCAGAACAGTAACCTGGTGCTGGGGCAGGATTTCCAGATTCTCAACATTAGTTTTGACCCCACGGAGGGCTCTACCCTGGCACTGTCGAACCAGAACAGCTACCACATGCTTATCAATAAAGAGTTTGATCCGGAAGGCTGGCGGTTTTTCACCACCGACAGTCTCAATTCGCGCAAACTTACCAATGCGGTGGGCTTTAATTACAAAAGACAGGGGCTCGACTTCATGCATACTTCTGCCCTTATCTTTGTAAGTGAAGAAGGAAAAATAACCCGCTACCTGCACGGCACTTATTTCCTTCCCATGGATCTGCGACTGGCAGTGGTAGAGACAGCACAAGGCAAATCGGGACCTTCCATGAGCAGGATTCTGGCTTTCTGCTATTCTTACGATCCACAAGGGCAAGCCTACGTTTTCAATGTAACACGAGTGGCGGGTACTCTCATCCTGTTTATGGCACTGGTAGTGTTTCTGGTGCTGGTTTTAAAACCCAAAAGAAAATCAACAATTTAATCTCAAACTATATTTGATCCCTATGTCAGATACAACAACACCGAAACACGTGAGTTTCCTCGAATACCAAGGGAAGTATAAAGGGATCCTGGGATGGATCCTTTCAACCGACCACAAGCGTGTAGGGCTGCTATACCTTTACACCATGCTGGTGTTTTTCTCCCTTGCTGCCCTGCTGGGTCTGCTCATGAAACTGCAGATGCTGGCCCCGGGGTATACCATCATGGGCCCCCAGACCTATAATGCCATGTTTACGGTACACGGTATTATCATGATTTTCATCATTGTAGTACCCGGGTTACCGGCCGTTTTCGGCAACTTCTTCCTTCCCATTATGATTGGAGCCAAGGATGTTGCTTTCCCGCGTCTTAACCTGCTCTCCTGGTGGGTTTATGTGATCGGGATATTGGTGGTATTGTCGTCGCAGTTCATTGGCGGATGGCCCGATACCGGCTGGACCTTTTATGCCCCTTATTCATTCCAGACCCCGGTTAATATTCTTCCGGCTCTCTTCGGAGCTTTTATTCTGGGTTTTTCATCTATTCTTACCGGGATCAACTTTGTGGTAACCATACACCGTATGCGTGCCCCTGGCATGACCTGGTTCAAGATGCCCCTTTTCCCCTGGACCCTCTATGCTACCGCCTGGATACAGATACTTGCCACACCCGTTATCGGGATCACTCTTTTATTGACAGTAATGGAGAGATTGCTGGGTATAGGAGTATTTGACCCCCGCCTGGGTGGCGACCCCATCCTGTATCAGCACCTGTTCTGGATCTATTCGCACCCGGCTGTTTACATCATGATTTTGCCGGGCATGGGCGCCATCAGCGAGATCCTTCCGGTGTTTTCGCAAAAGAGAATTTATGGATACAAAGCCATTGTGCTTTCCTCGCTGGCCATTGCTTTTGTGGGCTATTTTGTTTGGGGGCACCACATGTTTACTTCAGGCATGAGCGGGCGTGCTTTGTACGCATTCAGCTTCCTCACCTTCCTGGTTGCCATTCCCTCGGCCATAAAGGTCTTTAACTGGGTGGCTACCATGCACAAAGGTTCATTGAATATGCAAACGCCATTCTACTGGGCTACATCTTTCATCTTTGTATTCATGATTGGCGGCCTCACCGGGCTTGTGCTAGGTTCGCTGGCCACCAATGTGCATGTACACGACACCTATTTCGTGGTAGCACACTTCCACTTTATCGTGTTTGGAGGTACAGGTTATGCCTTCATGGCAGCACTGCACTATTGGTACCCCAAAATGTTTGGCCGCATGTACGATGCCGGCTGGGCCAACATTGGCTGGGCTACTTTCTTTGGCGGATTCCTTACCCTTTACCTGCCCATGTTTGTGCTGGGCCTGCAGGGCATGCCCCGCAGGTATTACGATTATCTGCCCGAGTTTCACAGCACACACATCATCAGTACGCTGGGTGCTATCCTTATGATTGCCGGTGCAATGATCATCATTACCAACCTGGTACGCTCTGCGCGCCATGGCAAAAAAACCACCGAGAAAAACCCCTGGGGTGGCCTTACGCTGGAGTGGCAAACCGATACCCCTCCCACCCTCGAAAACTGGGAAGAGATACCCACTATCAACGAACATCCCTACGAATATAAATAATGGCTGATATGGAAAAACACGCTGAACACTCTGCACATGTGCACCGCGACGACGAAGGCGATAAGCTGGGTATGTGGCTTTTTATCTTCACTGAGTTGCTGCTATTTGGCATGCTGTTTCTTATGTACGCAGTGTACCGGTACAAAAATCCGGAGGCATTCCTTCTCGGAGGAAAAGAGCTGGATGTTTTTATGGGTACCCTCAACACAGTGATCCTGCTCATAAGCTCTGCCACAGTGGCAATGTCCATTTCTGCTATTCAAAAAGGCAACAAGAAACTGGCCCTTATCTTATTGGGCATCACCTTGCTGATTGCGGTTGTATTTCTGGTCAACAAGTACTTTGAATGGGGTGCTAAAATCGACTATGGCTTCTATCCAGGAAGCGCGCTGCTTCACGAACTGGGCCATGGCACTACACTGTTTTTCGGGCTATACTATGTAATGTCGGGCATTCATGCCCTGCACATCCTTATAGGCATAGGATTGTTTATTTATGTAGCGATGCAGATAAGAAAAGATAAGATACACAGCACAGACTATATCTGGCTGGAAAATACCGGGCTTTACTGGCACCTGGTAGACCTTATCTGGATCTTCCTGTTCCCTTTGTTTTACTTAATCCATTAAATCCTTTGTGTTATGAGCGAGGAAAAACATCATATTTCAAGTTATAAAAGCCATGCATTTGTGTTGCTGGCCTTACTGGTACTTACTGCTGCCAGTGTGGCCGTAACAAGCCTGGAGATGGGGCCGTTCAACACTGCGGTGGCTATGATTATTGCCGGCTGCAAGGCAGCCATTGTACTCATTTGGTTTATGCACCTTAAATTCGACAATAAGCTTTATGCTATTTTCACCACATTGGTGCTGGTAATATTCCTGCTGGTACTCTACGTTACTTTTTTCGATTATTCATACAGATAATACACAGATATGATCTTAGGAGCATCAACTTTTGTAGAAGGCGTAGACAATGCCTTTATATTCATCCTGGGAATATCCTTCTTCTTTTTGATAGGGATCACCCTTACTATGTTGCTGTTTATATACCGCTACAACAAAAAGAGAAACCCCAAGGCAACCCAGGTTAAAGACAGTGTAGCCCTTGAGGTAACCTGGACCATTATCCCCCTGATCCTGGTACTGGGCATGTTTTACTATGGCTATGTGGGCTGGATACCCATGAAAAAACCACCCGAGGAGGGGATAAAAGTTACCGCCAATGCACGTATGTGGAGTTTCAATTTCCGATACGAAAATGGCCGTGTGAGCGACAAATTGTATGTTCCGGTTGATACTGCCATAATTGTTCGTTTGAATGCGCTTGATGTGCTGCACTCATTTTATATTCCGGCATTCCGTATCAAGGAAGACATGGTACCGGGTCTGCCCAACAACCGCACCTGGTTTCAGGCCACCAAAACGGGCACCTATACCATATTCTGCAGCGAATACTGCGGATTACAACATGCCTACATGCTCAGCGAAGTAGTGGTAATGGAAAAAGAAGACTTCTGGGAGTGGTACAACGATACAACGGCTGTTACCATGGTAATCCCCCAGGAAGCCAACCTGGCCCTGCTGGGCCGGCAGGTGGTGGAAAGCAAAGGCTGCCTGGCCTGCCACTCCATTGATGGAGCAAACCTTGTGGGCCCTACTTTTAAGGGTGTATGGGGGGAAGAGGTTACCGTAATTACAGGAGGCCGCGAGAGAGTTGTAATCTTTGACGAAGAATACGTGATACGATCCATCTACGAGCCCGACTACGATATCCATAAGGGGTTCCGCCCCGGGCAGATGCTTTCTTATGAAGGAGAAATAACCGACCAGGAAATGGAGCTGATCATAGAATTCTTAAAATCGCTCAATCCCTGATCATCGCAAAAAGAATAAAAAACAGAGGTCATTCTTCAAAAATGACCTCTGTTTTTTTGGGGGTACCCATCTGGAACTTCATCCCGGCAAAAGCCCAAACATCTATTTATTGATCAAAGAGATAATTGCAATCATGAGAGCAAAGCCGGCCAGGATTAAAACAAACCAGACCATACGGCTGGCAGGAACTGCTCCCGCAGAGGCAAACTGTAGGCCTGAAGCAGGAATATCGTTGCTCACAATAATTTTTCCTCTCATGTAGGGGTGTGGGGTACAGAAATAAACGTATTCTCCTGCCTCCTTCATCACATGAGCAAAACTTTCGGCATGAGCCAGCATGGGAGAGGCAAAACGCTCCGGACCAGTTCTTACCAATACATTGTGAATGCCCGAGAACTCCCCTTCCATGTAAGTAAAAACATCTTCGTTGATCCACCTTATGCGTGTACCGGGAGCCACTTTAATTACTTTTGGATAATAAGAGTTTCCGATAATCCTCACTATCACTTCCGGAGTTTCCGGTCCAAACACCACTGGCACATCTACATCGGAAGACCCGATTCCGAATGGAGTAATGGTGCGTAATGCCTTTTGCCTGTATTCTTCCATTTGCTCCTGGGTATAGGCAATACCATCGGCCAGTATCGTTTTATTGGGCGGTGCATCGCGATCGCAGATCAGCAATCCTATTGCTCCGCGGTCAGTGGAGCCCACAGCATGGGAAAGCATCAGATAACTTCCCTCGTCAGGTGGAATACGAAACTCTACAACCCAGGAATCGGAGGGCCCCGCCGTTATGGTTTGACCCCCTATAAACTTATTATCGGGATGCCCTTGCCAATATGCAAAATCCCAGACAACTCCCACAATGTGGAAAGTGGATAGCAAATTGGGCCCCACATTCAAAAAGTTGATCCGGACATAATCCCCCGGACGACCCACGATAGGTTCTTCTACATAGCGAAACAGTTTTCCATTGAAAGCGGTATACATGGGTCGGCCTTGTCCATCTACAGCATCCTTTCCACTGGCATAATACTCATGCTGCAGCAGAAAAATCTCAATATCAGGCTCCTTGCCCAGAAGACGTTCCAGTTCATACTTCTTTTTAGGACGTACCACCATCATTCCATATTGCCCGAAAATAATATGCATCGGTATCGCATGCCCTCCTGGAGCACAGTGATACATATACACTCCGGGCATATTGGCTTTAAACACAACACTGGCGCTATCATTGGGTTCAACTTTGCCCAGGTATTTTGAAGTTTGACTGTTTACAGCATGAATTGACGCACCGTGCGGCACATCACCCTGGTTTACTATAACAAACTCTACTATATCTCCTTCATCCACGATAATGGTAGGACCGGGGATCTTCCCATCTATGGTAAAACCCTGATATATTACACCGTTGCCAATATATGTATCCCCTTCTTCAAGAGTAATGCGCACCCGCTTATTGGGCCTTGTATTTTGCGAAACAAAACTGGTGGCAGGTATGGGCAAATTGTTGTCTCTCCTGATAATATCAATAAAATCGATATTGCCCCATGGTACAGCCGTACCTCCTGCTCCCCCTCCTCCATTGCTCTCTCCCGGTATTTCATACCCGGCAGGAATGGGTTGATTGGACGGAACAACCGTATTATTGCTAAACCCAGCTGCTAAATGCGCCTGGTTATTGCGCCCGATATGCTCCTGGGCCGCAATAGTTGCCAATAACTCCCTGGCAACCAGACTACCCTCTCGTTCTGCTCCCTTCAACTGGGCAAGAAACAACCTATTGCAGGCCTCGCAGGCCTCCGAGATGTTTGAAAAATAGATTAAAGTAATCAGTAATAAGAATACCCTCAGGTATTCCCATGACGATAGGTGCTTTCTCATGGCTGTGTGTTTTGCGATTAAACAAATTGATTACCAGGAATAGATCTCCTTCCCTAAAGTTACAAAACATTTCTTTATTTTTGTATTTATTTACCTTTTTACTTGTTTAATTTTAAAAAAAACCATGCATTTTTGAAAGGAAGGTTTTACCTTTACCAGCCCCCAGCCACTAAATCCAATTCCTGGCTCAATGAAGTCTAGTTCTCTTGCAGCAATCGGGTCGTTTATCCGACTTACCAAACCCATCATAACTCTGTCAGTCGCATTTTCTGCACTCTGCGGATATATACTTTTCAGCGGTACTTTCTCATCAGGATGGTTTACAGCCTGGTTTGGGGTTTTGCTCATAGCCGCGGGTTCATCGGCCCTCAACCAGGTACAGGAGCGCCATACTGATGCCATGATGGAACGCACCCGTCATCGACCCTTGCCTGCCGGGCAGGTAAAACTCAGGCACGCCCTGGTTTGGGTCTTGCTGTTATCAGGCTCCGGAGCCTTACTCCTGTTTCTTTTTGCAGGCATCTGGCCAGCACTACTGGCCATTCTTACGCTGGTGTGGTACAATGGCTTGTACACCCCCCTGAAGCTCAAAACCCCCTGGGCCATACTTCCGGGTGCTGTGGTGGGAGCCCTCCCTCCGGTTATTGGCTGGACAGCTGCCGGAGGAGCCGTAAACGAGCAAGCTATAGTTTTGGTGGCTGCCTTCTTTTTTATGGGTCAGATACCTCATTTCTGGCTGATACTGCTCAGGTATGGACAAGATTATCAAAAGGCTGGTTTCCCTTCCGCAACGGCACTGCTTTCTTCCGGGCAGATCTCCCGGATGACATTCGTTTGGGTGCTGGCTACCGCCATAAGTGCTGTGTTTCTATTCGTTTTCCAGGTAGTGCAAGGATGGCTGTGGGGCAGCATGATTATGATCCTGTCATTGGCTCTTATCATAAGCTTTTATCAATGGCCGGGTTTAAAGAGCCCTCAACATCTCAACAGAGCTTTTATGATCATGAACCTGTATTTTCTATCCATAATGCTTATCCTGATTGCACAATCAGTCCTTGGTGCTTCCATGTAACAAAACAATTGCCGTATTCTGCTGACCAAAGGCATTTTAGGCACCCACATTGATTTATTTTCGTACATTTGTTAAAACCGTTTTTTGCTTTTAAAGCGGCACATCAACGGCCTTTGCACGCAGGCATAACCTTATACCAAAATTCAAAACCATGCCCTCACCAGGAACTACCGTGCAGTTGCTTTGGCAAAGGCTTTCCGGGCCGCATCTTCCATTGGTGCAAAATACACTTACCACAACAGGTATTTTGCTTCTTGCTTTGCTGGCTTCTTTCTGGATTGTGCGCAATACTGACCAGAACATGCGCAAGGATTTTTTGCGACAATCATCACTTGCTGCAATGGCACTGGACAGAGAAGCCATTGCAGATTTCAGAGGAGATAGCAGCGACATTTACCTTGAAGAATATAACCTTGTCAGACGTCAGCTTACAGCCATCAGATCGGCAAATCCTGACTGCGTGTACATTTACTTGCTCAGAAAAGCAGACCCGGGTATTGTAATTTTTCTTCTGGATATCGGTCATACAGATAATCCTGAAGGAACTTCGGCTCAGCCTGGCGAAATCTACGACGACATGCCCGGCGAATTGCTTCAGGTTTTTCGCACCCGAAAACCGGCCACATTAGGTCCTTATACCGATAAATGGGGCACCTTCTTTTCATCGGTTTTCCCCATCTCAGACCCTGACACCAACGAGGTAATTGCTGTACTGGGGATGGATATTGATGCAAGTAAATGGAGAATAAAAAGAGCCAGACAAGCGGCTTTACCTGTGTCACTGTTGTTCTTTGTGATCATATTGCTGGGACTGTCTGTCAGAATGCGGCATCGAACTCTGAGCGAGCGCAGGTCGCGTATGCAAAAGGCTGCTATAGCAAACCTGGCGCTGGACAAAGTAATACGCTCCTCCGACTTTGAGCAATCCTTGAAAGAAATTACCAGACTGCTTGCCCAATCTCTAAAAGTTAACAGGGCAAGCATCTGGAAATTCTCTCACGATAAAAATACGTTAAACTGTCTGGTGTTGTACAATCACAGCAAAAATCTCTGGGATACCCCATCGATGGCTATCGAAACCGGTAATCTAAGCCATTATATACAGGCTCTTGAAGCCGGAAGAAGGATTATTGTTTCAGATGTGCAGCGCAACAAAATTACCAGGGAACTTTTTTCTTCCTATTACAAGCCCAACAACATCACTTCTGTAATGGAAGCCGGCATCTACAATTCTGGCGAGCTGATCGGAGTTACTTGTATCGAAGTCTGCGAAACCAAAAGAAAATGGTTTACCGACGAGGAGGGTTTTCTGGCCACCTGCTCAGCCTTGATATCGCAGATATTTACTGACCAGGAGAAACAATTTGCGGAGGAGGCACTGATGTTGAGTGAAAAAAAGTACCGTTTGTTCTTCGACCAGGTTACACTGGGCATCATTCACTTTGAACCCACAGGAAAAATCACAGACTGCAATACGGCTTTTGCTCGCATGGCTGCCATGCGAAGAGAGGAGATACTTTCGAAGAACATTTCTGACTTTACAGATGATCGCATCGCCCACATTTTAACCCATGCACTGGAAGGGCTGAATGAAAATTTCACGGGTGACTGCCGGTTTTTCGGAAGCTCAGAAAACTTGCCTGTTCGGATCATCTGTTCTCATATTTCCTCCCTCGATGGAACCATACAAGGAGGTGTTGCGGTATGGGAAGACCGGAGCATGCTGAAAGAAAAGGAAGAGCTAGAGCGAAAGGTAATGGTAGCTTCAGAGTCGGCCCGATTCAAACAAAACTTCCTGGCCAATATGAGCCACGAACTGCGCACACCACTTACCGGAATACTGGGTATGATCGAAGTAATACGTCTTACCCAGCTGGATTCAATACAGAAGGAGTATCTTTCTATTCTTCACTCCTCAGGAGAAAACCTCAAAGAAATCATCAACCAGGTGCTGGATTTTTCGAAAATTGAAGCAGGAAAAACAGACCTTAAGCTACGCGAATTCAGAGTGTCAAGGCTCATTGAAAGGGCACGAAAGCTCTATGAGCCAGGCTGCAATGCCAAGGGAATAACATTCAACAGTAAGTGCGATAAAGATATTCCGCAATGTTTGATAGGCGATAGCCAACGAATATCGCAGGTGATAAACAACCTTGTATCCAACGCAGTAAAATTTACGCAACAGGGAAGCATCTCACTGGCTGCCTGGTGTGAGGCAGAAAAACTTGCCCCGGGGAGGATAAGAATCTTCTTTGAAGTAAAGGATACCGGAAAGGGAATTGCCCCTGAGAAGCAAAAACTTCTTTTCATACCCTTTTCTCAAACCCATGAGAATGATATTCGGGAGCACGATGGCACTGGGCTGGGGCTTTCCATTTGCAAAGAACTCGTAATTCTGATGGGAGGTGAGATTGGTTTTGAGAGTAATCCCGATGCTGGCTCAAGGTTCTGGTTCAGCATTCCGGTGAGCTTACCCCAGGCCAAAAAAGCTCTTCCCAATGATACTAATCTCACAAATCAACCCAGGAGCTTAAGAATTCTTCTGGTGGAAGATAAGCCCATCAACCAGAAAGTGATCAAACTTATTCTAGCATCAAATGGACACAAAGTAACCATAGCAGGCAGCGGTGAAGAGGCATTACAACAATATTCACAAGGAAAGTTTGATCTGATTCTGATGGACATTCAAATGCCCCACATGGATGGAATTGAAACCACACGACTGCTTCGCACCAACCATGAAAACCTCCCTCCCATTGTGGGTTTGAGCGCCAATGCATTCGAGGGCGATAAGGAGAAGTACATCACTCTCGGGCTGGATGCTTACCTTACCAAACCTCTTGAATATAAAGATTTTGCCTTGTTGATACAAACCCTACCCTTCAAAGGGCCTGATCCAGACCCCATGCCCAGCACATTGCTTTAAGCCAGCAATCCATTTTTTCATAGCTTTGCATTCTAAAGCTTCTCATGCATGGATAATATAGGCCCCTTTACCCTTAACCAAATACACCAGGGCGATTGCATCAGCCAGATGCAAAAGCTCCCCGACAATTCCATCGATCTGATCTTTGCCGACCCACCTTACAACCTGCAGCTCAACAGCGAACTCTACCGCCCCAATCAAACCCTTGTAGATGCTGTAAATGATCATTGGGACCAGTTTGATTCTCTTCAGGAATACGATAATTTTACCCGGCAATGGCTTACTGAATGCAGGCGAATTCTCAAACCTACAGGTAGTATCTGGGTTATAGGGAGCTACCATAACATCTTCAGAGTAGGAACTCTTTTGCAGAATGAGGGGTTCTGGATCCTCAACGACATTGTGTGGATAAAAACCAATCCCATGCCTAACTTTAAAGGCACACGCTTCAACAATGCCCATGAAACCATGATCTGGGCATCAAAGCAAAAAAATGCGCGCTACACTTTCCATTACCACTCCATGAAGGTGCTCAACGACGACCTGCAAATGCGCAGCGACTGGCTCATACCCATTTGCCAGGGAGAAGAGCGCATCAGGGTAAACGGGCAAAAGGCCCACTCAACGCAAAAACCGCAGGAATTGCTTTTCCGGATCATCTTATCTACCTCTAATCCTGGTGATATTGTGCTGGATCCGTTCTCCGGCAGTGGCACCACTGCCGCTGTAGCCAAAAGACTGGGCCGGAGGTTCATTGGTTTCGAGAAGGAAGATTTCTACATCCGCATTTCCCGCGACAGAATTGAAAAGATCGCCCCCCTGCCAGAGCCTTTGCTGGAGTACAAAATTGAAAAACGCAAACCCAAAGTACCCTTCGGCAACCTTATTGAGAAACAGCTGATAACACCAGGTGAAAAACTGTATTCGAAGGATGAAAAGTTCACGGCAGAGGTAATGGCCGACGGTTCACTGCTGGCCAATGATATAGCCGCTTCCATCCATAAAACCAGTGCCCGAATGCTTGGGCGCGAAAACAACAACGGATGGAGTTTCTGGTATGTAAAAAGAGATAAAAGGCTTATCAGCATTGACGAGCTTCGCCACCAATACGAGAAGGAATACATGGAAGCCAGGCCGCAGGAAGGCTCAGAGGATACGGCATAAACCCAAAGCCTATGAAGTACGAAGAGATTTCAGCTTACAAATACAATTGCAGCACCTGCCCCACCCGTTGCGATGGAAAAACTGTACCCCAGTTTGATTTTGAAAAAGACCTGAAATTTTCGGAGGCCATCGAGGATTTTGCAGCCAGTTACTACAACCAGAGTTTCCCCTGGCTGAGGGTTCAGAAAACCACACGTGAGGGCTACCCAGACCTGGAGATACGATCTGCAGAGAACAACTCGCTGCTATGTTTTATTGAAATAAAAGGGCAGGCGCGCACCTTTATGAAGATTGAGAGGGTGCTTCCGCACAGTGGCCTGATACCCTCCGAGACCCTGGCTTTGAACCTGAGTGATCTGGAAAGGTACTTCACTATTCATAAGCAGGAGAACCGCTCCATTTTTATTGTATGGTGCCTGATGCACAGACCCTGCATAACGGGCACAGACCCTCAAACCCGAAAATTCTGGCATCAGCACATCAGCATCCTTGAGCAAATCCGGCTGGCCGATCCTAAAAACCACCGGCGCTTTCGCCGGGCTTCTGGCATGGGAGATGTTGTGCAGGGGCAACACAAGGGTGTGGTTGTAAATTACCACTTCAGCATCACAGAACTAAAAAAGGGACTTCCTCAACCCGATAGTTTTTCCCAAGGTCCGGATCCTTCCACCCCAAAAACTTTTTAAAGAAATATCCTTACGACAAAAAAAGCATTTTCTCTTATCAATTGCCCCGAAAACAAAATCCTAGCAGTATTTTTATTAATTTTGATTTGGTTAATTCAATTTACACCCTAAATACACAAACCATGGTATTTTTTGCATTCAGCTTTTTGGCAAGTATATTCGGAGGCCTCTCTGCGGGTCGTATCTCCGGCTTTTCTTATCAGCTTACCCTGGCAGTGGACGGACCCTACTCCAGGGTTGTATCCATGTGGCCCTTCATAGTGGTTTTGGTTTTACTTCTGCTAACAGTAATGTGGTACCAGGCCATAAAAAATCATAAACGCAGAAAGGGCCAAACTACTTCTGTACGCGAAAAACACAACCCTCAAAGCTTTGTATTTGTAGGTATTGTAACAGTTTTTGCTGTCATCCTGATGGCAGCTCCCTGGTATATTCAGTCTTTTGACACCGGTCAAAGCCAAAAGGATATTTCAGAGGGAAACCGCACTGAACTTGTGCTTACGGTGCACGGCATGGACTGCGGAGGCTGCGAGAGCCTGGTGCAAAGACGGGTAGGTGCCCTTGATGGAGTAGAGAGTGTAGCAGCTTCTCATACCCGCGAGGAGGTATACGTTGTTTACGATAAAAGCAAACTCTCTGAAGGACTCATAGCCCAAACCATCGAAGAGTCTGGCTATACTGTGGTTATGCAGTAAACTCTACATGGGTAATTAACTTTTTCGGATTGATAGTAATCCAAAAGCAAAGCCGGCAGCCACATACTGCCGGCTTTACTTTTTCTCCTTGCATCCGATTGGGTGATCTGCGGGGTTCTTATTACAAAAGATTGTGTATTTTTGCACTTAACAATAACTTAACATGCTTCCTGTACAGGGCATATATTCCACATACACCCACTGCAAAACGCTGCCCCGCAAAGTACCAGAATAAAACCAACACTGTGAATAAAAAAATATTTTTGCCCAGCTTGCTTATCCTGCTATTGGTTGCAGGGGGCTGGTTCGCCCTTCAGAAAATCACCTTTACCTATAGCATTTCTTCGCGGGGAATTATATACCCCAGTCAGGAATGGACATTAACGGTAAACAGTGATGGCACCATTGTACACAAGCTTGAGGATCATTTACTTCAATCTACCAGCCAGCTTCATACCACTGAGTTTCAGAGGGGCGATGCAGGATCGTTTCGTATGCACAAAGATTTCAGCCCATCGTCGGGAATAGCCACAGGAGACACCATTGCACAGATAGAATCCTTTGCAGATCTGAGAAAACTACAGGAACTCAGAGGAGACCTGGCCATACAGCAACAGTTGCTGCTGCTCTATGCCAGTGGCGAAAGGCCGCAGGAGATTGAGATTGCCCACAACAGAATGATACTGGCACGGCAGGATATGGAAACCACAGAAAGGATCCACCAGCGAAATGCACAACTTTACCAGCAAGGACATATTGCCGAAGAGAAATATGAAATTTCCGCCAATGAGCATCAGCAAAAGCTCCAGCAATATCTCATTGCCCGGGCACAATACCAGGCGGCCACCAGCGGTGCCAAGGAAGAACAACTGGAATTTGTAAGAGCCAACATCAGGGCGCTGCAGCAAAACATCGATTTCCTTGAGCAGGTCCGGCAGTCCTACACAATCCTCTCTCCTATCGATGGGATTGTTTTGCGAAAATACGGTGCACAGAACGGGTTTGAAGGGCTTTTTAAAATTGCAGATTTATCCACCTTTGTGGTACGCATTCCCATAGATGTTTACCAGATACCTTACATTGAACTGGGGCAAACCGTCCAGATTATTTCGCCGGTGCATAAAACCCCAATACAGGCAAGGGTAATCGATATTGAGAACAGTGTGCAACGTATTGGCCAGCGACAGCAGATCTTTGTAAATGCACTGCTTGAAGATACCTCTTCAGAACAGGCTCTTTTGCCAGGCTTATTGGTGGAAGCTGTCTTTCGCAATGAAAAACTGACGTGGAGGCAGATGCTGCAGCGATTCATTAAGGAGGTGTACAACAACTGATCATGGTCAGATACGAGCGTAAATACCTTGTACCCTATGAGCTCCTGGACAGACTGCGAAACCGGGTGAATGGTTTCGTGCGGCCAGACATATACACCAACGGCAATGGCAACAAACTCCCACAGTATACCGTAAGAAGTATCTATTTCGACAGCCGGCAGATGGAGTGCCACAGCGAAAAACTGGAAGGGGTAGAATTGCGCAAAAAGTTCAGAATAAGAACCTACAACCAGGCCGAACCCGACTCTGTAGCCGTTTTTGAAATCAAAAAGAAGATTGCCAACAGAATCTACAAACACCGCGCATTTGCATGGTGGAAAGATGTACCCGCACTTTTGGCAACATCCGATATTGAGCAATACATACATCAAAAACAAGAAGAATGCAGCAGCCTTGATGAAGCTTCTCGTTTTTTCTTCCATCTCAAAAAACGAAATATGCAGCCCACCGTATTGGTGGTTTACGAGCGTGAAGCCTACCATGGATTATTGGACGATGGCGTTAGGATCACCTACGACAAAAACATACGAAGCATGATCTATCCTGATATGCAAATGATGTTTACCAACCATGGGCTAAAGCATCTTTTTGAAAAGCATTTTATCCTTGAAATCAAATATTTCACTGAAAAGATGCCCATATGGGCCAAATCCATTGTAGATGAGTTTAAACTTCGCCATGAAGCCATATCGAAATACACCACCGGATTTGATGTACATCAAAGGCAAACAGTAACCTATTAACAGCAACCTTTTACATGGAAGACTTTCAGAACATTTTCTCCTTTAGTATAACAGCCACCGATGTGGTATCGAATATGCTGGTAGCATTGTTTTGCGGCATCTTCATTGCCGTATTGTACAAGTATACCTACAAAGGGCTCAATTATTCGGCAGCTTTCACCGTATCCATGATTATGCTGACCATGATAACTGCTGTAGTGATTATGGTTATTGGAAACAACCTGGCCCGTGCCTTTGGTATGGTGGGTGCCATGTCGATCATTCGTTTCCGCACGGCTGTAAAGGATGCCTCTGACATCATGTTTATCTTTTTTGCTTTGGCTATAGGCCTGGCTGCCGGTGTAAAGCTTTATTCGGTAGCCATTTTTGGAACACTTTTCATTGGTCTTGTTTACCTTGTCATTTCGCAATTGAACTTTGCCTTACCCCGTAAAAAAGAGTATCTGCTGCAGGTACTGGCAAGCCAGGTGGCAGAAAACCCTTTTGCTTCTATTCTTTCAGTTTACTGCCGAAGGTACAAACTGGTAAATGTAAAAACCATGGGAGAAGAGGGCTCCGAGACCATGGAGTTCTCTTACTACATAACCCTGCGTGATGAGAACAAAAACACACAACTGTTGCGTGAGATCAAAGGAGTTCCGGGAGTGAATCAGGCCAATCTCTTCTTCGATGAGACCTCCTGAGCACTTCTGCAAGGGTACTGATTGCTCAGATTACAACAAAAAAGCCCCGACACAATTGCCGGAGCTTAGAGATGTTGAATTGTTTTGGGGGTTTATTTTCAGAAATTACCTTGCAGGCGTTGCCTTAGCTCCTCCTGGGTAATGCGCTCGTAATCGCGTGTAACAAAGAAATTTCTCCCTCCCACAAACATACGCCGGCGCACCGACTGCGCTTCATAGCGGATATTCAAAGGGCCAACGCGAATTTCATATTCCAGCATCAGGCCAGGGATTTCGCGATAAGGGGTATCGAAATTAAAAGCTTTCCCATCTATCTCGTCCGTATACCAGATATCCGATTCGTGGGTGTTTCCCATGTCGTCTACCAGGCGGGCAATTACTCTACGGCAGGTATATCCGAGTATCTCGCGGGTTTCATTGGTATACTCCAGCTCAGGTTGCGGCATGTTTCTCAGGGCTGTCTGCACCTCCTGGGGTGTACGAACTATAACATACTTCTCTCGAAGGATCTCTAGCATAGTGCTTACCTCTCCGGTATTTCCATCGGCTATCTTGATCTGGGTAAGAGCAGCATTTTCTCCGCTGAGCTCGGCCCTCAACTGGTTGTTCTTTGTCAGAATCACCGCGTCGGAGGGCAATTGCTGCAACTCTGCAAGGTCGACCATACTGCCGGGATAGGTAATTTTATAAACAACCCGGCCTTTGAGGGTACGTTGGGCCATCAGCGGAAAACTGACCACCATGAGCAATACCAGGAGTGCAATATGCAAAAAAACTTTACCTCTAAACATAATACAGTTGTTAGTCAATAGGGGTGTATACGTCAAAAAACTGCCGGGGTTTCAATACCCAAGGGTTTTAAGCATTGATTTGAAGCTTTGTTCTTTTGCAAACAATTTGGTGGTGAACTCTCCGTCTTCATCGCGATCAATAATCACCATTTTGGGAGCTGGTATCAGGCAGTGTTGTATACCCCCAAACCCACCGAGGCTTTCCTGGTAGGCACCTGTATGAAACATGCCAATGTACTGGGTTTCTTGCTCTACAATCTTGGGAAGGAAGATGGCGTTGGCATGTGATTCTGCGTTGTAATAATCCTGGCTGTCGCAGGTAAGCCCTCCGAGGTTTACACGCTGGTACTCAAAATCCCAGTTGTTGATAGCAAGCAAAATAAACCGCTGTTTCATGGCCCAGATGTCTGGCAGTGTAGTCATAAAGCTACTGTCGATCATATTCCACAACTCGCGATCGTTCTGTTGTTTCTGATCCAGTACAGAATACAGAACAGCTCCGCTTTCCCCAACCGTAAAGCTACCAAACTCGGTAAAAATATCAGGCTCAGGCACTTTGTTTTGCTTACAGATATTCTTGATCTGGGCAATGATCTCTTCGGTCATGTATTCGTAATCATACTCAAACCCAAGTGAGTTTTTTACCGGGAATCCGCCACCAATATTAAGAGAATCCAACTCCGGGCAAATCTTCTTAAGATCGCAGTATACATTTACACATTTCTGCAATTCGTTCCAGTAATAGGCATTATCCCGAATACCTGTATTGATGAAGAAGTGAAGCATCTTCAGATCAAACTTGGGATTATTCTTGATTTTTTCAAGGTAATAAGGAACCACATCGTTGTAGCGAATACCCAGCCGGGAGGTATAAAACTCAAACATGGGCTCTTCTTCCGAAGCAATGCGGATACCCAGTTTACATTTTTTGTTTTTGTCTACCAGTTCGTTGTATGCATCAAACTCGCGCTTATTGTCGATTACCGGAATGGTATTTTCAAAACCCTGGTTGATCAGTTCGGCAATTTTCTGGGTGTACAGAGGTCTTTTAAAACCATTGCACACAATATACTTATCCTTATCGATAAGGCCTGTATTGAACAACTCTTCGATTATGTAAATGTCGAATGCCGATGAGGTTTCGAGATGTATATCATTTTTCAATGCCTCTTCGAGCACAAAAGAAAAGTGAGAACTTTTGGTACAATAGCAATAATGGTACTCTCCGTCGTAATCTACTTTGGCCATGGCCACATGAAAGAGCCTTTTGGCTTTCTGTATCTGCTGACTGATTTTGGGGAGATAGCTGATCTTAAGTGGGGTACCATACTGCTTGATGATGTCCATCAGACAAATGTCGTGGAAATAAAGCTCGTTGTCGATTACCTTGAACTCTTCCTGTGGAAACTCGAAAGTTTGCTCAATGAGGTCGATGTATTTGTTCTTCACTATACTGGGCAGATTTTACAGGTTATTAAACAATACAATGCAAAAAAGCAGCTCTCACAACCTGTACATCAAGGTGTTTGAGCCACAATTTTTCTTTTGTAAAAGTAAGTAAATTAGATCATTTAAAAAAGCCCTATCGGGAAGAATTACATTTTAACTCAAAATGCTTTTGAGCAACTCCAACCACCGACAAAACAACATTTTGATGCAACCACAAAAAAAACAACCTTCTTTTCAGGAAGGTTGTTTGTGCATAAAACAGTCCATTTTAAGTCACTTACTTAAGCTCTTTTATTTAACAACCAGCTTAGTGAATGCTTCTGAAAGTTTTGTTGAACCTGATATTCCTGGGGAATGATTTGTTCTTATCCAGTGAGAGCCATACAAACAAGGCCCTACCCACAATATGGTCTTCGGGCACGTAACCCCAGAAACGGGAGTCGGCCGAATTGTGTCTGTTATCTCCAATCATCCAGTAGTAATCCAACTGAAAGGTATAGGAGGTGGCAGGCTGCCCGTTGATATACACCTGATCGTTGCGCACTTCCAGGGTATTGCCTTCATAAACCTCAATGATACGATCCCACAATACAATATTCGACGCATTGATCTCAATGGTACTTCCCTTGCGGGGAATGTAGATGGGGCCAAAATTGTCTTCGTTCCAAGGGTAGTTGCGATCGAATGGAAAGATATGAGACTCGTGCAGGTTGGCAGGTTTGGTTATCTTGCGTACTTGCTGAATGTTACTCAGTTTGCTGAGCTGATCGGCACTTTCGTAGGTAAGCGCCATGATAAACTCGTTGGCACTTCGCTGATATACATCCGTAATATTGTAGCGATCCAGAATACGTGCATGCAAGGGGCTGCCATCGGTAATTACCTGGTAGTTGAACTGCACATCGGGTGGGTTTTCAAGGGGAAAACCGTTGATAAAGATATCCCCGTCAATGATCTGCAGGGTATCGCCCGGAATGCCTACACATCGTTTAATGTAGTTTTCTCTTTTGTCTACCGGCCGTGCTACAATATCGTAGTTTCGCCACACAAAATCGCGCCCCATTTCGCGCACCATGGCATAATAGCTCCGGTTCTGCATCTGCAGAGCTACCGTATCGCCATCGGGGTAGTTAAAAACCACCACATCGTTGTTCTGTATAGTACGAAAACCCGGAAAACGGTAGTATGGAAGCCTGATCCACTCCACATAAGATTTGGTATGCTCCGTAAGGGGCAGGGTGTGATGTGCAAACGGAAACGCAATGGGTGTATTGGGCACTTTAGGGCCATAGCTGAGTTTGCTCACAAAAAGATAATCGCCCACAAGCAACGATTTCTCCATGGATGAGGTGGGTATGGTATAAGCCTCAATGAAGAAAGTACGGATAATGGTAGCAGCAATTACGGCAAAAATAATGGCATCGGCCCACTCCCTGGCAGCAGATTTGCGCACCGGTCGCAGCATATCCGGGTGTGTATAGGTTTCGCGGGGTGCAAAGCCCAGGTAAGGCAGATATACAAACGGGAAAAGCACACCCAGGGCCTGCTCCCCCAATCCATCCTTTTTGAAACACTTAAGAGTTTCTACCACCATAAGCAGGAGGGTAAACACATTGATGTACGGAAAAAGGATAAAAATATACCACCACAGGGGCTTATTGATCAGCCTGAGCCAGATGTAGAAGTTGAAAAAAGGCACCACAGCATACCAACCTGGTTGGCCGGCCTTTTCAAAGATACGCCACAAACCGGCTATACTGGCCAGAAAGAACAATATGGTAAGGATCATATAAATGCTCATAGCATAAAAATTAAAGGTTTAAAAGATCTCTCATTGTATAAACTCCCTGCTTGCCCGGAAGCCATTGGGCCGCCATGAGTGCGCCCCTGGCAAAACCTTCGCGGTTGTGGGCCTCGTGCCTGATGCTAAGGCTGTCGATGGCCGACTGGTAGTGCACCACGTGGGTACCTGTTACACCCTCTTCGCGGTGGGCCGTTACGGGTATCTTTTCTGGTTCTGTCTCCTGGCTCTCAGTAAGCACCCAACCGGTTTTATCGCTTCGTTGGGCTTGTATATCCTCCAGTAGCGTTACCGCTGTACCACTGGGGGCATCAAGCTTTTGCAAATGATGGGTTTCTTCTACCCAAATCTTATACTCCGGGTAGGCAGCCATCAGAGACGAAAGGTGCCGGTTGAGAGCAAAAAACAGATTTACTCCGATGCTGAAATTTGACGCATAAAAAAAGCTCCCATTACGTTCGCGGCAATGGTTAACAAATATTTGGAGTTTATCATGCCATCCGGTGGTACCTGTTACCACAGGCAGGCCCATATCGAGCAATCGAAACACATTGTCCTGCACGGTTGACGGCGAGGTAAACTCGATGGCAACATCGGCCTTTGCCAGATTATCGCTCTGGCTTTGCCAATCCTGCGCATTATCAATAATGGCAGCAACATCAATTCCGGCATTGCGGGCATGTTTTTCAATTTCCCGCCCCATCTTTCCGTATCCAATTATGGCAATCTGCATTGAATGGTATTTTGGTTGTATAAAAAACACTTTTGCATTACTATCTCCGTGAGTTGATAAGAACCTGGCAATTTGTAGCTGCTTACGGAAAAAAGCTTACCTATCCCCTTTTTTACTTATCCATCTTGCCGATCAGAACCGGTACGAGAGGGTCAAACCGGTATGTACGGAGGCCCGCCCTGTAATAGGATTGATGCCAGGCACTACGGCAGGTTGCACTTTCAGTCCAAGATCTTCACTTACGTCAAAATCAATCAGGTGAGCATCTACGGTGGCATCCAGGATATTGAGCACATAAAGAGCAGCACCCAGTATGTAGGTAACCTCAAGGTTTCTGCGATAATAATTTACTGCACTGCGCAACCGATCCGTGGAAACCCTCGGGAAATCGTCTACCGTATTGGGATTACCGTCAATTCGTGCATAATATGCTCTTCTGTAGGTCTGATAGAAATTGTTGTTCCAGTCAACGAAATAGGCTACAGCACCAAACCCGGCATAGATAAAGGGTATTTTCCAGTGTTTACCGTTGTAAGCCTGCCCCAGACCGGGTAAGGCTACCGAGAGCATGGTTGCCTTCATGGGAGAATGGGGCTCATCGGGGAGCTTCAGTGCAGGCAGAGTCAAAACCCCGGAGGCATCCAGGATATTAAACACATACACCCCGGCAGCCAGCCCGTAAGAAAGCTGCATGTTTCGTTTGTGATGATCACGACCCCGAAGCAGGGCATCTTCCGAGAGCCTTGGAAACTCATCCTCGGTTTCCGGATCATCGTCAAAGCGCAAAGTCAGGGCATTCTTGTAGCGGTTATAGTCGTCGTAATTGATTTTCCAGTAGTAGGCAATACCCCCTAGGCCAGCATAGTAAGCAGGAGGTCTCCAGAATTGCCCTTTCAGGGCTTGCCCCAGCCCTGGCACTGCAGCCGACAACAGGCCAGCCTGCAATGATGTAAGGCCACGCTCCCGGGGCAGAACAGGGGGTTCCTCCAGCATTACTTCAGAGGGAACTATGGCAGGTTGCGGCTCCGGCACTACCCTTACTACTGTGTCAGGTGCCAGAGTGTCAACAGGTTGCACACCACGGCGCAATTGCGGCTGAAGGGTATCTCCAGCAATCACGGAAGGAGTATGTGGCAAGGTATCGGTAAGAGCAGGTACCTCAAGGGCAGATAGTGAGGGCACACACAACATCAGGAAAACAAACCAGACCAGGCCTGCAGTGCGCAGACCTGTTAGGGGTGTTCTTTTTGCTTTTGGGCAATCATGTGCCAGTATGTGCTGCATACCAAGGAGTTAATCCATTTTGTGAACCATGCGCAGTATCCTTTCAAGGTCGGTTTCGGAGGAGAAATTGATCACAATAGCACCCTTGCCTCCTGAGCGGGCTTTGAGCTGTACTTTGGTACCATAAAAATCTGTAAGCGATTTTTGAAGCTCTTTATAGCGGGCGTTCACTGTTTTGGGCTCCTTAGGCGGGGCCTCTCCTTGGCCTTGTGTCTCTTCCTGGGGAGCTTCGGAAAGGTTCTTTACAATCTCTTCCACATCGCGCACCGAAAGCCCCTGCTCAATAATATCCTGAAAAATATCGAGTTGTGTTTGTACATTATCTACAGACACCAAAGCACGGGCATGGCCCATTGAGATGATCTCCTGGCGCAGACCGATCTGTATCTCGCCCGGAAGCCGGAGCAAACGAAGGTGGTTGGCAATGGAGGGTCTTGATTTTCCAAGGCGCTCAGAAAGCATTTCCTGAGTGAGCTTACAATCCTCAATGAGTTGCTGATAACCCAGTGCAATTTCTATGGGGTTGAGGTTTTCGCGCTGAATATTCTCAACGATGGCCATTTCGCGCATCTCCTGATCGTTGGCAGTACGAATGTAAGCAGGGATCTCGCTGAGCCCAGCCAAACGCGATGCCTTGCAACGGCGCTCTCCGGAGATCAGCTGGAATTTTCCATTCCCCTGTTTGCGGATGGTAACCGGTTGTATCACTCCCTGCTCTTTGATGGATGCAGCAAGCTCCTGGAGTGATTCTTCATCAAAATCAGTACGGGGTTGATAAGGGTTGCTTTCGATCAGATCCAGGGGCACATGAGCCACTGTACCTACAGCGTGCAAATCTTTTTCAATGTCATAGCGGGGTTGTACTTCACTCCCCGGGGTATCAAGCAAAGCACCCAGGCCTTTTCCTAATGCTCTTTTCTTAGCGTTCATTTTCAATATTTAGGTTGTTCTCTGTCTGATCAATTTGGGTGAGCTGGTTATTGTGCAGGATCTCACGGGCCAGATTAAGGTAGTTAATAGCTCCTTTGCTTTGAGCATCGTGCATAATGATGGTTTCACCAAAGCTGGGTGCTTCTCCCAGTTTGGTATTTCGGCCAATGATGGTTTCAAAAACCAGATCCTGGAAGTGAGTTCTTACTTCCTCTACCACCTGGTTGGACAGACGAAGCCGATTGTCGTACATGGTAAGGAGAATCCCTTCAATTTCCAGGGCAGGGTTGAGCCTTGATTGTACGATTTTTATGGTATTGAGCAGTTTGCCCAGTCCTTCGAGGGCAAAATACTCGCATTGCACAGGTACAATAACAGAGTCACTGGCAGTGAGGGCATTCACGGTAATCAAACCCAAAGAGGGAGAACAATCGATGAGAATATAATCGTAATCCTGTCTGAGGTTATCCAGCACCCGTTTCATAACCATCTCGCGATTGGGCATATTGATCATTTCTATCTCGGCACCTACCAGGTCGATATGGGCAGGAATAAGATCCAGGTTGGGTGTAGTGGTGTTGAGCAGTATATTGCGGGGATCCACATCATCAATGATGCACTCATAGATACTGGTTTTGATCACCTTGGGGTCGAAACCCACTCCTGAAGTGGCATTGGCCTGTGGATCTGCATCGATGAGCAGGGTTTTGTGTTCCAAAACAGCCAGGCTTGCAGCCAGGTTGATCGCAGTGGTGGTTTTACCCACCCCCCCTTTTTGGTTGGCAATAGAAATGACTTTACTCATAGGGTTATTGAATTATAGTGTTGATGGTTTAACACAGATAAAAGCCTGATTACTTGCTTGTTAAAAATTATTTTCCCGGTTCCCTTTTTCCGGAGCGCAACTGCAAATTTACAATTTATAACCCTTGCGGGAGGCTTTTTTAATAAAAAAATCCCAAACAAAACCTGCCCATGTTTTTTAAGGATTTCTGTGGCAAATCGTACGACAAAACGCAGTCCTATTCAACAAAAAAGAGTTGAAGCACAGGGTTTCAACTCTATACACAAAATGTTTGGGGCAGAACTTACCTTTCGTCGTTGCGATCCAGATCGTCGAAGTCGATATCGGTAAATTCACGTTCCTTGCGGCGCAGTTCTTCTTCGGCCATCTCATCCAGGTAGGCCTGCGGAATTTTGCCCGTTTCGATAAACTCATAAGCTTGCCTGAGGGCCGTTTCAAACTTGTCGAAATCTTCCTGGTACAGAAACAGCTTATGCTTCTCATAAAAGAATTTCCCACTTTGCTGTTCAAAACGCTTTTTGCTTTCGGTGATGGTAAGATAGTTCTCTCCCGAACGGGTAGATTTTACATCAAAAAAATAAGTTCTTTTTCCGGCTCTTACGGCTTTGGAAAACAACTCCTCGTTATTGTATTGCTTACCTGTCTCTTCCATACTCATACAATTTTCCTCTTTTTTGAATTAGTTTGGCAAAAATAAAAAAACTTTCTTCATACATGCAAGCCCACAACCCAACAAATCTTAAATTGGCTGAGCACCCGCCAAATCAAATATACAAATATTAATGCAGAAAGTAAAGTGCTGCACAGACAAGATTGCTGAGGGTCAATTCCTGACCCGGTAGCAGCCCTAAGTGCGCAACACAGCTGTTTAAAAATAACCTTCAAAAATCTATTTTATTTTCCTGTGGGCAAAAGTTTTTAAAAATGAATTACTTTTGCATTGCTTTTCAGAGATTGTCTCAGTATTTCGTTCCTTATACAAAGTATGAATTTTATTACCTTATGCTAAACAGAAGGCATTTACGCGTTAAAGTATTACAAAGTCTGTATGCGTTCTTTCAGTCGGGAAACACCTCGCTTGACGCCGGAGAAAAAGAACTGCTATTCAGCATCGACAAAATCTACGATCTGTACCTGTATCAACTTACCCTGATCACCGATATAGGCCGGCAAGCCCGAAAAATCATAGAAGATAATAAAAACAAGAAAATCCCCTCCCCCCAGGATCTCAACCCCAACACCCGGTTCATAGAGAATCAATGCCTGATGGGTATTGAAAACAGCCTTGAGCTGGAGCAAAAGCTCAAAGAACGTAAGATTTCATGGGCCATTGCTCCCGAAATTCCGCGCAAAATCTTCCTGAATTTCAGAGAAAGCAAGCTTTACCAGGAGTATATGGATATCCCGGAAAGCAGCTTTGAACAAGATCGCGACCTGATCCTCAAAATGTTAAAAAATCATATTTGTGAAGCTGAGCTGCTGCATCACTTCTATGAGGAAAACTCCATCTACTGGCTCGACGATTGGGAACTTGTAAACAAAATGATCATCAAAAGCATCAAGGCCATGGAAAACGGCTCGGATGAGGATTTTAAACTCATGAGCCTCTACAAAGACCTGGACGACCGGCGCTTTGCCCGGGAGCTGTTTAAAAAGACCATTCTCAACGACAAGGAGTTTGCCCCCATGATTGCTGCCAAAACCCAGAACTGGGATATTGAGCGCATTGCTCTCATGGATATCATCATTATGAAAATGGCTCTTACTGAAATAACACGCTTCCCGGAAGTTCCTGTAAAAGTTTCGCTCAACGAGTACATCGAACTATCTAAAATGTACTCCACACCCAAAAGCAAGGTTTTTGTAAATGGTGTGCTCGACAAGCTGGTGGAAGAACTGGTGGCTGAAAACAAAATAACAAAGCCCATCAAAGACTGAAATACTGCAATACGATCCATCGGATCCATTTAAAATACCTCAATACACAACACACAAACAGGAAATTATGCAAACTTTGCGAGATCTGATCTTAATGGCAGCCATTACAGCCGTGATGTTTTCCTGCAGCACGGGTCGCAGCGACTCGGCCTCCCAGCCTGTATCGCAGGAAGGAATTGCGCAGCAATGGCCTGTGATAAGCTTCGAAAAGGAGGTACATGATTTTGGGAAAATTATTGCAGGAGAAAGGGTGGCTTATGGCTTCCGGTTTACCAACGAAGGAAACAGCCCGCTGGTAATCACCGGCATACGCAGTGGATGTGGCTGTACCGTTGGCGATTACCCTAAAGATCCTCTTATGCCAGGCGAAGGCGGAAGGATCAACGTGGTGTTCAATTCGGCCGGAAGAAAAGGTTTTCAGTCAGAATCTGTTCGCGTTCTTGCCAATACCCAGGAATCTGTTATAACTTTGCGTATTACAGCAGAAGTGCTCGAAAGATAGAATTCTTAATATCAGTAACTATAAAACAACAATCAGGAATGAATATTCTTAACATTATTTTGATGGCACAGCCCGAAGGCGGCGGCGGTGGCTTTGCAGCTTTCTTACCTCTTTTGCTTATTATCGTGGTATTTTACTTTTTCTTTATCCGCCCCCAGCTCAAGAAGCAAAAGGATGCCCGCAAATACAGGGAAGCACTTAAAAAGGGAGATAAAGTTATTACCATTGGAGGTATCCACGGAAAAATCACCGAGGTTCAGGAACGTACCTTTACCATTGAAGTGGCTCCCAATATCCATTTCCGTATCGAGAAATCTGCGGTAGCCATGGATGGCCCACAGGAGCAACAACTTGCCGAAAACCGGTAAAAAGCATTTTTCAATTCCATATCCTGATCTGGCTGTTCCGGGTCAGGATATTTTTTAGCCTGCAAAAGCTCGCCCCATGAACTCCTTACCATGGCAAAATCTTGACAATACACCGGCAACGCGCCAGAAAGCGCTTATCTTCTTTATTTGCCTGTTTTTCAGTTTTGTGGCATGGCTCTCCATCAAACTCTCCCGCGAAAGCTCCGCTGAGCTTACCCTCCAGCTCAATGTGGTAAATGTACCTGCTGATTTGATCTTTACAGCTCAAACCGACAGTGCTTTTGTAGTAAGGATACAATCTACCGGGCTCAGATTACTTACCTCTCGCCTGATGCGAAGCCTGGGTAGCCTGGAAACCGACTTTGGGCTGCTGCAGCAAACACGCCGAAACAACCGCGATGCTTTTTTTATTACTGCCAGCCAGGCTGAAGGGCGATTCTCCATGATTTCGGAGATACCACGCCATTCTCTCCGCATGCAACCCGATACCATCTTCCTCTTCCCCGAACCGGCTTTCCGGAAGAAAGTGCCGGTGATCCTGCAGAAAGAAATCGACTTCCTCCCGGGCTACCGACTCTATGATATTCCGCAGATTCTGCCCGATTCTGTTTTTATCAGCGGCCCTCTGCACATGAAGGATTCTGTACATTTTATTCAAACGTCCCTCCTGAGAGCAAACCGTGCTGCTGCCAATATACGAGCCTCGGTACAACTGCAAAACCCATGGAAACGACAACACATCAAACTCTCTCAGAAGACAGCTGAAGTGCTTATCCCCATTGAAGAGTTTACCGAAGCTTCTGTGGATCTCTCTTTAATGGCCGACTGCCCGGAATTGTTTGCCCAATCTCAAACGGGCGATCTTTTGCTGTTTCCCGACCAGGTGAATGTATCCTACCTGGTTGCACTGAAAGATCTTCAGAGCATAACCTCCGATATGTTCAGAGCATTTGTTCAATGCCCCGATACCTCAGCTACGGAAGGCCTCAGACTGCGAATTGAACTGCGCGAAAAGCCCGGACTGGTCGAGATCATCCGGCTGCGCCCTCAGGAGGTAGAATATCTTTTGATAAAACGCTGACAGTTATGATCAGAGTAGGTCTTACAGGAAATATGGGGAGCGGCAAAACCACTGTGTGCAAGGTATTTGAAATACTCGGAGCACCTGTTTTTTATGCAGATACCGAAGCAAAAAAGCTTTTCTCATCCCCGGAAATACAGCAACAGGTAGAGAAATTATTTGGCAGGGAGGTTTTTGCAAACGATGGCACAATCAACACCAAAGCATTGGGGGCCAAAGTTTTCACCAACGCTCCCCTGCTCAAAAAACTCAACGCCATCATACACCCTGCCGTGTACGACAAGTTTGAGCAATGGGCCAGCAAGCAACAGAACAGCCCCTACATCATCCAGGAAGCAGCCATACTTTTCGAAACCGGAAGCTATCAGAAATTTCATTATAATATCCTGGTATATGCCCCTGAAAACCTTTTGGTAGAGCGGGTTATAAAACGCGACCAGTTATTACGCGAGCAGGTGCTCGACAGGCTTTCTCATCAAATGGACCAGGAAGCTAAAAAAGTATTGGCCGATTGGATTGTAGTGAACGACGATACAACCATGGTAATACCACAGGTGCTGGCCATCCACAAGGACTTAACAAACAGATAAAGGGGGGGATTTTTCAGGAAACCATTGCAGCCTGTAGTTTTACAGGCACTGTATGGTCCAGCAGCTCGTGGTAGAGCATCTCCATATCTCTTACCAGCCGGGTATAATGATACTTCTCTCCCACCTGGTCCCAACCATGTGCAGCAAAAGATTGACGCATCTGGTCGTTTTCTGCAAGCTGCCTGAGTTTAAAGGCAAAATCATCCACATCATTTTTTTCCACCAGCAATGCAGTAACATTGGGCACTACAACATTTTCGATACCCCCTACCCTTGTGGTAACAACAGGAGTACCTGCTGCCTGGGCTTCTATGAGGCTTACCGGGGTGCCTTCGTTGAGAGAGGTGAGCGCAACAATATCAAGACCCGCATTTACCTGGTCCATTTCGGTAATCCAACTGGTAAAGGTCAGGGGCGCAGGTCTGAAGTCGGATACTCCGTTTACAAACTCCAGATTGAGCATGGATGCCTTTTGCTTGATCAGCTCGCATGATTCGCCGTCGCCAATAATGAAGGCACGGATTTTCCTGGGGCATTCCTGGCGCAGCTTGCAGATGGCCTCCAGAAACATGCTGTGGTTTTTAACAGGTACCAGCCTGCCTACAATGCCAATGGCAATTTCATCGTCGGCAATCTGGTAGCGCTGGCGAAACCAGCTGCGTTTGAGCTCTCTCTCCTGGCGAAACCGGCTCAAATCGAACCCCAGCGGGATAACACTCACTTTCTCGGGTTCGCAGATGCGGTAGCGAGAAGTGAGATCGAATTTCTGGCTCTCGCTGATGGCAATGATTCGGCTGCTGCGCCTGGCCAGGAAACGCTCAATACCTTTGTAAAAGGAGGTTTTCCATTGCCCGAAGTAAGAGTCGAACACATGCCCATGAAAGGTGTGCACTACCACCGGCACTTTCATACTCAGGGCGGCATGCCGCCCTAAAGCACCCGCTTTGGAAGCGTGGGTATGCACAATATCGGGTTTAAAATCGCGAATAAGTTGCTGGATCTTACGAAAAGCCTGATAATCGGACCGGGGCGATATTTCACGGTGCATCTCAGGGATGATCAGGGGCTCTATACCCAACTGATTGACAATATATTCAGAATTCTTTTCGGAGGGATCGTTGGGTCCACCCACCAAAAGGGTTTCAAAGCTGCTGTCCAGGTATTTGGTCAGGTAAGCAGCGTTGTAGGTGGGTCCTCCCAGGTTAAATCGGTTGAGGATACGTAAAACTCTTGGCATTCAATCTTCAGATTAGGCTGTCAGCACGAAATTCAGGGCAATGATACAAAAAAAACGTTAAAACAGGGAGTTCCTATGACACTTTTTGGTTATGATATTTTTCATACCAATGCTGAAACACCGCAATACTCCATATCTGCGCGTGAATTTCGCCAGGGTTGGCAGAAAAAAGCTTTTTGCGCAAATTGTTAATAACTTTTGGATCGAAGATCTGCTGCCCCTGGATGTAGTCTTCATTGAGCCACCGATCAAGTATGGTCTGACGCAGCTCAGTGCGAAACCATTTGAGCAACGGAACTTCAAAGCCTTGCTTGGGCCGGGTGTAGAGCTGGGCGGGTAAAACCGGTCGAAAAGCATCCCGCAATATTTTTTTTCGCTGCAGGCGATCGATCTTAAACGACTCCGGCATAGAAAACACCAGGTTTACCACTTCGTGATCCAGGAAAGGAACCCTCACCTCCAGTGAGTTGGCCATCGACATCATATCTACCTTGGTAAGCATATCGTTGGTAAGCACCAGATGCATATCGTTTCGCAGCACATCATTCATCTCTTTTGAGGTGCCGATATACTTTGTTAGCTCTTGTTTACGGCGAAGGTAATCGGGGCTGAATTGGTTGGTTTTCCTGAGCAGTTGCAGAGGATACTCTTCGGATGCAAAAGCGGCCCATCGCCAATAGCGTTGCGCTTGCCCCATACCCATTCCTTCTCCAAACCGATACAGCTGTCTGATGGTATTGCCCATGGGCGTATTGCGCGATTGTGGCAAAGGTCGCAACAAAGGATGCATCCAGCGCAAGGCACGGGCACTGATACCTCCATTGCGGGCCCTCCATTCGGCCATGTGCTTGTTGTAGCCCGCAAACATTTCGTCGGCACCATCACCCGACAAAGCCACCGTAACCCGTTGCCGGGTTTCACGGCTTAAGATATATACCGCCAGTGCAGAAGAATCGGCAAAGGGCTCATCGGTATAATCCAGCACCTCATACATGCAATCCAGCAGATCGGAAGTGGTAAGCGAAAACTCGGTATGATCGGTTTTATGCATCTGAGCCACCATACGAGCATAGGGTGTTTCGTCGAACATGGGCTCATCGCGAAAACCGATGGAAAAGGTTTTAAGATTGTCCACGTGACGTGCAGCCAGCGCTACAATTACACTGGAGTCGATACCTCCACTGAGGAATGCTCCCAGGGGTACATCCGACACAAGGCGCTTTACAACTGCCTCTTCCAGCTTTTGCTGCAGCAGCTTAATGGCGTTGTCGTAACTAAGCCCGGCATACATGGCAAGAGGCTCATCGGGGATCTGGTAGTAGGGTTCTGTTTTTACTTCCTTACCCTTCACCAGCATATAATGCCCTGGCATAAGCTTCAGCACACCCTGGTAGATACTCCACGGCCCGGGGATATAATTGAGCTGGAAATACACCTGCATGGATTCGGTATCCAGGTTGCGTGGAATACCAAGGGCCAGGAGCGCCTTCATCTCGGAAGCAAACACCAAACGATCGGAATCGCTGTAAAACAACAGCGGTTTGATGCCAAACCTGTCGCGAACCAGCAGCAAAGAGCCGTCGAGCTTATTAAAAAGGGCGAAGGCAAAGAAGCCCTGCAAAGCACTGATCCCTTCTGTTCCTTTGTGCATGATCCATTTGAGCAACACCTCTGTATCGCTCTGGGTGCGAAAGCTATGCCCCTCTGCCACGAGCTGATCTCTCAGCGACCTGTAATTGTAGATCTCTCCATTGAAAACGATAACATGATTGCCTTGTTCGTGCACAAAAGGCTGGTTAGCCGCTTCCGATACATCAATAATGGAGAGCCTGCTGTGAGCCAGGCCCACATGCTGGTGAGCATAGTGGGCCTGCACTTCGGGGCCTCTGCGCTTCAAGGTCATTACGGCCTGTTTAAGAACAGGCTCCGGTTGTATCAGGGGACCAGAAAAAGAGTACAATCCGCAGATGCCACACATGAGATTCGGTTGTTGAAAAGAGAGAGGAGAGAGAACTCCTGATTAAAGATGGATTACTTCGTCGTAGGCCGCTGCAGTAGCCTCCATGATGGCTTCGCTCATGGTGGGGTGCGGATGCACTGCCTTGATGATTTCATGCCCGGTAGTTTCCAGCTTACGGGCAACTACAGCCTCGGCGATCATTTCCGTTACATTGGCACCAATCATATGCACGCCAAGCAATTCGCCATATTTGGCATCGAAGATCACTTTAACGAAACCATCCTTGCTGCCGGCAGCACTGGCTTTGCCTGATGCAGAGAAGGGAAACTTACCCACCCTGAGTTCATACCCTGCCTCTTTGGCCGCCTTCTCGGTATACCCCACCGAAGCTACCTCGGGGCTGCAATAGGTGCAACCGGGAATGTTGTTGTAATCGATGGGCTCGGGATGATGACCGGCAATTTTCTCAACACAAACAATGCCTTCCGCCGATGCTACGTGCGCAAGGGCCTGCCCCGAAACCACATCGCCAATGGCATAATATCCTTCCACATTGGTACGATAATATTCATCAACCACAATTTTATCCTTCTCCACTTTTATTCCGGTCTCCTCCAGCCCAATCCCTTCAATATTGGTGGCAATGCCCACAGCAGAAAGTACAATATCCGCTTCTATGATCTGCTCACCCTTCGAAGTTTTCACTTTTACCTTGCACTTCTCGCCGGAGGTATCAACCTCCTCCACCGAAGCACTGGTCATTACTTTCATTCCGGATTTTTTGAAGGAGCGCTCCAGTTGTTTGGAAACATCCTCATCTTCAACAGGTACAATATTGGGCATATACTCTACCAGGGTAACTTTGGTTCCGATGGTGTTGTAGAAATAGGCAAACTCCGATCCGATGGCACCAGAGCCCACCACCACCATGCTCTCGGGCTGCTTGTCGAGCACCATGGCTTTGCGGTATCCAATTATTTTTTCTCCATCCTGTTTGAGATTGGGAAGCTCTCTGGAGCGGGCACCTGTGGCAATAATAATGTGTTTAGCTTCGTATTGGGTGGTTTTTCCATCCTCCGATTTCACCTCCACCTTTTTACCAGGAAGTACTTTGCCAAAGCCTTCCAAATGATCGATTTTATTTTTCTTAAACAGGAACTGAATGCCTTTGCTCATGCCGGCAGCTACTTCACGACTTCTTTTTACCATGGCAGCAAGATCTGCCTGGGGTTCGGCATCAATGCTTACACCATAGTCTTTGGCATGTTTCAGATAGTCGAACACATTGGCGCTTTTGAGCAATGCTTTGGTGGGGATGCACCCCCAGTTGAGACAAATACCTCCAAGTTCTGCTTTTTCTACCACGCCCACTTTCATACCCAGTTGCGATGCACGAATGGCTGCCACATATCCGCCGGGGCCACTGCCAATAACAATCAGATCGTAATTCATATCGTTAAATAATTTTGTTTCGTAAAGGTTTTATATGCTAAATTATAAATTTTTCGCGGTTCTGAAGGGGGCAAAAACAAACGAACTGTTAACAATCTCTCTGCAACTATGTTTGCCAGAAAACAATGTTTCGCTGAAGAAACACCAAGGCAAGCCTGCCAAACCGGCACAATCTGCTTCAGCTTTTTTTACGTACCGATCTGCGGCGATTTACAATGTACACCCCACTCAAAATGAGGGTTCCTCCCACGATCTGGTGAATACTGAGTGCTTCACCCAGTATAAAGATGCCCAGTATTGCGGTAACCACCGCCTGGGCCAGCAAACTTACCGATACATTGGTGCCCTTGAGATGGCCCAGCGCAAAATTGATGGCAAGCCAACCCCCAAAATGGGAGATCAGGCCCATACCTACCAATGCACCCCATGTGCCGGCAGAAAACCCTGTAAATGGATTTCCCATGAAAATATTGAGTGGAAGCAACATGAGCACCATAAATAAAACCGAAAACGTCATAAAGGTGATGGTGTCAACCCGCTTGCGAACCTCCAGTGTATAGATCAGATAAAGTGCGTAGAAAAATCCTGCTACAATCGACATTACATCGCCTTTGTTGAAGTCGAGGTTTTGCCAGGCCTGCAATCCGATAAGCACATTGAGCCCCACCATTGACACCGCCAGCCCCATCCAGAATTTGGAGGGTAAATGCTCGCGAAATACCACCAGCGAAATCAGCCCCACCCAAACCGGGGCATTGTTGGCCAACAAGGTGGCAGTAGCTGCAGTGGTGAGCAAAATGGCGGTATTCCACAAAAACAGATCCAGGGCAAAAAAAACAGAGCCCAGGAAAATAAGCACCAGATCGCGTGTTGCGGGTATTTTCATTCCGCGCATCACCCAAAGAGGCGTAATGGCCAAAGCAGCAAAAAAAAGGCGGTAAAAGGTAGAAACAGAGCCGGGCACAGCGGCAAGCTTCACAAAAATGGCAGAAAATCCTATACACAATACACCGAAAACCAAAGCCAGGTAGGCCATGGTTTCCTTTCTGCTAAGCTTTTCTGCCATAAAAACCGGATTGTTTGGGTTGTAATGATTTCAAGGCCAAAAGTACATTCTTCCCGGCATTGTAGCAAATAAAGGCACACAGAAAAGTTTGGAGGGGATTACACCCTGATACGATTGCATTCATCGCGGGCGGCAGCCATCTCTTCCATCAGCGCGGGCTGGGCTTCCAGGGCGTTGCCTACCACCACAATATCGGCCCCAGCCTTCCACGCTCTGTGTGCATCTTCTGCTGTGCGGATACCCCCCCCTACAATAAGCGGAGAAGAAGTATACTTGCGCACCTGGCTAATCATCTCTTCGGGCACGGGGTATCGGGCGCCGCTTCCGGCATCCATATAAATCAGGCTCAGGCCAAGCTGCTGCCCTGCAAGCGCAGTGGCAACGGCTATATCGGGCTTATCGGAGGGTATGGGTAGAGTGTTGCTCATATACATTACCGAATTGAGCTTGCCGCTTTCAATGAGCATATATCCTGTGGGAAGGATTTCCAGCTCAGTTTCTTTCAGAGCCATGGCAGCCCTTACATGATTGCCGATGAGCAGTTCGGGGTTTCGCCCCGAAATAAGGCTCAGCAACAGTATCCCGTCGGCAAAGGGGTCGATCTGACTGGGATCGCCCGGAAAAATAATCAGGGGGGCCTGCGATTGCCGGCGCAACTCCCTGAAGGTTTTCTCCATCAAACCCTGGGTTACCAGGCTACCTCCCACAAAAACATAGTCGGCCTTGCAACGCCGGGCGCTGGAGGCAAATTCAAACAGCATATCTTCATGGGCCTTCTGCGGATCCAGCAGCACAGCAAGCTGTTTGTAACGGTTATGGCGCCTCTTGCAAATAAGGGAATAGATATTCATTCGAAAATAATTTGTTTAATTCATTGGTCGTATGCCTGCCCCGCCTTTGCGGGGGAACTTGCATGTTTATTTTGACAGCGTCGAGCTTCGGTTCATTGTTTTTTGTGAGCATTCGGTGCTCATGCAAGTTTCATACAACTGAGTTGGCAGAACTTAAAAAACAAAAATCAGGATTTACCGATCCAGGGCATAGGCCAGGATATAATCCTCAAACAACTGATAGGAGACCGGAACAATCTTTTCGTCGTAATCGGTTTTGATGGTTCCGTAAATAATGCCCTGCTCCTCCGGATCGAATGGCTCAATGTAAATGTGCTCTCTGAAAAGGATATCGCGTTTGCCGTGGAGTTTGTAAAGTGCCTCCTTGGCAGCCCAGATGATATAAAGCGATTCGACAGAAAGATTGGGTTTTACTTCAGAAATTTCAATGTCGTTGAGAAACTTGTGCTTCACACGGTGTATCTTATCTTCAATTTTCTCGATATCAATCCCCACGGTGTAGTCGGGGCTGGCAATGAGGGCAGAATATTTACCGGAGTGCGACACCGAAATATGTCTTACCCCATTGTTGAGGTAGGGCTTGCCATACTCATCGTAGGTGATGGATGTAAGTTCGTTTTCTCTGACAAGGTATGGGAGTATAAGCCGGTAGGCGAGCCAATGCTGCTTCCGGGTGGGAGTTTTCAGGGAAGCGAAAACATTCTCCTCTTCCTCTGAGAGTTTGAGCCGGCCATACAACTGCTCCACACTCTCATTGATCTCCCAGATGCCTATTGCGGCATTGCGCACAAATTTTTTCAAAAACAGACTCATTCCTTATCTTTCAAGGGGTGATGCAACTCCATGGGGTACACCCCAGCCTGCATCAAAGAATTATTCCCTTTGCACCACCTTGTATTTGAACCTCTGTGTATTGAATTTGTATTATAATAGCTTGCCTTGTGTTTTCCACTTTAGCTACGAAAGTGTTACCTTTGCAAAATTAAAAATTTTAAATTACAAAACGGAATGGAAAAAGTTTTAACAGATAAACAGCTTCCCTATAAAGTTGCCGATATTTCCCTTGCTGAGTTTGGACGCAAGGAGATTGAAATTGCTGAAAAGGAAATGCCCGGACTGATGGCCCTTCGCCAGAAGTATGGCAAAGAGAAACCCCTGAAAGATGTTCGCATCATGGGCTCGCTGCACATGACCGTGCAAACGGCCGTACTGATCGAAACCCTCGTAGAGCTGGGCGCCAATGTACGCTGGGCCAGCTGCAATATATTCTCTACCCAGGATCATGCTGCTGCAGCCATTGCCAAAAGAGGCATACCCGTGTTTGCATGGAAAGGCGAAACCCTCGAAGAATACTGGTGGTGCACCGATCAGGCACTCACCTTCCCCAATGGACAGGGCCCCGAGCTCATCGTTGACGATGGTGGCGATGCTACCCTGCTTATCCACCTGGGCTACAAAGCCGAGAAAGATTCTTCAGTGCTGGACAAAACCCCTGGCAGTCGCGAAGAGGGTGAGATACTGAAACTGCTCAAAAAAACCCTGGCAGAAGACAACCAGAAATGGCACCGTATGGTAAAAGACTGGAAAGGTGTTTCGGAAGAAACCACCACCGGTGTGCACCGTTTGTACCAAATGATGGAAGCTGGCGAGCTGCTGGTACCTGCCATCAACGTAAACGACTCGGTAACCAAATCCAAATTCGACAACCTCTACGGCTGCCGCGAATCGTTGGCCGATGGCATCAAACGTGCCACCGATGTAATGATTGCCGGCAAAGTGGTGGTGGTATGCGGCTACGGCGATGTGGGTAAAGGCTGCGCCAACAGCATGCGTGGCTATGGTGCCCGCGTTATCGTAACCGAAATCGACCCCATTTGCGCCCTGCAGGCTGCCATGGAAGGATTCGAAGTAAAAACCGTGGAAGATGCCCTGGACGAAGGAAACATTTTCGTTACCGCTACCGGCAACAAGGATGTAATTACCGTGGAGCACATGAAGCGTATGAAGGACCAGGCCATTGTTTGCAACATCGGACACTTCGACAACGAAATACAGGTAGATAAACTGGAAGAGATGCCCGGCATCCAGAAGGTAAACATCAAACCCCAGGTAGATAAGTATGTATTCCCCGACGGGCACGAGATCTTCATGCTGGCCGAAGGACGCCTGGTAAACCTGGGCTGCGCCACCGGACACCCCTCCTTCGTAATGAGCAACTCCTTTACCAACCAGGTGGTTGCCCAGATAGAACTCTGGAAAAACAACTACGAAGTAGGCGTATACCGCCTGCCCAAGCACCTCGACGAAGAGGTGGCCCGCCTGCACCTGGAGAAAATCGGTGTAAAACTCACTCAACTCTCTCCCGAGCAAGCCGCCTACATTGGAGTAAAAGAAAACGGCCCCTACAAGCCTGAGCATTACAGGTACTAAACCCCATGCCAGCAACACCGGCTGGTGTTTATCAGACAAATGCGGCTGTCTCTGTGCAAGAGGCAGCCGTTTTTTTTGTGGCGAACCGCTTCAGCACCCCATTGGCCTCACAACACTCCCCCCCATTCTGGCAACCCTTTTTAACCCGACATATTAAATTCAATAAAACATACTATATTTGGACGAAAAAGAGTTATAAAATAAACACCGCCCATTGCTCAACAATGGCAACCCTGCAGGCAAATCTGCAGGGGGTTTGGTGGGATAAGAGTAAATTGGGTTGAACCAGGAAGGGAGTGAGTAATTGACGCATTTATGCTGAAGCAACAACAAAATGAAAAACACTAAAGTATTTGAACCCGCATTTGAATTTCCATTACCTAGAGGTGTGGAAATAGTAATAAGAATGTTGTTTTTTGTTACTATAGTGTTTTTTATCGATTATATTGGATTGCTAAAAGAGCCGCAAATAAATTATTCAGACAAGAAACAATTAATAAAATTGGCTTCGATGCTGGCAACAGCGTTTTATGCTTACAAGCTAATGGTTAACCACACGGTAACCAATAAAGTTGTTATTGATTATTCTGAAAGAACATTTATCGTATATTATTCTTTCTTTTATTTTGTTCCAAAAAAAAGAGAGATTCTTTTTGATGACATCTCTTTTTGGATTCATTATGCCCAATCTTTCTATTTTGGAAATGCGATAGCAGCATTCATATACGAGAAAAACAAGTTTCGTTTAAAAATCAATGCCCGTAATGGCTGGAAGAAGAAGCAAGTTGAAGAAATTATTGAAGAATTGCTTGTAATAACGGATGGAAAAATGCGTCGTAAACCCAAAGGTCGTCCTCTGGAGTAATTTTTTAATGGTATGAATACGGCGCAAGGTTTTATGACCCGCAGATTGCACGGTTTCACTCGGTTGATTTACTTGCTGAAGTGTTTTCGTTCCAAAGCCCATATGCTTATGCAGCGAATAATCCGATTTATTACATCGACTACATGGGATTGGGGCCAAAAGAATGGCGGGAGAGTATCATGGGTTGGATTAATGTATATGTTAGGGGCAGAACAAGGGATGGAAATCATAAAACTGTTAGACCGGACAGAGAAGAAAGAACGGTTCTTTATACAAAGGAATATCCAATGACTCCTGATTTTGACACTCGGACTAATGTCAATTTTGACGCTTTGGAGCGCGGTGACCCCAATGATGGTATCGGTTGGGGACGAGCATATTCTTATAATTCAAGTTTTGACGAGTCGTATCGCAACAATATTAGGGGACAGGGAGTTCAATTTAATCGTCCTACAACAACAGGACGCCAGGTATGGCAGGTGCGACGACCCATGGGAACTCGGCGAACACTTCTTAGATCGGATGATGGGTTTCAAATTAGAGTATTTGCAGCTATTCAGGAAGTAACATCCCATAAAGTGTGTAAGTTCTAGGAAAAGTTATTCTGGAATTTTTCCGACCCCATCCAAAAGGGTCAGGAAAAAATTACGGAAATAACTTTTTCGGGTTACCTTCACACACTCAAAGCTATGAAAAAAGAAG
>JBKBSF010000010.1:0-132133 GCA_046291875.1 Bacteroidales bacterium | reverse complement strand
CGTTTAACTATTTAACAAGCCCATATGTGACTTACACACTTAGTGGGATAGTGTCGACGGGCCTCTGCCGAAAAGCAATATTTTTGTTTTTCGGCAGTTGTATTTTTACGCAACTAGGTTTATACTGTTGCGGGCTTTTACTTTTGATAGCACAAAAAAACCGCTCCCATAAGAAGCGGTTTAATGAAAAAAATTGCCAAATGGAAAGATTATTCTGATACATGGGTTTTAAACCAATATTCGTTTAGTTCAAACCTTTCTTTGTAACCGCTCCATTCTGCAAACGGTATCGATGTGATATCTCTATTTATGCGACCGGTCTCAACTGACTTGTTTATAAATTCCAAAGCCTCTAATACACGGCTGATCGCCTGAAATATTTCTTTTTCCCTTTTTGAAACAGCATAAATATTACCTTTTATACTGTGAACTTCAAATTTCACGGGGTCTTTTTTCAGCGTTCCAGTTTCCAAAACGCCTAATTTTAAGGCAGTTTCTACCTGTCTCTTTTGCGTAAAATCCCCGACAATTTCCGTTACTTTCTTGCGTATGCTTAAAGGCTTGGGGCTTTCCAACAGTTCTAAAATTTTCACATCTGCAAACTGTTTTGTTAGTTCATTGCTTTTTAAATCCATTTTGGAAACAATATACTTTGCCGGGTTTAATATTAATTCCCTTACATCACCAATACTGCTAATTGGTGCCACATTGTCAAGCTCCTTTATTAAATTGTTTACTGTTTCTGCTCCTTTATTAAAATCGTTTTCAGCCTGTTCTATAAAGGACTGGGTTTTTTTACTAAAATCTTTTCCATTTTGCAATTTTTAAATGTTTATATGTTTTTGGGTTCAAATCCGTAAAAATCGGCAAATTTGAGTTTATACACCTTTGGGTGTTCTTTTTTTAAAAGTGCTTTTTCATTGTCTGCCAAATTTTCCCAAGTTTTACCAAACAAAATATGTTTATGTTCCGGTTTACTGGTTGGTTTACTCTGGTTGTAATTCTTTCCGGCTAATTGTGCCGGGCTACTCAATGGAATTAGAAAGGCTTTTTCACTTTCTGTTATTTCCCCGTCTGTTATTTTCAACATGTTTTTCTTTATTTAAAGTTGCTTTACTGCCAAAATTAACTTTATAATCTAGACGTATTGTTTTGAGTTTTCAAAAAGTAAAAGGGCAAGGGATCACCTGGGGAGAGATCACCAAGGCAAAGGATCCGGGGTGTCTGGAATAAGGTTGGGGGTTTGTTCCTAAAAACAAACCCCCACCGTGTTGTCCGGACCGCAGTCCCGACAGATTGATTTACAAATGTAACAATTTTTAATCAAACACAATTGCAATACATCCTTTAAAATAGATTTTGGATATTTGCTGTTTCTGGGGTGTTTCCGAATTGCAGACCGGTTCCGGTGGCCACCGGTTCCAGATTGTCAAAGGCAGGGGTTAAGAGCTTCACCGGCTACGGGAGGGGTTCCGGGGTGTATCTGGATTGCAGACCGGTTCCAGTGGTTTTTTTTATTGCAAAGCTGTTTGATTAAAAACTGTTATATTTGTATTCTCAGTTAGGGCTTGCGAGCCCAGACGCACCTCAGCCGGTAAACATGCAAATGGTTTCCGGCTGTTGTATTTATTTAGGGGTTATTGGTGTATTTTCTAACCGTTTTGCTACTCATTTTCTACCCAAACACATAAAAGGCTGTAAATCATATATCATTATAGGTTTACGGTATTCTCCCTGCCACGCACCGCGGGTATTCACATGAAAAACATAAAACATTCGGCCAATACGTTTATATTAGGAAATAGTTTGATGACCCCGGCGGGGTTATGAGACGAACTGACGTTGGGCTTCATGCCAAAAACCGCCTCTACCAGAAAAATAAAAGAAGAATATTGCATGCTTGTAACGAATTCGTTACATTTGCAAAATGAGAGAAGTTGATATTACAGAATACTGTTTGGACTTCATAGACAAGCAAGGGAAAAGGGTTTCAGATTAATTCTTTCAACTTGTATTGATTATGGAAGAATTTAAAGTCGTTCATTCGAATTTTGTGAAAAAATTACAGAACTCGAAACTTTATGAACTACGGATAAAAGCAGGAAATGAATATCGGGTTTTAATTTTTGCAATCGACCATTTAAACTTTTCGGAATGCACTAAAGCTGTTTGCTTGAATGGATTTATTAAAAAAACGAACAAGGATTATCTGAAAGGCATAAAAGAAGCGGAGAGAATTCTGGAAGAGTATCTAAAAAACAAAGAATTATGAAAACATATAAAGCAAAAGACTTATTAGACGAGCGATACGGGAAAAAAGGGTCTGAAAGTCGAGACAAATTTCGTGACAATGCTTATTCTTACTATTTCGGTGAAATAATCAGAAATCGAAGAAAAGAACTTAACATGAGCCAAGAAAAACTCGCAGAAGCAGTTGGAAAAAAAAGGCCATATATTTCACGGATTGAAAATGGCGAAGACGTGAGAATATCTAACCTATTGTTAGTGGCGAATGCTTTGGACTTGACAATACAACTGACGATCAGATAAAAGGCACAAAAGCATAACATGGTATAGCCAATCTCATCAGAAATGACGAGACGGGGCTTGGTAGTTTGGCGGTCTCTGCTCTGCGTGGGCTTCGGCTTGTTGGATAGTGCACAAGCCCGCAACGCCCTCATGGAGCGTAGCGGAATAAATCCGTCTCGTTATGAATAACCAGATGGCTATACCAGGCACGAACAGAAAAAACTAACTTTTATGGTGTACTAAAAAAGGGAAAGCTTACAGGGTGGCAGGATTATTCGGCCTAAGGGCCTCATGAGCTCGTCACTGCGTTCCTCGGTTCGAACCTACGAATAACCTTTCGATAGAGTACAAAAAAAAGAGTTGTAAACGTGTGTGCTTACAACTCTTTCTTTATAATGTCGGGGTGGCAGGATTATTCGAGCAAAGCTCTCATGAGCTCGTCACTGCGTTCCTCGGGTCGAACCTACGAATAACCTTTCGATAGAGTACAAAAAAAAAGAGTTGTAAACGTGTGTGCTTACAACTCTTTCTTTATAATGTCGGGGTGGCAGGATTCGAACCTACGACCTCCTGCTCCCAAAGCAGGCGCGATACCGGGCTACGCTACACCCCGAAAGTGCGGAGAGAGGGGGATTCGAACCCCCGGTAGGGTTACCCCTACGTCAGTTTAGCAAACTGGTGGTTTCAGCCACTCACCCACCTCTCCATTTTTTTCAACCGAAAAAATTCCAAAGAACTCTTTGCCCGGCTGTTGATTTTTGAGTGTGCAAAAATAGCTATTTCATCTTTACTGACAAATTTATTTTGAAAATTATTTACCCGATCCCCTTTGGCTAATCCCCACCGAAAAGGATTCCTCAAACATCTTTTCCGTCATACCGCAAACTCAGTGCTGCCCCTCTCAGGCCTGGTGCCCGGCATAACAACCACAACGCCATACATTCACAAAAAAAGTGTACTTTTAGCGCATTCACCAAACCAACATCTTATGTACAAACACATACTCCCCTTACGGTGGTTGACTTTCCTTGCCGCCATACTATTAAATCTTAGCAGCACAAACGCCCAGCTGCCCTCGCCCCGCGAGCATTTTGGCTTTACCCCGGGCGACGACCGCATGATGTTTACCTACGAAAGTATGATGCAGTATATGCAAAAGCTGGCCGATGCTTCGCCCATGGTGCATATCGAACCCTGCGGCACTTCCGAGCTGGGCAGGCCCATGTATAACATTTTCATCTCCTCTGCCGAAAACATTGCCCGACTGGAACGTCTGCGGGAAATCAACCAGATGCTGGCCCTGGATGAAATTCCCGAGGGCACTTCACGCGAAGAGCTTATCCGTGAAGGCCGCGTGTTCTTCCTCTCTACCCTGAGCATGCATGCCAATGAGGTGGGCCCGGTACAGGCCCTGCCGCTCATTGCCTGGGAACTGCTTACCGGCAGCGACCCGCGCAGAGAAACCATCCTGCAGAACACCGTTGCCATGTTTCTGCCCCACAATCCCGACGGCATGAACATGATTGTGGAGCACTACAACAAGTACAAGGGCACTCCCCTGGAAACCAGCAATATGCCAGGCGTTTACCACAAATACGTAGGACATAACATCAACCGCGACTTCATAACCCTTACCATGAGCGAGAACCGTGCGGTGGCCGAAACTTACTCTACCCGCTGGTTTCCGCAGGCCATGGTGGAACGGCATCAGATGGGTTCCTATGGTCCACGCTTTTACATCTCTCCGCCCCACGACCCCATTGCCGAGAATGTGGATGCGGGCATCTGGAACTGGATGCGGGTGTACGGCTCGCGCACCCTTACCGAAATGACCGATGCCGGCCTGGCCAGCGTATCGGTCAACTACCTCTTCGACGACTACTGGCCCGGCGCCACCACAACCTCCATCTGGAAAGGGGTGATTGGCATGCTGTCGGAAGCTGCCAGCGTACATCTGGCCACTCCCATCTATGTGGAGCCCAACGAGCTGCGAACCATCGGAAAGGGGCTGGGCGAATATGCCATCTCCATCAACCTGCCCAAACCCTGGGAGGGGGGCTGGTGGCGCCTGTCGGACATTGTGCGCTATGAAATGGAAAACACCTTCTCCTATCTGCATACCTCGGCACTGCACAGGGCAGAGATACTGCAGTTTCGCAACGATCTCACCCGCCGCGAGATACGTCGCGGACAGCAGGAAGCTCCTTTCTACTATATCATGCCCCTGCAGCAGCACGATGCCAGCGAAATGGTGGCCATGGTGAACCTGCTGCACCTGCATGGAATAAAGACCTACCAGCTCACCGAAGATATAGTATGGAACCACCGCAATTTCAAAGCGGGCGACTTGGTGGTGCCCCTGGCACAACCTTACCGGGCCTTCATCAAGGAGATTATGGAGAAACAGACCTTCCCGGCGCGCCACTACACCCCCGGCGGTGAGCTCATCCGCCCCTATGACATCACCTCCTGGTCGCTGCCCCTGCACCGCGGCGTGGAAGCGGTGGAAATCACCACTGCCATAGCAGGGCTGGAGCAGAAGTATCAACCCGTAACCCTGCCCTTCTTCACCTTGCGCAGCGAGGACCCCCCCCACAGTGGCTGGGCCATCTTCACCGCTGCTGCCAATGAAAGCTTTAAAGCGGCCTTCAAAGCCCTGGAGCTGGGCATAAGGGTAGAGCGAAGCAGAGAAGCTTTCCGCCATCAGGGCATGGACTATCCGGCCGGCACCTTCATCATTCCCGTGGGTCGTAACTTCGGGCCATTGAACCAGATCCTAAGCATCAGCCCGGCCTTCAGCACAGAAAAACCGCAGGCAGAGGTGTATCCCCTGCGCATGCCCCGCATTGCCCTGGTGGAAACCTGGATACATGATATGGATGGCGGATGGACACGCTTTATCTTCGACCAGTACCATATCCCCTATACCGTGGTGCGGCCCCACGAACTGCAAACCCTCAACCTGCAGCGGCAGTTCGACATACTGATCTTCACCGACCGCGATAAATCGGTGTATATGCATGGAAAATTTGAGCGCGAAGGAAGACCTGTACCCCTCAACTATCCGCCCGACTACACCAAAGGGATGGAGAAAAAGGGCTTTGACCGCCTGATGCAATACATCAGCAATGGAGGCAGGGTAATGGCGTGGGGGCCTTCTACCGCATTGTTCCTGGGCACCCTGAGCATTGGCGAAAAGGAGAACACCGAAGAGTTTGTATTGCCGGTCAACGACATTGGCAAAGAGCTGGCAACACGCGGACTGTATGTGCCCGGCTCGCTGCTGCGGGTAAATCTGCGCACCGACCACCCCCTTACCTGGGGCATGCCCGCCCAGATTGGCGTATTCCACCGTGGCACACCGGTATTCCGCACCTCCATCCCCCATGGCGATATGGACCGCAGGGTGATTGCCACCTTTGCCAGCCAAAACATCCTCATGAGCGGATACGCCGAGAAGGAGGAGCTGCTGCGCCGCGAACCGGCCCTGGTATGGGTGCAAAAGGGAAACGGCCAAATCATCCTGTCCTCATTCAATCCACAGTTCCGTTCTTCCACCGCTGTAAGCTACAAATTGCTGTTCAATGCGCTGCTGATGGATTAGCGACACTGCTGAAAAACACAAAACCAGTCATACGCACATAAACGGCTATGGCTGGTTTTTTATTGGGACAAGGGGATTTGGGACCTGGGGACTGGGGCTTGGGGACTCTTGAACGACTAAACCTTTCCACCCCTATACCTTTTCACTCTCCAAAATACGCCCTGATAATCTTCGCACGGGCGGCCCCCACTTCGGCAGTCAGCTCTTCGGCTGTGGCACTTTTTATCCCTTGTACCGATTTGAATTTGCGTAGCAGCAGGGTTACGGTTTTCTCGCCTATGCCTTTAATGTCGGCCAGTTCCGACTTCAGGCTCCCTTTCTGGCGACGCTGCCGGTGGTGGGTAATGCCAAAGCGGTGGGCTTCGTCGCGCAGGTGCTGCACTATTTTGAGGGTTTCCGACTTCTTGTCGATATACACCGGGATGGTATCTCCGGGAAAATAGATCTCCTCCAAACGTTTGGCGATGCCAATGACGGGGATTTTGCCGCGCAGGCCAAGCTTCTCCAGGGCAGTTACGGCCGAGCTGAGCTGACCTTTGCCCCCGTCGACCACCACCAGTTGTGGCAGGGGCTGCTCCTCTTCCAGCAGGCGTTTGTAGCGCCGGTACACCACCTCTTCCATGGAAGCAAAATCGTCGGGGCCTTCCACGGTTTTGATGTTGAAGTGCCGGTAATCTTTCTTGCTGGGCCGGGCATCGCGAAACACCACCATGGCAGCCACCGGGTAGCTTCCCTGGGTGTTGCTGTTGTCGAAACATTCGATGTGCTCGGGCAGCTGGGGCAGGTTCAAATCCTTGCGCATCTGCTCCAGAATGCGAAGGGTGTGGCGGCGGGGGTCCACAAGCTCCTTTTGCTTGAGTTTCTCCAGGCGGTAGTATTTGGCATTGCGTTCCGACAGCTCCAGCAGCTTCTTTTTGTCGCCCCTCTGGGGGATGGTGTACTGCAGGTCGGGCAGGCATATTTCAGGTTTGAAGGGCACAATTACCTCCCGTGCATTGCTCTCGAAGCGCTGACGTATTTCGGTGATGGCCATCTCCAGCAGCTCGGGGTCGCTTTCATCCAGTCGCTTTTTAAGCTCCAGGGTGTGCGATTGCACAATGGCGCCGTTTACCACCTTCAGAAAGTTCACATACCCGAACTCGGGGTCCGATACAATGGAGAACACATCCACATTGTTTACCACGGCATTCACCACCATGGAGCGGGCCTGATACTTCTCCAGCAGGTCGAGCTTCTCCTTTACCAGCTGCGCCTTTTCGAAGGCATACCCTGCAGCATACTGCTGCATCAGCCCCTTGAGCTGCTGTATCACGGTGCCCAGGTTCCCTTTCAGAATTTCAGTAATCTGGTCGAGGATAAGCTGATAATCTTCGGCCGATTGATGTCCTTCGCATGGCCCCTTGCAGTTGCCGATGTGGTATTCGAGGCACACCTTGAACTTGCCCGCCCTGATATTGGCATCGGTAAGCTGCAGGCGGCAGGTGCGGTACTGGAAGAGTTGCCGGATAAGCTCCAGCAGTGTATTCATCATGCGCACCGAGGCATAGGGCCCAAAGTAGCGGCTCCCGTCTTTGATTACTTTTCGGGTGGGAAAGATGCGGGGGAAGGGTTCGTTTTTAATGCAAATCCACGGAAAAGTCTTGTCGTCCTTGAGCATCACATTGTAGCGGGGCTGGTACTTCTTGATGAGGTTGTTTTCCAGCAGCAGGGCATCAATCTCCGTATCCACAATGATGTGGCGGATTTCGTGGATGCGCTTTACCATCACCATCACTTTCCCACTTTGCGAAGTATCGCGGTTAAAGTAGGACGACACCCGCTTTTTCAGGCTGATGGCCTTGCCAATGTAAATGATATTCTCTGTCTCATCAAAAAACTGATAAACCCCCGGCTTTTCGGGCAGAGACCTGAGTATCAGCTGGAGTTTTTCGGGATTGCGTGCAAGAGACATGGGTGGCGTATGAGTTGTGGGCTGTGGGGGATGGGGTGAGAGGTAAGTTTAACGTAGGGTTTAGGGTTTTGCAAAAATAAGGGATTTTGCCTGAAGGTGAGTGATGGGTAGCTACCTCTGAATTAAGATCTGAGATTGAGAGCGTGGGTACTCCACTTAAAGCAATTCCGCACAATACTGATTACATGGCATTTATACTTGAAGCAACTTGCAGACAGGTAATCCCGGAGAGCTTTTTAATTTTGCATTGGGACAAAATAAATCGGGGATACAGGAGGCATACCGTTGAAAGGATCAAAAATCTCTCCCTCCTTATAAAAAGCAGAGAAACAACAGGAACGAAAAAAGGATTGCAAAAGCAATCCTTTTTTATTTTCAGGTCTCCGGTTACCGGACTGGTTCATTCACCGGGTAATGCTCATGAAACTTCTTCAGGCGATACTCCAGTTCGGGGAACTGCTCGCGGCGCACCAGGGAGGTGCAGGCACGAAGTCCTTCGGTGCGTTCACTGCCGGTAATGGAAAGTGAGATGGCACTGATGCCGTAGAATACAAATTTCTCAATGAGTTCCTCGCCGGTCATACCCGGATAGGAGATGGTAAAGAAAAAACCATCGGCCAGGGGCTGGTCTTCATCCTTATCGTAAACGATCTTAAAGCCGTTGTCGGTAAAGAGCTTTTTCATGATCTTAGCTTTCTCGCCGTACTCTTTCACAGGCTCCCAGAAATTGAATTCCCCGTTGTTGGCTGCTTTGAGCATGGCCAGCAATGCGTACTGGGCTGCATGGGAGGTGCCGGAGCTGAGGGCATACACAGTGCCGAAAATCATGGCCCGCCCGAAGATATCGGAATTGTAGTACCGGCACAACCCTTCCGCCTGGGTGTCGAACAGCTTGTCGCTGATCACCATCATACCGATCCGTTGCCCTGCATAGCTGAACAGTTTTGAGCTGGAGATAAACAGGATGTAGTTGTCGGTGTACTGCGTTACTGAAGGCTGATAGGGCGCTGCACCAGGTTTTGAAAAATCCTGCCGGAAATCCATCCCGAAGTAAGCCAGGTCTTCCATCACCACCACATTGTATTTTGTGGCCAGCTCACCAATGATCTTCAGCTCGGTATCGGTAAAGCAAATCCAGGAGGGGTTGTTGGGATTGGAATACAGCATACCGGCCACATTGCCTTTCTGCAGATGGCTTTCCAGCTTTTCGCGAAGCTTTTCGCCCCGATAGTTGTATACATCAAAACTATCGAAAGGAATTCCCTGCACACGGCATTGCTGCTTATGCACCGGAAAACCGGGGTCGAGGAACAGGATGGTATCCTTTTCGGGATACATGCGGGTCAGGGTCATAAACGAGGCGAAGCTTCCCTGCATGCTTCCTACGGTGGGGATACAACAGCGGGCCTGCACATCGGCATTCATAAAAAGCTTCACAAAGCGGGAAATCTCGGCTTTCAGCGGCTTTATCCCGTCAATATCGGGATAGATGGCCGCAACCCCTTTGCGCAGGGCCTCAATTTCTGCCTCCACGCCGATGGTGGAAGGGGGCAATCCGGGGATACCCATCTCCATACGAACATACTTCTGGCCGGTCGCTTCCTCCACATTGTCGATCAGTCGCTTGATCTCACGAATGGAGGCCCGGCCTACGGACGAAAGCCCCAACTGGGCAATTTGTTTCTGTACTTCATTAAAATCTATGGGTGTATCTTCACGCATTTTATATGAATTAGTTTGTGTTGATAAAAAGGATAAAGGGTGATCCAGCTGCAGGGTGAATGCAGCAATCAGCCCGCAAATTAACAAATCTTTATCGATTCAGGAAGAAAACTTTCCTATACGATGCTAAATTGGAACCATTCTAAGCAAGAGCTCCTTTTCACAAAAAAAGCTAAAAGGATTTACCCTCTGCTTCCAAAAACACTCCCTTTGAGAGGGGTGTTATATTTTTATACGATTAAAACAAGACAATACGCTTTATCTCATTCCATCATCAACTAAAACATTATAATGAAAAACATTAGCTGCATAATCATTTTCCTTGCGTTGCTTGGCTTTACTGCGCAGGCCCAGGAGCTGGCAGGCTATCAGCTGCCCCCGCAGGAAATTATCAACATTTTAGATGCACCTGGCACCCCATCCACAACCATCTCGCCCGACAACAGCACCATTGCTTTTATTGGCAACCCGGGCCTGCCCTTGCTGGAAGATCTTGCCCGGGAAGAACTGCGCCTGGGGGGCTTACGTATCGATCCGGCCAACAATGGGCCCAGCCGTGCCTCTTTCGGGTACTCCATTTCGTTTACCAATATTCGCGGAGAGAACCCACGTGATGTGGAGGGACTGCCCAAAAACCCGCGCATCAGCAATTTGCGTTGGAGCCCCGACTCCCGGTTTCTGGCATTTACCCATACCACTGCCGATAAAATTGAGTTATGGGTAGCAGAGATTGCCACTGCTTCTGCTCGTAAGATCAGCCATCAAGCCATCAGCAATGTAATGGGCAATGCCTACAGCTGGAGCCCCGACAGCAGAAGCTTATTTTTTACTGCTGTACCTGAATACCGTGGTGAAGTACCTGCACGGCCTCTGGTAGCGCAAGCACCCGTTGTACAGGAAAACCTGGGCAGAAGGGCAGCGGTGCGTACTTTCCAGGATATGCTGCGCGATGCCCACGATGAAGAGCTCTTCGATTATTATGCTACTGCCCAGCTCATGAAAACTGACCTTTCTGGCCATGAGCAGAAGATTGGCAACCCTGCCGTTATCTGGTTCTTCAGTCTTTCTCCCAACGGGCAGTACATCCTGACCAATACCATCCACAGGCCTTATTCCTATATTGTTCCCTTCAACCGGTTTGCACAAACCATGGAGGTCATCGACCTGAATGGAAACCGGGTTTACCTGGTAGAAGAGGTGGGCGTGAGCGACGACCTGCCCCAGGGCTTTGGAGCTACCCGCACCGGAAGGCGAAGCGCACAATGGCGTAATGATGCCCCAGCCACCCTTTTCTGGGTAGAAGCGCTGGATGGCGGCGATCCGGCCATAGATGTACCCTACCGCGACCAGGTGTTTTTCCTGGCAGCCCCGTTCACCGCACAGCCCACTCCGAGCATAAAAACAGAATTGCGTTTTGCAGGCATCACCTGGGGTAGAGACGATTTTGCGCTGATCAGCGAATCGTGGTTTCGCACCCGCCGCAGCATTACCAGTGTTTTCAACCCCAACCAGGCCGATGCGCAACGTGATATTCTGCTGGATCGCAGCACAGAGGACCGGTACAACGATCCGGGCCGTTTCCAGACCACTGTCAATGCACAAGGCCAGAGTGTTTTGCTCTTTGGCGACAGGGGTCGCAAACTATATCTTTTCGGACAAGGCGCATCCCCCGAGGGCAATCGCCCCTTTGTGGATGAGTTTGACATCCGCACCCGACAAACCCGCCGCCTGTGGCGCTCTGAAGCTCCATGGTACGAACTGCCCGTAGAGATCATCGACGTAAACCGCGGACTGGTGATCACCCGCCGCGAGTCCAATGATGTACATCCCAATTTCTTTATCCGCGATCTGCGTCGCAACCGCATCACCCAGATAACACAACTGCCCGATCCTTTTGAAGGCCTCAGAGGCTTACAGAGCGAAATGATCCATTACACCCGCGAAGATGGCATACCCCTCAACGGCACCTTGTTTCTGCCGGCCGGATACAACAGGGAAACCGATGGTCCGCTGCCTACTTTGCTATGGGCATATCCACAGGAGTTTAAGAGTGCCGATGCCGCAGGCCAGGTTACCGGATCGCCTTATATGTATACCAGGGTGGGCGCCACATCGCCTGTTTTGCTTGCCACACAAGGCTATGCGGTTTTGAACAACGCCAGTTTTCCCATTGTGGGAGAAGGCGACAAAGAGCCCAACGATACTTTTGTAGAACAACTGGTAGCCAGTGCAAAGGCCGCCATCGACAAACTGGTGGAGATGGGTGTTACCGATCCGAAAAGAGTGGCGGTATCGGGCCATTCCTATGGTGCTTTCATGACAGCCAACCTGCTGGCACATTCCGATCTGTTTGCAGCCGGTATAGCACGCAGTGGAGCATTCAACCGCACCCTCACACCTTTTGGCTTTCAGTCGGAGGAACGTACATTCTGGGATGCCCCTGATGTGTACATGAGAATGTCGCCCTTTACCTTTGCCAATCAGATCAAGACCCCACTGCTGATCATCCATGGTGCCGACGACAACAATTCAGGCACCTTCCCCATGCAAAGCGAGAGGTTGTATGATGCCTTGCGCGGACATGGCGCCATTACCCGCCTGGTGATGCTTCCCCACGAAGGACACGGTTACCAGGCCCGGGAGTCGGCCCTGCACATGCACTGGGAGTGGCTCCAGTGGCTCGACAGGTATGTAAAAAACAAGAATTAGAGAATGTAAGGTTTGAGGTATGGGGTTAAGGACACTATCCAACCCCATACCCCATACCCCAACCGAGCCGAATGCGAGCTCAGCGAAGCTAAAACCCAAACCCCCTGTTATGACCTACCCCCTCCCCCTTGTACCCGGACGTCTTATCCGGCGCTATAAACGCTTTCTGGCTGATGTGCTGCTGGAGAGCGGTGAAACCATTGTGGCCCACTGTACCAATTCAGGAAGCATGAAAAGTTGTCTGGAAGAGGGAGCAGAAGTCTTTCTCTCGCCCGTAACTGACCCCAAACGCAAAACGCGGTTCACCTGGGAAATGATCAAAATCAATGGCAGTTGGGTGGGGATCAATACATCTACGCCCAACCAGCTGGTATTTCAATGGATGCAACAGCAAGCCGTCCCAGGCCTGGAAGGGTACACAGAGATCCGCAGAGAGGTAAAATATGGCGACAGCCGGTTGGATATTCTGGCCCGGAATGCACAAGAAAGTTGTTTCATAGAAGTAAAGAATGTTACCCTAAAGGAAGGCTCACAGGCCCTTTTTCCCGATGCGGTAACCACACGCGGGCAAAAACATCTGCAAACCCTCATGGAGCTAAAAGCCAAAGGCGTGCGGGCGGTAATGCTTTATGTTATTCAACGGATGGATGTAGAATCTTTTGCCCCCGCTGATGCCATTGACCCAGTTTACGGCAAGTATCTAAGAGAAGCTCATGCCCAAGGAGTAGAGATCATCCCTGTACAGGTGAAAGTGACACCAGAGGAGATAAGGTTTGAAAAAATACTTCCCTTCGTTTTATAGGCGCTGATAAGCCAATCCACTCAATCCCGGGCTTTCTCATCTTTTGGGCTGTTGTTCTTCTCCCTGTAATCATCACGGATGGTTTCATCTCCGGGCCTGATCCCGAAACGATGCGTCCCCCTTGCCAATGCATGGGCCGAAACAGTAGCCGTGAAGAATATCACCACAATGGCCAGGATCGCTTTTATGCCAATCCCGGTAAAACCATAGCGGATGGTTACCCCCAGCAATATACTGCACAAACCCAGGGTAAGGGCCTTGGTGCTGGCCTGCAGGCGGTTATAGGTGTCCGGAAGCCTGATCAGTCCGATACAACTCAGCAGATTGAACAGTGTGCCAACGGCAATGAATATGTTGCTGATAATTTCAGTCATTTAGTTTCTTGTTTTCAAGGTACTTTGCCAGGGTAAGAGTGCTTATAAAACTCAGTATGGTCCAGGCTATAACAATGTCAATCATCCAGGATTGATCCGTGATCAGTATCACGATCACACCAATGGCAGTTACCAGTATGCCGAACTTTTCGATGCCAAGTATCCTGTCGGCAATGGTAGGGCCCACAATGATCCTGTACAGAGGAAACACAAGCAGGGCTATCTGGATGTAAAGAAGATATTGCAGCATAGTCAGTCAAAGATTATTTTGATGTATTTTTCAAAACGGTTAACCTTATTGAGAGCATAAGTGAGAGGATCCTTATCGTCGATATAGATCCAGTGAACGTACATATAGTCGTCCTCAATATCGAGCACAATGGTGCCCGGGGTCATGGTGAGTGCACAGGAAAGAACAGCGCGGGCAAGGTCGGTTTTTACCATGAGTGGCATTTTGATGATGGCTGGCTTTATGGGGATTTTATACTGCACCACACGCCAGGCAACATCGAAGTTTGCCTTGATGCATTCCCAGGTAAAGATGGCCAGGAAAGGCACCAGCATCAGATACCTCCAGAGCTGGAAGAACTTAAAAGTGGATGTATAAAAATGCTTTCCAAATAAAAGAGTAGTCAGCCCGGCTACCACCAAACCCACTAGCAGAGAAACCGGGTTCACAGACCAGGTAAGCAGCAACCAGAACAGGTATGATAGTATAAATAAGGATAAATGCTTCATTGAATTTGGTTCATTAAGTCAGGAAAACAGCGGACCCGGAAGCCCACTGAAAACTGTTGTTGAAAGTAAATAATCCGATCATATCTCATGCTATGGTAAAACATACTTTTCATATCCTGTAGTCTCCAGCAGTGTATTTACCGCCGGATCCAGTACGATCGTTCTTATCTCGGGAAAAATAAAAAAGCTCAAAGCAATGCACAGAACTGCCAGTAAGATCATTGAGATTTGCATCAACCATGGGGACTCACTTACATTAGTTTGGATAACGGGTTTGCCCAGGAATGCATAACGCTGGAACTTCACAAAGGAAGCCAGGGTAACCACTCCCACCACAATCCCCAGTACTGACCTGATGTAGTATCCGCCCTGTATGCCGGCCATCACGATGGCAAACTTACTGAAAAAACCATTGAACGGGGGAATACCGGCAATGGCCATGGAAGCCACGAAGGATGTAGCCATGGTTACCGGCATGCGTCGTGACAGCCCACCCATTTGTTTGAGGTCTACAGTACCGGTTGAGTATTCGATGGATCCGGCAGAAAGAAACAGCAACCCTTTGAATACCGCATGGTTGATCATGTGAAACAAGGCACCGGTAAGGGTAAGTGTCACAGCGGCAGCTTCTCCACCCGATGCCATCACTCCCATCCCTATTCCTATCCCCAGCATCACATACCCCATCTGGCTGATACTGTGATAGGCCAGCAGCCGTTTCAGATTCCAGGCACCAATGGCAAGGAACACCCCGGCAGTCATGGAAATACCCCCTATCACTGCAAAAACCAGAGAAAGGAATGCGTCCGGTTCGAATACATTGAAAAACAAACGCATCACCACATACATCCCGAGCACCTTTATGACCACCCCGGAAAGCATAGCAGAGACGGGCGACGGAGCCGAAGAATGGGCATCGGGCAACCAGGCATGAAAGGGGATCATGGCAGCTTTGATGCCAATGCCCGCCAAAAGGAAAAGCTGAATAAACCTCAACAAACCGGCATTGGGTATATCAGCCTCCCTGATCACCTGCGACATATCGGCCATGTTGAGGGTAGAAGTAAGCCAGTAAAGCATGGTAATGGCAAAGAGGATGAAAAGAGATGCCAGTCCACCCATAACCTGGTATTTGAATGAAGCTTCTATCTCTGTCTTCCTTACGCCAAAAGCCACAAGGGCGTAAGAAGCTTTGGCCGTTACTTCCATAAAAACAAACAGGTTGAACATATCACCCGACAACACCACCCCGTTGAGCCCGGCCAATTGCAGACAGAACAAGGTATAGAAATACTTCTGGCCGGTAAACTTCTTCATGTAGGAAATGGCGTAAATTGCACAAAAGAACGCCATCATGTTTACAATCAGAAGCATAAACCTGCTCAAACCATCACAAACCAGGTGTATGCCAATGGGGATGTTGTCCACCGGGTACCATCCACCCAGCACATAAGTGGTGGTCTGCGGACCGGCAGCAATTAATCCTACCGACAGAACCATCAAAACCAGGGTGATGATGGCAGTTACAATGGGCTTTATCCCTTGAGAAAACAGCTCAAGGATAGGGATGACAAAAGCACCCAGGAAGGGGAGAAAAAAGAAAAGAATAAGTGCTTTGTCTTCCATGGGATTATCCTCTCAGTTTGCTTATCTCATGAATATCGAAGGTTCCGTACTTTTTATACAGTCTTATGGCCATGGTCAGGATCATGGAATTGGTAGCCAGTGCAATAACAATTGCCGTAAGCACCATGGTCTGTGGCAGGGGATCCACCACAATTCTTTGGGACAACAGCTCCGGATCAAAAATAACAGGTGCCGTACCCTCGGAGATATACCCCACAAGAATGAGCATCAGGAAAATGCTGAACTCGACAATGGTAAGGGAAATAACGATCTTGATGATATTGCGGCTGATCAGAATGCCATACAACCCCGTAAGAAACAAAATAAAGCACAGTATATACAATGTCATTGGGATACCTCCTCTTTGTAAATGGTGAGAGCAAGAAAAATGGTAAACAGGGTGGCGGCAACCTTTATACCGATGAGCAAACTGTAGATGGGTATAGCACCTGCACTTAGCAACTGACCCGGTTCACCTTTGGGCAGCCAGTTATTGAAGAAAAACATAGACCCGGCAAACAGTCCGCTGAATGCAAGTAACAGGATCAATAAGGCCGAAAGGCTCTCAAACAGGGATGTTGTTTCGCGCTTGCGGGTTAATTGCAAATAATCGTGCCCCCGGGCAAGTATGATAACGATAAAGGCACATGCCAGTAAAACACCTCCTGTGAACCCTCCCCCGGGCATAATGTGCCCGTGGGTGATGATATACATCCCAAAAACGAATATCATTGCACTCAGCAGCTGTGATACTTTTCTTACAATGACCGACATTCCTTTCATAGTTATAGCCAGTTAAAAGTTATTCCTTTTTTCCTTTCAATCGCAAAATTGCCAGCACCCCTATGGCAGTGGTAAACAATACGGCTGCTTCTCCCAGGGTGTCCAGTGCCCGGAAATCCCACAATACTCCCTTCACAAAATTGGTAGCACCTGTATACTCAATGGAAACATAAACCTCCGACATCCTCAGGCTATGCTGGCCAAACGGTGCAAGTACCTTTATTACATCCACAAAATAATACATGAGGGTTGTTGCCAGCACCAGTGCAGTGGCAATATTAATGACATCACGCCTGCAAATGGGGAAACGTGTTTCGAAGCGTGTACTGTCGTGCAATACAGCCACCATGATAATAATGGTAATGGTCTCTGCAACAATCTGCACAATGGCCAGATCAGGAGCTTTGAGCAGCAAAAAGCACAATACAAGTCCATAGCCAATGGCTCCCTGGGCAATAACTGCCGAAACCAGATCCTTGGCATGTATCGCTGTAATAGCGGCAACGATCATGAAGACAAGAATAACAGCCAGTATCAATTCGGTATCCATAAGCGGTCACTTGAGTAAAAACAATAATGCCAGAGCTGCCAGCACCCATACAAGGTAAGTTTGCAGCACCCCGTCGTGCAGTCGGCTCAAAGGCCTGTTTACAGCAAAAACCATCTGCGAAAAAACGTGATACACATCCAACCACCCCTTTTCCTGCATACTCCTGATGGCCTGCAAGAATCCTTTTGCCCTGGCCTCTAAGAACCTGACAAACAGCAACCCCAGCAACAGTGAACCTGCCAGCAACATCGCCGGAATCAGGATCTGGATCTGCTGACCATGAATTGCAGCATCGAGGAAAAGCCTGATGGCAAAATTTTGATCCATCATTACCAGGGCCAGCCAGCCACCAAAGGCAGCCATCAGGGTAAAGGCTGAGACCAGGGCAATGATCATCCCTCCGAAATTCCATCTGCTATTTCCCAATTCATCAGCTTTTGACGGACCTGGAAGGGTTTTTCTGAACATCAGCAAACCGGCTACCAATGCCGCTGATCCGGTGATGGCAATTCCTACTCCCACAAGTTGCAATCCCGACACAGCACCCCAGCTATTCCAGCCTGAGAGAAATGCATTGATCAGAAAAAAGTTTGCCACAAACACCCCCAACGGAGGTATTCCGGCCAGAGAATACAGCAGGATTGAGCTGAGCCTTTTCACCATTGCTCCTCGTGTGGGTAAAACTTTTGTGCCGGGCTGTCCGGACTCAGAGTTCTGATCCTTGCTATGCAGGATCAGAAGTGCTATAACAGCTGAAACAGAAACCATCAGGTATGCAAGGGTTGCAGTAGCACCCATGGCATTGCCCGTTGCAGCCCCGAGGAGCATCATTCCGCTGATCATCCCAGCCAGATGGCCTATTCTTGCCGGAGTATTTCTTTCGGATAAACTGAGCAGCAGAGATAAAAATACAGTAACTGCTGCTACTACCATCAGCACCCATCGCACACCGTCATTAAGAAAAAAAAGGTCCTGGGTCATCCTGATGATAAAATATATCCCCACTGTTTTTTCTGTCAAAACCACAAGCCAGGCTGAGGGAGATCCTGATGTGGCTCGCAAATAAGCGGATTTCCATGAATGGAAGGGAAAGATGCCAGCTTTCATCAGCCCACCTGCGAGCAGGGCAAAAAAAGCCACACTTCCTGCCCATGACCCTGTGTCCACATTCATAGAGGATAGCAAACCACTGCCATTGAGAAATACCGCCATTACTGCTCCCGTGATCATAATCCCGTGCGCACTGCCAAAAACAATCAGAGTTATCTTGGCAGCCGCGGCACCTGCTTCTTCATGGGTGTTGAGCAGCATGTAAAGAGGAATGCCTGATATACCCCACAGAAAAACCAAAACATATAAATGATCTGTCATAAGCATTCCCATGCAAAGACCTGCCGAAATAAGCAACCAGCCCCAAAAACTGCCACCAGCTATGGTACCTGTTTGCAGATTGACAAAACCAATGACCAGGAGAAAAACAACCACCACAAAAGAAAGCACCCCCCCACTGAGGCCTGAAGTTTTTACAAACAAAAAATCGGATGGCATACCAGAAAGAAAGAAAAAATCCAGAAGAGCATCCACACCTTTCCCATGCAGCCACAAGGCATTGAGCAGAACCGCAACAACCCCCAGAGCCATAAAAGATACTACTGCTTTCCTTTTCCAGGAAACTCCTGATTGCGGAAACAACAAAAGCAGCAAGCCCGCAGCAATAGACAAAAAAACAAGCAGAGTAAAGATGTGCATAATTTTCAGATGTGTAATCTTTACAGAAAGCAACTCTTAAAAGTAAGTTTTTTATACACTCAGCAATCTGTTTTTATTTGAACAAACCTCAACAAATCAGCACACAGCAAAAGGCTCAAATTTTATCTTGCCTAATAAAAAAATATTCGTACTTTTGTGCCCCCAAAGGGATGGTCCCGTAGCTCAGTTGGATAGAGCAACAGCCTTCTAAGCTGTGGGTCATTGGTTCGAATCCAATCGGGATCACACTTTCAGCCTGGCAGCAGCCGGGCTTTTTTTTTACATTCCCGCGTTTGCGGGGCTTTTTGCAAACCATGGATTAAACTGGCCTGGCCTCTATGAAAGCTCCCGACTTTATCGCTCCGGCAATCTTTATCTTGATTTCGGTGGTAGCTTATGTGCTGCAGAAAAACCGCTATTCCTGGAGAAATGTTTTCTCGCTCGACAAAAAAGCGTTTTGGCTGGTAAGCTCTCTGTCGCTGATCATGCTGGGCATTTCGGCCGAAACGGGTCAGATCTTCTCAGGCATCATCTACCAGAGGGGGCTGTGGGGCCTGTGGTTCATTTGGGTGGCGGGTTTGGGTGCAGGCTTGCTGCCCCTGGTTTTTGCAGGGCTGTGGGCCCGTATGGGATTCATCACAGACAACCAGTTTCTGCTTTTCAGGTTTTCGGGTAAAGGGGCCCGTGTACTGCATAAATTCAGGGCCATCTACGTGGGCTTGTTTGTAATCGCCATCCTTCTAAGCTTTCAGCTCGTAGCTTTCAGCCGGATACTCAGCTACTTTATTGGCATCCCCGCCAACCAGGCCCTGCTGATAAGCGGATTACTGCTGATGATTTTTTCCCTTAAAAACACCTACCAGGCAAAGCTCTACAGCGATGTGTTGAATTTCATCCTGTTCTTTGGAAGTTTCCTGGTTGCATTTGTTTACCTATGGTGGCAAAGCGGGGGAATAAGCACCGCCCTTACTATTGTAGCAACACATTCGCCGGAACGTTTGCAGACCTTTCCGGCCAGTGATGCAAGAGAGATGTGGAATGCCTTATGGGTATTTCTGGGCATACAATGGTGGAGCACACAGATTTTGGATGGTTCAGGCCCGGAGGCTCAGCGCTTCGTCAACACCCGTGGCAAATGGGGGCCACTGAAGGCCGGATTGCTCCCCATTTTCATCCAGGCTGCCATCAGCTTCCTGATGGTAATCTTCATCCTGATGGGAATGAGCCTGGAATTGCACCTGCCACATATGGCTCAAACCTATGACCCTGAAAGCATGTATGCCGGATTTTTTGCCGAATTCCTCCCAACGGGACTGAAAGGACTTGCCCTGGTGGGGTTCTTTGCTGCATTTATCACCACTGCCGAAGGCAGGCTCAACTGGGGCGCATCCTTCCTTATGGTGGATCTTTACAAACAATACTACCGGCCCGCCGAAAGTGAAAAGCACTATGTTGTATTATCTTTCGGGGTTATGGTATTGCTGAGTTTGCTGGCCATGTTCTTTGCCTGGTGGGGAGGGAATCTGCAATTTCTTTTCAGGCTGGTATTTTCCATTGGTGCCGGGGTAGGGCCGGTTTTTGTCTTGCGTTGGTTCTGGCTGCGCATCAACGCCTGGAGCCAGTTATCAGCCATGATCTCTTCAGGAGTTTATGCAATGGGGTTTCTTGCCCTCTCCAACTATGTTCCCTCTTTTGAACCCTGGCTGCTGAGCCAGCTCTCCCTCGACCTATACAGTGCACAGATCTTATGCGTTACTTTACTAACCACCTTTACCTGGCTTGCCGTAACCTTTCTTACACCACCCGACAGTGCAGAATGCCTTGAAGATTTCCGCAACATCATGCCTGCGGCGAAAACCCGGAACCGAAACCTGGCATGGGCCATGGCGGTGGGAGTTTTAGTCTTTCTTACATATTTGGCGATGTTGCTGGTACTGGGGAAATCCTGAAAGCATTGTCAGCTTACCAGGCTGTTAATTTTCCTTTCAACATACCGGACGCTGCAATCTGTGGCATTGCCAGACTTTTCGCGTGGCGAAAAAACGTTGATGGGGGAAAAGGGGAACTCCCTGCCGAGTAATTTGAAGGCGTGAAAAGCATAGGCATGCACCAGGGGGGTGGTTTCATCATGCCATGGCTCCTGCCTGAACCAATTCAAATTATACTCATAAAACTCAATGAGCTCTTCATAAGCCTCAGCATAGTGCAGCGCCTGGAGGGTTTGCACCAGGGTAATATCCACCACAGATCCCAGCTCGATAAGGTCCTGCTGGTTTTGCAGAAACCGTTCCCTGCGAAGTGTTGTGGTGCCACCGGTTTTACTATCGAAGACCAGGCGCAAAGCATGATAGCGTGCAAGCGGGGGAATATGTTGGCAATAGTCGGGTGTAGCTTCCTGGGGTTTAATGGCCTGAAAAAAACGGTTGGCCCCGGGCAACATCGCCTTCAGGTCGCCCTTTTCAAGTTGGTTTTGCAGCTGTATTGCTGTAGCAAACATGTATTCCGACCTCCCCTCAGGTGTTTTGCGATGAGAAGCATAGCGGCGATAGAGCTCCAGTGCATCAGCATAGTACTCATCGCAGTAATCCATATCCACAAAAGTTTCAAAGAAATACTCCCGTCCCCTTTTGTTCTGTGCCAGCAATGGGAGCAATGTATTGCGCCCCTCAGGGTCACGACGAAGGTACCTGCCCAATGCATTGGAGATCCTAACCTGTGCTTTGCGGGCATCTGAAAACTGATTCAGAGGGTATTTGGAAGGAAGTTGGTCGATATAATCCATCACCGAACCAAAATGCCTGTTGTTCAAACAAATATCCAGAAGTATTATGCCGCTTTCATCAGGCAGATATCCTGTAGCACTCAACTGCGGAGCTTCTTTTCTATGCTGACAAAAACCATCCCAGTTCTGAAAACCGGCATAATCAGATAGTATATCCAGGGTTGCACGATAAGGAACGCTTTTGCTAACCACCAACCCAAAAAAGCGCTGAAGGGTAGTAGTTGAAATGGTGAAGCCAGTGCTTGCAAAAATCTCCTCACTCAAAGCTGGGGTATCAGGAAAAAACAAGGTATCACGACCAAACCTGGCAAGCACAGCACGACGCAGCGCTTCCAGCTGGTAGGTTCGGATGGTAGTGGGCAGTATTCCTTTTTTTCCCTGCATAGCTATCGCAGAATTTCCATTATTAATGCGAAGTAAGTGTTTTTTTGCATATCAGGCAATACTTCAGAAGGGATTTTATTATTAAATCTTCAATCCTACTTTCTGCTTTCAAAATCAAGACATCTGCCGGCATCGTCTCAGGCATTGAAAACATTCTATATCTTTGGGGAATATTTGCTGCTTGCGGCAATACGCGGCCCTGCTTGTAATCCAAACAAATTATCGAATTGTATTTATGCCCGAATGTCTTTTTTCATGGTACAGCCACAATGGCCAGCTTCGGCCTGCCAGCGATTTCAGGGATGATTTTCTGCAACGTCCCCATTATATCTATGAAGTATTCAGGGTAACACATGGGGTAGCTTTGTTTCTGGAAGATCATCTGGAGCGATTACAACAGACCTGTGCATTGTCTGAGCACTGTCCGGGCTTCTCTTCCGGGGATGTATCGAAGCATGTGTATGAAGTGATCCATGCCAACGCACTGCAAACAGGAAACCTTAAGATGGTGCTCTACCCCGATCCGGTTTCAGGCAGCCATTTCCTGATTTACATCACCCCTCACGAATACCCTGATGCCCAGCAGATTGCTCAGGGTGTGCCGGTAGCACTCTTTAAAGGCATTCGCCATAACCCCAACGCCAAAATTATGGACGTAAGGTTGCGCAATGCTACCAACCTGATGAAGGAACAAAAGGAGGTATATGAAACCCTTCTGGTAGACCAGCAAGGATGCATTACCGAAGGCAGCCGCTCAAACGTATTCTTTATCCGAAACAACAAGGTTATCACCCCTCCCGTGGAGGATGTATTGCCGGGCATTACCCGTAAACATGTTATGGAAGTGTGCAAAGAACTGGGAATCGAGGTAAATGAAGAAAAGGTTCTTGCCCGGTCTGTTGTGGTTATGGAAGCCGCATTCCTGTCAGGAACCTCACGAAAGGTTTTACCCATCCGCTCTATCGACGAACTTGAATTTGCACCGAAACATCCTCTCGTGCTCAAAATTGCAGAAGGGTTTAACAACAGAGCCGAAAACTACGTAAACAACTACCTGTCAAGTCATTAAACTTGAAACAACTTAAAGAAACCTGCTGTTGTTTTTTTTATTTGCTTTGTAGAAAGCAAATCATAAAAAAATAATGTATCCCAACAGTATGGAGACTATGACCTCTTCCTATCAGCTTCAGGTAAGTGTTGAATACGATCTAAAGATCATCGAACTGCAATTCTTTGGTCTGGTACAAACCAGCGATTTTATAACACTCATGGAAGAGGTACTGTCTGTTTGCTCCGAAACAGGTGATCAGTATGATCTGCTGCTTGATATGCATGAAATGGAGCTGGAACTTCACTATCATGAGTTAAATGGTCTTGTTGATTATTGTAAAGGCATAGCAAATCAGCTGGGGCAGAAAAACATAGCCATACTGGCCAGCAAACCTCACACATGCGCAGCATGGATGATATTGCAACGAAAGGTGCTCGAACCCTCCCTTGTTTTCACCAAGCTCTTTTATGAAAAGAACTATGCGCTTGCATGGCTAAAAAATGACTTGTCTCTGCTCTAAAAAGTGCCAGTGCATTCTTTTTCAGCATAAATACGTTCGCATCTGCACAAAACTGCACGCATACGAACACTTTTTTCTTATCAACCCTCCTTCTTACAGGTATATTATTCTGAGTACCTTTGCTTTACAGCAAACGGTAGGCTCTTTGTTAGTATAGAGCGAGGAAACCAATTAAGGAATACGGTCATGATCAACAATATTTTCAGGACGAGTTTGCGATTTATCACCAAAAATCCGGGGTTTGCCATAATCAATCTCCTTGGTCTTACGGCAGGCATCGCAGCCTTTCTTCTCATTGCACTGTACATACAGGATCAGAGGAGTTTCGACAAGCACCTCCCCTACCCTGAAAGGCTGTACCGGCTTACAGGTATCCAGGAGCCCGATGGTCTCGACAAGCAACACGTTTCCTACACCAGTGCCGCATGGGCTCCATGGATTATGGAAAACATCCCTCAGGTGGAAGAGGCTTTCAGAATTATGCAGGCGCATTCGCTGGTAGAAATTGACAGGGAGGTTTTTATGGAACCCCGCATATATTTCTCCGAGGGAAATGTTCTTACACATATGGGTTTACCGGTATTGCACGGAGGCAATCCCTCTTTGATGCTTACCAACCCCAATACTGCGGTGATAAGCCGCACTACCGCCCAGCGCTTTTTCGGCAGGGCAGATGTTGTGGGGGAAACTCTGCGAATAGCCGGAGAACCTTATATCATTACCGGGGTTTTCGAAAATGAGCATATTCAGTCGCATCTGAATTTCAATATCCTGCTCTCTTTCAGCACGCTTGATCCCGACACCCCCTTTCTGATGCTCTTTGGCAACAACACTCTGGCAACCTATGTAGTGTTGCGGCCTGGCACCGACCCTTTGCATATCAGCCAGCTGATCAATCAGAAGCAAACACAATTGCAGGAAGAAGACCCGGGCAGAATGATGCGCAACACCTTCTATCTTCAACCCTCGAACGATTTTTATCTTCGTTCGCAGCACCTGAAGTTTCACATGAGAACCCACCAGGGCAACCAGAATACTGTTTTAATATTCAGCATTGTAGCTGTACTGATACTGGCCATCGCCTGCATTAACTTCATCAATCTTTCCACTGCCCAGGCAGGTCAGAGGGCCCGTGAAACAGGCCTCAGGAAGATCCTTGGTGCAAACCGCAGCAAGCTTACCCTCCAATACATGGGAGAGTCTTTCCTGCTCACCTTTCTGGCTGTACTGGCAGCACTGGGTTTTACAGAGCTGATTCTCCCCTGGTACAACACCTTGCTAAACACCAGCCTGGAAATAGACTTTGCCGGAAACCCGCTTTTCAATGTGGGGCTTCTTGCACTCTTCCTTGGTATGGGAACAATGTCAGGGTTCTATCCTGCTTTGTATCTTTCCAGATTTCAACCCGCACATGTGCTCCGGTCGGCAGGCAGCTCCGGCAAGCCCCGTCAGGCAGGCCTTCGAAAGACACTGGTGATCGTGCAGTTTTCCATCTCCTCTGCCATGATCCTGGCTACGGCGGTGGTAAGCCACCAGGTGAACCTTATGCAACAGAAAGACCTGGGCTATAACCCACAGGAGGTTGTATCAATCTTTGTCAGGCATACCCGCGACTACGAACAGATACGCTCCTTTGCACAAAAGCTGCAGCAATTTCCAGAAGTGTTGCAGGCGGGTATCTCCAGCGGACACAATGGCGTAGCGGGCCGCCAAAGCATGATTACCACGGCCGATTCTGTGCCTGTTACTCTGATGGTGCGATTCGGATATACCGATCCGGATTTTTTCCCAACCATGCACATACCCGTTTCGCAAGGAAGAAATTTCAGCCATGAAAACTATACTGATCCTCGTCAAACTATGATCATTAACAGAGCGGCTCAGCGCGCTTTAGGCTGGACAGACCCTGTTGGCAAAAGAGTGATCAACAACGATGATGAAGAGTTTGACTTTTTCACCATCATTGGAGTGATTGAGGACTACCATTACTATTCGTTGCACAGCGCCATAGAACCGGCAGTATATATCTGGAGACCCGGCGAAATGAATGTGATCAACCTAAGGTATCGCTCCACTGACCCTGCCAGGCTTATCCAGAACATAGAACAAGCATATCAGTCCCATTTCCCGGGGCAGTTCTTCCAGGCACGATTCCTGACCGATATATTGAACAACCAGTACCTGAGCGAGAAAAATACACTTTACATCTTTATGGGCTTTGCCTTGCTGTGTATTCTGATCTCCTGCCTGGGTCTTTTCGGACTCACCTCATTTATGGTAAACCAGAAACGTAAAGAGATAAGCATACGCAAAGTACTGGGGGCTTCCGTATTGCAGATCAACACCATGCTTTTGCTGAGTTTTCTGCAATGGGTGCTTTTGTCGGCCTTCATTGCTTTTCCCCTCACCTGGTATCTGATGCACAACTGGCTTGCTGGATTTGCCTACCGTGTAGCCATTGGCTGGCCGCATTTTGCCATTACCCTGGCCTTGATCGCTACTATTGCATCAGCTACGATACTCTCTCTCTCTACACATGCTGCCAGGCAAAACCCCGCCTCTGCCATTAAGTGCGACTAAAAAAGGTGGATGCCACACAAGCATTTTTTGCATTCCATTTCAGAATACACCATATTTTTCTTATTTTCGTGACAGGTTCAATTATAATGCACTTTACTGCAGAAAAGCAGCCAGACTGGGAAACAAAAGGAAAGCCCACAACACTGTGCATATTTTTAAAACCATTTACAAACCAAAAAAACTTAAGGTCATGAAAAAAACAGCACAACAAAGCATGGCGTTTGTAAGTGCATGCGCCATCATTTTGCTGGCACTTACATTTACCTCCTGCGGCGGAGGCCAGGACAGGGCCAGCAAGCAAAAGCTTGAGGAAACCAAGCAACAAACCATTCAGAATATCAATAAATACAAAAATGATGTTCAAGAACGTATTGATTATGTAGATCAACAACTGGAGAATGCTTCCGGAGAATTGCGCGACAATCTCACTGCTGCACGCGAAGAACTGAAAGCCCAGAAAGAGGTGCTGGAAGGCGAACTACAAACGGTTAAGAATGCCACGCTTGAAACCTGGAATACGGTGATCAAAGAGACTTCAGATAAACTTGCCAAGGCAAGAAGTAAAATGAATGAGGTTTCAAAAAATGTGCGTGCATGGCTGGATGACCAGGAATAATAACTGTCAGCCCATAAAAAAAGAGAGTTTGCCTACCGGCAAACTCTCTTTTTTTAAGTTCATACGTATCAACCCTGCGAAGTTTTCAGAGTATCCAGCTCTTGCTCCATCGTTTTAAGACGGGCACGTAGCTCTTCGTTTTCCTGACTCAGCTGGCGAAGTTTTTCCTGGCTATCCCGGTCTTTCTCCGCCATGGCCTCCTGTGTAGCCGAGAGTTCTTCCATATTCTGGCGCATCTCTTCTTCCTGGGCACGCATCTCTTCAGCCTGTTGCTGCGATTTCTCGAGCAGCATGGCAGTTCTGGTATTGATACGAAGTCCGGAGATAGAAGAAGCAATGATCTCTCCTACCTTCTCTGCAAATTCAATCTGATGTTTCTCAAGCGGCTTAAAAGAGGCCAGCTCCATTACGCCAAAAACCTCTTCGTTGAGTTTAAGTGGCACTATAACCAGTGCATCCGGATTTTGGTCACCCAACCCTGAAGTGATGCGGATATAATCCTGGGGCACCTGGGTCATGTAAATGGTTTCTCCCTCTATAAAACAGGTTCCTGCCAATCCTTCCCCAATATCGATCCTTTTCTGCAAAAACTTTCTTCTGTCAAAAGCATAGCAGGCTGTCAATTCCAGAAACTTGTCATTCTCGTCCTCGTCGTTGAGAATAAACAAACCGCCCTGGTTGATGTCCATATAGCGGACCATGTTGCTGATAATATTGTAGGAAAGCTCCTCCACGTTGGCAGCATTTTGCCTGAGGATCTCAGCAAAACGGGCTTGTCCTTCGGTGATCCAGTTTCTGCGCGAATCTTCAGCCTTACGTTTTTCATCTTCGGTACGAGCCGCCTTCAGGCTGGCCTGCATCTGCAGCAAAGCTTCACCCAGATCATCCTCTTCACTGAGTTTTTCAAACTTCTCATCCAGCTTTCCTTCGCCAATATTTCGGGCAAACTCACCCTTTTCGCGCAAGCCCTTCTGAAGTTGCTGCATGGCAAGACCAATCTGTCCGATCTCATCCTTTTGCAGCAGAATAGTTTCTTTTATCTCAATATCCAGATCACCATTACTCACCTTCTTGATCACATCAATGATATTCACCAGGGGTTGTTTGATCATGCGATTGATGTAGTAATATGCAGCAACGGCCAATGCTGCCTGCAGAGGGAAAGACCACAAAACATGTATGGGACCAAGCTTAACCTGGGTGCTGGAAATAAATGAGGCCAGGATTATTACTGTAGCAGTGGAAACTCCGATCTTGAAAAGAATGGAGTTCTTAAAGAAATACAGTACGATCAGATACATCAGCACCAGAGCTAAAGTTATCTGGATAATGGTAGACAAATTAAAAATCTCTTTAAACATACAATTCCCTTTTATCAATTAAACGTTTCATTCAAACTATGCCTTAAGTGCAATTTATAAAATTACATTTTTTTTCTTTTTGCTGGAAGCACTGCTGAAATACACGCCTGCTTAGGGCAATATATGCGGGCAAAATGACATACCCCCATTTCAAGACAACGCATATACATTTGATTTTCTGCTCATTACAAAGCTACTGGTCAGGTGCATTTTTTTTCAACAACTCCTTTGTAGACAGCATCCCACAGGCAGCATAAATATCCTGTCCCCGCGATTTACGAATGGTAGTGGTCAATCCTTTGGCTTCCAGCGCCTCTTTAAACTGATGGATAACCTCATCGGAAGGGGCTTCGAGGGGGGTATTGGGGATGTGGTGAAAATACAGCAAATTGATTCGGCAGCGGATCCCGTCGAGGATACGTGCCAGTTCTTTTACATGTCTTGCGGAGTGATTTAAGTCCTTGAAAACAATATATTCAAAGGATATCCTGCGCTGTTTTCCCAACGGGAAATCGCGAATTGCTTTGAGTACATCAGGCAGTGCATATACATTCTCGATGGGCATCAGCTTGCGTCTCTCATCCTCAAAAGGTGAATGGAGGCTTACGGCCAGGTGGCACCGGCTGTTTTCCAGAAATGTTTTCATGGCCGGGATGATACCGATGGTAGAAACCGTTATGCGCTTGGGGCTCATGCCATACCCCCAGTCGGAGGTAAGGATATCAAGGCTTTGCATTACATTTTCCAGGTTATCGAAGGGCTCACCCATACCCATATACACGATGTTGGTAAGACTTTTAAACTCAGGGAGGCTCCGGATCTGGTTCACAATCTCTCCGGCAGAAAGTTGCCCCTGAAAACCCTGTTTGCCTGTCATACAGAACAAACACCCCATTTTGCATCCCACCTGTGAAGAAACACAAAGGGTATTGCGTTTGCTTTCGGGAATATAAGCTGCTTCAATGAATTTGCCGAGCAAACTCCGATACAGATATTTCTTTGTGCCATCAACCGATTCCTGAACCTTTACCGGGGCAGATATTCCTACATCGAAGCGTTCTTCCAGCTTCTGACGGTGAGCCCTGGAGATATTACTCATCTCCTGGATGTTGCTGATTTCCTTTTTGTAGAGCCAATCGGCAATCTGTGCTGCTGTAAAACGATGCATATCCAGCTCCAGCACCAATTGTTCCAATTGTGTCAGGGTTTTTCCGAACAGTATTTCACGGGTCTGAACTTTGGGTTTTTCCATGATCCAAATGAAGGGTTAAAAGAATATTTCTGCCATGATATTTTCGAAGGGAACACCCCGCTCAATGAGCAGATCGCGCACATCTACCACCATTTCGGCACTTCCGCAAAGATAGTAAGGAATATTGGTTTTCAGACCCTCCCACTGCTGCACGAAGTCGGTAACCCGGCCATGAAAGCATGTATCGGCTCGTCGACGACTGCAGCAACCAAAATACCGCCCAGGCATAGAGTCTTCGAAATATTCGCGAAGATACAAACCACTTTGCTCGCGGTTGCCCTGAATAAGGATCTTCCCTTCACCCTGGCCGGAGAAAAACATGGAGGCAAAGGGTGCTATGCCTGTTCCGGTGGCAATCCATATGGCTTCCTGCTCGCGGCAAAGAAAATTCCCAAATACCTCAGTAATATACAACTCGTCGCCAGGCCCAAGATGTTGTAGCTGGGGCGTAAGCAGCCCTTCCGGGTTAATGGTATAAAGGATCCATACTTCCGGCATGTCAACCCCGCTGGCAATGCTGTACAGACGAGGCTCCTGACCCGGATCAAGGCTGATACCGATCACCTGTCCGGCATAAAAATCAAAATCGCGGGCAAACTTCAGCAAATAAGCATTGGGCGCAATCTCCGTATTGCTGATAACCTTCTGAACTCTCAACATTGACATAAAAGAGGAGGTGTTAAGTGATTGTAAGTTGTGCCAGTTGCACCTGGCTGGATACTAAAAAACGATACCGGGCCACCAAAACAGGTTGACCCAAGGGAGAAACCAATGGAAAGCGAAAAAGTTTTCAAACTAACCCATCATCTGAGAATAAAACAATACACAGGGTTGGATTGAATAATCCGGCCCAATCCCAGGCCCACCCATCTTGACAACGAAACCAGATTGACGAGGCTACCCCTACTTGCATTCCGGTACTTTCTTAAAAACCAGAACGCTCTGCCATGCAATGTTCTCTAAAGATTGTTCCACTTGATCATTTACAATTCCCTTGCTTAAAAAAGCCGGGGGTATTCTTTACCTTTGCACAAAAAACGCCATGGTTCTAAGTGTTTTTTCTGACGACTTTTTCATGGGGGAAGCCCTCAAGGAGGCCCGTAAAGCCTTTGATGCGGATGAAATACCCATTGGGGCAGTAATTGTTTGCCAGGGGCAGATCATTGCGCGGGCCCATAATCATACTGAGCGGCTCAATGATGTAACGGCACATGCCGAAATGCAGGCCATCACGGCAGCGTCCGAATTTTTAGGCGGTAAATACCTTAAGGAATGTACCCTTTATGTAACCCTTGAACCATGCTCCATGTGTGCAGGAGCGAGCCAGTGGGCGCAGATGGGCAAGATTGTGGCCGGAGCCATGGACGATAAAAGAGGATTTACCCGGTTTTCTTCTCTCATACTTCATCCTAAAACACAATTTATCACCGGGGTAAGAGAAGAAGAGTGCCGCCAGCTTCTGCTCGATTTTTTTCAAAGCAAAAGACACTGACGGCAACCTCTCAAAAGCCTGAGCCCGTTGTGTTTACAGGCTAATTCATATATCTCTGCTGCACCCTTTCGAATGTGGGTATATTGCGATGGTGCCATTTGGCTTTTACTACCCCATCTTTTAGCAGAACCAATCCAGGGTTGGACCGGATAATGGTCTTAAGCGCAATTTCATCGGTTTGATAAAACGGATAAGGGGTCTGCATGTCATGCCTGAACACATCGATGGTTCCAAAGCCACTGCCTGTAAGCACGACAAGAGAAATACCGTTTTGTTCAGCCTGGGCAGCAAACTCATTGATCCTGCGTTGAAACGCTTTACGATGAGTACGGTTCAGATCGTAGGCAATGACCAGAAACTGATAATCGGGATTTCCGATATAGGCCTCAGTATAGTCATATCCATAGTCATCCTGGATCATAAAATTATTGATGGGGGCCTCTATAAATTCCTGTATCACCACACGTCGCTGATCTGCATACTCCCAGGCATCCATAAATGCCTGATCATTCCAGGGCAGTTCGGCTGGAAGAAACTCCTGTCGCTCTCCTGTTTCTTTGTTTCGGTAAATCAGGAACACCTCTGCTACTTCAGGTGTAGGAACCACCAACTCGTTGATATTGTTTCCTACCTTCCAGGGCCGAAAATCAATGATGGGCAGATTGCGCAGGCAATATACCGATAGCCAGACTATGGCTATGGCAATTATTACCACAAGATAACCATCCCTTTTTTCGCCCAAAAGGGGTTTAAACTGATTGCGATACACAAAAATGAATATTGCTGCAGCGAGAATAAAAATATTCTTGTAGAAGGTAGCCCAGTTGCTGATTACAAGGGCATCGCCGAAGCATCCGCAATCCGATACCGGATTAAAAATGGCAATATACAGGGTAAGTGGGGTGAAAAACAACATAAACAGCAACCCACCCCAGGCACTGTATCGCATCTTCAGACCCAGCAAAACAGCAGCACCAATGAGAAACTCCAGGCTGCTTAGCAGGATAGCCATAGGCAGAGCAGTGGGAAACAACCACTCTGCATTGAAGGCAAGGAAATAATCCTGAAACTTATATACCGAACCCAGCGGATCGATGGCTTTTACAAAGCCCGAAAAGATGAAAACCACACCGAACAGGATCCTTGAGATCCATAACAATAGCTTAATGGGGAGCGACTTTTGCATACCTTTTTGTTTTGACGTTTTTTGCGATACGAATTTACATAAAAACGCCAAACATATCAAAAGGTTTGCCGGGTCATAGTAAAACCGGGCCTCAATTCGCTCAGATCCATATACAATGCCTTGAGCCAGCCCTTGCAGAGCAGGATCCGATCAGAATCTTATCGTATCTAACTTTTAGGGTAAGTGTCAGCTGGCTTATTGCACCCTGGGGCCCGCCTCACCGGTTTGAGCACCAAAGGGAGCATTTGCACGCTCGGCAACCTCTCCTCTGATGCGGAAAATTTTCATCCCGTCGGGGTCATTGGACATTACACTTACTGTGCGGCTCACATTATGAGGTCTGGGGGCCAGCCTGAATTCAATGGTAACTGTGCCCTTGGCACCAGGCAACACAGGCTCTTTGGTCCAATCGATAATGCGTGTGCCGCAGCAACCCCTCACAAAGGTTATCACAAGAGGTTCGTTGCCATCATTGGTGAATTCTATTTCCATTTTTACCGGCTCAAGGGCATCGGTATAAAGGGTACCCAGATCGGCAATTTCTTTGGTAAAGGTAAGCATTGATCCTCTGCGTTGCTGTGCAAAAACACCGCTGGTTGCAAACAGAATAACGAAGAGAACCACTACGGATCTTTGAATGAGATTTTTCATGACAGATATGATTTGGTAATAACCGTGAAAGTTTTATACGAACAACTCCCGAAAAAGTTGTATCCAAAATGCAAAAGTACTTCAAATCAATGGGCAGTGCCTCGGTGCATCTACGGAAACATTTCCCCATGAATACGCAAAAACCTTGCCCGTAAAATCACCGGGATGAAAAAAGGGGCTGCAGCCATGGCCACAACCCCTCACTATTATTTCAAAGACCAGAAGTTTTTGAACTGCCGGTTATTGAATCCTAAGCACTTTGGTGGAAACTTTACCCGATTGGCCAACAACCTGGATCAGGTAATTGCCGGGTGCCAGGTCGGATACATCCAGTTGTTGTTCCGTGTTGCCTTCAGCAACCACATCTACCAGCAACTGCCCGCTGATGCTGTACAAACGAATCTGGCTAAAACGCTCATCGCTGCGTACCACCACATACCGGGAGGCAGGATTGGGGAAGATCTGCAGACCCAAACCAGCATCCACATCACCCACCGAAACATTAAAGGCAAATACTGCATGCACGGTGGTGTTCTGGGTAACATTGGTAAGGTTGTAAACCGAAGGAGCTCCTACACTCTGACCATTGACCTCCAGACGAACAATATGATGATCGGCATCCGGAACCAGGGTAAACATCTGAGAGCCTCCATGATTTACCTGTAGTGTGCCAGAGGGATTGATGACACCATTGCCCTCTGAAGTAATGGTAACGGTATACACATTGATGGCAAAAGTAGCATGAATGGTAGCATTGGCCGTTACATTGTCAAAGGTATAGGTACTTACAGCTCCTACACTAGCACCATTTACAACCACATCGGTAATATGATATCCGGTGTTGGGTGCTATGGTGAAGGTTTGATTTTGCCCGTGTTCAACCGTAACGGCTCCGGCAGGCGTAATAGAACCATTGGCTCCGGCAGTGGCTGTTATGGTGTACGTGTTGATGGCAAAGATTGCATGGAAACTGCGATCGGCAAAGATATCAAAAGTGTAAGTGGTTTGTTCGGTAAGCAAAGCGCCGTTTTCTTCCCAGCGGACAAAATGATAACCCGTAGCAGGTGTCGCTACAATGGTCACTTCCTGTCCATACAGGTATTCACCTGCTCCGGTAAGGGTACCGGCATTGTCGATATTGCTGCTGAGTGCAACCTGATAGCGCAGGTAATTGAGAGTAATATCAAGATCCTGTGTGGCATCAGTCCCTATCACAACAGTTGACGATACCGGAGTAAACCCGGTCTTGGCAACATTGTAGGTATAGGTACCAGGTACAACAGTAAGGTTTACCTGCCCGGAAGCATTGGTAATGAAGGATCCAAATCCCTGCACTTGCAGCAGAGCTCCCTCTACAGGCACATCAAACTCATCATGAACGGTTACTGTCAATGCTACAGTTGAAGCTCCTTCAGAAATCAGGATTACCTCATAGGTGAAAGTACTGTTGACTGTAACATTGTTCTGGGCAGTAATATAACCCGCCTTGGAAACCTCATAAGCATATACCCCTGCAGGCAGATCTTCGAAAACATAATCGCCGGCCACATTGGCAACACCGTCCAGTGAGATTACAGCATCAGCTACAGCCACACCATTTTCGTCTTTCACATCAAAGGTCAATTCATAGAGGGGTTCGGTAACAGTAAATGCCACCGGAATCTCTACAGGTTCTCCGGCATTATTGATTACAAAGATGGATGCAGTGTGCACACCCACCTCAAGGTTGGCAGCATCGAGGGTTACATTCACCTGTGCACTTTGCTCAGGTTGCACTACACCACTTACCGGATCGAAGATGATCCAGTCAGGGCTGGACTGACGCTCCAGAATGGCGCGTATGTTCCAGTTAAAATCGAGTGTAGGGCTCAGGTCGGGAAGCAGATTCCAGCTATTGTTAAAGAAAATCCAGGCTCCTTTTCCGGCCACCATGGGTCCGTTGTCGGCACTGGCAGGGAATTGACCGGTAGAGGTAATGGAATACCCAAACCAGTATTCATTGCCAGCCTCCAGTGCTATAGACTGTGGCAGGGAATGGATATTCCAGGTGTTGGCAACCACTGCAGAAGTAACATCCTGCGAATAGATCTCCGTTCCTGCTCCATTCTCCGAGCCACCCTTCCATATCTTAACCGTTACGTTGGTGAAAGTATTCTGACGGATGTGGTATTTCACCTGAGAAATTTCATAGATTCCATAATAGGAGGACAAGTCTTCTACGTCGAAGCGAGCAGCACTGATCCAGGTGCTGGCTCCAGCACCCACTCCATTACCCTGGTATCCGGTGTCATGGTGTATTTCAACGATTTCATCCAAACGGTCTGATTTAAGCGATCCTGATGCAATCTCGGCTCCAGGCTCACCCGCCTCAAAAGAAGGGATAATACCAGCGGGAGTTGTGAGCTCGGGATAATGTGCTGTCTCTCCATTCCAGAGAGAGGAGCTGGATTTTGCCTCAGAGGTTGCAAGTGCAAGCAGGCTGTATTCCAGGTCAGCATCGCCAGGGTTGGCAATGGTAAGGGAGAGTACACCTGACTGTCCCTGCATCAGGCTTAGTGCCAATGCATCAGGGGTAACTGTGATTTCCGGAGCAGGAATCTTCTGCATCTCTATGGTTACCAGCAAACCTGCATCGGTTACAGTTATGTTGCTCTCATAGGGAAAGAACCCTTCCCTGAGCGCAAAAATGGGATAGTCGCCTTCGTACAGCATCAGACTGGCGGTACCATCGGCAGCAGTATACGCATCCTGTGCATAGTAACCGGTAAATACATGAGCATTCTCAAGGGGTTGGCCATTGCCCGTAACAAGGAAATTTACTTCGATGGGATCATTCTCCACTCTTATCATCAAATCATCAAGCAACCACCAGTAATCATATTTCCCTTTCCAGTTAAATTTGAACTTCACATTGGATTGCCCTTGTACTATTTCGGTTATATCGAACTTCGAAAGCAGAGGGTTGGGGCCATTGGCCTGGTTTTGCGGAGCACCGTGCCAGCGGTAGAGCTGGGTTTGGGTAGCAAAATCATCTGTAGACACGTAAATGCGTATATCGGCATTGCCAAAGGTACGAGCCCAATGCTCCAGTGAAAACACAACCTGGGTGTTGATAGCAGAAAAATCAACAGGTGATGTGATCAGGTCAGCTTCCTCAGCCACAGTACTCTGCCCATGGGCATCAGAGTCAAGTTTCATATAGCCATTGGCGGCAGTGGTGGAGTTAAGCTGGCCGCCATAGGCTCCTCCGGTAAGGGTCCACTGCCACCCCGGAAAATTGGTCGGCCCGGCAATTACGTTGTTTACCCAACCATTGGGGATCTGGCCACCCCCAAAATCTTCTGACCAGAAGGTGTAAAACTGGTTGGGGTCAGGACTGATCACATATTGATTGATCCAGTCTTCAAAAAAGCTGACACGTGAGTATACCCCCGGAAAACCTGCCAAACCACAGCCATTACCCCAGCTTACCACACCAGCCACTTTGTACCAATCGCCATCCGCTACTACCAATGGGCCACCGCTATCACCCTGGCAGGCATCCTTACCTGCTTCGCCGGCAAGCATCATATCCGGAGTGATCAAACTGGGGGGATAACTGGCTGTACCTCCCACAATGGGAACCTGAATGGCCAGCAACACATTGGAACCAGGCCCCTGGAAGGAAGTTGCTCCCCAACCGGATACCTTCACCATTGTACCGGGATTGGTCATTCCTGCAGCGGCGTCAGCCTGTGTAACACGACCTACTTTGGCCTTGGCCGGATCAGAAAGATCCAATGGAGTTGCCAGGCGAATTAGCGCAATATCAAATTGATAACCCGTATCCACGTAATCAGGATGAAGGATAAATTCTGCTACTGTATGAATACTACCTTCAGAAGAATTCAGAGTAGTGAAACCTGCACGAATACGCAGAATATTAGGTGTTAAAGCAGGATCATCAAGACAGTGGCTGGCGGTGAGGATCCACTCCTCATCTATGATGGTACCACCGCAAAAATGACCGGCTCCTGCAATCTGTACAGATACCTGCCAGGGATAATCCAGGATACTCACAGGATCGCCACCTACAATCTTATCTGTATTACGCTGAAAACGAGCCATAAAGGCCTCCATATAGGCAGGATCACTGAATGGGCTGTCAGAAGGAATCAGCTCCATTTCATATTTCTTGTCGGGCGATTTTAATGAACCCGCCTCAAACAATTGCCCATGGGCATTCCATGATGCAAACAAAATCATTGCAACAAAAAACAATGTAAAATTCTTTTTCATGTGATGTAAATTTGGTAAGTAAACTGACAGCTCCGGAAACCCTTTTGAGGCACCGGCAAATTAATGGATTAAAGGTTTTGACAAAAACAGCCGGAAACACCTGAAAACAGCTTCAGGATGTATACAGGCTCATTGACCTTGCATAATTGCAAGCTACAAATGTAAGGATTAATGCCGCCAAATAAAAAGGATTTTTCTACAGCAATTCATTTATGCAATCGGGGATCGATACGCAGGTTTTACCAGCCCGCTTCTGAAAGCAGGCGTACTGCCAGTGCCAGGGTTCGTTCGTCGCGCACTCTCACATTCTGCTCCCTGAGCAGAGAGCGTACTTCGGCCTTCTGATCGCCAAAGGCATTAAGAAAAGAGCGGTGTCGCAAACCTACCCACATCCTCTGTCCGTCGGCCCTTTCAATAAAATACCTGCGGCTGTCTCTGAGAATCCGTACATGCACAATATGCCCACCCCGGTTGATCCGTTCTGAGCGAGAGCTTACCTGCTTGTGAGTTAGGGCAAAAAGTCTGAAAGAATCACACCGATGCATGACCCGGGCATATTTACCCACCCTGTTACCCGTAATGGGATCCGGAATATACACCTGTTCAAACCAGGTGAGTACCCCCTGCTGATCTTTCAGGCTGAAAGCTTTTACTTGCCCCCTGTCGAGCATTACCGGCTGGCGAAGGCCGGGAGAAAGCCAAAACACCTCATCCAGCAGCATATTGTACATCAGGGGCTGATGCTGGTACTCCTCACCTAACATTGTTTGTACACTACCTTCCGTCCAATTGTCATTGTACCATGGATCGCCCGAATAATTAAAAACAGGCATATACACCTCTCCGGCCAGCAAAACCTCCCGGGGAGGTTCATGGCCCGCATCAGTGGAGCCCAGCAAAGAAAAAAGCATCAGGAAAATTGCAGCACAGGTCATATTGATCAGGGATTGAGAGGTTGAACCGAAAAATCGCAGAAGAAATACCGGATGCTTCCATCGGGCATAATTGCAGATACACGGATACGGAAATCACCATCCATATCGCTGGTTACAAACGTAAGCTCTTTACGCTGGCCCGACTTGAGCCGGATATGGGGCTCCCATAGCAAAAGCGGTCTGAAATCGGGTACCCTATGCGCCGGCCGGTCTTGCTCAGGTTGGTTATCTGCCATCGCCTGGCTGGCAATGGCCGGGATGGCAACAGTAACATTCCCCCGGTGCAGGGGAAAGCCTGTGGAAGGCTCAAGGAACAGTGCCAGGGCTCCTTCAAAATCCAGATCTCCCAAAGCCCATCTGCGATTGAGCAACTCAACCCTGCGGATGGCATCCGTATTTAAGGGCAAAAGTGTTTCCAGGTCTCTTACCAGCACTCCGTTTACAAAAACCAGGGGAGGTTGAGAAAAGAAAGAAGGTGCCGAACGGGCATCCAGCATACGCATATGTATCGACCCCCCTTGTCGCCGTAAACGCAGCCCAAACAACAGTTCGCGGGCAATTTCCTGAAAGTCATCAAGCTTAATATAGTCAGAGGGAACCACAATGTAATCGGCATTGCTGTAAACCGGTTTCAGAAAACCCTTGTGATGTTGCGGTGTAGTACGAATCCTGTCAGGCAATTCGTAGGCTCGGGCAATGCGCACAGCCTGCTGGGTTTGCAGCACATAATCGCGGGCGCCACTGGTGAAATCCCTTGGCTGGGGTGTTGGCCACTCCTGCAGCTGAAATCGGTTATTGGGCACAACCCGGAAAACCCCTTCTTCATAGCGAGGCTCGTATACCTGCAAGTAAACCTGACGTCCGTAATACCCTGGGTTGAGCTGAAAGTGAAATATCCCACTGGCATCGCTCAGGCTGTACATAAGATTTACCATTGTATCAGGAGTACTCAGCAGAACTTTCCTGCCTTGAAGCGTGAGATCTTCCCGGCTGCTCACAATCCTACCCGTAAGCACCATCCCCAGCCGTTCTGAGGGAAATATGTCCGGGTGGCCCGAGAAATCAGGGAAGCTAACCTGCTCAGGCAAATCAGAAAAAAAAGAGGCGGCTGGCACTACCGATACCGACAAAAAAGAGTGTTCGTAAACAGGGTCATTCAATACCAGGCTGATCTTACCCTGCTGGCGCAATCCATATACCTCCCGATCAGTTTGTATCTTCAATGCCGGCGCACTGGACTGTGTGTATTGAACCACTTCTTCCTGCCCTCCGGCATCATGCTGATCCTGTAAAATGTCGGCTACAATCCTGTCAAAGCGGTTTACCACATAAAGTGTTGTACGGCCCATGCACTGAGAATGACTGCCACGCATGGCATTGGTAAAGGCCAGGAGTTCGTACCAGCCTGTCTGAAGTGTATCTTCCAGTAAAAAGGAGCCAAAACCTGAAGGGCCATCCAATACCATAACCTGCTGAATGCTGTTTACGGTATTCCCCTGATGCAGCACTACATTCACCAGTTCTGTCTGCTCTGCCAGAGATTGCTGCTGCACGGAGTGCAAACGGAAGAATACCGTTTCTCCGGCCACATATACATCGCGATCGGCCTCAATAACCAGACTGTGCTGGCATGGGCGGGCTGCCAGTAAGCGGGTTTCTCCGGCAAAAACCGGCTGTACAGCCATTCCACCTACCATCATTAACATAAGCCTGAAAGCAAAAGCCAGCGTTTTGTGTTCCATATCAATACTTGTTTTCCATTTACAGATTGCCTTTCGATGTAGTTACCAGCTTTAATTATATATCCAATGTGCTGGTATTGTTTCATAGAAACATTCATGTGCCGGCAGGAAGGAAAGGTCCTGGATTTCTCTTAGCCAGATATTATGGGGTTGCCAGGGCTCGTAGCTCATTACAAAAGTTTGCCTGCTGCTGCCTGCCACTTCAAACAGACCCAGCACAATACGATCGGGATCGCTTACACACCGCATATTTCCGGTAATTTGTGTGGCTACAGGATCAAACAGGGCATTTTCTGCCATCAACTGCTCCCTTATCTGCCTGTAGAAGTGAAATGCTTCCTCTGTAAGCCCGAATTGCTCCACAATGAGGGCACGACGAAAGAGAGTGCCAGGAAAACTCAGGTTGTAATAAACCCTGTCGCGTGGAGCAAAACCCAAAGGATGCTGATAGAGTTCACCTGTTGCCAGATCGAAGTCAGGCAAACTGATGTTTACTACATCATTGAGGGGCAATCGTGTGCGGCAATTCATCCGGGGTGGATCGCGAGGGTCGATATTGTGACAAATATGGTAAGCTCCTGGCATATACTGGAGGCAGATCAGCGAATCATAGAGCACTACCTGGTACTGAAAAAGCACCTGGTTGTCGAAACGTATTCGTTTGGCAAACTCTCCCCCCATATCCAGATCGGCATACAACTCTATTCCCTGTACCCACTGGGGCTGCAAATCAAGGTTATGATCATAAATATCTATCAGCCGATCGCCAAATACGCCCAGAATGGTGTCCAGGGGCCTGACAGGCATCAGGGTTTGGGCAACCGACTCAAACCTGCTGCCATCGGCAAGCTCCACAAAAAGCTTGTATGACACCCCCTTCTGAGCCCGCAGGCTCTCTTGCCGGTACATTCCCGGTTGTATCTCAAGGAAGCTCCATTGCTGACCCTGTTCGCTCTCTACCCAAACCCGTGCACCTTGCTCGGGTGTTTGACTGATCTCCTGCCCATAGCCTGATGTGGTATAGAGCTCCACAAATTGCCCATTGGGCGCATCTGAAAGCAAAGCCTTTACCACGAGAATATCCTCCCGGGGCCTGATCTTCCCATCCCAGATTTCGGTGCAGGAATAGATGCTCAATAACATCAGGGAGACCAGAAGAGTTTTGATGTTTTTCTTCATCCTAAAATAATTTTTTATACAGGATCGGCTGGAACTTTAACTTAAAAAACAAAATTATAAGTGAGGGTAGGCAACGGCCTGCCAATGATATACATTTTATAAAGACTGTAATGACGGAAATCGTTACCCGCATGCGGTTTATCTTTTTGATAAAAGATGGAATAGGCATTTTTGCGGGCGTATAGGTTAACCACCGAGAGGGTCCAGCTGCCTTTCCAGCTCTTCTTTCTTTTGAGGCTTTCATCGAAAGTAATGGCCAGGTCGAGTCGATGGTAGTCTGGCATCCGATAGGCGTTTCTGTCAGAAAAAAAGATCACCTGGCTTTGGTTGTAATTGTAAACGAGCTCCGGAAGTGTAACAGGGCGGCCTGTTGCATATACAAAAGTGGTATTGAAACGCCAGCGGCGTGAGATCCTGTAATTGGTATTGAGCACAAAATTGTGGGGTTGCTCATGATTGGAGGGGAAGTACTGGTTTCGGTTGATCTGCCCCTCCGCAAAGGGCTCCTGGGTTCTGATTCGCGACAGGGAGAAAGCATAGCTGACCCATCCATTGAGGCGGCCTTCGTGTTTTTCAAGTGCCAGCTCAGCTCCATAACTATAGCCGGAAGCATTCACCAGGTCGGTTTCAATAGCCTCATTCATAAGCAACTGAGCCCCGTTTTTATACTCGACCATATTGTGGAGTCGCTTGAAATAAACCTCGGCAGATACCTCCAACCTGTTGGCAGGAATATTACGAAAGTAACCCAGGGCAAACTGATCGCTTCGCAGGGGCTTCAGGTGTCTGTCGCTTAGCTTCCATATATCGGAGGGATTAGCTACAGCGGTATTGGAGAGCTGGTTGATGTATTGATTGATGCGATTGTAGCTGATCTTCAAAGAGCTTAGCTCATCCAGCCCATAACGAAGGGCCACCCGGGGCTCCAGCCCATGGTAGCGGGCAATGGTTTCTCCCCTGCCGAAAAACAATGTATCGGTTCTGTTGAGCAAACTCCGGGGTTTTCCTTGCTCATACAGCCATACCTCACCAGGTCCGGTTTGGTGGTAGAGAGAATAACGAAGCCCCACTTCCAGGTCCAGACGTCCGGAAATGCTTATGTTATCGCTAAGCCAGGCGGCAAATTCCATGGCCTGCTCTTGTTGTAATGTTTTGGGCAGTACCAGCGATGGGTCACCCTCGGGTTGTATTTCACCCGGGGAGATCTGGTAAAACACTGCACTGACACCACTTTCCAGGGAGTGAGTGGTGGAAGGATACCAATTGAGGTTCCATCGTGCATTGCGGTAGGCAATGGCCGATGAAAGCATGTAGCCGTTGCGCTGGTTGGTTACCAGGTTTTCTCTAACCTGGTAGTGGTAATCGCTGAAACCCAGCAGCACCTCAGATCTTAGCTTTTCGGCCAGGAAACCTGTCCAGCGCAAAGAACCCAGTTGGCTGGCATATTGGTAAGCCGAATTTGCGGCCATGGTAAACTGATCTTCGCTACGGTAGGCAAACAAGGAGATAAACTGATTGGCTGCTGGCCTGAAGTTCACTACTGCTGCAAGGTCAAAAAAACCCGCCTCACTGTTCATCAGGTCATTATCGGGCATATTTTCAAGGAACCAGTTTGAGTAAGACGAACGGCCCGAAAGCGAAACAGAAAGAGCATCGCCCAGCAGCGGAGTTTGCACCTGCAAGCGACTGTTGAGCAGCCCCAGCCCACCACTTATGCGGGCCTCCTGTGGTTCCTCCTGACTCATACGGATGTCCATCACCGATGACACCCTCTCTCCGAACCGGGCGGGTATGCCCGCCTTCATCAGATCAACCCGGGAAATCATATCAGAATTGACTACAGAGCTCAAACCAAAAAGGTGGGAGGAGTTGAATAAGGGGACCCCTTCGAGCAGGATGAGGTTTTGATCGGCACTACCACCGCGCACGTTGAAGCCACTGCCAAACTCACCCACCGATTGTACACCGGGTTTAAGCGTAAAACTCCTGATGATATCGCTCTCTCCAAAGCTTACCGGCAATTCCCTTACGGTGCGCGAGTCCATGCTGATCATACTCATACGTGTACCGCTAACCTTGTCGCCCATACGTCGTGCACTTACTGTTACCCCTTCCAGCTGCACAAAATCCTCAAAAAGCTCCAGTTCCAGGTTACCACCGCTAAATACATACAACTCACGATGGAGGTCCTGGAACCCGATGTAGGATACCCTTACCTTAAGTTCGCCGGCCGGAAGCAAAAAGGAGAATCGTCCCTGCCTGTCGGTAGTAGCGGCAATATTTGTGTTCTCAAAACTTACGGTGGCCCCGGGCAGTGGAGTACGTGTCTGCCCGTCATACACCACACCCTCGATCCGCGCCCGGGTGTAGCGGCCCAGATCGGCCGGATCGCCGATATAGATGCGATTATCCGTGATCCGTACCTCCCCGTCGCGACGCCCCAGGGCAGGCAAAACCACAATGAGCAAGCCTCTGCGATAGTACGACAGCGCAGGAGAAGCATCAAGCATCTCAAGAAAATCATCCAGGGAGCTCTGAGCCGGCAATGGGTCCAGACCCGCCTCATCCAACCAGGTAAGTTGAAAAAAGATCTGCACCCCATTTTGCTGTTGCCATTGCTCAATGAGTTCACTCACCGGCTTTGTTGCAGGGGCAACCTGCGCAAAACCAGGAAAACGGGTTGCGGTGAAAAACAAGAAAAGAAAAACGAAAAAACCCTTATGAAGGGGCCTGTGGTACCTCATGCATGTCGGATTTGGAAAATACTATTCAATGCTGTAAGGCATACAGGTTCATTGGTTGCAAAAAGATGTGCAAAGTTTTGGTTAGGTGCAGGCAACAAATATAACACATCAAGACATAAAAAACAAAACATTAACGTTTTATCGGGTCAGTCTATACGCTTAAACTTCCATTCCACATAAAAACCTGAATACTCCTCGTTGTTCATATGAAAATGGTCTCTGGACTGATCCAGCACTTTCCAGGTAACAACCTGTCCATTGCGTTGGTAGGTCATCCTGAAGGTTTTGTCGGAGTTGTTGAACACCCAGGTTCCTTCATCATGACGTGCCTGATCGTGGGTCATTACGGTTTGCTCAAAACCTCCCTCACTGGTAAAAGTCAGAAAGATTTTATTTATGGCAAGCTGGTCTTCTGCATTTACAAAATACTCAACAGCCTCCCATTTTCCATGGAAATAACTTTCGTTGGGGGTTTGGCAGCCCCACAGAAAGGCAACAGAAAAAAGCAATGGTAAAATCTTCAGGGTCTTCATCTTTTTGGGTTTTTGGTTTTTACAATTGGTTTTGTGTATCCCACCAAACAGCCTCCCAAAGGTTTATATTCTGAGGTACATTCTGGCTGTTGTATTGGTATTCATTGGCAGGGTAAGGGAAGCGCCTTGGAATGCGATCGGCAGTGGCATTGCCCTGCGAGGGCTCTAAAACCGGAAAGCCGGTGCGACGCCAGTCATTCCAGTTTTGTGGTTGCAACACAAGCGCGATATACTTCTGGTGCATCAGCGTTTGCATATCTACAGGGTTCTCATTGAGGTACTGTTCTACCCAGGAGTCAGCGGAAACACCCTGATCGGCCAGTGAAGAAACCATTGCCCTGTACAAGGCCTCTCTGGCCTGCTGCAATTGTCCGGACTGCAGATATACCTCAGCTATAATAAACTGCAATTCGGTAAAGGAGGCCAATGTATAAGAAGCACCTGCGCCGGCAATGGCATCGGCAAGTCTGCTGGCCTGCAGGTCTCCGGTGCCTGCAGGTGAGCCTGCATACTGGCTGGCATTGTTGAGGCGGAAATACCGGCCTAACCGTGGATCATCAGTACCCATTACCTCCAGCAGAGTGGCTCCGGCACGTAATCCACCACTATGGTTCACATTGTAAACATATACAGGATGATCCATAAACTCGTGCGCTTCAAAGTTTATTCTCAAACCTTCACCCGAACTCCACACAATTTCATTGTTGAGCAAAGGCAAAAGGGACTGGTAGCCCCGGCGCGAAGAAAGAGTCAGCATAAAGCGGAGCCTAAGCACAAAAGATAAACTTCTCCACTGCTGCACATCGCCTGCAAAATAAACATCATCTTCAGCGGGGAAGAAAAAACCTGCAGCCTCAGCAAGAAGTACATCTGCCTGATCAAGCAAATCCAGAAGCTGATTGTACACCATCTCCTGGCTGTCGTAGGTTGGAAAATTGGCAATATTATCGAGTAAGATACTTTGCGAAAGGGGGATATCTCCCCATGCATCAGTTACGCTGGCTGCGGCCTGGGCAATGAGGATCCGCGAAACAGCAGCATACTTTTTTTGACCCAGATCGTCGGCGGTTTCTTTTACCGTGCGCAAAAGCGACAGCACCTGCGAATACCATGATATCCAGCTGATGTCAACATCCTGTGAGGTGATATTGTACTTCTCCACCTGCAGGGTTTTGCCCTGCACACCAGCTACCTGTTGGGTAATCAGGGCCACGAATACGGCATGATCATGTCCGGTGGTTTGAGCCAGTTGCAGCTGTGCCTGGGGAAGCAATGTTTCCATCAGACTCATTTTCTCGCGCTCTGTAAGATCATCTTCTCCGAGTTTCCCGCACGAAACGAAAAAAAACACGAGTGTTACAACAAACAATAATTGCAGTGCTCTGCTCATACTATATGGGGTTTTGGTATCAGGGCAGTAAAGATAAACAATCCCTTTCAACAAAACATACTACCTGCTCCAGATTATAGGTACCGGAAATCTGTTGTTACGATCTTGGATTTAGAAATTCGCCATTTGGCTGCAAGCTTACAGAAGACCACCCCTGGTTGCAAAAAAGGGAGGCCTGAGCAGGCCTCCCTTTACAGTAAGTATTTAACAGCCTGGGGCTATTATTTTTTAGATACAGTCAAAGGTCTCAGCACAGTGTTTCCTTTGGCATCGGTAGCCAGTGTAAAAGTAGAAGTGGGAGGAGTAGCAAATATCCACACCAGGTCGTCTGCATCAACAGGCAAACCATTCTCATCAGGTTCACCACCATAAGCCACGTTGAACTTAACGGTAATGATAGGTCCGCAGAAGTTGTACACACCATGATGGGCAGCACCTTCAGCAAAGGCTACACCTCTTACCCAGTAGTGATCAGGATAGTTTGACTCACCAATCCACTGCAGGGGGATGGTAACAAGGCCAGCAGGCTCCTGAAGTTTTACTTTCACAGTACCATCACCATCGATCCAGTCTTCACCCCAGTTGCAAACCACCAGGAAGTCGGCAAAACCAGTCATATGGATGGTATTGGTGGCAGCATCTACTGAAGCTACAGTAGCTTCCTGCGGGCAATCACCTCCGGCAAGCGAAACACTACCCACCCAGTCGGCGATCATTTCTTCGATAACCAGTGGGCAGAACTGCAGAACCTTTACAGCATGATCATCAAGGATTTTATTGCCCTTGCGGGTAGTAACCTCAACCTTTACTTTCACGTTCTGTTCAGATTCCTCAGGGTAATCAAACTTTACCACAACAGATGTACCGTTGGCAGGACCTTCGATAGAGACATTGTCTCCCTCCAGAGTCCAGGCATACGTAGCACCGGGATACAGAAAGTCCAGAGCATAGGTCTTGGTAACAGGCTGTCCTTCAATAACTGCAAGTTCCGAATCGCCAGTAATATTTACGGCTAGTTTGGCCACTGCAATTTCAAGAGAGAGCTTGGGAGACGCTTTACCACCCTGGGTGGTTTCCACCACAGAGATTACAGCAGTTGCATCGTCAAAAGACTCCTTGTATTCCACCATAATACCATAAGGTTCACCTTCAATGGGTGTGATGCTTTCAACTGCACCTTCCGAGGTAAAGTTGAATGTGGAGCCGCCACGACCAATGGCACGGTAAGCGATGGTAGTACCACCTCTTACGGCTGCAGGACCGTTGATCCCTTGCACAATGGGTTCAATGGCGTTGTAGTCGTAGTCATCACTTTCCTCACAGGCTGTAAAAGCCAGGGAAAATGCGAGCAACAAAGCACTGAATAAAAATATATTTTTGATTTTCATGTCGAATAGAGTTTTTTGTTATCACAAAGACAATTACTGATTGAAATGGTAGTAAGGCTTGATCCAGTCGCCACCATTGGAAGTGTTGATACCGTCTGCATTGTTAAATCCACCAAAAGTATAAATGGGGATCTGCAGGGTTTCAAGCTCTCTTCCAGGAACAGGATAGTGCAGCGGAGTACCTTGCTGCAGCAAATCTCTTCTTCTCATATCGCAGAAGGGCATCAGGTATCCGTTGTGGGCAAGTTCAATCTGTCTTTCATAGAAGATGGCATCCATAACGGCATCCAGGTTTACAGGAACATCGGCCAGACCACCACGTGCTTTGCGCGGCAGAGCAGGGTTGTTGAGGATAGCAGCAGCTCCGGCCACATCGCCCAGACGTGCTTTGGCTTCTGCCTTAAGCAGTTCATTGTCGTATACGCGGAACTCAAAGAGGGGCCCCAGAGACTCGCCCATAAAGAAACCTTCGTCGGTAGTAGTAGCCGGGCTGTCGTAGCGACTGTGACGATAGTGTGAATAGTGCCATCCACCACGGCCAGGGTTAAAGTTGTTGGAAGCCAGGTACTGGAAGTCTGTCAGCAAACGTGCATCGTCAGAGATGGCTGTTCCTACAGGTTGTCCGGGGTGAGGATTGGGGAAGTTAGGATCAGTAGTTGCCAGTGCCATTCCTTGTGCATTGGTAGGATACCTTACAAAATAAGCGGGATCCATCAGGTTGATCACACGGCTGTCGATACGGGCCCAGCCGGGTTGACGCAGGTATTTAATTCCCAGATCCCACCAGGTACCACCCAACCAGGGAAGACCATCGCCATCGGGGGCAAAGTCTCTTGTAAGACCCTGCTCAGCAAAGGTGAGCACATCCTGCCAGCTGTAAGCAGCAGACCAGCTAAGATCGGCCTGCGCCTTGGTACGGGCTGCCAGAGCCAGAAAACGGGCTGCATAGGAATTGGACAATTCTACAATCAGGGTATTGTTGGCTGTCATACCACGAATGGCAGAAGCACCCCAGGTGAAAGTATTCTGTGAAGCTATCTGGGCTGCAGTTTTCAGGTCGTTGATGGCTGCTTCCATCACTTCATTCCAGGGTTGCATTTCCAACAGGGCAAGGTCACTTTCTTCAGTTACCACAAAAGCCTGGTCGAAAGTAAGGGCCATCTGCCCCAGTGTAGCACCACGGATAAACAATGAAGTAGATACTACCATGGGGTTTTCTGCTCCATTGACACCGATCTGCATTCCTCCGATATTAATGGCATTGAGGGCGTCGTTCACCTGAGAAATGGTGGCATAACCATCAAACCAAACGCTTTCGGTCATATCCGAGTCGTTGTATGAGGGGTCATTGTTCCAGGCACCACGGGGTTCACCGGAATTGTCGAGCCATCCGAAGTTACCCCAGCTGGCAGTAGAATGGTCGGCTGCCACTGAAGAGGTCATATGGATGTTGTATTGCTTAAAAGTAGACCAATACTGCAAAAACGCAGATTCTACAACACCTTTCACGTCATCGGGCGAAGCGAGCACATCGGCCATGGAGGGGTTGTTGGGGTTTTCCACCTCCAACTCCGCACAACTCCAGAAAGCCACTCCCAATATCATGAAAAGTGCTAATAACTTACTATTGATTTTTATGTTTTTCATTGGATCTTCATTTTGGGGTTAATTAAAAATTAACTTCTAAGCTGAATGTGAATGTTCTGAAGTTGGGGTAGTTGAACATGTCAATCATAAAGTTGGTGGAGTTGGCGTTGCTATAGTCCACCTGGGCCACTTCAGGATCCCATCCGCTGTATTTGGTGAAAGTAAGCAGGTTCCTTCCGATTACACCAAACCTTACGCTTCTGAAGAATCCCAGGTTGGCATTCTGCAATTGTGCAGCATTGAAGGTATAATACAGGGAAAGTTCTCTCAGCTTAAGGAAAGTACCATCTTCTACAAAGAATGAGTTGGGCTCATTGATCCTGTAGAAAGTATAGTAGTACGCAGCAGCTTTTTTCTGGTTGGGATCTTTTCCTGCCTGGTCAAAATCGCCATGTCTTTCGTCTCTGTAGAGCCACTGTTTGGTCTGGTTGTATACAGTACCTCCTTGTTTCCAGTGCCACAACATATTCAGGTTCAGGTTTTTGTAGGTAAAAGAGTTGGTCATGGAAAGGTTGAAGTCGGGGTTCATATCAGCGATCTGAACAAAAGCTTCACGGCCGTTTTCATCCAACAGACGGATGGGCGCCTCCATAATTGTACCTTCGGTACCTTTGCGAATCACATAACCATCGGAGTTGATGATATAATCATCGATGGTACTTCCGGCAGGCAATTGAGCGGCCATTTGCTCCAGGTTTCTTACCCAGTCGCCACCGTACATGATACCGTAGGGTTCTCCGGCTTTAACGTAGAATACCTGCAGAGCATTTACCGTAGGTCCTGTTCTGAAAGGAGCAGCATCCAGACGGGTAATTTGCTGAGAGATCTGGTCGAAGTTGAAGCCCAGGCGCCATTTCAGATCGCGTGTGTTGAGCAGTTGTGCGCCCAGTTGTACTTCAAAAGCCTTGGCCTGGATATCAGCAGCATTCTGCCATTGGAAAGCAAAACCGGCAGCAGCAGGCAGAGGTACATTCAGGAACGCACCTTTGGTGGTAATGTCGGCATAGGTAATTTCCAGGTCAAACATGTTGAGGAATTCAGCATTCAAACCAAATTCAAGCTCCTGGGTTTCACTGGGCCTGAGGTCTTTATTACCAATGGTAGACTTGCTGATGCTACCCTGGCTTACAGAATAGTTCTCGTACTGATAGTTGAATCCGGGACGGATACCAGAGATACCATAAGAAGCTCTCAGACGTAATTCGCTAACTCCAGGAATATCAAATTCTTCAGCAACACGGTAAGCACCGCTCACACGGTAGTAGGGGTTCCAGCGCTCATTCTCACCAAAGAGTGAAGAACCGTCCATACGGAACAGGGCAGAAACGATATACCTGTCGAGATAATCGGCATCCATAATGGCCAGATAGTTACGTGCACGGGTATTGATACGGGTAGATCCTACCACTTTCTCACCGGTGATGGCGTTGAGAGTCTGGATGTTGGCTACAACGAGATCGGCAGCATCAATGAAGAAGGATTCGCTCAGGTACTCTTCGTAAATATAGCTGGCTTTGGCTCTTACGGAAAGATCACCAAAATCCTCATCAAAGTTGGCAGTAAAGTTGAATACGTTGCTCATTCCTTCAAAAGAAGATTTGAACAAACGTCCCTGGGTAGCACTCTGGCTGGTATAGTAACCTTTGGGCTGATAGGTTTCGCGGAAGTTATTGAAACGCTCAAGGCTGTAGGTTGCATCAAGGGTCATCCAGTCTGTGAGGAAATACCGGGCCTGGAAGCTTTGCAGGATGTTTCTGCGAAGCAGGGTTTGATCCTGGTAGTACAATGCATGCAAGGGGTTACCATTGTCAGACTGCCAGTGGTTGGGGTGGATGAAATACTTGGGAAGAGCGTACCCGCTGGGGGCGTCCATTTCCAGATCGGTGTCGGGATCAAAGAACAGCATATTGAAAAATGCAGACCCTTGTCCACCTCCCCATCCGTCGGTAAAACGACCATCGGCTACATCGATGCGGTTTTGGGCTACCAAAGAGGTCATTGAGAGAGAAAGGTTCTCACCAAACCAGTGGTCGGCATTCAAACGGAAGTTCTGGCGGTTGTTTCCATTGGTATTCCAAACAATACCGCTGTTGGCAGAATTTTCGAAAGAAGTAAAGATTCTCGTTTTACCAGCGTTGTGTGCTACTCCAATATAGTTGGTGTAGAAAGTACCGTTCTGGAAGATACGATCCTGGTGATCGTTGGTAAAGGCGAAGGGGTTGTCGGCATAACCGTCGAATTTTACGGTACGGTTACCCTGGATGGCATTGTCAAGCCCACCCACATAACCTTCAGGATAGGTAATACCGGCATACTTGGTAAAGGTAGAGAAGTTTTGCCAGTCGGAAGCCAGGTTGTAGTGGTGGCTCATGTTGATGGGCACCTTGCGTTGCAGGCTGGAGGTACCAAACTCATTACGAACGCGAATGTTGGTAGAACCTTCGCGGGCACTTCCACCACGACGCGATGTAATAACGATTACACCGGCACCGGCACGTGATCCGTAAAGAGCAGATGCAGCAGCACCTTTGATAACTTCCATGCTCTCCACGTCGTCCATGTTGATATCGGCCAGGTCTCCTTCCATCATCACACCATCAAGGATGATAAGGGGTGATTGATTGCCAAAGAGCTGGGTTGAACCTCTGAGGCGGATACCCGCTGCCTGACCAGGGTTACCAGAAGCTTGTACAATGGTAACACCCGCCACTTTTCCCTGAAGGGCAGTAGAAGCACTGGTAGCAGGGATGGCCTGCAATTGCTCGGCTCCCACCTGGTTTACCGTTACACTCAGCTTGTTTCGCGGAGTGGCACCCGCTACACCCGCAGTGATGATTACCTCCTGCAGAGTGGCAATGTCTTGCGAAAGAGCAACGTTTACAATGCTGCGTTCACCTACGGTGATCTCCTCGGTGGACATACCGATAAAAGAGAACACCAGAATACCGCCTTGGGGCACGTTGATTTCATAACGGCCGTTGTTGTCGGTTTGTGTTCCGATATTCGTTCCCTTAACGCGAACAGTTACCCCCGGCAGGGAGGAACCATCCATCATGTCGGTAACGGTACCGGTTACCCGTCTGTCCTGGGCATACAGGCTAGTGCCTAACAGACCCAGGATTACGAAAAAAATCAAACAAATTCTCTTCATGTTGTTTTTGTTTTTGTTAATAATAAAACTTGGTTTTTGGTTCTGCACGGCCCGAAAGCCTTGCATTCAGAATGTAAATTTATAAAAAAATGTCATCAAACTATTAATTTTTTGTTAATTTGACTGCCTTAATCACCACACAAGAGTTTTTTTATATATCTTCCAACCCTTCCCTTTACACTTTTTACTTAAACAGATCAGCAAAATCAACCTCTGGAATGATCAGCTAATCTTTCAGGGTTTTATCAAGGGCTGGAATTCAACAATTAAACACATCATCATACAAGCTTTGAATATTCTGGTGCTTTCCCTCAACACCTAACCGCAATACGCACAACAGCAGCGACTTTACTACGTAAAAAAAACAGGCTACCCAATTGGGCAGCCTGTTTTTCGTTAATCAATCGAACACCAATTAGTGCTGATTTTGAACAATCTTTGGATTGGCATTGATTTCATCCCTGGGGAACAAAGATACCCAATGAGGGCCGCCGGCAGGGTAGAACAAGAGAATATGAACAGATTGATTGAAGTTGGTACCTTGCCTGTCGAGGTTTGAGTTGGTACGTTTCAAATCCTGCCACCTGAAGCCTTCGCCCCAGAGTTCAATACGACGCTGGATCATGATTTCATCAATCAGATCCTGGCCTGTAAGGGTTGAAAGCGTGTATTCACTATCGCGGGTAGAAACCAGATCGTACAATACCTGTGCTGCCTGGGCGTACTGACCGTCTCTGGCCAGAGCTTCCGCCTCTATCAGGAACATCTCTGCAACGCGCATATAAGTTACATCGCCACGGCTATCAGTAGTTCCAACGGCACTGAACTTAAATGAATGGAAAGGCGCAGCAGAATAAGTAGTGGGAATTGAGTTGGCAGTAAGTCTTGCTCTTGCACTCGCTGCAGTTTCTTCGAACCATTGCTTACGTATATCCGTATCGGGAATCTGGGCATACAACAAGCTGTTAATTGCCTTAGGACTGGTACGAATATTAGTAGAGTTGAAATTGTACGACATGAATGCAAAGAAAGAGTGGAAGAAGGTAGTATGATCTGGAATAACATGACTTCCCCACATCACCTCAGGAAGAGTGATACTGTTAAGACCGGAGAGCATTTGTTCATGATTATTCAGAGACCTGCCTGCTCTTGCTGCATTCGACATGCTGGCAGCAGTGGCCCAGTCGCCGGTAACCATCGATACCCTTGCCAGGATACCCCGAGCCACAGCGGCAGAAAGGTGAGAACGTTGAGCAGGACCTGCAGGCATAGTTTTACCATCCAGCAATTCAATGGCTTTGGCCAGATCGAGTTTGATCTGATCATATACTTGCTGCACAGTAGCTCTACCCAAACCTTCTCTTCCGTCTGCAGAATTGAGCACTAAAGGAACACCCAGCTGATCGTTGTTGGCCTTTGCAGGGTCATATCTCTCAGCGTAGAACTGCACCAGTTCAAAATGTGCCCAGGCACGGTAGGCATAAGCTTGCCCCACAATGGGTTCTTTTTCCACTTCTGGCGCAGCTATATCAGCCATATTCTCTATAATGAGATTGGCATTGAGGATTATCTGATAGTAAAAACGATAACGGTGCCATACATGAGCGGAGTTTTCATTTACATGCTGCAGCCAGCGAGTACCCGAAACAAACCACTGGTTGGTAAGAGGCACAACATCATCGCCCATAAAGTCATTGTAGATCATCTGGGCACTTTGTCCGCACTGGTCCATAGCACCACCCTGCTGATACATCAAGCGGTGTAGACCATTAATGGCAGCCCAGCCATTTTTAACGGTGGTAAATACCTCATCCTGATTTACTGCTTCGCTTGGATTAAGATCCATGAAGTCGTCACTGCAGGAAGGGGCAAACAGCAACATTCCTGCTACCAAAAATATATTTAAAAATCTTTTTTTCATCGTAATAAAGTTTTAGAATGAAACATTAACACCAAACGTTATAGAACGGGCAGGTGTGTACAGGTTGCTGGTAACTCCTGCAAAACTCTGCTGTACATTCATCCCTTTGCGATGGCTGAACAAGTGCAGGTTTTCACCACTTACATAAAGACGCACCCTTTGAGTATAAATACTTCGGGCCATATCGGTGGGTAAGGTGTAGAAAACACTAACCGACCTTACATTCAGATAAGAAGCGTTGGTAAGCCAGCGATCAGATTGCGCATTGGCAGCAGTAACTTCGGTGGTATTCAAACGTGGAACGTCAGTAATATCTCCGGGTTTCTGCCAACGGTTGGCCAGATCGGCGTGCATAGATTGACCAAAATCACTGTAACCCATAAGTGAAGCATATACGCCATCATAAATTTTACCCCCCAGTTGGTAGGTAAGCATCACATTTACATCAAAAGGACCAAAAGAGAAGGTATTGGTCAATGCACCTACAAGGGTGGGGATAGATGTACCGGAATAATCAAACCTTGCGTTGTTGTGGTCGAAGGTAAGAGTATCGCCGTTGATGATACGTACGTTGGCAGCAGAGGTGTTTTCTGCATAATAGAGGCTTCTTCCATCTTCGGGATCAACACCCCACCACTGACGAAGCCAGAAATCATACAGTGAACGTCCTTCCATAAGCTTTTTCGTGCCTGTAATGATTTCATCATCGGCCCCACCGGGCATTTTGGTGATTTTATTGCTAAAGGTAGTAGCGTTAAAATCTACGGTCCATCTCAGGTTTGTCTCACTAAGAACATCATAGGCAAGACGCAGCTCAAGGCCCTGGTTGTACATGGTTCCGATGTTCTTGTCTTCAGACAATACACCCGATGAAATGGGCAGAGGAACAGAAAAGAGCAGGTTATCGGAAATACGGTGGAAGAAATCTACATTACCACGTAAGCGCCCAAACAAGCCAAACTCCAGACCGGCGGTAAAGCTGTTATTGGATTCCCAAACCAGTTCAGTTGCCGAAAAGTTACGATGGAGCAACCCAGCATTGTTGGCATTGTTGTTATAACTATAGAGGGGATGCCAGGGGTAATAATTTGTAGCTCCGGCACTTGTAAGGAGGTTGTCATTACCCACCTGCCCGTAAGATACACGAAGCATAAGCATGTTTACAGCAGCAATTTCCTGGAAGAAAGCCTCGCGGTCAAGCCTCCAGGCACCGCCCAGCGACCAGAAATTACCCCAGCGGTTATCTTTATAGAACTTGGAAGAGCCATCTCTGCGGAAAGATCCGGAGAAAATATAACGATCGTCGTAAGAATAATTGAAACGACTGAGGAACCCTTCGGTACGGTACTGGCGGGAGAAAGAGGTACTGGCATTGATGGTGGTAAAGTTGATCAACTCTGAGCTACCTTCAAATATAATACCTTGTGAAAAACCACGGGCATAGTTGTAGTTCCAGTCATAAGTTTCATGCCCCAAAAGAGCATCAAAAGAGTGGAAGCCAATAGAACGCTCATACTTTAAAAGCTGGTTGAGAGTAATGGCACGGGTTACGGTATTGATACGTTCACCTCTTCCTGCAGGCGCACCGTCGCCCACAAGTGGGTTATCGAAACGGCTACCCAGGTAGTTGCCAAAATCCAAACCGGCATTAAAGGTAAAACTGAAGCCATCCAAAAACTTCACCTCACCAAAAGTTCTTGCGCTAAGGGTATTGCGCTTAAAACCATCCTGATTCAAGAGTGTTTCCGCCAATACGTGACGACCGTTATGCGCCCCTTGGGGTCTTGCAGGCAAGCCATACTGGGCCATACCTCCTAAGTCCCATATTTTTTGTCCTGCTTCATCCAGAATGTAATCACCTGTTTCAGGATCAATAACATAAATGGGGAAGATCGGCCCAATACTTCTGGAGAAGAAAAAGGGATTAACAAAACCGGTATTACTGTCATCGCGTGCACTTTCTGAAGAAACGAAAGAGCCTGAGAGGTTCAAACCCGTATTAAGCCAGCTTGCGGGCTGTGAGTTGAGGTTCAAACGAGCTGTTAAACGCTCAAAATTAGAATTGATAAGGAATCCCTGATCATCAAGGTAGGCTATAGATACAAAGTGATTGGTAGCACCCTGACCTCCAGAGTAGGTCATGCTTACTTCACTGCGATCTCCCATGCGTGTAAGAGCATCCTGCCAATCCAGGTCTGCCTTGGAATAGATCAGCCTTGCATTGGGGTTCAACTGCCCATCAGGCCCTACGATCTGATCATTGGGAACATTGAATGGATTGTAACGGATTACCTGACTTACGAGCTCATCGGTAGCACGCTGGTTGGCAACCTCCGGGTCAACATTATTACTGTAAATAAGCCTGTTGCGATAGGTTTCCCATGCAAGCTCAGTCCATCTCTCTGGCCCAAGCCTGTCATATTCAGGCAAAGCACGATTGGAAAAACCTCTGCTTGCATTTACCTGGAATTGAGATCTTGCTGAACTACCTCTCTTTGTAGTTACCATAATAACTCCATTGGCAGCGCGGCTTCCGTAAAGAGCGGTAGCAGATGCATCCTTAAGTACTGAAACGCTTTCGATATCTGCAGTGTTAATATCATTAAGGCTCAGAGCAGAGGGCACACCATCTACAACAATTAAAGGAGAACTAGAGGCATTTACAGAACCAAAACCACGAATACGGATGTCTTGTCCGGAACCTGGCTGGCCACTACCTGCAGAAACCTGAACCCCTGCCGAAAGACCTTCGATGGCCCTGGCAGCATTGGTAAGGGGTCGGTTTTCTATTTGCTCAGAGGTAACCTGAGTAGCTGCACCGGTAAAAGTACCTCTTCGGGCAGTTCCATAGGCAACCACAATAATTTCATCCAACATCGAGATGTCGGCAATCATGGCTATATTAATGATGTTGCGATCGCCAACTACAATTTCCTCGGTAAGCATTCCAATGAAAGAAAAAACCAAAACAGCCCCTTGGGGCACAGTAAGCTCATAACGGCCATTGCCATCGGTAGAAGTACCCATGGTAGTACCTTTTACCGTAATGGTAACACCCGGCAATGTAGAGCCATCAACCATATCGGTAACGGTACCGGTCACCCGTCTGTCCTGAGCATACAGGCTATTGCCCAACAGACCCAGAATAACGAAAAAAATCAAACAAATTTTTCTCATGTTGTTTTTGTTTTTGTTAATAATACAATTATCATTTGACATTGCAACAAGGCTAAACGCCCTGCATAAGGGCTGTAAAAATAAAAAAAAAGTTATATTGATGCGAATTTTTTTATGAAACCCGATTCTTCTTCGCTTCGCAATTGAAATCCATGAAAAACCCCAAAAGGACTTTTTTAAGATACGCAAACATAGAAACCTCTCAGAAGCTAAACTTTGCCAGACCAAAATAAAACTTGTGTTTTAACAAATGTGTTATTTTTTAACTTTAGCAGCCTGTTCAAAATAGTTAAACTCTGCTTTTTAAACAAAAAAATGCAAGGGAAAACCCCAGAGAACTATACAGCAGAGAGCAAATCATCTCATGCAACATCAAATCAAATCACCCAAACATAGAAGCAGACTTCAAACTTTAACTCATCGCAGTTTTAGTACTACAGAAAAAAGGAAACAACCTTTTCCTGCTAACAAAGCCAGCATGGCATTTAACTGAACAAATTGTGGCATGTTCTCAAAATTCTTAATCTGAATTCATTGTATCAACACTATAACGACCAATAACGGGCAAGTCTATAAAGCCTGAAAAGGAAAGAAAGTTAATATTAAAGTAAGGTAGTTATTATCAAAGTACTTTCTCAAAAAATTGTACATTTGCCAACAAACAATGACACCTTTACATCTTTAAAAAACTGAAAATCAAACAAACATGCATTATCGTTACTATCTGTTTATTGCAGCAATCGCATTTTTTGCTGTATTGCCGGGCAGTTTAAATGCCCAGGTTTTACATTCGGGTGAAGCCACTTTTTTTTATTTCCATAAGAATAATGCGATCCCCTTAAGCCTTGAATACTCTCTCAGCCATGAGCAAAAACAAGAGAGATATCAGGCTTTAACCACCCATACATCGGGTATTCCGGTTCATGCTGGCTTTTCTCTTGGTGCCGGCATTAACCCTTTGCACCAGGGCTATTGGCAGACCCTTGGAGACACAATGTTTGTATGGACCATACGCATACAAACTCCAGAAGCTCTGGGTACTGGCCTGGTGTTTGAAAATTTTAATCTTTCTCCCCGCGCCAGAATATTTTTGTACACTCCAGATCAGGAGCACGTTATTGGAGCTTATACTTCATTCAATAACAGGGCCAGCCAGACCATGAGTACACATATTCTCCCCGGGAGTGAACTCATTATCGAATACCAGGAACGAATTGAACATCAAACCCATCCTATGATGGATTCTCATTTTGAGATATCCGAAGTTATTCACTTATTTACGGGTCTTGATAACTTTCTCTACGACAAGAATGTACCAAGTTCTCAACCGTGTCATGTTAATATCAACTGCCCCGAAGGCGATGATTGGCAAGTTCAAAAAAGAGGAGTAGCCAAAATGGTTATGCGTCAAGGCTCAGGCTGGTTTCTTTGCTCAGGCTCTTTGATAAACACTACAGCCAATGATGGCACACCTTATTTCCTTACTGCAGACCATTGTGCAAGTGAAGCATCGGAGGCTGACTACAATGTATGGCAATTTTATTTTAATTACGAAAGACCGGATTGCTCCAATACAGGTACTGTTCCAACCAACATGGTTACGGGAGCTGTTAAGCTTGCCACAGGCCCCATTCAGGGGGGTACAGACTTTAAATTACTTCTTTTAAACACAGACCCCTTACCCTCCGAATGGAATCTGTACTACAACGGATGGTCTATATCCACGGCATCATCTCCCAATGGGGTATCGATACATCACCCAGCAGGTGATGCAAAAAAGATATCAACCTACATTACTTCTTTGCAAAACTCTACATGGCCTGGAGCACAAGGTGCACCTCCAGGGCTATCAAACGGAGCCTGGAGAGTAAGATGGGCGGCAACACAAACCAACCATAGTGTGGTACAAGGCGGTTCTTCCGGGTCGCCCATATTCAATTCTGAAGGTTTAATTGTGGGTACCCTCACCGGTGGAAGTTCCAATTGCGACAATCCCAACAACTTTGATTATTATGGCAAGATGGATAAACACTGGACAGCCAATGGCGCTTCCAACGACAAACAATTGGCTCCATGGCTCAATCCGACCAACCTCAACATCACCTTCATGAACGGGTTTGATCCGCTAACGTTCAACCCCTACCCTGCTCCACTCAATATTATTGCACTCAAACAGGGGCAAAATGTTGTAATTACCTGGCAAAACCCTGTGGCCCATATTTCTACTGCCCCCCCCATCCAGAAGTATACCATCTATCGAAATGGTGTGATTTTGCATGAGCATACAGATTTGCAAAACCTCACTTTTACTGATCCAGAACCAGGCTTGGGATTCTTCACCTATTATCTGACCACCACTTATCTACCTGAAGATCAAGAGGCCGTTACATCTAATGCATCTGAAGTATTTGGAGTGCTATTCCCTGAAAACTGCGAACTGGTATTAAACGACTTTCCATATCAGCAAACCTTTATGGAAAATGAGGTGCCTGAATGCTGGCTGGTAGAATCACAGAATGCCAGTACCTGGCAAATTGTCTCAGACTATTCCCCTAATGCTCAGGTGCAAATTCAGCCCGTATCAGGAGATCATTTTCTTATGGTTACACCTTCCTCGGAACACAAGGAAGAATGGTTCATAAGCCCGCAAATAGATTTCACCAACCTCAACAATCCCCGATTGCGTTTTAGTTTTGCAGGAAATTATGAGCTTTCTCCCCTTGAAGTAACCTACGAACTCGGGCTATACATCAGTATAAACGAAAGTGTTTTCGAGCCTGTTTGGTTTCATTACAGCGAACCCTCTATCTACACCGTTGACAACTTCTCCTGGGTAACCAAAGGAGTAAATCTCAATCAATATCAGGGTCAGGACAATGTCAGAATTGCTTTTCGCTTTCATTCGGATCAGCCTGAGTGGATTGCCCTTGACCAAATTATTTTGCAACACTCCAATGAAGTGACTGCAGTCGTAAACCCTGCCAATTCAGGTCTGGTAAGAGGTCTGGGTTTTTACAGCCCTCAGGAGGAAGTAACCCTACAAACCATTCCCAATGATGGATTTGGGTTTGTGCATTGGAAACAAGGCGAAGAAATTGTAGGTGACCAGCTAAATTATTCTTTCGCAATGCCGGATAACAATATCTCTTTTACTGCCGTTTTTGCTTCAGCTTTTAAACTTGAGGTAGAAGTTTTTCCGGCTGGTGCAGGCAGCATTACCGGAGAAGGATTTTACCTGGGTGGACAAGTGGCTAATCTGATTGCCACTGCCAATCCTGGTTACAGGTTTGTCAACTGGAACTATTTCGGAAATATTCTTAGCACCAGTCCAAGTTTTGCCTATACTATGCCGAATGCCAACCGAAAACTGCAAGCGTTTTTCGAAGAAGGTGTAAACGTTGAAAACTTTGAACCCACTCAAAAACAGATTGTCATCAGCCCCAACCCTTCTTCAGGGTATTTCAACTTGCATTTGACCAATGCTTTAACCCAAGGTTCTGCACCACTCTCCCTGGAGATTATCGATCTGCAAGGAAGAACAAAGCACTCTCAGCAGTTACCCATGGATACCAGTTCAAATGCAGTCACAGTAAACGTTCAGCATCTGCCAACAGGGTTGTACCTTATACGCGTACACAATGGAAACGAAGCATTTACACAGAAACTGATGATACAATAACTGGTAATTATTTCAGGAAAATAAATACTGTATTCCGATCACAAAAATCACCCCCTTGCCGAAACAACTTCAAGGGGGTGATTGCTTTTTATATGGTGGCTTTAGTTTTGACTACCGCAAACAAAAGCAGAAGAGATTACTGCTCATGAACCCAGCCGAATAACTACCTTTTGTTGCAGAAGATTACCATTGGGATCTATGCCCTCTAAATGAAGAAGTAAATCACCTGATATCCTTTCAGCATCAATCTCAATGGAAGTACGGCCATTCTCCCATTTGGGCTCAGGCTCCCATGCAAATGTTTGAACATAACCGTCCTGGGAACGATTGGGAGGATCTATCAATGTAAGATCGAAACTCCTGGGCAGGCTATAGCCACCTACTATAAAGTCAAAAGTATTCTGTCTGACATCATTGACTGCTCTGCGGGTATAGGCAATGATTACGCCATTTACTCCACGAAAGCCGAATATGGCTGCATTATTGCTTTTAAATACCTCTATTCTGGCAAGCTCTGTTGGAGGTATATTTAAGAAGGCATTCAAATTGGTTTCTACACCATCAATCATGAGCATGGCGTGATTACTCGAAGCAATAGATCCGGCCCCTCTCAATACAACTCCAATCCCTTCAAAAGACAACCCTGGTACTTGTGTGGCCAGAATCTCATACGTGGTTTGGTAATTTGCTACCATATCTGAAACATAGATAATATGGTTGGGGCTTCCGAAGGGAGAAGATTGTGGCTGCACCATTCGTTGCTGAACTCTCTGGTAAGGATGGAAGTAAGCTGGAACTCGTCTCCAGTTGTCACCCCTTTCCAGCACTTGAAGCCGACGGGTGCGGCTATTCTGCATATTATCGGATACATTGGGAAATCCGGAGAAAAGATTCACTCGCATGCGACGATTCAGGAAATCCTGCCCGAAAGTGATCTGGGCCTGACCAAAACCCATAAAGTTGAGCCCCTGAAATACAAAACTACCATCAGCATCGGTCGAAGTATTGAAAAGGCTCTGGTCTCCATCTACATTCAGGCTCAATTCAACAGGCAAAACCCCTGTTACCAATCGACTCGACAAAACCTCAACTTCACCCCTAACCAACAAACTTTCCACATATTGCTGGCGACTATTTTTTGCCCTGGGAGAGGCCTCGATCCGGGTAAGCCTTGTTTTTGACAACACCATATCAAGCACAGGAAGCAACGAAGAATCTTCAAACAGACTTCCGGGCGATGCGATGGAAACCCCCAAACGAGAAGAAAGCCAGAGATCAGAAAAAATATTGTATGGTCTTAAAAGCTCTTGCTGGCTGAATTCCGTAACCGAAACAGAAAAAACTGTGTTTTCAACAATCTGCTGGCCTACCAGATCAATGGCAAGTAGCGTTTTTTCGTCCTTTTGACGCTCATGAAGCTCCACCGCAAAATCTGGCATAGCAGGCTGGGGAACGAAAAATAACCTTTCAGCTAATATCTCGCCCGAAGGATGAAACAAAGTGGCTACATTCACCCCGGCAGCAAGATCATTCCGGGGCACTGCTATGGTAGTTGATGTTTCGTTAATGAGCTCTTGCTGATAAAAAACTTTTCCGCCACCATGAATAACAAAAATGGCCTCTGAAATAAGACTTGGCGATTGGTGAATATTAAACATAAGTAGATTCTCATCAGACACATCTAATGCCATTACAGCGCCAGAGGGCTTTACAGATGGAACACGAATTTGAACACGTGCCCCTTGTGCGGGCAAAAACTCAATAAAATAATTGGCTCCGGCAACTGGTGTCCACGAAGCCCGGCCGTAACCCATCGGCCCTGTTGTGCCCTCTGCAAGGATCTGTCTTTGCTGATCTGTCAATCTCCATGAAACGTCTTGTTGCCCTTTAAAAAGCGGGGCGTACAACCTGAACACAACAACCCCGGGCACACCTGCCACCAGACTTCCCCCCTCAGCCTTAACTGAGCCGGTGAGGGTAGATTGTTCTCGTTGAAGATCGCGATTGAAACGATGGTTCTGACGCAACGACGAACGCGAAATGTATTGGGCCTCACCTGGGTTCTGGATATATAGTTCCCTGCGAAACTGCAAATTAGGGTGAATAAAAACATCAGATGTAAAGGCGCGTAAAACATAATTGCCGTCAGGCAGAGAATCCGGCAAGGTGAAATGCCCGCTTACTACACCTCCCTCTGCACGGTGTGTACCCGTTAAAACAGTTTGGCCCGACTGATGATTGAGCTCAACAAATACATTTACATTCTGGTTGGCGGGGACAAGTGTAAAAGGATCTACCACATAGCTTTTGTACCAGATGATATCGCCTGCAAAATACGTTGATTTATCCAGATGAAGATAAACGGTGTTGAGACCCGTTTGCTCCAGTGATCCGGCTCCAGTAATACCAGCAGTAGGATTGACCTGTGATGAAGCAGAAAATGCTATCTGCGACAGCACCAACAATACCAAGAGAAGTCTTGTTGCATAACGCCCAAACAATGGTAGTTCAAAAAAGCAAAACTTAGATTTGGCTGGCTTTACATATAGCTGTAAGTTTGAATTACACATAATCGAAACTTTTTAAAATTTATTTACAATAGTGTGTAAGTCAAATTGCAGATTCCTCAGGATTAAGCCCTCAGGAAAACCACAAAACCTTTGCAAAAGAAATCTGCTTATAATTCTTACACTATCAATTTATTAACAACCTTAAGTACTAAAAGTTTTTCCTATAATCCACATCCTTTCAAACTCCCAAACACATTTGTTAAAAGGGTATTGATTATTGTTTACCGATTAAAAATTCCTGGTCTCGAACTCCACTGACATTTTCGTCAAAATAGCTCAGAAATCTAACCAATGCTGCTTCATTCTTCCATAACGACAAATTATATTCGCTGGTAATTACTCTTAGTTGCTTTCGTTGTGCAGGTAGGGCACTAAAAACGGATCTACGCGAAATATTCGTTAATCGTCTCAATTCCGGCAGATGCGAAAAAGAAAGATAGTACACAGGCTTTTCCTCTATCACTTGTTGCTGAAAGCTTCTGTTATGCACTGTTACATTTTGCGTTTGTGTGCCCAGCATCCTGTGATGCTTATATAGCGTAACGTGCTCACCCTCCATCAACACCTCCAAAAAAATCTGCTGACTATTCGCCCCTGCACCGATCTCTTTTTTTTCAAAGAACCGGGTTATTCCACCCGGATATTCAATAGTAAAAGCTTTCACCAAACCCTTATCTACCTTGATAATCTGACCCTGCGAATTAATCATCCAGAACAGCTCCTCCAGATACCCGCTATACCTTAACCTTTGGGTGTAAGCCACAGAACCGCAAATAAGAAAAACCTGCCCGGCATACCAGTCGGGTTGTACAAAGAGTGAACCTGTTACCTGGGGAAATGCATTAAACAATTCTCCGCTCAGGGGACGTTGGGGTAACTGGGTCACATCCTGTGCTGTCAGGCTATGAAGCAATAATCCGGACAGTAAAACTATAAATACTTTCTTGCTGATCATTATTAGAGAAATTCGTGTTAGACTAATCCATTGTCTTTGCTGTAGGAATCATTTCCAGGGTTTGTCCAAAATTGAAAAAAGTGCCATCAGCACGCCGACCCATTACGATGAGATGAAAGGATTCCCCGGTATCAGAGCTACCGAACCAACCTTGAAACGGGAGAGGCTCATCAGAAGAGTTTCGTTCAGCTGCCTGCCACAACAACAATTGCCTGAAATCAGGATGTCTGCTTTGCTGTGGCGTTCTACTCTCCCAAACACCGTTTCTCTCCATACGTATCCGATGTATTACCGAGGCAACAGGTAAAGCCGGCACTTCTGGCATCTGAGTAAACACTGAAACTATTCCTCCGGGAAACGACTCCTCCCCGAAAAACCATCTCAGGTTTTGAAGTTCCACACGACTGATTTGCTCACTGTTAAGATCAAGCAATACTGACAGATCGCGTATTTCTATTCCGTTTACAAAAACGGCAGGCGGATCGGTGAGCCATCTGTTTTCCGTATTACATACCAAACTCATAGTTACCGCACCACCGGAACTTTGCCTGAGGCGCAGCGGATGAAGAATTTCGCGCGAGATTTCTTCAAAATTATCCATGGGGGCAAAATCGGCCAAACGAAAAACCCAGGATGGCTGCGAGAAAAGCCTGGCAGGTGAGTGAAAGGAAAATTCATGTGCAGGGGTGCCTTGTCCAAACTCAAGGCCATACTCACGATGTATTTGAAATGCACGATTTATCGTAGAGATATATTGCAACCGTTCACGCATGGCATGAAAGCCTACCTTAGGCAAATCAACCGGAATTTCAAGACGGTCATTCAGCATAATTTGCCAGTTTTCTTGCTCACGGGCTGGATGCAACACAAGTGTTTTTTCAAACCAATAATCATTTAGATAAAAAGCAAAAAATCCTCTGTCATCAGTTGTTGCAAGGTCAAAGCTCAATAGGGTATCAAGTGCATTTAACCTGATGGTCTGTCCGGCCACAGGCAGACGGCTTTGTGAATCTATTAAGAAACCATCTAAAACAAACCTACCTGGAGCAGCCTGGCGCAAAGTGCTCTTTGTGGGATCATTCCCAAATTCCTGCTTAGAACCCAGCTCCTGAAACCATTGCAGGTATGCACTTGCATTTTCAGGGAGAATATACTGGGGCAGAATATCCGCCGGAATACGAATGCCGTTCTTGTATAATTCATTCAAAAACAGGCTATAAAACGCCATGTCTGTAACTTGAAGCAAAGACTGTTCGGGCACAATACTCATGCTGTATTGCAATACGTTCTGTGCTTCACCCCATAGTGTATCCATTGAAATAATGCTCCGGGGTGCAATCCGACTTTCTGGTACCATCTTTTGGGCGGCAAAAGCTGGCTCACTCTCATAAAAGAAATACGAAGGTTCTGTACGCATTTGTCCTGGCCCGCTGATCCATTGGGAGTATATGCCGGGAGGCATCCCCTTCATTAAATCTGAGGGTTGTGCAATGGGTGATTCTAAAACATTCGTTCCCAATTTACCAACATAATACGTATATCCTTGATTGCGGTCCATAGTACCCAGGGGGGGCTCGCTTCGGGAAACTCCCACACATGTCTGCGCCCAATGATCCAGAGAAACGGGCACTTGGCTGCCACACGCCCTCACTTGCATTACAATTTGCTCCAGATCAGAGGTGGCTTGGTACTGAAAATGCCCAATTCCGTTAAAGTCAGTAATAAAGGTATGTTTATACAGAGTATCTGACATGTGCTGATAAACATCGATCGTATCATTCAGAAAGCCTGCAAAATCACTGGATAATCTTACCACCATGGATCGCTTGCCCTCTGCAGGATCAATACATCGATGCGACAAAACCCTAAGTTGCGAGCCAGGTGGAACACCAAGAAAACGTCGTTCAAGGTCTGAAGCACTATCGAAGCGGTTGAAAACATAAACAGGTTTGCGGAAAACATACTCAGGGGAGGGCTCCATGGAAGAAGTAGCCACAATATAATAAAGACCCGTGCTTAGTGTATCGGGAAGCAGATAATAACTCTGCCCGAAGCCCGAAGGCATTTCAATAGTCTTTCTTATAAGGATCTCTCCTGAAGCATTGAACAAGCCAGTAGTAACCCAGATATCATTCGTCTTACGTATGTTGTCGAGGTTGAGGCTATAAACAGAAAATGCAAGTGCTTCCCCTGCAACATAAATATCACGGTCGGAATGCAAATAAACAGATTGCTGGCCCCGTGGGGTTTGGGCTGGCAGTGAGGCTGGAAAGAAATATAACAGCAATACAACAGCCAATAAAAATGATTTTCTGGAATAGATCCACATAGAAGATTTCGGAGAATTATGTTTTTTATGCATGGGTGTAGTTGAATTTACAATCTCTTTTCTCTTGTGTAATATCAGATCAGAAGGAGAGATTGTAGGTGATTGTAGGCAAAGGCCGACCTATAATATAGAGTTGATAAAGACTATATCCCATATAAGCACTTGTAGGTGAGGGAGGGTTCTTCTCATAAAAGATGGAATAAGGGTTTTTCCGCCCATACACATTGATAACGCTCAACGACCAGCTACCCCTGAAATTGCGCGAAAGCCGAAGGGTTTCATCCAACGAGAGCGATACATCAAGGCGATGGTAGTTGGGGAATCTATACTTGTTTCGATCGGAATAACTCACATGAAAATCCCCTCCCCAGAAGTATCCTTGCTCAGGCAAGGTAAGTGGTCTGCCACTGGACCAGGTAAATAATGCATGGAAACGCCAGCGCCGCGAAATATTAAAATTGCCATTGAACACCATATTGTGTGGGCGGTCATAATCGCTGGGGAAATAGGCATTCCTATTGATCTGTTTCTCCTCAAATGGGCTGTTGGTTTTGGAGAATGCCCGGCTGAATGTGTAACTCACCCAACCGGTAAGTCTTCCTGAGCCTTTTCTGAAAAACAGTTCTGTTCCATAACTCTTACCCGTTGCGAGGCTTACATCTTGCTCCAAAAAAGGGTTCATCACGATCTGCCCCGCACTGGTGTATTCTTTGCCATTTTTTATTCTTTTGTAATAAACCTCGATAGAGGCTTCATACGCGGCATCAGCAAAACTTCTGAAAAAACCCACAGCATATTGGTCTACGGCCAAAGGGGGAAGCAGATCATTACTTAGCTTCCAGGTATCGGCAGGTGTCATCACAGCAGTGGAAGAAATCTGGTTGATGTATTGCATAGAACGACCGTAGCTTAGCTTAACACTGGAAAGGGAGTCTGTAAGCCATCTTATGGAGATACGAGGTTCAGGGTCCAGAGAGCCAAAAACCTTCTCCCGTTTGCCGTAGATGACCGAATCTGTCAGATTGGCAGCAGCAACCGCCATACCTGGTTCATAAATATACCGGGTATAGGGTCCGTAAAGGGTGTAGGAGGTTAAACGCAAACCCGCCTCTACACTCCACCGGGGGTGCAGCTCCAGCCCTGCACTGATGTAAGCCGACAATTCCAGGGCATTCTCCGACTGAAGATCCAGGGGCTCTACCCTTGATTGTGGGCCCTGGGCGCGCAACCTGCCTGGCTGAATACTATAGTTCATGGCATTAAATCCTATATCCCAATGGGTTTGCGGTGAAGGCTCAAAATGCAGATTCCACTTTACACTTTGGTAAAGCAATTCACTATGAATACTCAACTGGCGCATAGGGGCCTTCTCAATATTATCTTCTACACTATAACCATAGTGGCTGAAGCCAATCATCAAGGCGCTATGCAACTGAGCATTGATATACCTATCCCAACGAACATTCCCCAATGTATTTGCATATTGATAGCGGGTATTGCCGGTAAACTCAGCCCTGTTTTTATTATGAAACCCCAGCAACGAAACAGAATTAAATGTATTGGGACGGAAAGTCAATTGTGCGGTAATATCGTAAAAACCAGCATTGCTGTTCATAAGATCAACATCGGGGGTGTTTTCCAGCAGCCAATTGGAATAGGTTGATCGACCGGCCAGCAATAGATTGGCATTTCCATTCGCCAGTGTAGTTTTAGACATCATACGGGTATTAAGCAAGCCAACACCCCCTTTAAACAATTGTGTTTTATTTCCTCGCTCACGATCCAGCCTGATATCGAGAATGGCCGAGGCTCTTTCGCCATACTTTGCCGGGATCCCACCCTTATACAGACTTGCATTCTCTACTATATCGGGGTTGATCATTGACAACATCCCGAAAAGATTTGAAGAATTAAAAACCGGCAGGTTCTCCAGAAGGATCAGATTCTGATCGGAACCCCCTCCTCTTACATGAAAACCTGTACCAAACTCACCTGCATTTTGCACTCCTGGAAGTAAGCTAATACTTCTTACAATATCTCTTTCGCCATAAGATCCGGGAATATTTTTCAATTCCTGTGCATTAAGCCTGATAAGGCTCATTTGAGTGCTACGATGATTGCTTTCCAGCCTCGAAGACCTTACAACCACTTCGGCAAGGCTGTAGCTATCAGAAAAGAGTTCCAGTGCAATCTCTCCTGGTTCGTATAACCGCACCTGGTATTGCCTGGAAATAAACCCCAGGAAACTTACCTCCAGTGTATGTTCTCCTGTAGAGAGTTCTATCTCGAAGGTTCCATTACCCGAAGTGCTTACTCCCTTTTGCTGGTGGGCAGAATAAACAATGGCTCCCGGAAGTGTTTCTCCTGTAGCCCCATCCTGCACCACACCCCTTAGCATTATCCGCGCATAGCGCCCCGAAAGAGCTTCCCGACCCACAACAATCATGTCATTGGCAAGTGTAGAAGTGGCAGGCGCATGATACTGAGGACTTACAAACACAAAAACCCCATACAACTGATGCAGATCAAGCCCTGTAATCCCTTTCAGCCGGGCTATGGATTGCCTGGGATCCATAGCCAGTAAAGAAGACTCAACCTTCATGTCATTGTACTCATGGGGCACATAAACCAGCACCTGGTGCTGCTGTTGCCAATGCATCAGCAAATCAGCCACAGCAATACTATCATTTCTGGGTATTGATTGAGGTTGTGCCTGCAGAGCACCTAAAAACAAGATCACAGATGCAATGATGCGCACAAAATCCACTCTGGATAGCAATGGATGCAGGTACTTCTTTAAAAATGGATTCGGTAAATTCACGGTAATTTTTTTTCTTTGGCTATTCACAAAAAAGAGTTTCCGGGGAGTATACAGGATTGTTTTTTCATGACCTCTAAGGTTATATGATTCCTTTTAGTCATCGGCCTGGATTAAAAGGTCCAGAAAGGAGGGACTTCGTTATGATAAAACCCTGAAGATGGAATATCACTTAAATCGTCAATGCTTTTTACATACGGATCTATGTGATTGGCAGAGGGTATTCTCACCTGAAAGCTGAAACGTGTTGCATGAGAAACTTCAAAAAAACCTAATACTCGCTTAGTGCCATCTACATGCCTTATATTACCCAAAAGCTCAATATACGCTGGGTCAAAAAGCTGACCCTCGGCCTGCAACTGTTTCTCCTTCAATTCATAAAACTCTGCAGCATCTGCGTTAAGCGCATAAAGTCGGGTTTTAATGATCCTTCCGGAGTTAAATTCCAACTCATCAGGGAAACCGAATATTCTCAGATACAACCTGCTGAAGGGGAAAAAAGCAAACTGTTGCTGTATCAGAGCCGAAGTATTTATATCCTGCTGCCCGGTCCGTACTCTCATGTAGGGGGTAATATCACGCGATAACCAATGATAGAATCGCTGAATATCCTCCATGGGTCCCTGTCTGATCTGCCACATCAACATCAATTCGTTTTCAAACCTTACCCTTACTCTTTCACCAAAAGGTGACGAAATATCAGCAAGTAAGCTGATAACCTTTAGATCCAATTGCTGATTTCCATTGCCTATATCATAAAGTATGGGAAGAAACTCGGTTCTGCCGTAAACAGTATCAAGACTGACACTATCGGGTAATACCTGATGCAACGAGCGATAATAATCTCCTTCAGCTGTAATAATATGGAGCGTATAATTTCTATCGAATTGGGCAAATACATCAGGTTGGGTAAAATAGCGTCCCGGCTGTTTCTCGGATAGCGGAATGCTATCGCCAAGCTGATCGCTGATCCATACTATCGCATGAGGCTCCGGTTTCCAGGCAGGGTCCTGGGTAAATTGCCACGAACGGGTAAGTACTACGCTGTGCTCCCTGGCCTCATTGGTAAATAGTGCCTCAACCACCAACACATCAGAGGAAAGATCAAGTTCAGGATGATAAATCTCCCTGCAGCTACCCAACTGTACTAGTATCACCCCAATAGTAAAATAAACCAGAAGGGTACGGGTTCCCTGAAACCGATTGAAAAATCCGATCATAACAAAAATTCTAAAAATACTTAATGACAGCAAATCAAACACATGAGTTAGAAATCTATCTAACAAACCGCATGCAAGTATAGATTGCTTACAAATGTATAACAATCCATCAAAGCATAAATAATTTTAACATTATATCACATTTTTTAGAGCAATATAAAGAAAGAGGCAGACATAACTGCCTGCCTCTTTTTCGATTATTATCAAAGATGAAACCTATTAGGGGTTCTGATCGGCATCGTTGATAAAGGAGTTGGTATCAATTTCCCTTTGAGGAATTTTGTAAATATACCTGTGCATCTCTTCAGCATAAGAAACCAGGTGAGGAACACCAGGGTGGTGGTTGCTGTTTCTTCTGTCTACGTCTCTTTTCAATCTGCGCAGATCATTGAAAGCAAAACCTTCTCCCCAGAGTTCGATTCTTCTCTGCAGGTAGATCTCCTCAAGCAAATCGTTGCCTGTAGGTGCAGTAAACTCAGGATGGCGAGTAGTTACGAGAGCTTCCAGTACGCTTCTGGCGCCACCTTCATTACCGGCTCTTGCCAGTGCTTCTGCTTCAATGAGGTACATTTCAGCAGTACGCATATAAACATAATCTCCGAGGAAGAATCCATCGCCTCTGAATTTGAAATTGGCGTAGGGAGGAGTAACTGCATTATCAAAAGCAGGCCAGTTAGCATTTCCTTCACCATCAGCAAAAGCCTGTTTGCGAATATCGGTAGCAGGAATCTTGTCATAAAGATTTTTGGAAATAAGCTTCCACGAAAAGCCAAGACCTGCGTATCCACCTTCTGCACTTGATACGTGAGAGAAGAAAGAAGCATAAATGGTAGAGTTTTCAGCATTGATCTCCATACCCCACATCCATTCGGGGTTGTTGATATCACCAAAACCCTCCAGCCATTGGGCGCCTGTCATAAGCGGGCGACCTGTTCTGGCCAGATTGGCATACTCGGCAGCTTTTTGCCATTCGTTTTTCACAAGGTAAACCCTTGCAAGCAAACCTGCAATCACATCGCGGCTGAGTTCAATTTTGCTCACCTGACCGGCAGGCATGGCGGCATAGGCTGTTTCCAGGTCATCCACAATACGGGCATACACATCAGCTACAACAGTACGTGGCTGAGCAGAGCGGTTTTCCTGGTCATACACAGGGATACCAGGCAATTGCTCATTGCCAATGTAAGTATGCTGGTAGTTTTGAATAAGCATAAAATAAGCATAACCTCTGAGCGCAAGTGCCTGAGCCCTGATAGAGATCAAACGGGGCATAATATCATCTCCTTCTGGAATGAAATCGAGGATATCGTTGCAGGTAGCAATCATTTTGTAAAAGGTTGACCAAATGAAGAGGGTTCTTCTGTAGTTGGCCTCACGGTTATCATGCTCATAGTCGAAACGGAACCAGTGCAAAGGAGATTGCACCATATCCATACCCATCAGATCCATAGCCAGATCAATGGCCTTTACTCCAAACTGATCGTGGAAGTTACCGGAGGGTTCGCCAGGAAATGCAATCATAGAAGCATAAATACCACTAAGCAAAGGGTCTACTACATCCAGTACTGCCTCTGGTGATTGGCTGGCCAGATCCAGAACCTGCTGCTCACTGATATACTCAGGATCTACATCAAGGAAATCAGGGTCACAAGACACCGTCAGCAATGAGAGCAGTGCTATAAGCCCGAATATTTTAAATTTTAATATACTTTTCATTGTCTAATTGTTTTTGGGTTGAATTAGAAACTAAGATTTAAGCCCATGGAGAAAGAACGGATGGGAGAGTAGTTGTATCCGGTTGCTCCAGCCACACTTTGTCTGGGATCAAGTCCTTTTCTGTAAGAGAACAGGGCAACGTTGTCTACTACTCCGTAAATTCTCAATTGGTTTACACCAGGAATTGTATTGGGCTTAAAGGTGTAACCCATGGTGATATTCCTGATGTTGAAGAATGATGCATCTACCAGGAAACGATCAGAGGTTTCGTTGGAAGAACGTACGCGGTTTACATCCAAACGTGGAATATCGGTATTGGGGTTATCAGGAGTCCAGGCATTGAGAATATCCTTGTGCCAGTTGTCTCCGCTTTGCCCGGCATGCATTAAGCTGCTGTATACGTTATCATATACCAAACCACCAATCTGGAAGTTTGAAATAATACCGAAATCGAAGCTACGGTACCTTACATTAATATTGAATCCACCAAAAAGATCAGGAAGGGCCGAACCTTTGTTTACTCTATTGTGGTTTTGGTTGGCATCAGCATAGATGTGGGTGGTTTCCCATTGGGTTTCATCCCAAAGAGCTTTTCCAAATTCATCTACAGCAGGGTTGCCATCTTCATCCAGCAATCTGGGGCGTACTTTGTAAAGCTGTCTACCAATCGAGTCAAGACCAGCAGCCTGAACCATCCACCAGTCGTAAAGGCTTCCACCTTGCATCAACCATTGGTTTCCTGAACGGATACCATCCTCAAGTCCGGGAGGCAGTTTGGTAATTTCATTGGTGTAATGAGTAAGGTTCAAACCCACATCAACACGGAAATTGCGTCTTACAACAGGAGTAGCGTTAAGCTCAAGTTCTACACCGCGGTTTACCATGTCAGCAACGTTCTCAGAGAAGAAAGAGAAACCGGCTGAGGTTGGCATGGGTCGGTTGTACAACAAATCGGTGGTGGCTCTCTGGAAATACTCAAGAGTACCCGACATACGGTTAAAGAATGCAAAGTCGATACCGGTGTTGAAACTGTTGGATTTTTCCCAGGTAATCAGGGGGTTTCCAATGTAAAACTTATTAATGGCAATCTCATTGTTATTGTTTACAACACGATACTGGGTTGCGAAAGGAAGATAGTTTTGCCCTCCTGTGGGATAACTAAGAGCATCATTACCTTGCTGGCCAAAGCTGGCTTTCACTTTAAGGTCATCAATCCAGGTGATGCCACTCATAAAGGCTTCCTGGTTAATCCTCCAGCTACCTCCAATCGACCAGAAATTACCCCAGCGGCTGTCGGGATGGAAACGAGAAGAGCCGTCTCTACGGAAACTGGCATTCACATAATAGCGATTGTCAAAGTTGTAATCCAGTCGGCTAAGGTATCCTTCAATGGCATACTCCTGGGTATAGGAATTCAATCCTTCAATCAATACAGCATTGTCAAGGTTAGGATTGCCGGGGATAAAGAAATTGGTTTTATGTCCGTAAAGCAGAGAGTTATTCCACTTGTAGCTTTCATGCCCGATCAATGCCCCTACGGTATGCAAACCAAAGGTATTGTTATAGTTAAGCAACTGGGTAGAGTTGAGCGATACAGTTCTTGATTGTGTAATCTGGCCACGTCCGTTGGCAGCTTTGGCATCACCACCCAGCGGGGTAGCGAAGCTTGTATTATCGCGGCCAATGGCATTAAGGCTGGCATTTACAGTAAAAGTAAAATTCTCAAGGAACTTGGCCTCCAGGTAACCCTGCACAGAGGTATTATCACGTTTGTCGCTTCTGATATCCTGCTGGTAAGTAGCCACCGGGTTTTGGATAGAACCGTAAGGACGGGCTCTCTCGGTACCGAAGTCATACAATACATTACCTTGCAGATCGTACATCATCTCGCCCAGCGAATCTCTGAGGAATACGGGATAAAGAGGAGCGATCATACGGGTAAACATAAACGCATTGGAGTAATTGGTTGTAAAAGTACCCACTGGCGCACCCGTTTCACTTTGGGCGTAAGCAGCGGTCATACCACCTTTCAGCCAGTTGTTTACCTTCTGGTCTACAGAAAGACGTGTGGTATAGCGCTCAAAATCAGAACCAATTACATATCCTTGATCTTGCAGATATCCAAAGGAGAAACGATAGTTGGTATTTTGTACGCCTCCGCTTATGTTAAGGTTGGATTCGGTACGGATACCGTTGCTGAACATCTCATCGTGCCACCTGTCCTGATACAACAACTGAGCACTGGGGTTGAGTTTACCGGTAAGGGGGTCGATCACCTCATTGTCAGGAACATTGTAGGGGTTGTAGTTGCCAAGGTAATTTCCGGCATGTGTGCCGAAAAGGTTATTGGAAGCGTATTGAGCAAAATGCTCCATAGAGTTGATAGGATTACCATTGGCATCCCAGTTATTATCGCTGTAATACATACCCAATTGAACAGACTTCCAGAAGGTTTCGATGTACATCTGGGGGTCGGTCATGTGGTCAAACTCAGGAACCCCACGGGTGTTAACACCCACACGGGTATCAAAGTTAACCGTTTGAGAACCGGTTTTTCCTCTTTTGGTAGAAATGATAATCACACCATTGGCACCACGAGCACCATAAAGAGCACTGGAGGCAGCATCCTTAAGGATATTGAGGGTCTCAATATCCGCAGGGTTAATGGAATTGAGTGAGCCATCATAAGGCACGCCGTCGAGAATGATCAAAGGCCGGTTGGAGGAGCTGATAGATCCGATACCACGGATACGAATGGTAGACTCACTTCCTGGCTGACCTGTAGCGCTGGTGATCTGTACCCCGGGGGCAATACCTTCCAGGGCGCTGGTAATGTTGGAAGACTGAATGGTTTGAAGTTTCTCTCCGGAAACCACAGTGGCACTTCCAGTAAAACTGGCGCGGGTGGTGGTTCCATAGGCAACAACAATTACCTCATCAAGGCCTACCATGGTAGTTTCAAGAGCTACATTGAAAACTCTTCTGTCGCCAACAGGCTCAAGAAGGGTTGTGTAGCCCACAAAAGAAAACTGAAGTACAGCCTCAGCAGGAACAGATAATTCAAAATTACCATTCATATCGGTATTAGTTCCGATAGTTGTTCCCTGAACCGAAACAGTAACTCCAGGCAGTGCTTGCCCGTCTCTGGCATCGGTTACAGTACCCGTAACACGGACCTGACCATATATGGTAGATCCCATCAGGAGTAGTGCACCAAAGAGCATTAATAATCTTTTCATGTTGTTTTGTTTTTAATTATGTTTAAATTTTGGTTAAAAAACCCCCAAATATAGTCTCTTTTTCTTAAAAAAATACAACCCATGCAAGGAAACTTAAACCAACCGGTCAAGTTTTAACATATAGCAAGCCCTGCAAACATCAACTGTATGCGTGCTATGCACATGTTTATTCTGGCATCTACATAGCATACTTCAATAGCCTTATCTGTAGCCAAATAGTCTTTGTCTTATTTTTTCACTTATTGTTCGTAATTTTATTTGAACTCACATAAACCAAATGCAGTACATACCAGAGACAAAAAAACTTCCGGATTTCCATTTCGCAGGAGAAAGGATGGAGAAATCTTTACTTTCTCACCTCCAATCCCCTAAAAAAAAGTAAGGCCAGCCCGAAGGCCAGCCTTACAGAAAAAACTATGAAGGTAAGATTATTTCACAACAGTGAATTTCTTGCTGCCGATGCCGTTGGCGGTCATCACCTGCATTACATAAACACCTTGTCTGAATTCGCTTACATTTACAGAAGCAGTGTTGCTGTTTACCTGCTGGCTCATAACCATACGACCGGTAAGATCGAAGATACGCACCTGCTGGATCATATCAGCACTGTTAATGTTCAACTGGGTACGAACGGGGTTGGGGAAGAGCATAATGCCTTCTTCTGCCAGCTCAACCTGGGGAACAGAAAGAGTATTGTTTACACCCCATACGTCGTCGCGTACTGCATCGCCATTCAATTGGAAGATACGGTCGGCACCACCGGCCCATTCTCCACCGGCCCAGCCAGAACCAAAGGCATCAGAGAAATACTTGTACTTCACCTCACCGGCTTCAACATTGTCAACAGTAACGGTGTAGATCAGCACATCAGGCTCTGGATCGGGATCCGTTGTAGCATTGAGGAACAGAGCATCCAGCATAAAGATAAAGGCATCATGAGATACATACTGGATGGCGATATGGCCGGTTTGTCCTGCATAGGCAGCCAGAGGATAAGTGAAGGTAGCCCAGTCAATAGGTGCTTCAACATAATCTCCGGGAGAGATAACGGTAAAATCAGCGGGATCGCTACCTGTGGTAGATACCAATACTCTGAATCTTTCCAGACCATACTGGGCAGTAATTGACTTGGCAGAGAAAGAGAAAACAGAAGTAGCATTGAAAGATACCTCGGGCGTTACCAGCCACTTATTGTCATTTACAGTCTGCGACTGAACGGCAATCAGGTACTTGTCACCATCTACAGGGGGGTGATTGCCATCGATGGCAGGAGTAGTCTGGCTGGGGTTAAAAACCATCCAGGCAAAAGAAGTTGCTTCACCGGGGAAGTCAAAGTCTTGAGAACCCCAGGTAGCACCGGTATTGATGTGGTGAACAATCCATGGAGAAACGTCGGTGGTGAAATCGGTGTAGCTATCCCAGTTTTCGTACAATACGAAAGGAGGACTGTTTTTTGCTGGAGGAACGAGGCTCAATTCATAAGAACCCGCAGTGCCAGGCTCAGCCCAACCTGCAAAAGTACCGGTTACAAACACCTTGTCGGTATTATAGTCGAAACCATCAACATCGGTCATATCCACATTGAAGGTAATGCTGAAAGTTTGGAGGCTAAGGTCGGGTACCAATACAGCGTCGATCACGTGTACCACACCATTGTCGGCTTCCAGGTCTACTACGGTTATTTCCACATCGCCATTGATAAATACGCCATCGTTGTTGATGGTGATGGTGATATCCTGCCCCAGAAGGGTAGTAATCACCTGTCCGTTGGCCAGGTCGGTCGACATGGTTTTACCTGCTACCACGTGGTAAAGCAGAATCGATGTAAGGTCTCCACTGGGGTCGGCCAGCAGTTCATCCAGCAAACCAGCAGGAAGTGCATCAAAAGCTGCATTGGTGGGAGCAAATACGGTGAAGGGGCCAGCACCGCTGAGTGCATCTACCAAACCGGCAGCAACCACAGCAGCAGCCAATGTTGTATGATCATCGCTTCCTGCAATAATGTCAACTACTGTTACGGTATTGTCCTCAATTACAGGAAACATCCCCGAAACCATAGTAAGAGCTGCATTTACAGCAGTACTTACGCTCCAATCACCATCACTGTCTTTTATAAAAACTTGCCCGGCATTACAAGGCTGGGAAAGGTGATTCGACACGATAACCACTCCATCTCCGTGGGCAGTGTATGGAACTGCAGAAAAATCAACTACGAGGGCAAAATCTGAGGTAATCTCAACTGGAGCATCAAATTCAACATACATGGCATTAACGTAATTAGCCGGTGTTACTCCAGTTTCCATGTAAGCAACCACTTCATTCAAAGGTTTGGTAACGGATGCTATTACAGCCCCAGGCGCACCATTGGAGAATTCATTGATGCTAAAAACGATGTTTTGTGATCCAGTGCCTATTTGAGCGATCCAAAAATAAGCTCCTTTCACTTGAATCGTGTTTTCGTTTACAAAAGCTTGTGCAACGGCAGCATCACCAAAAGAGTTATTCCCCAGAATCCAGCCTATCGGGTTATTATTTGCGTCAGTCCATCTGTAAAACGCAACCTGTGTCAGAGTTGACCAACACTGAGGTAAGATTACCTGCTCATTCTTCGGAGCAACGTTGAGCTCAACACTTTTTTCCAATGCAACTTCCCCTGCGCGCTGGGCAAAAGAAATAGCAGTGGTGAGTACTAATAAAAAAGTAAAAATTCTCTTCATGATTGTTGTAATTTTTAATGAAACATTAAGGTTAATTAAGGTTTTTGTTTGGAATTTGATTTGCAAGCGAGAGATTATTTCAGGCCTCTCTTAGTCAAAGATAGGCATTAATCACTTACCCGATGCGATATTAACAATGCAATTCGCATTCATATGGACAAAATTAAGGAAATTTATTTAAGTTCGACCGAACGCCATTTTTTTTTTACGAAAGCAAAACAGAGCACCCGGGCGGGGTGTGAGGGATGAGGTATGGATTATGAGGTGTGAGGGATGAGGGATGGGGAATGAGGAATGAAGAATGAAAAATGAGGATTGGGAATTGGGCATCCGGATCCAGGAAACCGGAAGCCTCCGCAGGAATTCCCAGCTTCCCGCGCGATGGCCCGTCTCCGGAGGAGTCGCAGGTCTATAGCAACAAACAGCACCCAAAAAACCAACGACCCCGGAGGGGTCGAATTGTTTCGGCCTACGGATCACGGATCACGCATGATTTCGGGCAGTACACTCCACTTTCTCCCGTCTCCCGTCTCCCGTCTTCTGTCTCCCGTCTCCTGTCTCCCGTCTTCCGTCTCCCGTCTTCTGTCTCCCGTCTTCCGTCTTCTGTCTCCCGTCTCCCGTCTTCCGTCTTCCGTCTTCCGTCTTCTGTCTCCCGTCTTCCGTCTCCCGTCTTCGGTCTTCTGTCTTCGATCTCCCGTCTTCCGTCTTCGGTCTTCCGGTTCCCTCCTTACGCCACAAGGGTCTCGCGGATTACCTCTTTCACCTGGGCGATTTCGGCTTTGCTGATCTTCCCCATCACCTTTATCACTCTTTCCCTGGCAATGGTTCTGATCTGATCTATTACTACCCACCCTGTCTGCTGCTGGTATTTTACCTTTACGCGTGTGGGATAGGGCTTGGAAGTGGTGGTCATGGGTGCCACAATCAGGGTCTGCAGGTGCCTGTTCATTTCATCGGGCGAGATAATCAGGCAGGGACGGGTCTTGCGCAGTTCGCTGCCCATAGTGGGGTCCAGGTTAACCCACACCACATGATACTGTTTCAGCTCCATTCTTCTGGATTTTCATCGTTGAATACATCATCCATCAGCAGCTGATCATCCCCTTGCGCATGCATCTCCACAAAAGCATCTTCCCAACCCATGCGCGGATGATTTACAGGCCGGATGATGATCTGCTCATCCTCCAGCACCAGTTCTACCCGATCTTTGATGTTGTATTTCTCCAGCAGGGTCTTACTAAGCCTTAAACCCTTTGAGTTACCGATTTTCACAACAGGGATTTCCATCGCATAAAAATTTATATTGTAATCACAAAGTTAGCACTTTTTCTGATCCCTCAAAAGTATTTAAGCAGTTAGTGGGAGGTATGAAGCGTGAGGGATGGGGGATGGGGGATGGGGCGTGAGGGATGGGGGTATGAGGATTGGGAATTGGCGATTAAGGATTGGGCATCCGGATCCAGGGTACCGGAAACTTCCGCAGGAATTTCCAGCTTCCCGGAGATGAAACCCAACTTCGGAGGAGCCCCAAAAAAACCTCTCCTGCACGGGGATAACAGGAGAGGAAAAACAACCTGAGCCAGGATCAGCTCACTACTACCGAACCGGCAAACACACTATTGCTGATGGTGCTCCGGTCGCCACTGGATACCAGCTCACTCAGGCTGGAAAGGGCAACCCATACCTGTATTTCTTCCCCGGAGAAGGACACAGGTAAGTTCATGGTGGCCTCACCATCGCTGCGAAAGGCAACATCCAGTTCGTAGCGGACGATCATCCGCTGGCTGTTGTAGATTACAATCATCACCCTATCGGTAGGTGAAGCATTCCCCCAGCCCGAATTATCCGTCCATTGCACAAGCAACTGGGCGGGCTGAGGAGAGGAGCAGGTTACATCTGCTGCCGGGCGCAAGCTACCGCGCGATACAAGCACCTGCTCAAACAAAATGTTGAAATCAGGAAACTCGCCCGTTACCGCATGGCGCAGATTGTAACTCATGGCAGCATTAAAAGCACTCATTTTCACTGCCCAGGCACGAAAGCCGATTTTCAGAAAATCGAGCAAAGGCTGCAAAAACCGAAGTATCAGCACAAAGCGGCCACGCTGGTTGAGCTGGCCCGGGCTGCGGGGGTTACTTACACTGGCAGGCATGATGCGCAGGTAATCGATACCGCGCCAACTGCCGCCTACAACATTGCCGACCTTGCCGGCTACGGGACCTAAGATCCCGCTTCGAATTTTACCCATGTCTTAAATTTTTTTGGGTGAAACAATAAAAACTGTTATTGAATCTGCCCGGTTACCCGGAACAAACACAACACCCCACAGGCAAATACCAGGCTAAATCCATTGTGCTTCTGCAACTTGCATTATCCTGCATCCTATTTCCCCTACTTTCCCAAACATTCTTCATAAGCAGTCGAAAGCAAGGATAAATAACCTGCAGAAACAGGTATTGACCCCACCAGGGCTATGGCAAGGTCGTGCCAGGAACATCCATAAGGATCAGTTGGCGAAAAACCAAATCTAAGCTTCACTCTTCAACAAGGAGATGGTACGGACTTGATACGGACTTTGCAGGGAATGTGGATATAGGTTTTGAGGGTAAAAAAATATTGAAACATCCACACAAATCACTTCAGCCACAAACCATAACCGGGTCTATTGACTGGCAGATTTAGAGATTCTGACACCACAACCGCGGCAGGCAGAGCCAGGTAATGGAAAAGAAAAAAAAAGAAGGACTAATTGAAGAGAAAGGATAGGAAGGCAGGGATTGGACTGCAGGGATTGCAGCATGAAAAGCAAAGAGGAATCAAGGAGTCAAATTCCTTTGCGGGCAAATTCTACAAGATCTGTGGCGGCGATATAGCATCGTCGTGCACTAAACCGAATCTCGCGTATTTTGCCACTTTTTATATAAGATGCCAATGTGCGTAAAGAAACATCTAAAAAGGCTGCAGCTTCCTTTCGGGTATAATATTGCTCGGAGGGATCAAAGGGGTTCTCCCGAAAAGGGGCCCACAAGGGCGGAGGCGTAATGTGGCGAACATTAAAGCCCATTTCTGTTGCTGCCTTAAGCCAAAGCCGCAAACTATCATTTAAGAACTGTATCTTGTAACTTTGCTGCTCAAGATGGCGAACCATCCTTATGGGTGCCTGTGCACCCGCTGGATTGGAAGACCGGGAGTTGGGCTCTCCATTAGGTTTCCGGCCAGTATCCTTTCTTTTTTTTGGTTCTTGGTCCATTTTTATTCAATTTTACGGTGAATCTTGTGGTGGATTTCATAACGTTTAATTTTAGGTTTATAATTGAGCTGTGTTTGCAAGGATCTATACATACAAAACTGCATAAAAGCAATTTTTAAATACTTTGATATCCATAAAGTTAAAGAATTATCACGTAAACGTTCATAGCAAGTTATTAACATTTCGACAAAGTTATCAACGTTAACCTGTAAGGCCCTGAAAACATAAACCAGAAAGGGGAAAACCTTAAGATGTTTTCCAAAAACAGCCAACCCCGGAGGGATCGAATTGCTTTGCGCCTTTAGGAGCAACAAAACCAGCAAGGCTTGCAATTTAGACGGAGGTTCGTTGTTTCTGGTCCCCATACCTATTCCCAACTCCCAATCCCTGTTCCCCACCGGGCTGCATTGCGCTGCAACGGGCAATTACGATATTTCCTGATGCCGGTGGGTGCAGCGCTTGGATCGGTGGGCACATTAAACCCCGGGCTGCACCCGGGGCTACAATCATGTCGCCCCTACAGGGCTAAAGGGGGCGCTGCCGGATGTGGAGGGCACCACCCGAAATCATGGGCCATGCGGGATCCGGCATCCGGATCCAGAAAACCGGAAACTTCCGCAGGAATTTACAGCTTCCCGGGGTTTATGGCTCGCAAAGACGCTAAGACGCAGTTGGGAAAACCGCTTCGCGATTTTCCGGGTCTTTTCAAACTAACGGGTTGCTGGTTGCGGCCACTATCTCGACCATCGAGGTCTGGGATTTTTTTTACTCCTTTACTCCTCCCCTGCCAACCATATGGCATCCAGACCGTAATGCCGGGCATACGACAGATTGATCCAGTGGTGCGGATCGGTCGTTATATCGAGGAAGAAGATGGTAACAGGTACCTTCTTCAGAGGAGGTACTTCAAGGGTTCGACGATTTTCTTCATGGGTGTTTGCGATCAATGATTCACGATGAAGCATCGCCTCATTGTAGTGGGGAGCGCGCACTACCACATCGTACCATGCACGGGGGATGTTCCCTCCAAATACCCACTCGCCACCTGGAATCTTTACAAAATTGCCCATTAGAGATACCACCGTAATCCACATCAGCATCCGAAGGGTTCCTTTACCAGGTAGAGCCATGGTATACTTTTCGGCATACCGGATTCGCAGGCTGAAAAGCATAGCCAAGATCCACAGCAACCATAGTGGCGACAAAAATGCATAAACCCGCAAAGGCGGCTGAATACCCATACTCCAGGACGGGATAAACAACAATACCATTAACAGACCCTGTCCAAACACCAATATCCTTAGCGGGCTCATCCACTTTTGCAAAGCCTGGGGAATGTCATTGCGATGTACTCTGCTCCAAATCATTACACCTACCAACCAAACAGGAACACTTTGCACATGTATACCGTTTAGCTTCATCCAGGAAACAAGGGTAATACGCAATGCCGGCATTAACTGTCTTCCTTCTTCAAAAAACTCCATCCTTGCCAGATTACCCGGCGACAATAACAACAACATCATCCCCATTGCAACGGCCACAAGCCCTCCAATGTGCTTTTTTCTGTAATCCCTCCCTGAGGAGGAAAACAAGGGCAGGAGGGCAACGACCAATGCCAGAACAGCTGCCAGCTCATTGAATCCTGTCATAACAAAAAGGGCAATGCTGACAACAATCAAACTCGCAGCAGAGGGGTTCCTTCTGACAAGGGCACCGGTTACAAAAAAGAAGATTATCAAAGGCCAAACATATACAACCACACCCGAAAACCAAAAGAAGCTCTCATTCACCCCCGGCACCCCCTGCAACCACAAAAGCAAAAAAGTGCCTGCCCAAACCCATGGTCTGGAGCTCTTCCCCGGAAACAACCCGGCCATACACCATACCACACTCAAATACAGCAATACAAAAGTCAGAGCTATCAAAATACGATAGACCCCAATGTGGTTTACCGCCATGGGGCTAAGCATTGCCCCTGCCAATGTGCTGTAACGACCGCTCCAGGTCATGTAAAGTTCTGTGGCCACTTGCCATAAAGAGGCATCCTGAGTCTGCACCAGGTAACCCAGCACATAATCATCGGCCGAGGGCCAGAGAAAAAAACAAAGCAAAAGAAAAGGCAGCAGCAACAGCCCCTGCACACCTGCCAGAACCCATAAATCTCTTTGTTCCATACAAACAGGTTATATTCCACCCAAAGATATGCATTTTCGAACAAGAGAATGAATAGAATACGGATCCATGGTGAGAGGTACCGGGTATGAGGGATGGGGCATAAGGTATGGTGGTTGGGCATCCGGATCCAGAAAACCGGAAACTTCCGCAGGAATTTACAGCTTCCCGGGGTTTATGGCTCGCAAAGACGCTAAGACGCAGTTGAAAAACCGCTTCGCGTTTTTTGGCTTTTCAGACCAGGTTGAAGGATGGGCGGTGCAGGTGGGCCCTTCGACGGGTGGTACAATGAGCCCTTCGACGAGCTCAGGGACCACTTGTCGAATTGCTCAGGGTACAGTATATACTGGCTCAGGAACCACCTTTCGACAGATGCCACAATGAGCCGGCAAAGAACCATCAGCTTCCGGTTTCGGCCTTCTGCCCTACCCGGGCCCGATGGTTCCCGACAACCCAGAGGGCAACCATTATAAAGCCATACAGAAAACCACCCCAAAGCAGCAGCCCGGAGACATTGTATCGATAAATCATCCAGGCCACAAGAATATTCATAACACCTCCAACTGCAACAACGAGCCAGTCGAACCTACCAAAACGTTGGGCACCCATGACAACAAACAATACCAGGGCTGGTGCCACCATGAAAAGGATACGATCTACCACAAAAGGATACATCGGTATCAATAGCAGTGTCAATGCAGCAGAGAGCAAAAAAGCGACGGCCACCCTACCCATTTCTTGTTTCGTGCACCATGCCTTCATGCTCCAAACACCCACAAAAAACAACAACCAAAAAAAGTCGAGCACCCGAAACAACTGAGCTATATTGCCCGGGTTATAATACACAAACCCTTCGTTGATCTGCTGAACTATCAACCTGGCAGCTATAGTATCATCATAAACCCATTGGGTAATCATTTGCAATAAAAGAAAAAACAGTGCAATGATCAAACCCATAAAACCCAGTTGACACAAGCGTTGTGGACGGCCGGAAACCAGGATAAAGCTGCCCATAAAGACTATTCCAAAGGCAACACTCTCTTTAACAAGCATGCCTGATGCAGCAAATAAGCTAAGTAAAAAAATCCAACTGTATGCCTTGCGGCCTCTCTCCGGCATGCGCAGACAATACCAGATCATTATCAAATTCATCATCCAGCCCAGCCCATCGGTTAGTATCATAAATGAAAAAATGGCCAGAGGTTGACACATTGCATAAGAAACTACACCCAAGAAGGCTATCCGGGGTGCATGGGTAAGCTTCAGCAGGATGGCATACAGCAAAAAACCAGAGACATAATAGGCAATAATCCCTTGTATCAAAAAACCATATGCTGCAGGCAACCCGACAATATACTCTAACAAACCCGGCAATACCAGCGCAAGAGGTTTTGTCAGGCGCGACTGGTCATGAAAACCGCCCTCAAGACCAAACATCAAACGCGCTCCACCCACAAAACTGTGAGAATCAAACATATCCCAACGAAGAAAATCGAACATGAACCCATAGGTGACGGCCAAAAGGGTCAATACAACACCCAATTCAAAACCATTCCACGACAAACGCCTACAAAACACCATCATAACTCAGTTTTTGCCTCCACTTTTTTGACTTTAAACGCTTCAATCACAGAAAACATGCACCCTCTTCACTCTATCTGATTGTCTTAATCTTTCTCTCAGAAGAATGCATACCCTGCCCGGCAGGAGAATGCAAATTTATTCTTTAAATTTAACTGCCGAAAAAAACTCACATCTCAACATACCCAACTTGGAAAGAAGAAAACCCATCAATACAACAACACTTGTCATATTCATCCTTTCCACCCTCTTCCCCCTGGGGTACCACCACCTGAACCTGGCTTATCTCAGACAGGAGGATCCGCAAAGGATAAGGCAGAACATCAGCATTGTTACTGCCGACGATGCCAGCTACCTTGCTCCGGCCATGAATTTCTACCAGGGAGACCCCTGGAGAGCCGACGAACCTGGGATACAAAGCTACTTTCTGCGTCCACCCGGATATGGCATCCTGTACCTGGGTGCGCTCAAAATCGCAGGGCCCGAACATGCCTTCAGGGTACTCTTGTGGTTTCAGATACTGGCTCATGCCTTGGCTGCTACATTACTTTTTACCCTACTGGCTTACAACACCCGCCATGATGTTGCCTTCGCCGCGGCTCTTTTGTTTGGCATCCTGCCCACCACAGGAGGCTTCCTGTTCTATACCCTTACCGAGGGGATCACCCCTGCCCTTGCCCTGATCACTATTTTTCTTTTGTGGAAATACCACCTGACCTCATCACGGTATTCCTGGATATGGCTCCTGGCCGGTGCCCTGTCGATGGCAGGGTTGATGATCATTCGTCCGGTTCTGGCGATTTTCCTTCTTTGCATTCCTGCAGCAATATTCTTCAAAGAGAACACACCCCGTTACCGCAAATGGGCCCTGGCAGCAATGGCACTGCTCATTGCCCTTTCACCTTCTCTGCTTTGGCAGATCCGCAATTATTCTCTCAGTGGGTCCTTCACGGGACTGCATCCGGTTTATCATCCTACCTCACCCGGCATTTTCAGACCTGCTCACCAGGCCATGTGGAACCTATGTAAAAGCTGGGCCATGCCCGCTGAGGAATTTCATTCCCTGGCCCACACCCTCTTCGACGCCGCAGCCCGGGGAGACACAACAGCACTGCCACGCCTGAAGGTGCTGCAGAAGATACCCCCCAAAGCCCGCCGTACCCTTGGCGATGCAAAACTCCTACAGGCTTTTTCATACTACCAGAAAAGCAGCTTTGAGCAACATACCCTTACCCGGGCGCAAACCCTGCCTATGCCTGAAACCGTGCCCCCTGCAGAACAAGCCACCATCGGAAAATTCAACCAGCTGACCCAACAATACCGCACCCATCACCCCATCGAAACCTGGGCGATCGCTCCTTTGAGAGTGCTCTACCGGATGGTGGTGCACTCCAACCTGAACCTTCACATGTTTCAGCATACCTGGCGTGGAAATTTCGCCATGGAGCTTTTCAGGTTTTTCAGCCTGGCATTGCACCTGTCGCTGTTTGCAGCACTAATTCCTGCATGGATACTCTTCAGAAGACAACCTTTTATGCTTGCACTTGCCCTGGCCTGCATCCTGTATATAGCGTTTCTTGCCTTTTACCAGAGAGGCATCGAGGAGAGATACACCCTGCCCCTGTTGCCAATACTCTTTATCTTCCTCGCCCAAACAATCTCCCGAACCTACAGTGTTATAGCCAAAAGTGGGAGGTATAAGGCGTGAGGTACCGGGTATGAGGGATGGGGCATAAGGTATGGTGGTTGGGCATCCGGAACCAGAAAACCGGAAGCTTCCGCAGGAATTGCCAGCTACCCGGGGTTTATGGCTCGCAAAGACGCAGAGACGCAGTTGAAAAACCGCTTCGCGTTTTTTGGCTTTTCAGACCAGGTTGAAGGGCGGGCCCTTCGACGGGTGATGGAGGTGGCCCTTCGACGAGCTCAGGGACCACCCTTCGACAGGTGCCACAATGAGCCCTTCGACGAGCTCAGGGACCACCCTTCGGCAAGCTCAGGGACCACTTGTCGAATTGCTCAGGGTCCAATAACGAATTGCTCAAGAGCCACTATCGAATGACTTAAAACCCTACCCTCTCTCTCCCCTCAAAACTTTTAAACCGTTAAACTTTTAAACTCTCAATCCCGAATTGCTTCGCTCTCGGGACTTCCGCTTGCGCTCCAGCTTTAAACTCCCAACTCTCCCCCTACTCCCTCAGCGCCTCTACCCATACCGGGCGGGGATTGCGGGTGGGCATGAGCTTGCGGCGCATCCAGACGCCGTGGTGCAGGCGGTGCACACTCCAGGCCAGGGCCAGGCATACCACCCAACCCCACAGGCTTACAAAATGGGTGATGCGGTGAAACAACAGCATATTGGGGGCGGCAAAGGCATTCACCTGGCCATAGCGCACCAGCCGGGCATCGAAATGTTGCTGGTAGTTGGCCAAAAAATTATCGGCAAAAGAAAACAGGTAGGCCTGTTTGATGTAGCCGGGGTTGTCCATCAGATCCTGGGCACTCAGGGTGGGCAGCCCCAGGAAGGAAGGCTTATAGCTCACATCGTGAAACTGCCACTGCCCCCTGATGCTCACCTCGGTACAGAAATGGCCGGGCAGCAGCACCGACCGCACATCGAACCCCTTACGTTTGAGCAGCTCCTGGAAAACAATGGAGCTCTGGCTGCAGAAAGCCTTTTGCCCCTGCAGGATATCATCGGGAATTACCTTGGCCCCCAGGTGAACCCACACATACTTTCCCAGCACGTTGGCCAACCAGTTGTCGGCAAAGCGGTAGTTCTGCAGGCCGTGGTAGAAGCGCATGCGCACCACGCTGTCGGCCAGGTTGATGTAGGCAGGGAGGCTGTCGGGGCTAAGTTGCTGTGCGCGGGCCAGGCTGTCTACGAAAGTCTCCAGCCGGTCCAGCGTGTTGAGGCGGGCCAGGGAGGGATCATACACATCGCCCGGGCGGCGGTTTACCGGCTCTAAATGCTGCAAAAGGCCGTACCCCAGCTGGAGCACAGCACCCAAACCCAAAACAAGGGCCATTGACAGAAGGAAAACATGCAGCAGTCGAAACATAATCGCCGCCAAAGATATAAAGATTTATTTCAAACCCAACCTCCGGTTGTTTTTTTTATCTGCTTTTTTTGTTTTCCTATCGCATGTATCACCCTCTTCCTCTTGTACGCATTGCGTTTCTTCGCCCAAACCCCATTTTTGCACGACGTGCACCCTGCCCTGCCCCCTCCCGCTACCTCCCATCCTTTGCAGGGCCCTTTGCGGCCTGCAGCAAATAATGTGTATCTTTGCCCCCAAAAACAGGCCCATGCAGCCCGCCGATATCTGGACACGCACCCTATTCCCCTCCTTCACCGACTATGTGATCATGGCCGTGTACCTGATGGTCATGTTCATCTGGGCTTTCCATATCCAGCGGCAGAAACGCGACACCCAGCCCGCTTACCAGTACTATGCCTGGGGGCTGTTTGCCAAGGTGGGGGGTGCTATGGCTTTAGGTCTTATTTACAATCTGTATTATGCAGGAGGTGACACAACCGGATACTTCCGCAGTTCCCTGGCCATGATCAACCTGCTTATGGAAGATCCTGGCGCCTATTTCCGGATCATGCTGGGCAGTTTAAGCACCGAAAACCTCTCTGCATTTACCCACTTTACAGGCTACCCCGGCTACCGGCACGACCTGAGTTCCTTCAATGTGGTACGCTATACCAGCATCTTTTCCCTGCTGGGCTTTCAGAACTATTTCACCACCAGCATTTTGTTTGCCTGGTTTTTCTATACGGGCTACTGGAAGTTGTACAAGCTGTTTGTACATCTGTACCCCCGCTACTACAAGCCCTTTGCCTTTGCCATACTCTTCTTTCCTTCCGTATTGTTCTGGGGGTCGGGCATCCTGAAGGACACCATAGCCCTCTCCATGACCGGCTGGTTTCTGTATTCGGTGTACCATGCCTTTGTGCTGAAAAAGAAGGTCTTCCTGAATCTGCTCTCAACCCTTTTTACGTTGTGGATCATCCTCTCCATCAAGGCCTATATCATAGTGGCCCTGTTGCCCGGGGTGTTTATCTGGCTGGGATGGAACTACATCAAAAGGTTTGAAAATGCAGCGATAAGATTTATTTCGGCTCCCCTGATTACGGTACTTTTCCTGGGGTTGGGGCTGGGCTTGCTCTCCCTGTTCGGGGAGGTCCTGGGGGAGTATGGCAGCATGGAGGGCATCTTACAGAAGGCCATCATCACCTACGAGGACCATACGCGATATACCCAGTATGGAGAAGGGTTTTACGACCTTGGCACTTTCGACGGTACTTTGACAAATTTTTTCTCCAAAGCCCCTGCGGCCATTACAGCAGGGCTGTTCCGCCCCTTTTTGTGGGAAGTACGCAATCCGGTAATGTTGTTGGCCGCCCTGGAGAATACGGCCTTCTTTCTGATGATGCTGGTGATTATCTGGCGCACAGGCCCCATAAAAACTGTAAAGATCGCCTTTGACGAGCCCCTGGTGATCTTCTCCCTCTCCTTTGCCCTGGTATTTGCCTTTGCTGTGGGGGTGGCCACCGCCAACTTTGGCGCGCTGATGCGATTGAAAACACCCCTGATCCCCTTCCTGGTCGGGGCATTGTTTATTTTGTATTACAGATCCAAAGAGATTGGCTCGGATTCAACCTGAGGGCTTCTCAAACAACCCCTTGAGGCTGAGCCCGGTGCCGGTGACATCCAGCAACCTGTTTGCCATTTTTTTGAGCAGCCTCATATGCGCCCTGGTTTCGCTGGCAATGCGCAGCTTCTCATCCTGACTTTCGGATACAAATGGGTTTTCTTTTGTGTTCTTTTTTGTGGAGTTAGTGAAACGACTCAGGCTCACCCCCGTAGTTTGAATGTTTTTACATTGGAAACCTACGTCCTGAAAGAGCCTCCTAAGCGTTTTACGGGTAAAATACGACAAATGCTCAGGGTAGGCAATCACATCGTAATCCGCACCGGTAAGATATCGGTTCAGGCTGTTGAAATTGGGTGTGGTCAGATAAACGGCACCCCCATTCCTTAGTTTGCGGTAAAACAACTCTACTTCCGAACGGGGCGTATTGATATGCTCCAGCACCTCAATAGAGATCACCACATCCACCTCCGGTATCTTGTGAAAAAGTCCTTCCAGGGTGCCCTGGTAAACATTTTCCAAACCATTTTCCTGGCAAACCGCCACCCCTTTTTGAGAGAACTCTACCCCATACACTTCCCAACCCATGCTTTGGGCAACCCCCAGAAAGATCCCATTACCACACCCCACATCCAGCAAACGGTTCAATTTTCTGTAGCGTGCAAGCCCCTGAAGAATCTCCTCATACCTTTTCAAGGTAATGGGGGATACATAATACGCCTTATCATATGAATAATTGTTGTAATAATCTTTCAGCTCCTTCTCTGTGGGAATTTTGGTTGTAAATACGAAACCACAATCCCGGCAGGAATGTAAAAACTTATCTTCAAAACCTGGCATCGGCCTAAGTTTGCCACAATCGCAAATCGTGCACTTTTGTAATTCGACAGTAGTAACATTTCCGGGTTCAATCATAATACAGCCATTATCGATGATGAATACGCGACAAAATGTGAGACAATCTTTCAACTTGATTTTTATGGGTAAAAGTAAGCAAAGCTTCCTGCTTGCCATTGTAAGGGATTGACTTATGATCCAGCCAATGCGCATATACCTCGTGCAAAAATTCGCAAACCTGTTCCGGGGTATGGAGCACCCTTCCCGAGCAGGTTTCCTGAATGGTCTTTTCCAGCACATCCTTATCTGAGGGGCATAAGACAATGTTTTTCTGCAGCGAAAGATAATCGAAGAATTTTGCGGTATACGTCCCTTTCCTTTCAGGCATCCCACACAAAAGCAGCAAATGGGCACTGGACGCCTTGAGCATCAGATCTTTTTTCGGCAACCAGGGTATGATCTTATAAAACCCCTCAAATCCAGCCATTGCTTTTTCCACCCGGGAATTCTGAAAGGAATTGTTTCCCAATCCGAGAAATTCAAGAACTATTTCAGGAGGTTGATTGGTTTGGGCAATAAATTCCTTGAACCCCTCTAAAAAGATTTCAATATGCTGACTGTCGTATAAACTACCGATGTAGGCAATCGTAAAACGGTTTGCAGGCGCATGAACCGGTGATTTGAAAAAGTCCTCAAACCCATTGGTAACAACATGAACCTTTCGCCCAGGAAGAACCCAACCTAAAGAACTTGCCACACCCTCCGACACCGTAACAATGGCATCTGCCTTTGCAACCCACTTTTTCTCCAGAGTTTTTTCCAGCAAACGAAACCACTTTTGCTTTAGGGATTGTTCAATCAAGGGGCATGAGTTCCATGGATCGCGATAATCGACCAGCCATGCAATATTCGGAAACTCCTTTTTTAGCAAATAGCCAAATCGAAACAACAAAAATGGCCTGCCACTGGCAATAACGATTTGAATATCCGGGTTCTCTTTAAGCAACGTGCGAGAGAAATCATATAAATTGCGATAAGGCACTGAGTGTAAAAAGTAATTTTGCCCCAGCACCTGGAACAATGAGAAAAATTTTCCAATCAATTTCCCTGCGGCCCCATATCTTTTCACCAGCCGGTCTCTTATGCTCCCTTTAAAGGGCAAGCGGTAAACCGTATAAGCTTCTTTATCTTCTCTGGAAATATGCGTTTGCTGGCTGATGGCAGTAAAATCGGTTGCATTATCTTCCCAATGGCGGGTTACCACAATCGGGTAATAACCATACAAATGCAAATACTCAGCCCATGCTTGCATACGATAACTCCCCGCAAAGTTGCCTGGTGGGAAAAAATAGGAAATGATTAACACCGGCTGCATCAACAATAATTTAGTTTTGACCGAAAAACAAGCCCTGACCTAATTCTTTCGAAATCTCTTTCTCATCTTAAAAAACACATACTTCAGTATGCTCTTCAGGGACAGGCCACCTGTCCTCCAATTGTAGTACAATTCGATTAAATGACCTGTTTTTCGGTCTTTTACCGATAAACCCTGAGCTTTTTTATCTGCATCACTTCTGAATAAGAACCGTGCAAAAGAAAAAAGCCATCGGGGTGGCCGATTGATCTTAGGACCCTCCAGACAATTTTTAATGTCATCAAGACAAAGTAATACACTTTTAGCGTATGAATAGGTATTCTTATTTAATTCCAGAAGCTCATAAGATTTATCAAGAATAGATCTCCAATCGCTATTAAAATTCCGAACTTTTGAATAAACAAATATATTCTCATCCAATAAATGAAATCCTTTTACCGGATAAAAACCAATTGGTATGTTTAACCCAGTTGCATAAGCTATTGCATTGGGCAAATCTTTTAAATTGGAAGCCATTACAACATAGGAAAGTGAAATACTCCAGTTGTATCCTGATGCATTAAGCTCTCTGGACTGCTTTACGATTTGTCTTATGTTTCGATCCACAACATCCCAATTTCCCTTTCTGCGAACTTTTTCATACACCTCCTTTTCGGCGCCATCGATGGATATTTGCATCCACATGGATTTATACTTTTTCAGCTTTTCTACTATATGATCATTTAGGTAGGTACCGTTGGTTATAAAACCCATGGTGGCGCCCTCTTCCTGTGTGTATGAATCGATAAACCGGAGATCGCATTTGTTCATAAAGACCTCCCCCCCCATCAAGGCAACAGTTTTCGCATAACCGGAAACATCAAGTATTTTCTCTACTGCCTGATCTGTAATGATATCATAGGGAGGTTTAAACTCATAAAAACACATTACACATCGCAGATTGCAATTGTTTGTGAATTCAAGTTGCAAAAAAAGAGGGTAATGATCAATGATACTCTGAGTGTTGTGGAAATTCTGACGCCCTTTCTGCTCGTTAGAAACTATTGCTTGCGAACCAGAAGCTTCTTCAGGCCATGGATAACCTTTACCAGTGCGTAATCCCTCACAATTTGGGTTACAATGGGCACCCTCAAAATCGCCAGCGGAAATCTTCTCACGAACGAATTTATAAGAATCTCCATTCCAAATCTCCGCAAAGGAAGATTCGTTTAAGTTACCCAAACTACTGATATTAGTATTACAGCAGTGCTTTACAGAGCCATTGGGTGCTAAATAAACACTTGTCCAAGGAAAATGACAAGGTATTCTGTCGTTATCACCTTTATTCAATTTTTAAAATTTAGTTTGTTAAACATAACTCTGTACTTTTCCTGAATAATCATCATGACAAAAAAGAAACATCTTTACGAAACTGAATTCGAATACAATCCTGTTGAAACTTTAAAAAATACATTCCTAACATAATATTTGAAGTCTGAAGAATCAAACACGAATTATTCTCAAAAGCTTTAATTCTTCTTCAGCCCAATTACCCTCTTTGGATGAATACACCAATCCTCTCATTTTCATATCATTTATTTTTTCACTGTTTAGGACCATTTTAATCTTCGTTGCAACCTCAACCACGGAAAGTTCAGAAATCAACACCCCATTACCAACCTTCTCTAGCATCTCAGAATTTTCAGGCGTATCCGAAAGCAAAACAGGAACGCCTGCCATCATATAATCAAAAACTTTATTGGCAGAGCTCAAATATTTAGACAGATTTGTTGCATCGGTAAACAATACACCCAGCTCCGCTCCTTTTATAAGCGACAAAGTATCCTGCATTTCAAAGGGGCCTGCAATGGTCACATTGGTAATGGCATGCGCTTTTATCAGCTCTTCAAGATAGCCTCTGAGCGACCCAAAGCCCAATAAGAGAATATGCGTATGTTCATCTAAGTATTTACCGGCAAGCACGAGTTTATCAAGACTTCGCCCTGCATTGAATGTACCAATGTACAAAACAATTCTCTTACCTAAGGGTATTTGATACGCTTGATGAAGATTCACTGGCTTGATATCTGCATAATCAACAAACTCAGGGGTATTACGAATGATGGCAGCCTGTTTTACCTGATAATGCCGATAAAAATAATCCAAATAACTCTTACAGGTAGTTATCAAAAGATCGACTTTACGCATAAGTCTTGCCTCCCGATATCTGTTAACTCTCCTTGAAACAAAGATTAAGAGATGAAAAATCCACTTTTTAAATCCTGGTTGATGTATCGGATAATATTGATTAAGAGTCTCCACATAGAGCTCATAGGAATCATACACCAGTTTGGCACCTGCTTTTCGTGCCACATACCAACCTGTTTTAAGCGTGGGAAAATCAACCACGTAAACGCAATCCAGGGAAATACCCTTCTTGCTTAATATTTCCTCAATAACAAAACGTGCATGAAAAAAATCATTTCCAATACACAAATGAACATCCAGGGGGTGCCCTTTAAGCGTATGGCTTATATCGCAGTAATCAATCCCAGCAATGGTTTTTAAAGCATCTGGAATTACTATTTCGCCATTTTGAAAAACAACTATTTCAAATTCCTTTGCCAGCGACTTAAGGGTCTTAACGGCCCTAACATTAAACTCCAAACTGGTATTGACCAAAAAGGCGATTGTTCGCTTCATAATTAAACAGGGATACTCACAGGATTATGCAATTCACTTTCTTATGCGACTCAACTGAAGCAAAAATTCCTGAGGATTATTAAAATAAGGACTTAGCGACCGTAATACAGGCTCACCCTCTAACCACCATGCTGATTGCAGTAAATCCTGAACTATTTCATCTGGAAACCTGTAGCGTATTAATCGTGCAGGGGTTCCTGCGTAAATAGCGTAGGGGGGTACATCGCTATTTACAAATGCGCCGGCACCTATCACGCTTCCTGTCCCTAAGCTTACACCATTCATCACAATTGCATTGGCCGAAATCAGAACATCATGCTCCACAATGCAACATTGGGTTTCTTGTTCATTAAAACTGGATTCCTCCAGCCAGCCTTTGGACTTCGAGTAAAAGTAAGCATTGCTTGATACATGATCAAGGGCATGATTGCTTACCCCTAACTTAACCCCATGCGAGATTGAACAAAAACGACCGATTTGCCGGCATTCGAAGATACTCGCGCCATTGCCTATATAGGTGTATGCCCCAATACGCTCCACAGCAGAGCTTATCATAACATTACGCTTAATATCCACAGGTTCCTCCAGTCTGGTGGATGAAGGTATGGCAGACTCTACTACCGACATAGGCCACCTGCCCGGATATTTGACCCTTATGGCAAGATAGGCACGTAAATCTTCCAGTATCTTCTTCATTTATTCGGAACTTACAAAGGATTTGTAATTTTCAAAATTCGCAGTAAACGAATAGTTTTTTTCAACATGCAACCTGGCCCGAGCTCCCATCCTTGCCAACAGCTCAGGAGACATCGATAATGCATCAACAAGAGCATTCTCCCACTCATTGGGGGTAATTACTAGCCAACCCATATCTTTGCTGGCAATTATCTCTTTATTGACTGTAACCGCCGACCCAATCGCCGGGATCCCCAGTCCCATATATTGTATCAGTTTAAAACCACATTTACCCCTCGCAGCCGGGGTGTCCTCCAAGGGCATCAAACCCACATCAATCTTCTGAAGATACGCAATTTCATGGCTCCAGTCCCAGGTCAGGTTGACAACTTCAAATAGAGCACCTTCAGGTTGATAGGGCCGGCTGGAGATTATCAGCAATTCAAAAGTAAAAGATTCTGCCAAACGATTGAGGATTGGAATCAAAAAATCCAATTGAACAAGGTTCTCCGGAATACCAACCCAACCAAGGGTTCTTTTGGTTTTATCTTCAGGGTAATAATGGGAGGCATGCCGCTCATAATCCACACAGGTGGGCACAACCAAAACATTATCCGACGAAAGTTCGGGTCGTCTGGTCAGTAAATATTCTTTCAGGTAACCCGACCCCACAATGAAACGCGGATACAAATGTAGGCTTTCTGAGAATTTGTTGCCATTTTCCAGCATCAAACGCCCGTACAATGAGCTAACCTCTCTGGGCTCTCGCTTGCTGGCGGCAATATCATCATCAAAATCGAGGATAACATTAGGATGAATTTTCAAAAGGAATTTCTCCAGAAACAAATTGCCATAATCATTAAACAACAACAATTCCCGTCTAACAATGATGGTTTTGTAGCGATGCACTATGAGTAATTGAAAAAAACGTCGCCACAAACTTTTGATAAAAAAAAGCGAAAGATCCTTCTCTCTCAATAATCCATCAAACTCTTGCTTGTTGGCAACCAAAGTTTTCACATCACAAGGATAACCATTTTCTGCAAAAAAATCGGCCCATTTCTTTGCGCGGTATTGGTAGCCAGTGTTTTCGATGGGAAAGACTTCTAAAAAAAGAAGCCCCTCCTTTTTCCTGACATTTCTTTGGTGAAATACAAAAAACACCATAAACATCAAAAAAAATCGAGAGAACAGTATTGACAGTAGAAGTAATATACTTCTGATTTTACTCATAAGATAACTCTAAAGATTCGCGTGAGGCCTTAAAACAAATAATTCAGATTTTCTGTTATTTCCTTTTAATACCTTAAAATCCAGTTTATGCTTCCATAAAACGTAAGGTAAACTTAATTGATCCCTGGCTGAATAATTCTTTATTTCATGCCACCATGCCTCCATAACCTCCATTAGGTGATCATCAAAATGTTTACGCACTAAAATACCGGCCTCATAGACCCCCAAATTATCTGGAAAACCTTTGGATTTGTAATTACGAAGCTGCTTTTTTACAATAACTGGATCCGCTTTTTTCAGTTCGATAACTTTTAGTGCTTCTTGTTCAATTGTTTTGTGACCATTTGAATGAGGAAATAATCCTAATGGACGAGTATCTAAATAACTGATAAGCTCCGAAATATCCCCAATTAAGTCATAATTACCATCTATCCATATACTATAATCATATTCTTTCAAAAAGCGATGCGGCAAAACCTTTGGCATTTTTGCCAATAAAACTCTATTTTGGACAGGGAAATTATTCATCAATCTTACTTCCCACCCCTCTGGTTTCAAACTAGGGTTATCAGTAAATAGGATGTAGTCGCAATCTTTTGATTTGTAAAATAAAGGTTGAATGTTATCATAATCTCCAGTTACGCAAGAATAAACGACTTTTCGCCCAACCTTCTCAGATGATTTATTATTAAGGACTCCGATCATCTGAACAGAATCTCCTCGTTGAAGAACTGGATGCTTTATAAGGCCAGGCATGACCATTGTCTTTTTCAACCCATTAATAATGCTTTCATTCCTAAAACAAAAAAACAACTTATGATATATGTATATAGAAAACCGGAACCAAACCCCAAAAACATAGCCAATAACAAATGATATCATGTCTTTCATTCAGTTACTTTTTGCAGATAAAAAAAACACCTAATTCTTTACATTACAATATTTTCTGCGGTTATTGCAAATACTATGAATCAAGTAGTACAAATCAACAACTCCAACAATACGAATATTTCCTAAGAACATACAAAGCATCTCTTAGCGGAAGCGTCTTAAGCCACTTGTAATCTCTAAATAAATTAACGGGACGAGAAGCAAGGAGACTTAATATCATAGATATTTTCGCATTCTTGACAACGCCATTGTAAACTCCGTTTGAAAATAAATCAAACTCTTTTAACAAGTCCATGTTACTCTGAACTCTTTTTGAATGGCTGTCAGGACTTACTGTGTCAGAAAAGCTTACTCCTCCTTGGTGAAAACGATAAACTGACATTTTCTCGGCAATATAGTAAAACCTTCCTTTTGTTATCAAAAAAAGGGAAATGGCCCTATCTCCAGCCTTTGCATTCAATAAAAAGTCAGGATAGTTTTCAGTAATTGGTTTTCGAAACAAAAGAGAGGCTGTTGGATAAATATATCCTCCACCTAATATCATCTGCTCTGGCGAGATATCCTTATTGTCATACCAATCATGATAATTCCTTTTAACTCCATTAATTGTATCAAAATACTCAGAGTTATGAAACACTGCTACATATCTATCATTCACTTCCAAAAAATCCACCTGCTTTTGCAACTTCAATGGATCGGTCCAGTAGTCATCACCTTCACAGAGGGCAATATATTTCCCCTCGCATGCCTGCAACGTCCGGATAAAATTGGGCATCATGCCCAGGTTCTTCTCAGAGGGTAGTAACCTTATCTGGTCGGGGTATTGGGCAGCATAGGTTTCGCATATTTGCCGGGTGCCATCGGTGGAGCAATCCTCTCCAATCACCAGTTCAACTTTAAAATTCGTTTCCTGCATCAGAACCCCTTCTATGGCCTGGGCTATAAAAGGTTCATGATTGTAGGTGATCATAAGTGCTGAGACTACAGGAACTTCATTTTTCATTTTCGATGATGGCATTTTCGAGATCAAACAAGTCTAGATACCTGTTCTTTACAGGTTTAGCCGGAACACCTACTGCTATTACGCTCTCAGGTATATCTCTCACAACCAGCGAATAAGCACCCACTGCAGCACCTTTTTCTATGGTAACACCAGGAAGGATGGTGCTTCCAACACCCACCAATCCATGGCGTCTTACTATAACGGGGCGGTGATCAACATGGGTTAGCTCCACCGGCACGGTAGGGTTTGTCATATATCTTCCACTGTAATCATCGCTGCTGCTGTAAACTGCAACCCTCGAGGATAATCCCGAAAAATCTTCCAACTTTATTAGCTTTTTCCCAATCAGGGAGCAGTAAACAGCTATGTGTACATACCTTCCAATCTCAATCCCTTCCTCGCCGGCAGAAACAACACAGAAATCGTCAATTCGAGAAAAATCACCGATTGAGATCCTGTCAATACCATAAAATACTGCTTTATCAGATATTTTAACTTCTTTACCTACCCTACGAAAGCCCATACTGGCAACCTGGTCCATGCTTAAAAAACCCATTGCATTGAATTCTTTTTGGTTTGTGTATATAATTATTAAATCGGTCTGGTGATCAGCTCTATGATGTAATCTAACTTTTCTGTATCAAGTTCGGGAAAGATGGGGAGGCAAAGAACCGAGTTGGATAACCCAACTGCCACCTTATCACTCCTTCTTTCCTCATTCATTTTCCCCCTATAGGTTGGAAAATCTGTAATCAACGGATAAAAATACCTTCGTGCAAAAATATTGTTTTCTCTGAGGGTTTCGTAGAGGGCATCGCGGCTTTTGCCATAGGTGCTTTCCTCTAACAGTACAGGGAAGTAGGAGTAGTTGTGGGTAAGGCCGGGCTGCTCGTCCATACATTGAATGCCGGGCACGTTGGCCAGTGCCTTGCGGTATTGAAGAGCAATCTCTTTGCGGCGGGCAATGGCCTGGTCCACATGTTTGAGCTGCGCCAGCCCCAGGGCGGCCTGGAACTCATTCATCTTGGCATTGATGCCGGGGGCCACCACGGTGGTTTCGCCACGGAAGCCAAAGTTCTTCAGGTTGTCGATGCGTTCCTTCATCTCAGCCGTGTGGCACACAATGGCTCCACCTTCGAAGGTGTTGAACACCTTGGTGGCATGGAAGCTCAGTATGCTCATATCGCCAAAGCTGCACAGGTGCTGTTCGTTATATTTTGCTCCAAAGGTATGGGCGGCATCGTAGAGCACCTTCAGTCCGTAGCGCCGGGCAATCTCCGCTATGCGCTCCACCTTGCAGGGGTAGCCATACACATGCACGGGCAGGATTCCGGTGGTGCGGGGGGTGATGGCCGCTTCAATTTTATCGGGGTCCAGGGTAAAGGTGTCGGGCTCAATGTCTACAAACACCGGCTGAATATTGTTCCACCACAGGGCATGGGTGGTGGCCACAAAGCTGAAGGGGGTGGTGATCACCTCCCCGCTGAGCTTCAGCGCCTGCAGTGCCGTTACCAGCGCCAGGGTGCCATTGGCAAACAAAGAAATATATTGTACCCCCAGGTATTTGCACAACTCCTCCTCCAGTTGCTGGTGAAACGGGCCGTTGTTGGTCAGCACCCGACTCTCCCAGATCTGCTGCAGGTATGGCAGAAACTCCTCCAGGGGAGGAAGATAGGGTTGGGTAACGTAGATGGGAGGGTGGGAGGATTCCATAAACCAGGGTTTGTTTAAGGCAAAGGTAGGAAATTTGATGGATTGTTGGAGGGTTGGATTGCTGGATGGTTGGATGGTTGGATGGTTGGATGGTTGGATGGTTGGATGGTTGGATTGCTGGATGGTTGGATTGCTGGATTGCTGGATGGTTGGATGGTTGGATTGCTGGATTGCTGAGGGCTCTGTCTGAAGTTCCGTTATTGCGGGAGGGTTGGATGGTTGGAGTTATGGCATGGCACATCCCACAGCAAACTTCATTAAAGAGGAGTATCGATACAAATTACGCTATCCTCCATTGGTTGAGTCTGTTTCTGTTTTGCTTATATTCAACATACTGCTCTTTGCTCATGGTAGGAGCTTCAAGAAGCATTTCCAGGTAATCTGACTTACTTGCAGCCGATTTTATCTGCAGTGTTTTACTGACCTCATGCTGTATCTTAAGCAATTGTTCTTCTGGCAAATTCCTGATGAGAACAAGCAATTGTTCGATGTTGATATCTATGGAGATCTGCATGGCCCAAAAATTTTATGCATATAAAGGTAGGGAATTTTATTGGATGGTTGGGATGGCAATCCAACAATCCAACCACTACTCCCTCAACATCTGATTGGTATATTTTATCAACCTGTTAAGTTCAAAAGGCAACCGTTCCAATTCTGCAAAGATATGCTGATACTCATTCTCTTGCAACAAATTTCTTGCTTTGGCTTTATGCAGCCAGTCCAGAGTTTCCTTGAGCGAACCCTGGCTGTAGCGGTAAAATTTTATTTTATCTTTTTTGCCATACCTGCCAAATCCTTCTGCAATATTCGCCGAGACAGAATCCGCAGAACGCACAAACTGAACCCCCACAGTGTTTTTAGCAAAACCTTCCCATTTTATCACTATTTCCCATACGTAGTTGCTAAGATGAAACGCTGTTTTGTATGCAGAGATGTCGTTGAGCTGGAGGTATTTCATTTTGGGCTAGATGGTTAGTGGTTAAATGATTAATTATCATCTGGCTAGATGGTTAGATGGTTAGATGGTTAGATGGTTAGATGGTTAAAAAAACAACAATCAATCAATCAAACAATCAAACAATCAAATCCCGCAAAAGCGGGACTTCGGGCAGTGCCCTCAGCAATCAAACAATCCATCCATCCCAAAAATAATACAATTTCAACAATCCAGCAATCCAGCAATCCAGCAATCCAACCAACCAGCAAACAAATCCCGCAACAACCCTACTTCGGGCAGTGCCTCAGCAATCAACCCTTAACCACCCTCCGCAGCAGCTCCACCAATTGCCGGAGTGCAGACAATTTGAGCAGCCATACGGCGCCCAGGTAGAAGAGTGCGCCGGCAGATACCTGTACCAGCAGCTGAAGGCCCAGGCCCCAGTCTGCAATCTTCAATCCGGGATCTTCCATCCCTATCCCCCACACTCCCAGGGCCATAAGGGCGGCCAGCAGCATGAAGGGCAGCACATCGGCCAGCTGCTCTTTTAGGGTGTAGCCGATAAGGCGCAGGCTAAAGTATGCGTTGAGGAAATAGGCCAGGAAAGAGGTGATCACCTGCCCGATCACCAGTCCCAGCACCCCCCAGGGGAGGCCGGCAAAGATGGCCAGCACCACCAGGATCTTCTTGGCGATCTCCAGCTTCAGGAATATATCGGACCGCCCCTTTACATTGATCACGTTGAGGTTGATGGCATGGAGCGGGTACAGCAACCCTGCCAGGCAGAGCCACTGCAGGTAGGGCACGGTGGGGAGCCATTTGTCGGTGATCATCAGCACGATCAGGGGTTGGGCCACCGCCATCAGCCCCAGCAGCACCGGGGCGTTCACCAGCATCACCATGCGGATCATCTGACGGTAGGCCTGCTTCAGGCGGGCATTGTCGTCCTGCAAAGGGGCCAGGGAAGGGAACGATACACTCCCCACAATGGAGGTAAGGTTGCGGGCAATCAACTTCTGGTAGGAATCGGCACGGGTATAAAAGGCCAACGCCGCAGGGCTGAACAGCTTGCCCACGATGAGGGGATAAAGATTTTCGAAAATGGAATTGAGCAGGCCGCTGAGCAGCAGTTTGCTGCCAAAGCCAAACAGTTCGCGGAAGGAGTCCCTGCTGAAGTGCCATACCGGCCGCCAGCGGTTGACCAGGATCAGCAGCAGGGCGCTGAGCAGCTGGCTGCTCAGCTGCTGCACCACCAGCGCCCACACCCCGTAGCCTGCCAGGGCCAGCCCGATGCCCAGCACCCCCGACACAAAAGTGGCCACCAGAGAGGTAAGGTTCATGGCCTTAAAGGCCAGTCGTTTGGTAAGTTGTATCCTTTGGATAGCGACAAGTCCCTGTATCACCAACCCCAGGGAGATCCAGCGGATCACCGGCACCAGGGCTGGGGTTTCGAAAAAACGCTCCAGGGCCGGGGCGCTCAGCCAGATCAGCACATACAACACCACCGCCACCGCCATATTGAACCAGAACACCGTATGGTAATCCGATTCTGATGGGGCCTTTTTTCGGATCAGGGCAGTACTAAACCCCCCATCGATGAGAAAGCCGATCATCCCCACCACCACCAGGGCCATGGCAATCAAGCCGTAGGACTCCGGGGCGATCATCCGGGCCAGCAAAATGCCCATGGCAAAACCCATGGCCTGGTTGGACACCCGCCCAAACACATTCCACAACACCCCTTTGAAAGACTTCAGCCCCAGGCTCCCGGTTTCTTTGCCCATCGGATTTTTTTTTGCAAAGATAGGGGTTTGTTGGAAAGCTGGATTGTTGGATTGTTGGAGGGTGGGAGGGTGGGATTGCTGGATGGCTGGATTGTTGGAGGGCTGGATTGCTGAAGGGCTGGATTGTTGGAGGGTTTCGATACATCAATAACAATCTAACAATCTAACAATCTAATCCCGCAGTAGCGGGACTTCGGGCAGAGCCCTCAGCAAACTAATCCCGCAAAAACGGGACTTCAGGCAGAGCCCTCAGCAAACAACCCAACCATCCAATTCCCCTCCAAATTCCGTATAATCCCTTGGCTGTAAAGCAGCAAAAAACCCTATCTTTACCCCAAATTAGCTGTGATGATGCGCAAAACCGTATATACCCTTTTCTTTCTTTTTTCCCTCACCCCTTTGCTGGCGCAACCCCTGAGTACCGTATGGCCCAAGCAGGGGCAGCTGGTGTACGACGGGGAGGTGGAGTTTGCCTGGAATGTGTTGCCCGGAGCGGTGTCCTATACCCTTACCCTGAGTTTGCAGGCCGATCTGTCGGATCCGGTGCTTACCGTTACCCAGGCCCACCACACCCATAGCTTTGCCCTGCCCCAGCCCGGCACCTACCACTGGCAGGTGGAGGCGCTGGAGGATGAAGGAGGCACTACCCTATCGCCTGTGCACACCTTTACCTGGTTCAGCCCCCAGCAGTTGCCCGGGCTGGTTCTGTGGCTGGATGCTGCAGAAGTGGTGGCCGATGCCGAAAACCGAGTTAGTCAATGGATTGACAAAAGTGGAAGTAACCATAATGCAAGTCAATCAGAAGCCACCAGTCAACCAATCTTATCTTCAAATAATTTATCTATAAATCAAAAACCAGCTTTAGTTTTTGATGGTTTAAATGATTTTCTTCAAGGTGAAATCATAAGTGGACTTGGATCATCCTCTTTAACTTTTATTTTAGTTGCTTCAGGAAACCCGATATCAAGTAATCAATTTCACGGTTACTTTAGAACAACAAATGATCAGTTTTTCATCAGAAGGGCAGCACATGCAACTGTTGTTCAAGGCCTCCAAATCTCTAACAACAATAATCAGCTCGCAACACCTTTTGGAACACTTCCAAGAGATGAAGGATTCGATTTTAAGATACTAGGAGTACGTAAAGAATTTGGCGTACAAACTAATCTTTTCATTAACGGAGCTTCTTTGATTAGCTCAACTAACTCAACTTTAAATGGTTCTTTTACAAATAACACCTTTCAAATTGGACGTCAGCAGAACTTTTTAGGTGGTAAAATTGCAGAAATACTTGTATATACAACTGCATTAAGTCCAACTCAACTAAACACAATAAACTACTACATCCAATCTAAATATAGCTTAATAGCAAATTTGGGTGAAGACATAAACATTACCTATGGCTTCTGCCCCCAGACCCTGGATGCGGGAGAGCGATTTGTCAACTACCTGTGGAATACGGGTGAAACCACCCAGACCATCGAGGTCAATACCCCGGGCACCTACAGCGTTACCGTTACCGATATCTTTGGGTTCCAGTCCTCCGACCAGGTGTGGGTAAGCTACCCCTCCACCGCGCTGAACGATACCAATCCGGTTTTGTGTCTGAACGAGACCCGGGAGATCTTCCCTGTGCTGCCCAACCCCCATCTGTACACCTACCAGTGGTCTACCGGGGCCACCACCCCCACCCTGCAGGTAAGCCAAGCGGGCAGCTACTGGGTGCAGATCACCGACGACCAGGGGTGCACCGCCTTCTCCGACACCCTGCACCTGACCATTGATTCGTTTGCCGAACAGTTTACCCTGGGCGACGATCTGCAGCTGTGTGCCGGCAACACCCTGCAGGTGCCCGGCGACACCACCGGCATCACTGGCTGGCTGTGGAGCACCGGCGCCACTGCCCCCCAGATTCCCATCACCCAATCGGGCACCTACTCCCTTACCGTTACCAACGCCAACGGCTGCCAGGCCAGCGATGAGCTCTTTGTGGAGATCATAGGTACGGCCCCTGTCGTGGATTTTGAAGCATCTATAGAGTGTTTAGGAAATCTAACTCTCTTCACCAATCTATCTCAAGCGGACAGTAATGATCAAATAGCAACTTGGATATGGAGTATTGATGGTATAGTTTTTTCAAATGAACAAAACCCACAGTTTCTTTTCTCCGATTATGGCACTACGCAAGTCTCTCTTCTAGCAATAGCAGAATCAGGGTGTTCAAATCAAATAACTAAATCCGTGGAGGTCCTTCAAACACCTACTGCAGATTTCACTGTTGATATGGCTTGTATAAATCAACCATACCAATTTACAGATCAAAGTACAGCTCCAGAAGGTACGTCCATTACTGAGTGGCATTGGCAATTTGGAGATGGCAATACTCAGAACACACAGCACCCAATACACATCTACAATATAGATGGACAGTATCTTGTTGATCTTGAGATTACTATAACCAACGGATGTACTGCAAATACTGAAAGAATCCTAGAGGTTGTCTCTAGCTTCCCAATCCCTTCAAACTTCTCAATGATACTTCCTAAATCAGGATCCGTTCTACCTGAAGGATTTGTCGAGTTCAACCATAACCAAGCAGAAAACACAAACAAGTATTTATTACAAATAGCAACTGATCAATCCTTTAATGACGTTATAGTGGAAGCCCAAACTGATGATAATTATTATAAATTAGTTCAGCTTCAAGGGGGGGAATACTTTGCGAGAATCAACGCATATAATATTTGCTTAGATCAACAGAGTACACCGGCAATAAATTTTCAGGTATTCAATCCTTTTAACATACAAAACCTTATTGTTTGGTATGACGCGGATAGTATTGAGTTAATTGCAAATAAAATATCCGTACTTTTTGACAAAAGCGGCAACAACAGACATGCAACCCAATCAAATGCAAACAATAGACCTGGCATTACACAAACACCTTTAAACAATCGAAATGCGATAAACTTTGAAGGTAATGAATTTCTAATAAGTAATTTCCAAGAAAGCCTCAGCCAACCAATTAGCGTATTTTTCTTGCATAACCTCCAAGCAACAGGCAATAGGTTTATGTATGATGGTATTACCGAGAATAACAGAATGTCATTTTGGTCTAGTGGTTCGACTTTAACCCAGACTACAACATCAGGAAGTTTCGGTTACCCCAAAACTAGCCCATATTCATACTCCCTAATCACTAATATTTTTACAGGGGTATCATCAAGTGTTTTTGAAAACGGCCAATTAAGAGCAACAGGAAATAATGGAAACACAACTCTTAGTGGCTTTACCATTGGGGCTCGGTTTGCTGTTGCAAATTTTTTCATTGGAGAAATCCCTGAATTTATTGCAATCAACAGAGCTGTCAACGAGGAAGAAAGAAAAACAATAGAAAAGTACTTCCAATATAAATACTCCGAAGTGGTTAACCTGGGTCCCGACCGCCGCGTCACCTATGGCTTCTGCCCCCAGACCCTGGATGCGGGAGAGCGATTTGTAAGCTACCTGTGGAATACGGGGGAAACTACACAGACCATCGAGGTCAATACCCCCGGCACCTACAGCGTTACCGTTACCGATATATTTGGTTTCCAGAGCAGCGACAGCCTGCAGGTGCGCATACCCCAGATGGGCCTGAATGCCAGCCAGGTGCTGCTGTGCGAAGGAGAGAGTGTGGAGCTGGAGTTTGTAAGTGAAGAGTTAAGAGCTGGAGCGCAAGCGGAAGTCCCGAGAGCGGAGCAATTCGGGATTAGGAGTTTAGAGTTGAGTGGAGCGTCCACCCGGGGGTCAAGCAACTTTCATAAGGCCGGAAGGCCCTCCCCCTACACCTTTCTGTGGTCTACGGGTGAAACTACTGCTTCCATCATCACGGGCCAGCCGGGTACCTATACCCTTACGGTGACCGATACGCTGGGGTGCAGCCGCCAGTTTACGGCCACGGTGCAGGTGGATTTCTTTGCTTCCACAGCATCCCTGGGCGAGCCGCGCCCCTTCTGCATGGGCGATACGTTGTTTGTACAGTCGGAGTGGCACCCCAGCGACCTGGTACATGCGTGGGCCGATGGCAGCACAGAGCCTTTCCTGCCCATCCACCAGCCGGGCACCTACCAGGTTACCGTCACCAACCCTTCGGGCTGCGTGGCGCAGGTGGCTACCACACTGAGCTTCCAGGGGTATGCGCCGGTGGCTGACTTTACTGCTCCGCCCGACTGCCTGGGCGAAGCGACCGTGTTTACGGGCACTGCCACGGTGGAGGGCTCAGAGATTGTGAGCTACCAGTGGTTCTTCGGCGATCCGGGCAACGAGGTGGCGGGCGATACGGGTGCACAGGTGAGCTATACCTACAGCCAGGCGGGCCTCCACCCTGCCACCCTGCAGGTGGAGTCGGCAGCGGCCTGCCGCCGCAGCATCACCCGCCCGGTGCAGGTGTACCATCTGCCCGAAGGGTGGTTTACCCCCAACAATGCCTGCTCCGACGTGCCGGTGGTGTTCAGCGATGCCTCCACCGACCAGGAAGGGGGCATCGGCCAGTGGCAGTGGAGCTTCTTCGACGGCCAGGGCAACCTGCTGGGCCAGTCGCAACAGCCGGCACCTTCCTTTACCTTTGCCGATCCGGGCAACCACCGCATAGCACTGGAGGTGGCCTCGCTGGTGGGCTGCCGCGACAGCCTCAGCCGGATGATCAACGTGCGCCAGTCGCCCGAGGTGGACTTCAGCTTCACCACCCCGTGCCTGGGCGAAGCGGTGTTCTTCACCGACCATACCACAGCACCGCCCTGGGCCCTGGTGAGCAGCCAGCAGTGGGACTTCGGCGATGGCAACACCTCCCCCCAGAGCAACCCCTCGCACCTGTATGCCGCCGGTGGCATCTACAACGTAACGCTGAGCGTAACGGCCCTCAACGGGTGCCGCCCCAGCCTCACCCTGCCCGTAACGGTACACTCGCCGCCACAGGCCGACTTTGCCGCGCCGGGGCTGTGCCAGAACACGCCTCATACCTTCCAGGACCTGAGCACGGTGGAGAACTCCTCCATCAGCCAGTGGCAATGGAACTTCGCCGGCCAGGGCACCAGCACGCTGCCCGATCCGGAGTTTACCTTCTCGCAGCCGGGGCAGTATGCCGTGAGCCTGGTGGCTACCTCACAGGCGGGCTGCACAGGGTCCATCACCCAGCTGGTGGATGTGTACCCGGCACCGGAGCCGCAGTTTTCTTTCTTCCCCCGCTACGGGGTGGCACCGCTCAACGTGAGCTTCTCCAACCTGAGCCAGGGGGCAAGCAACTACGTGTGGGACTTTGGCGATGGCACCCCCACCACCACCCAGGCCAACCCGGTGCATACCTTTACGCAGAACGGCATCTACCTCACACGCCTCACGGCCCTGAGCGAACTGGGCTGCCAGGCGGCTACCCACCAGGAGATCCGCGTGATACCGCTGAGCATCGATGTGGCCGTGCAACAGCTCTCGTGGCAACAGCAGGGGGGCTTCCTGCAGATCAGCGCCCTGCTCTCCAACCAGGGCACCCTGGAGTTCGACACCCTGTGGCTGGAGGTGCAGCTGAGCGGGCGCGACCCCATCCGCGAAAAATGGACCGGACTGCTGCGTCCGGGCGAGTTGACACAACATACCTTCGCGGCACAGTTCCCCTGGCGCGACAGCTACGACTTTTTCTGCGTGGAGGCGCATATCCCCCGCCTGGAGCAAGACGATAACCCGGCCAACAACCGCAAATGCCTGAGCTTCACGCAGGACTTCCGCCTGCTTACTCCCTGGCCCAATCCGGCACAGGAGGTGGTAAACCTGGGCTTTGTGCTGCCCCTGGAAGACCAGGTGCTGATCCAGCTGAGCGACCTGCAGGGCAACCTCATCGCTACCCTGTACAACGAATCCACCCCGCGGGGCATCACCACCCTGCGCCTGCCCCTGCCCCCCCTGAGCAGCGGCATCTACCTCTACCGCGTAACCTACCGCGACGAAACCCGCGTGGGAAGAGTGATGGTGAGGTGAGAGTTGAGAGGTGAGAGTTTGGAGTTTAAAGGGGAGAGTTAAAAGGGAAGGGTTTTTAAGTCATTCGATAGTGGACCCTGAGCCGTTGATAGTGGACCCTGAGCAATTCGACAAGCTCATTGTGCCACCCGTCGAAGGGCTCATTGTGGCACCTGTCGATAAGTGGACCCTGAGCCTGTCGAAGGGACCACCTGCACCAGGCCGTCGAAGGGCCCACCTGCACTGCCCGCCCTTCAACCAGGTCTGAAAAGCCAAAAATCTCGAAGCGGTTTTTCAACTGCGTCTCTGCGCCTTTGCGAGCCATAAACCCCGGGTAGCTGGAAATTCCTGCGGAAGTTTCCGGTTTCCAGGTTCCGGAGGCCCAATTCCTGATCCTCATTCTTCATTCTTCATTCCTCATTCCTCATTCCTCATACCCCATACCTCATACCCCATTCCCCCTACCCCACACCTTACGCCCCCTCTTTTCGTTAAAATACCTTAAAAAACCCCTGCTACCGGGCACTGTTGCGGTGGGTAGCGGCCCGGTGGCCGGCGGGCAAACCTTCGGCCGAACGTGCTTTTTAACACATCAGGAAACCTCTTTGCCTGCTGTGCGTATACCCTCGGGAAACACTGTTAAATACCCCCTCGTATATCACCTGCAAAATCTACGCAATACCCACCTTTTGCAGGCTTTGGGATTTGGTTATTTTTGCCACGCAAGGTTTAATTATGTGTTCTCCGGGGGGAGGACAAAAAAGTTGAAAAGGCTCATGACTACCCTCAATTCTGTTTTACGTTTCAGCTGGATGCGCTATCCGGTGCTTTTGTTGTTCTTCCTCTTTACGGGCAACCGTCAGCAGGCTTTCGAGAAATCGGAGCAGGAACGGTTGCTGGAGATGGACCTCACCTTTATGTATCAGCCGGTGGTGTCGTTTCATCCTGGCTATGTGGAATACATGGAGGGAGAGCTCGACCGTATCCTGGGGCAGCGTCGTTTCAACGGCACCGTGCTGGTGGCCCACAAAGGCAAGGCGGTTTACAACAAGAGCTTTGGTTTAAGCCATGTGCCCTCGCAACGGCCTTTTGAAAGCCGCAACAACACTTTCCAGCTGGCATCGGTGGGCAAGCAGTTTACCGCTGTAGCTGTGCTGATGCTGGCCGAACAGGGGTTGCTCCGGCTCGACGATCCGGTAGCCCTGCACCTGGAAGGATTTCCCCATGAAGACATCACCGTACGCCATCTGCTCAACCACACCTCGGGGTTGCAAAACTATATGTACCTGCTCGACAATCGCTGGAAACAAGAACGCCTCCCCGGGCTGGAAGACCTGATGCGGATCATGCAGCCCATGCCGCTGAACTTCAGACCTGGCAGCCGGTTTGCCTATTCCAACACCGGGTATGGTTTCCTGGCACTGCTGGTAGAACAAATCAGCGGGCAAAGTTTCGCCAGTTTTGTACACGACCATATTTTTGTGCCGGCGGGCATGAAGCACTCCTTTGTATTCGCCCCCCATATGAACCTGGACTCCCTGCATGCACAAGGGGTGGCCGCCGGACATGAACGGCAGGGAAGAGGCATGCGCGTGATTCCTGCCGACCATGTAGACGGTATTTCGGGAGATAAAGGGATTTTTGCCTCTGCAGAGGACCTGCTCAGGTGGGACAATGCCCTGGAGATGAACCTGCTCATCAGCGAAGAGAGCAAGATGGAGGCCTTCAGCCATGGCAGGCTGCGCAGCGGCTATGCCATCAGCTATGGCTTCGGCTATCGCTTAAGGCGTCACGAGGGCGATATCATCCCCTACCACAACGGCTGGTGGAGAGGTTTTCGCACCACCTATGTGCGCATGCCCGACAATACCCTTATCGTAATCCTGAACAACACCAATGCTTCCATCAACGGGCTCGACCGCCAGATTTGGAACATCGTCAGCCGCAGCCCCTGGCCCCGCTTCGGCGAAGAGGAGTGGTTGCTGGCAGCACATCCCTAATCCAAAAAACAGAAGGAAAAAATCAATCGCGTAGCAGGTCTGCCTGGTAATCGCCCAATATGTTGCGCATCATGGGCAGATAGTAGGCAAAGAAGAAGCCGTTTTTGTCGGTAGGATCGTTCAGATCGGCAAGGAACAGCTCGAAATAACGCGAGGCCTTCACTTTCACAAACCTTTTGCGCAACGGGCTAAACCCAAAATCGCCCGCAAAGTAATACATGCGGTTGAGGTCATCCTGGCTGATCACTGCGGGAAACCTCTCCGGAAGCCCATATTGCTCGCATAGCGCTCTGCCTTGCGGGGTAAGGTCGAGCTCAAACCACGACACCACCTTTTTGTTGGCACCGGTGGGGAAGGTGATATCGAACCATCCGGGATAGGCAATCTTGTTGCTTACACCGAAGCGGCGGCGGTCTTCGCGCCCCGTTATGATACGCGGACGGTTGAAGTTAAGGTGGGTGGGGTACTGCAGCACCACGAGGGTTTCGTCTTCATGCACCAGAATGATCCCTTCTCCTTCGGGGTTCCAGGGTTGCTGGTATTGCTGTTGGTAGAGTACCGGCACCCAGGGGGGCACACTTTTTTCCTCTTCGGGGTTGAAGGTATGGAAGAATTTACCTGTCCAGCCCTGCCATTGCATCCCGAAGAGCCCTTCCGCCTGCAGCCGGTGTGCCGGGGTAGTAGGGGGCGACATAAAGATAAACTCGGCGATGACCAGGCGGTCGCGGTCTATCATCTCCTGCAGGAAATAAAGATCCTGCCATACCAGCCCTCCATAGAGCTTCTGTGCGGGCATCATACCGGGCACCTCTTCGGGCCACATATCGGTATACACGCCATAGCTGTCGGCAAAATACGCCATATGGTACTGGATGGCCAGTCGCTGCAGCTCGCGCTGGTTGAGTTGCGAGAGATCGTTGAGTTCGTAGCGGTGGTCGTCGACAGGGTAAAAGCCGTAATAATCGGTAAGGGCATTGTAGAGCCTGCCATCGGGCTTTACAAAACGGTAATGGGTAAGCACCCAGTTGATGGCCCTGTTCTGGGCGCGTGCCACAGAATAGCTGGTCTTATCCATGATGAAAACAGCAATGGGCCGGGGGGTGGTAAGCAACCATGAAAGCCATAGCAGGAAAGGAATTCCCACTACGATAAACAAAAGCACCAGCAGGGCCTTATGTCTTTTCTTCATCTTGAAGGAGGTTTTGGTAAGTTAGCAGAACCGGCAGGTTCAACACAATAAAGATAATAAAAATATTTATCTCATATTGTGGTGCCTTACTTATCCAAAAGTTTTTCCAGCTCCATCCTGATCTCTTCCATTGCCTTAAGGCACACCTGGGTAGATCGTTCGATCAGGGCGGGGATCTGGTCGGTATTTTCTACCTTATTGGCAAATTGCTCAATGTTTTCCACATCCTGAAAAATGGATTTGATGCCCATGAAGGTAAGCTGGGGCTTGAACTTATGGGCCACATTGCGCAGGGCTTTCCAATCGCCCTCGCGACAAAACTGCTTCATATCCTGCAGCACCCCGGGGGTATTGTCGAGGAAATAGGAAAGCATGCTGATACTGAAATCGTTGTCCCCCTCGCTGAGTTGCTCCAGGTAATCCAGGTCGATCAGGGGCTCCTGTTCGTTGTAACTTTGGTCCTGCATAATTTCGGAAATTGAGTGGGTATTACCGGGTGAAAGGCTCACCCATTTTTCCATCTTCTTTTTAAGTTCGCCCACATCGTAGGGTTTGGGCACATAATCGTTGGCTCCTGCATCGAGGCATTTTTGGGGTGCTTCGCCCATCACACTGGCGGTGATGGAGATTACCGGGATATGGCACAGGGGTTCGGGAAATTCCTGGCGGATCACCCGGATGGCTTCATAACCATCCATCACAGGCATTTGCATATCCATAAGTACGATATCGAAGGGATCGCGGCGCAGTTTTTCCAATGCGATCTTACCGTTTTCGGCAAATTCGGCATCAAAGCCAAATTTCTGCATATGCTTTTTGATCACCATCTGGTTGATATCCACATCTTCGGCAATGAGCACGCGCATTACACCGTTGGAGGTACTGCCATTGGCGGAGGCAGCTTCCTTAATTGCGGCAGGGGCAGCTTCTTCTGCCGGGGCCTTGGTATTGGCAAAGGGAATGGTGAAAACCACCCGGGTGCCTTGTTGTTGCTGACTCTCGATGGCAAAAGTACCCTGCTGCAGTTCAATGAGCTGCTTTACGATAGAAAGCCCTAATCCGGGGCCGCCATAGGTACGTGTATGGGCCATGTTGGCTTGCTGAAATTTCTCCTGGATCAGGCTCAAACTCTCCGGAGCAATGCCAATACCACTATCTTCCACTTCAAAGGCAAATACCTGACGCCCCTGGTCTGTAGCAGCACGGCAATACAGTCGCACATGCCCCTGGGGAGTGTATTTTACTGCATTCTCCAACAGGTGAATCAGGATCTGCTTCAGGCGGAAGGGGTCGCCATTGACATACTCGGGCAGCAAGGGATCGTAAGAAACGCTGAAATCGAGCCTTTTCTGGCGAACCTTTTCCTCAAACATCCGCCGCAGGTTCTCCACAATGGTTTTGGGGTTGAAGATCTTTTCCTCGAAGCGGATCTGGCCATGCTCAATCTTATTGAGGTCGAGCAGGTCTTCCACCATGCGCATAAGGATGCTGGTGGAGTTGAGTATATTCTCGATGTAGTCGTTTTGTTCGCGGGTAAGCTGGGTTTCGGCCAGCAGGTTGCTCAGGCTGTAAATGCTGTGCAGGGGGGTACGCAATTCGTGGCTGATATTGGCCATGAACTGATCCTTGATCTGCATGGCATTTTTAAAGGAGGTAATGTCGGATCCGATAGATACAAATTGCCAGGGGGCCTGGTCTTTGCGTTGGAAGGGATATACCACAGCCTCCTCCCAGAAGATTTCTCCGTTCTTTTTGTTGTTGAGGAATTCTCCCCGCCAGGGTTCGCCCTTATGCAGTTGCTCCCACATCTCTTTCCAGGGGCGCGAGGGGTCGTAATCCGATCGCAGGCTGTCGAGGCTCTTGCCCACCAGCTCATGGCGACCGAAACCAGAAATGGCACAGTACTTCCGATTCACATGACGGATAATCCCCTGTTCGTCGAGCAAAACGATCAGGGCGGTGTTATCGAGGATCTTTTGCCAGGCACCCAGCTCCTCCGGGGAGTTGATGGGGATGAGGTCCTGAAGGTTGTCTATCATTGCTGTAAGGTGTGTTTTAGGTTTACGTTCCCTGCCAACCCGGTTACTTTACTAAGTTATGCTTTTTTTGGTTATAGTAGATGATTCAGGTGTATCCCGAAGTAGTATTCTCAGGTTTTTACGTAAAAATACGGATAAGGTTGCAGGGAAAAATGGGAAATGAGGGGGGGGATGAAGATTAGAGGTGCGAGGGAGTTGAGAGTTGAGTTGAAAGGGAAGGGTCCTGAGCAATTCGACAATGGTGGACCCCTTCGACAGGCTCAGGGACCACCTGCACTGCTTGTCGAAGGGTCCGTATTTTCCCCACCAATTCCCTTTGAAAAACAAATCGCGCCTGACCCCGGAGGAACTGGCCCTGATGCACCTGGGATGGTTGTTAACTCAGAAGTTTAACTTCATCAATTTTTTCAAAATCAACTCTGTTAAAACTGGCCAGATAATCTAACCCATAAGTTGCAACTACTGAGGCTATTTCAAGATCGTAAACCCGATTACCTTTAGACTTATATTTTTCAATCAGTTTTTCAAACAGCACCATACTTTCAGCATAAGGGAATAGCATTGTAGTATTTTCCCTCAACTCTTTGTAAAAGCTAAATACAATAGAACTTTCCAGATCCAGCTTAGAGCAAACAGCAAAATATTCAGAAACTACTTTAGATGTGATGAAAAGCTGAAGACCCGGATCTTCTAATATCTTAACCGATTCCTTATGATAAGCAGATGACCTATCCAGGGCATATATCAAGATATTGGTATCCAACATGACACTACTCATGAGCGAAATCCCTGATTTTCAACTTATCCATAGTTCGATTGAGGTCAACACTACCAAGAAAACTCCATGTTCTGCTGTTTCCGGTACGTTCAACATCCTTCTGCTGTTCAAGAATATCTATCCCCAACCTTTCTGCGATTTCTTTGAGCAGATAATAGTCTTTTTGATTCTTAACTCTGAAAGTTATGGTTTTCATGATTGAAATCATTGGTTTTCCAGCCTTAAAGTTATGCAACTTTCGCGAGTTTTAAAAGTTTAGCAACTAAAATGTTGAGCCTTGGAGCGTTGCGGGTTTGCGTATCGTGGGACAATTTTAATGGTTAATGGAGAGGGCAATAGAGATGAGAAGCGAGAGTTCACAGAAAAGCATTGCGCTGCAACGGGTTGTGTCTTTTTTTTCGGGTGGCGGTGGGTGCAACGCCTGGATCAATGGGCGCCTTTAACCCCGGGCTGCACCCGGGGCTGATTGATTGTCGCCCTTTCAGGGCTTAAGGGAGCGATGCCGGATGTCTGATGTTGATGCTAAGGGGATACTGAGCCGGTCGATAGTGGACCCTGAGCAATTCGACAGGTGGTCCCTGAGCTCGTCGAAGGGTGGACCCTGAGCTCGTCGAAGGGTGGTCCCTGAGCAATTCGACAGGTGGTCCCTGAGCTGGTCGAAGGGCTCATTGTGGCACCTGTCGAAGGGACCACCTACACCAACCCCTCGAAGGGTGGTCCCTGAGCTTGTCAAAGGGTGGTACTTGAGCTTGTCGAAGGGTCCGTATTTTCCCCACCAATTCCCTTTGAAAAACAAATCGCGCCTGAGCCCTCCGGGGTCTTATGCATATAGCAACAAATCATTCCTAAAATACCGACGACCCCGGAGGGGTCGAATTGATTTGCGCCTTTGCAAGACAGGTTCCATCCCCGGTTGACAAAACCGATTCGCGATTTTTCTCTCGCTGCCAATGAATGAATGTTCTCATCATTCTTTATTCCCGATTCTTTATTTATCACCATTGATTATTTTTCATTTCCCTTTCTTCATTCCTTCACGACTTCAACATTTCCCATCTGAACAAGGAGTTGCAAATTGCCCTTGATTACACTAAATTTGTAAAAAGAATTGCCATGAACATTCAAACCACCAAACTGCATTTAATGAAATTGATCCTGGAATCGCAGAATGTTGAAATGCTGGAGGCCATTCGCAAACTTCTCAGCAAAGAAACCAGGGAAGACTTCTGGAACTCTTTGTCCAACGAGCAGAAGGAAGAGATCGAAGCGGGGATTGCAGAGGTCGAAGAGGGTGAAATTGTGGATTATGAAGCGATTTTGAAAAAGCACAGAAAATGAGAAGAATTGTTCTCTCTCCCAGGGCTGCCAGGAAACTCGAAAAGCTTCTTGACTACCTGCAAGAAGAATGGTCATCAAAAGCAAAACAAGCATTTATAGCAAAGCTGGATAAGTCGCTGGAATTAATCAAAACTTACCCTAAGAGCAACGAAGAATCAAGTTTTAAAAAGGGGTTGCACAGATGCGTGGTTACCCGGCAAACTACTCTGTATTATAAGTTTTCTGATACAACCATCAACATAGTCGGACTATTTGACACCAGGATGGACCCAAAAAAAATTTCATCAAACCTTTCTTAAAATACCCTGAAGCTGGAAATTCCTGTGGAAGTTTCCGGTTCCCTGGTTCCTTCTGGTCGATACCCAATCCCAAAACCTGAAATCTCATTCCTCATCCGGGATTTCTCAAATCCTGCACCCCATCCCTCATACCTCATACCCCTACCCCCCGCCGGGCTGCATTGCGCTGCAACGGGTTGTTCCGATATTCTCTGGCGGCGGTGGGTGCAGCGCCTGTTTCGGGGGTGCTTCTGATTGGGCTACAAATATGTCGCCCCTCCGGGGCTAAGGGGGCGATGCAGGATGTCTGATGTTGATGCTAAGTGGGCCCTGAGCCGGTCGATAGTGGACCCTGAGCCCGTCGAAGGGACCACCTTTTACCTTTCACCTTTTCCCTTTCCCCATTCACCCCCCCTTCCTCCTTCCTCCCGGAAAACCAGCACACAAAAAAAAAAGCCCTGCCAGGCAGCAGGGCTAATCAAAACAAAAACAACATAAAGGAAAGAACGTTATTTTGCCTGAGGGTTTTCATTTTCAGTGGCTATGCCGGCCATATGAACCCAATCGAGGGGTTCATCGAGTTCCTTCTCGGGTTTACGGAAGGCGCTGATATTAATGGGTTGCTCAGCCACAGAGGGAGTTAATGACACATGGGCCGGGATGGGTTCCTCTTCTTCTATGAGTTCTTCTACTTTACTGTAAAACTCAATGGTGGCCCCCTGCTGGGTATAGGCAATGAGTTTGCGCAGGCTTTGCGCCGGACTGCTGAGGGTGGCACCCAGCAGCAAACATGAAAGGACGATGGTTTTTATCTGGCAGTTCATAATAAAAAAGCTTTGGATTTGTAATCTTGTTTTTGCGATCCGTCTGAATATTGTGGAAATTCAGACTAAGTATCGTTTTTCTTTGTGCATATGACGTGGCATGGGCAACAAAAGTTACAACACCTGCAAAAAAAACCTTTCTGTGAATCGGTGCAAAGCATGTACCTTTGTGCCAGCCCATTGTCCCGAAAAAAGAGAACACCCTAAACCCATGCTGGAGAGATTTTTACAGTTCATCCAGGAGAAAGACCTTTTCTCGCCACAGCAGGAGATCCTGCTTGCGGTGAGTGGGGGTGTGGATTCGGTGGTGATGGGGCATTTGTTTCACCGTGCCGGTTTTTCGTTTGGCATTGCCCATTGCAATTTTGGTTTGCGGGGCGTGGAGTCGGAACAGGATCAGGCCTTTGTGGAGCAACTTGCCCGGCAGTGGGGGGTTGTATGCCATACGCGCCGATTTTCCACTGAGGCATTTGCCCGGCGCCAGGCTATCAGTATCCAGATGGCCGCCCGGCACCTGCGGTATAGCTGGTTCGGTAAGCTGCGCCAGGCTCATGGGTATTGCTTTGCGGCAACCGCCCATCATCTCGATGATCATTCCGAAACGCTGCTGATCAACATGGTACGCGGCACAGGCCTGCGAGGGCTGGTGGGGATACCGCTGAAGACCCCGGATCTACTCAGGCCCCTTCTGTTTGCCACCCGCCATCAGATTGAGGAGTATGCCCGCCAAAAAGAGCTGGTGTATCGCGAAGACCATACCAACCAGGAAGACAAATACATCCGCAACCGCCTGCGGCTGCATGTGCTTCCGCAATTGCGACAAATCAACCCACGGGTCGACCAGGCGTTCATGAACCTGTCGGTGGTTGCCCACCAGAGCCACCAATTGATCCGCAAGGCGATCGACGACTTTACAGCCCAGCATTGCCGTTGGCCTTCTCCTGATAGTTTTGCCATTTCTGTTGCTGCACTGCTGGCCATGCCGGCAATGGAAATGGTGGTATACGAACTGCTCCTCCCCTATGGCTTTGAAGCCCCGGTATGCCACGACCTTTGTGCAAATCTGCACAACAGGCAGCCCGGAAAGTTGTTTTACTCGCCCACCCATGTGTGCCTGCACGACCGGCATGAGCTGCTGGTTTCGCCCCTTCAACAGGCCCATCACGCTGTCTTCACCCTCTCCAGGCAGCAAAGCCGGCAGGAATTGCCTCAGGGAGTGATACTCATAGAGAACCTCCAGGACACTGAAACCCCGGAGTTCGACAAAGACAATACCCATACTGCCTGGATAGATGCCGACACACTGCAATACCCGCTTACCCTGCGCAACCCATTACCGGGAGACTATTTTTACCCCCTGGGGATGTCAGGAAAAAAGAAGATCAGCGACTACCTTACCGATCAGAAAATTCCGCGCACATCCAAACAAAACATATGGTTGTTGTGCTCGGGGGAGAAGATTGTTTGGGTTGCAGGCTTGCGTGCCGATGAGAGATTTAAAGTTAAAAAATCTTCAAAAAACATATTGAAAGTGAAATTTCTACCTAAGTCAAAATGATTGTTTTAATTTTGCAGAATTAACAAATATCAAACATATCGATTTTTGCATACTTTCAAAATAATCTTAACCAAAACCCACCGGTTCTTCACGTATCCGGACAATAACCTATAAACCCGTTATGCAACAAGTAGCCCAAAGGATGTTTCTGGCCACTCTACTGATCTTCATGGCCGGCTTTTTCACAGTACAGGCTCAGATCCTGGAGCCTGTGAAGTGGAGTTTCTCTCAGGAGAAAATATCTGACAACACCTACCAACTGAAGTTTACGGCCCACATCGACCCAGGCTGGTCGATCTACGGCCTTGACATTCCTCCCGGAGGCCCTATCCCCACAGGGTTTGAATTCAACGAACCGCAGGGGTTCCGTTTTGTGGGCGATATGGTAGCACCACGGGCAGAGGTAAAATTTGATCCCAACTTCAACATGGAGCTGTCGATGTACAGCAATCCGCAGGTTACCTTCAGCCGTACGGTGGAGGTGCTCTCTTCACAACCGGTAAGGGTAACGGGAGAGCTGATGTTTATGTGCTGCGATGCTACATCGTGCCTCCCCCCCGATTATATTGATTTTGCCTTTACTCTGCCAGGCCGCCAGCAGGCTGCTGCCACTGCCACTGCAGGTGCAGCACAAACGGAGCAGAAAGAGGGAGTAGCCGAAGAATCTGCCGGAGAACCGGCTGAGGATGTAGCGGTGGAAGAGAACGACGAAGCAGAGATTGCCTCTGAGGACCGAATCTTTACACCTGAGGACCGCGACACACAAGGAAGATCGTTCTGGAGCATGTTCATTACAGGTCTGCTGGGAGGGTTGCTGGCATTGCTTACTCCCTGTGTTTTTCCCATGATCCCCCTTACCGTAAGCTTCTTTCTGCGCAATGCCGATAACCGTGCCCGTGCAGTTCGCGATGCTTTCTTTTATGGTTTCACCATCATATTCAGCTACGTGGTGCTGGGTCTGGCCATCTCAATGATCTTTGGTGCCGATACCCTCAATGCCCTGGCTACCAGCCCTGGCTTCAACCTGTTTTTCTTTGCGCTGCTGATATTTTTTGCAGCCTCATTCTTTGGTGCCTTTGAGCTTACCATGCCCGCCAGCTGGTCCAACAAGCTGGATGCCAAAGCCGATGCCACCGGTGGCCTTATAGGGGTGGTTCTGATGGGATTGACCTTTGTGCTGGTATCGTTTTCCTGCACCGGCCCCATCGTGGGCACCCTGCTGGTAGATGCCGCAACGGGGGGCAATGTATTCGGGCCTGCCATCGGTATGTTTGGTTTCAGCCTGGCACTGGCGGTTCCTTTCACGCTGTTTGCGGTGTTCCCTACTGCACTGAAATCTCTCCCCAAATCGGGAGGCTGGATGAATGCTGTAAAGGTGGTGCTGGGTTTTGTGGTGCTGGCTTTCTCGCTGAAGTTCCTTGCTACTGCCGATGCGGTGGCCCAATGGGGTATCCTCGACAGGGAAGTGTTTATCGTGCTCTGGATTGCCATTGCTTTGCTGCTGGGCCTTTACCTGATCGGAAAGATCAGGTTTTCGCACGACAGCGACCTTAAGTATATGAGTGTGCCACGCCTGATGCTGGCCATCCTTTCCTTTGCCTTTGTTTTTTATCTGCTTCCAGGCTTGTGGGGGGCTCCCCTGCGTGCTGTAAGTTCTTTCCTTCCTTCACCCACCACACAGGATTTCGATCTGAGCCGGGGGGTAGCTGCAGCCGCCCCAGGTGCAGCCAGCACCCTTTATGTGGGCAGCAGTGTAAAGGAGGGGCCTCACGGACTGATGGCATTTACCGATTATGAAGAAGGACTGGCAGCTGCCCGAAAGGCCGGAAAGCCGGTATTTCTGGATTTTACAGGACTGGGCTGTGCCAATTGCCGGAAGATGGAAGCCAACGTATGGCCCGACCCCAGGGTATTGCAAAGCCTGGCCAACGACTTTGTTAAGATCTCCCTCTATGTGGATGACCGCACTGCGCTGCCCGAAGACCAGCAGTTTGTTTCCTCGGCATTGGGGCGTGAGCGTACCATCCGTACTATAGGGCAGAAATGGAGCGTCTTCCAGGCCGAACGCTATGGCATGAACACACAGCCCTACTACGTGATCCTCAACCATGATGAGCAAATGATTGCTCCTCCCCATGGCTATGATCCCAATATCCAGAATTTTGTGGATTTCCTGGAAGAGGGCAAACGCAACTTCATCCCCTGACCTGGCAGATCAGGTATCTGAAAAGAAAAGACTTAAAACGAGAGCGCATGGTCCGGACGTGGTTTTACTTACTGTTACCGCTATTGCTTACGCAATGTAAAACTGATGTATACCGACCGGATCATTCGCATTTTGTAGCCGACTATTCCATGGACAACCTGCCGGTATCGGATCTTTTCCAGGGACCGGCAGACATGGGTTTGCTTAGCAATATCCAGATCGATGAAGCGTCGGGGATGGTGATCAGCCGCCAGGCATCCTCCCTGTTCTGGACTCACAACGACAGTGGCGACAGCAACCGGATCTTCCTGGTGGCCACCGATGGTACCTGGAAGGGAACCTACCGCATACAGGGCACCGTAAACCGCGACTGGGAAGACATAGCAATGGGCCCCGGACCCGAACCCAACGTCAACTACCTCTACGTGGGCGAGATCGGAGACAACAGGGCACAACATGCCATCAAACGGATCTATCGTTTCCCCGAGCCCGATGTGAGCCTTGCCCAGGGACAACCACAGGATATCCTGGTTACCGGTGCTGAAACCATCGCTTTTGTATACCCTGACCAGAAACTTATGGATGCCGAAACCCTGATGATAGACCCCTGGAATGGCGACATTTATATCGTAACCAAACGCGAAATGCCCGTTACGGTGTACCGGCTGCCTTTCCCCCAGGCAACGGGCGACACCCTGGTGGCAGAGAAATACGGCACATTGCCCTTTACCTGGGCCGTTGCAGGAGATATCTCTCCCGATGGCCGGGAAATCCTTATTAAGACCTACGACCAGGTTTTTCTCTGGACCCGCGCGGAAGGAGAACGAATGCGCGACGCTTTTCTGCGCCCTCCCCACCGACTGCACTATGTGCCGGAGCCACAGGGCGAAGCCATCGCCTTTGCTACCGATGGCAGCGGATACTTTACGGTAAGTGAAGTAAGACACGGGGTAATGCCCAGGGTGTATTTTTACAAAAGAAATCCCTGAGAACTCTTTGCAAAACCAGAAATTTGTCAAGCTTTATATTCCACACATAGACCCCTGGCATGGCTGAAAAATGATTCCCGTTCAGAAATAACCGGAATACTCAGTATACTTATCTAATCCTGCAGTGTAAGCTCATATTGAAAGATCTTCTGCTTATCCTGCGCTGTAACGTACATAATACTTTCATCGATACTGAAACTCAATCCTCTGCCCTGCAGGGTCTGATCGCTCACATCGAAAGCACCGGCAAAGGTGGCCGTAGAAATATCCCAGGGTTGTGCCAGTTCAAACTGCAATACTTCCCTGCGATCGGTATCCATCAGCATCATGGTCAGTCCATCGCGCAGAAACTCCACCCCTCTTACTTCTTTCTGGATCTGACTAAGGTCAAGCGTGTAAGTCACATTACCCGAAGTAACATCCCAGGGGTCTGAAAGGGTGTATTGGAAAACAACACCTGCATTGCGATCGTCGATATAAAGGATGGTACCGTCAGGTTTGAAGGCTATGTCGTGCCCTCGTAAGGCAAAGTGGCTCATATCTGTTCTCACCCCTTCCGACAAGGTGGTAATATCCCAGGGCGATAAAAGCTGAAAATGCCAGACAGAGGTGCGATCGTATACCCACATCATAAGCCCATCGTTGCGAAAAAACAGTCCATGCTGGTTGTCGCCCGGAATACTTGCCTGTGTTAGAAAAGTGGCGGTGTTTAACTGCCAGGGCTCCTGGCAATGATACACAGCAATATTGTTGCTTCTGCGCCCCACTACAAAGAGCAAGGTTCCATCGGGTTTCCAGAAGGTTGCCCTGGGGTCGTGGGTTTCATTTGAGATATCCAGAGATTTTCCCGAGTAGGCAAAGTTTTCAACGCGCAACTCTTGAGGCGCGGCAATGGTTTGGGAATATGCAGCAGTCTGTGTGAAAACGGAGAACAGACCGGAAAGGATCAGCACAAAAATTAACTTCATGGGAGGAATGAAATTACGGAGGTCTTGTTTCTTTTTCTGAGATAATAGTAAGATGGATTATTAAGGATTAAGCTCTTTTACCGCCAGCCATGCCATAAGCCCCATGCCGGTTTCCAGCGCCTGCTCATCGATGTCGAAGGTTGAAGTGTGTACATTGGAGGTAATCCCCAGGCTTTCGTTGCGTGTCCCCAGCCGGTAAAAGCATGCGGGCATATGTTGCGAATAGAAGGCAAAATCTTCGGCGGTCATGGCCAGGTCGAGCTCAACAATATTTTCTTCGCCCAGGTAATCGGCGGCATAACGTCTGAAGTTGTCAGCAAGGATTGGGTCGTTTTGCAGAAAAGGGTATCCTTCCACAATTTCCACTTCGCAATCGCCACCCATACTCACGGCCACCCCCTGGGCAATACTGCGTATCCTCTGGTGGGCATCGGCCCGCCATGCTTCGCTGAAGGTACGGATGGTACCATCAAGGGTAACCTCATCGGGGATCACATTCATGCGCCCCTGCCCCATGATCCTGCCAAAGGAAAGTACGGTGGGGATCCAGGGAGTATTATTTCTGCTAACAATCTGCTGCAACGCCACCACGATGTGTGAAGCGATAAGCACCGGATCGATGGTGAGATGGGGTGTGGCCGCATGCCCCCCTTTGCCTTTTACGCGCAGGTAGATTTCATCGGTGGAAGCCATATACATGCCGCTGCGTATCCCCACTTTTCCTGCCGGAATCTGTGGTGCCACATGCTGCCCCAGAATGGCTTCCGGCGCTGGGTTTTGCAGCACTCCTTCGGCGATCATCAGGCGGGCGCCTCCCGGATAGCTCTCTTCGGAAGGCTGGAAGATAAGTTTTACGGTACCCCCCCAGTGCTCGCGGGTATTCTGTAAGATCTTTGCAGCACCCAACAGACAGGCCATATGTGCATCATGCCCGCAGGCATGCATCACCCCAGCTTTCTGCGAGCGATAGTCGCAGGTGTTTTGCTCCTCCATCGGAAGGGCATCCATATCGGCACGCAAAGCAACTACCTTGTCGCCAGGCAGTTCACCTTTAATCAAAGCCACAATGCCAGTTCGGGCAATGCCTGTCTGGAAACTGACCCCCATCCCGCCCAGGTACTTCACTATAAAGGCAGCGGTTTTGTACTCCTGCAGCGACAATTCGGGATACATATGCAAATGACGGCGTACCTGACGGATCTCTTCAAAATAAGAGCGGGCAAGTGTACGAATGGTATCTTGGGTTAGCATAGCCTGCAACTTTCAAATTTAACATGTAAAAATAATCAAAAGATGTATTACATCCACTCCCCTGCTGAAGCTTATCATGGTTTTTATATCATCAATGGGAAAAAATCCGTAGGTTTGTGTATGAACTAATGATCCTTCAAAAATTCTTTTATGCTTCATTTACATATCCTTCCATTCAACCCTTTCCAGGTGAATACCTGTGTTTTGTATGATGAAACCGGCCAATGTGCCATCATTGATGCTGCCTGCTATGGCGGCCATGAGCAACGGCAACTGCAACTGTTTATTGAGGAAAACAAGCTGAAACCGGTTCTTTTGCTCAACACCCATTGTCATATCGACCATATCCTGGGCAATAATTTCGTTTATGAGCAATACGGGCTGAAGCCGGTGATCCATGCCGGCGGACTTCCGTTCCTGGAAAGTGCCGTAGAATATGGCGCTACGTTTGGTTTTGACATCGACACCCCGGTAATGCCCGACAGTTTCCTGGAAGATGAACAGATCATATCCTTTGGCAACCAAAACCTTAAGGTGCTGTACACCCCCGGTCATGCCGATGGCAGTGTTTGCTTCTACCATGAGCCGCTGCAGCTTCTTATTGCCGGCGATGTGCTGTTTCACCGGGGCATAGGCCGCACCGACCTGCCCACCGGCAACTACGCAACGCTGATACAATCCATCAATGACAAGCTGATGAGTCTGCCCGATGATGTGCGTGTAATCTGCGGCCATGGACCTGACACCACCATTGGCCAGGAGAGGATAGAGAGCCCTTATTTGTAGACCTGATACCCTACTACTCACCCCTGGCCGGGCTGCATTGCGCTGCAACGAATTCTTTCGATATTCTCTAAAGCCGGTGGGTGCAGCGCTTGTTTTGGGGGCAATATCTGACCCCGGGTTGAAACCCAGGGCAATTGATATTCTGCCCTTCCGGGATCGAATTGCTTTTCGACTTTGCAAGATGGGTTTTACCCCCGGGAAGCTGGAAATTCCTGCGGAAGTTTCCAGTTCCCTGCTTACTGCTTCCAATTCCAAATTCCGGGGACCACCCTTCGACGGGCTCAGGGACCACCCTTCGACGGGTGGTACAATGAGTTTATCGAATTGCTCAGGGACCGCCCTTCGACGGGTGCTGCAAGTGGTCCCTTCGACAGGTGGTACAATGAGTTTATCGAATTGCTCAGGGACCACCCTTCGACGGGCTCAGGGACCACCCTTCGACGGGCTCAGGGACCACCCTTCGACAGGCTCAGGGACCCCTGTCGAATTGATCAGGGGCAGACCTTCCCGCTCACCTTTCCGTTTAAACTCTAAACTGTATTCTCTAATCCCCATATCTCTCAGCATCAATCAATGCCTCTTATTACATCGCTCCCACTCGTTGCTCCACCCACTTTACAACAGCAGATTCATCCATGTCTGCCATGCAACGAAAATGCTTTTTGGGGCAGGCATTGTAACCAATTTTGCTGCAAGGGCGGCAGGACAACCCTTTTACTTCAAAGATCTTCGAAACAGTCTTCTGCTGCTGTGGCAGGTAAGGGTACATGCCCAGTTCCGGAACCGTATTGCCCCACAACGAAGCGATGGGTTTGTTGAAAGCTGCTGCAATATGCATCAATCCGGTATCATGGCTGATCACTACCTTCGATTGTTCTACCAGCGAAGCAGAGCTGTTGAGCGAGAACCTGCCACATGCATTCAATACGCTTTCTCCGCATGCCTTAGCAATGGCTTCACCCGCTTTTGCGTCTTCAGGTCCTCCCAGCAATATCACCGGCAGGGGAAGCTTGCTGCAAAGGCTGATGATCTTTTCTGCCGGCAAACGTTTCGTAGGGTACGTACCCCCAATTACAAAAGCGATATACCCCTTTTGAAAGACTTCCGGAAGATCTCCAAGGGCTACCTTATCATTGTCGGGGATGAAAAAATCGAGCCCCTCCCCATCGTTAACCACACCAAGAGGCGCAGCTGCCTGCATATACCGATCCACGATATGAACAGGGGGCATACGATCGATACGAAAGGTGGTAAGCAGCCACTTTTGGAAATTAAGCTTATGAAACGACCGGGAAGGACGCCCCAGGGCCAGCTTAACCCTTAGGGATCGCAGGTTGTTGTGAAGGTCTACCACGAAGTCGAATCGCTCCTTCTTCAACTCCTTTATTACTGCAGGCAAAGATTTATCAAGCAGGTGAACTTTGTCGATATAGGGATTGTGGCTCATAAAACCGGCGAAGGATCGTTTGGTAAGAAAATGCAGCTCCACACCGGGCAATTGCTTTAAACATCGTATCACAGGCGTACACAATACAATATCACCAATGGAGCTGAAACGGATTACCAGTACCTTGCGCTTGTTGCTGTTTTCCATGATTTTTTTTTTGCAAAGTTAGAAAGATTTATGGCCCTGTGTGTTCAACAGCAAACCAGGGGAACCGCCATACTTCTTTTTTTTCTACTTTTATATGATTGCAAAACCAAAAAACATTGCCCATGATACGAAACCTGCTATTTCTGACACTGACATTGATTTTTGTACTAACGGGTCGGGAGGTTTGGGCCCAGCGTTTCCATGGTGGTATACGCGCAGGATTGGTAGCCTCTGAGGTTTCGGGCGATAATCTGGGTGGACCCAACAAACTGGGATGGCATGCGGCCGTATACACTTACACTACGTTGAGTTCTGTTTCCAGCTTAAGATTGGAGATCATGCTCATAGAAAAAGGGAGCCGGGCGGTGCCTTCGGAGCGAAATGATTTTCGTGAGTACCTGTTCCGGCTGCAGTACGTAGAAGTACCCTTGCTATGGGTGGGCGATGTATCGTCCTTCTCTTCAGTGGGCTTTGCAGAAAAGCTGCAGCTGGTAGCCGGCTTGTCGGCTTCAGTGCTTGTGGGTTATCAGGAGGAAGAATTTGGCACCCCGGTGCCTTCCACTGGTCGTCAACCCTTTCATCCGGCCGAGCTCAACATCCTGCTGGGGATCACGCACCCATTGGGCGAGCGGCTGATGTTTCACTTTGGCTTTTCCAACTCCCTCACCCCCATAAGACCCCATATGGGTGGAGGCAAAACATGGTACAACCGCGGGCAATACAACACTGCATGGACCTTTGGCCTGGGCTACCATTTCTGGTAATTGCAGGATGCTCCAAGAAAAAGCATCCGGATTTTCAACAACCATTTTTTTTCGTATTTTTACCCCCGCTTCAAAAGTAAAAGGGGGATCCATCCTTTTGAAAACATGACAGAAACACTATAATCAAATACTAACTTTTTAATTGTTTGGAAAAAATGAACACACCCAAAGTAAAAGGAACCATCGGCATTTTAACCGGTGGAGGAGATGTGCCCGGACTTAACCCAGCTATCAGAGCTATTACCATCCGGGCGTTGCGCGAAGGCTACAGAGTGATAGGTATCCGGCGCGGCTGGGCCGGTATGATTGATATTATCCGGGATAAAAAGGTGGATAACTCAGCCAATTTTGTTGAGCTCAGCGAAGATATTGTAAACCGTGCCGGACGTACCGGAGGTACCTTTCTGCACACCTCCCGCACACGCCCCAGCCATATCCCCCAGAAGCATGTTCCCGAGCATCTGAGAGACAAGTACAACAAGGAAATGAACGACCTCACGCCCGAAGTGCTCAAGAATATTGACTTTATGGGCCTGGATTTTCTGATCCCCATTGGGGGTGATGACACCCTGAGCTATTCAGTTCGTCTTTACCAGGAGGGTGTAAAAGTGGTGGCCATTCCCAAAACCATGGATAATGATGTACCTGGTACCGACTATTGCATTGGTTTCTCAACCTGCGTAACACGTACCATACACATGACCAACCTGTTGCGCACCTCTGCCGGTTCTCACGAGCGGGTACTGGTTATGGAGGTATTCGGGCGTTATGCAGGGTACACGGCCATGCTTCCCACCATGGCAGGCTCTGCCAACCGTTGTGTAATCCCGGAGTACAAATTTAAAATGGAACATCTTACTGAGTTGTTGGTTGAAGACCGTCGACGCAACCCCTCCAACTATTCCGTAGTACTGGTTTCGGAAGGGGCTTCCTTTGAGGGAGTAGATATGATGTTTTCAAGCCAGGAAAAAGACATGTTTGGTCATGCCAAACTGGGAGGTATCGGCGATGCTGTTTCTGCGAAGATCAAAGAACTTTCGCCACAGTTCAACAAGGGGCAGCGTGTGGAAACCATCAACCAGCACCTGGGCTACCTGGTGCGCTCAGGAGACCCTGACGCCATCGACTCCATAGCCCCCATGGCTTATGGCAACCTGGCCCTCGACCTGGTGCTCAAAGGGATCCATGGCCGCCTGGTGATCCTGAAAAACGGACGTTATGACAATATCCCTGTGGATATCGTTACTTCCACCAAGAAACTGGTTGATGTAGATAAGCATTACAACACCCAAAGACTCCGCCCGGTATACGAAAGCTTTATCGACAAACCCCTGTTCTTGATCTGATCCGCATTTTACATTCATAACAAAACCCCCGTTTTCATTTCGAAATACGGGGGTTTTGCTATTCTGACTGTGGGGTATTTGCATCCATCCAACCCAGGATTGCTTCCGGGTCTTTCATAAACCGGTCTTCCAGGGTTAGGGAGAGGGGTCGGTGGAACTCTTAAGTTGAGGCCCTTCGACACGCTCAGGGACCACCCTTCGACAGGTGGTACAATGAGCCCTTCGACGAGCTCAGGGACCACCCTTCGACGGGTGGTGCAAGTGGTCCCTTCGACAGGCTCAGGGCCCACCCTTTGACGGGCGCTACAAGTGGTCCCTTCGACAAGCTCAGGGACCACGCTCAGGGACCGTTGCCTTTGGGCTCTCCGATCTCACCCAGAACGACTACCACATTTCTCTTTTCACATACCTCACACTCTATCTCTCGGGTATATCCTTCAGCACTTCCAGGGTAAGCTTCCAGATTTTCTCTACCGAGGGGATGTGCAAGCGCTCATCGGGAGAGTGTGCCGCCCGTATGTTGGGACCAAAGGAGATCATATCCATTCCCGGGTATTTTTCTCCGATAAGACCACATTCAAGGCCGGCATGCACTGCCAGCACATGGGGTTCCTCTCCGAACAGTTCTTTGTACCGTGTGCGCATCACATAAAGTATTTCCGATTTCACGTTGGGCTCCCAACCCGGATAGCCATCCCCATGTTTCACACGTGCTCCTGCAAGTTGAAAGACACTGCTTACCATATCGGCCACATCGCGTTTAAGGCTGGCAACCGAACTGCGCTGGCTGGTAGACACTAAAATCTCCTTTGATGTCATTTTCACGGAAGCAAGGTTGGTTGAGGTCTCAACCAGCCCGGGAATATCAGGCGACATTCCCATCACACCATGTGGGCAGGCATACAACGCATTGAGAATACGATTCTGGCTAACGAAATCTATAAGACATTCAGGCTTTGCGGTTTCATGCAGATTGATCTGAAGCCCGGGTTCGTTGGTTTTTAGTTCCTGCTGCATATGACGGGTAAATTCTTTTACTTTTAGCTCGAAGTCCTTTTGGTGGCGGCGAGGTACCGTAACAATGGCGAAAGCTTCCCTTGCAATGGCATTGCGCAGGTTTCCACCGTCAATCTGGGCCAGCCGCATCTCGAACATTCGCTCAGCATTCCACAAAATACGGGTAAGCACTTTATTGGCATTGCCTCGTCCCTTGTTGATATCATCGCCAGAATGTCCACCCTGTAGACCACTAACCGATATACGGTAGGCCTGATGATCAATCTCATTGTTTACTCTGTCATAGGCAAAAGTGGCCATCGTATCAATCCCACCGGCGCAACCGATGCACAATTCACGATCGTCTTCCGAATCAAGATTCAAAAGTATTCGTCCCTTTAAAAACCCGGGTTCCAGGCCAAAGGCACCTGTGAGGCCCGTTTCTTCATCTACCGTAAAAAGGCATTCCAGTTCAGGATGCACAATATCCTTGTCTGCAAGTATTGCCAGCTGGTAAGCCATACCGATACCATCGTCGGCTCCCAGGGTGGTGCCTCGGGCTTTGATCCAATCTTCTTCGATATAGGGCACAATGGGGTCTGTGTCAAAATCGTGATCCACATCAGTATTCTTTTCACAAACCATATCCACATGGCTTTGCAGAATCACGGTCTTACGCTTTTCCATCCCGGCACTTGCAGCTTTGCGGATAACAAGGTTGCCGGTACTGTCCTGCTGGCAATCCAGTTGATTTTTGCGAGCAAAATCTTTCAGGTATTGAAGGATTTTTTCTTCCTTCTTTGAAGGACGAGGGATTTGGCAGATCTCCTCAAAATAACTCCAAACGGCTTGCGGACTTAGCTGTCCGAGTATCTTTCCCATAGTATATTTTATTTTCGGATGATATTTAATGATTGTGTTTTAATGCAGTGCTGTAAATATAATGGAATTTCTTGAAACCTAAGGTGCGGTAGGGCGGGAATCAGTTTTGAGGACAAGGGTTAAGGATGAGAGGTATGGATATGGGGTATGGGGAATTGGGGATTGGAGAATAGCGTTAATAGTTTAGAGTTTAAAGAGGAAAGGTGAGAAGGAAGGGTGGTCCCTGAGCCCGTCGAAGGGTGGTCCCTGAGCCCGTCGAAGGGTGGTCCCTGAGCTCGTCGAAGGGTGGTCCCTGAGCAATTCGACAGGTGGTCCCTGAGCTTGCCGAAGGGTGGTCCCTGAGCTCGTCGAAGGGCTCATTGTGACACCCGTCGAAGGGACCGCCCTTCAACCTGGTCTGAAAAGGCAAAAAAACGCGTAGCGGCTTTTTCAACTGCGTCTTTGCGACTTTGCGGGCCATAAATCCCCTAGGGTCAGGCGGGATGCTCCTTGTTTCTGATCTCTAGTCCTTAATCTCATATCCTAAATCCTCACGCCCTGCCAGGCTGCATTGCGCGGCAACGGGTTGTATCTTTTTATCTGGGATTGGTGCGTGCAGCGCCTGGATCAATGGGCGCCATTAACCCCGGGCTGCACCCGGGGCTGATGGATTGTCGCCCTTTCAGGGCTTAGGCGGGCAATGCCGGAAGTGGAGGGCACTGCCTGAAATCCCGCGCATGCGGGACGACATCCTTAGCATAAAGGTACCAGCTGCCCTGGCAGGCTTAACCCAATACTCGCTATAACAAAAAAACCCCGGCTTCGTGAGAAACCAGGGTTTAGAAAGGGTGGCGACGACATACTCTCCCGGATGTTGGTCCAGTACCATCTGCGCTGGCAGGCTTAACGACTCTGTTCGGAATGGGAAGAGGTGGACACTGCCGCTATAGTCACCTAAAGATTTTTATTGTAAAGCCGCATAATAATTATGCAGGTTTACAATGACAATTACCGGAAAAATATACTTTCAAAAAGCCTCAGTGGGAAGAAATCTTCGGGTGATTAGTACTGCTCGGCTTTGATGTTACCATCATTACACCTGCAGCCTATCTACGTCATCGTCTCTAACGACCCTCAATGGAAATCTAATCTTGAGGTAAGTTTCGTGCTTAGATGCTTTCAGCACTTATCTCATCCAAACTTAGCTACCCAGCGGTGCAACTGGCGTCACAACTGGTACACCAG
>JBKBSF010000009.1:119078-138733 GCA_046291875.1 Bacteroidales bacterium | reverse complement strand
GGATCTCTTATTTCAACTAGTATGTTAATTTATTTTACCGGACAACAGTGATTCAAAAATACAAAATTATACAGCAAACCAAAAAAACAACCATGACTTAAAAGTGCTAAATGAAAAGAAAAAAGGCTGTATTTTTGTGCATTATACGCTCTTTGAATACCCTGTTTTGGACCAGGTAAGGCCGGTGAGAAAATCATTTTTTTTGGCGTAAATTGGGTAGCCTGTCCCGAGCAATGCGGGAATTACGGGGCACGGTTATATGAGCCGCAGATTGCCAGGTGGCATAGTGTGGATACGTTGGCGGTAGGGATTAGGTTAATCAGAGGACAGGTCAAGCCCTGTCTCTATCATTTTATCCATGTGATAAAAAAAAATGCCGGTCAAGACTGGACCTTACAATCAGGTCTGCAATTTTTTAATGTCAACTTTAAGATTCTGGTTTTCATTCTGGTGGAAATTGCTCATCCTGGGTATAATGTATCCCGGGCAGATTGCCGGGTTTTTCCAGACTTTTTGCTATTTATAAACTTCTTTCCTATGTCCCAAATCAATCACAACTACCAGTAGTATAGCATCTTGGATTTCATAGATTATACGATAACTGGCTACCCGAATACGAAAAGCATCTCTACCTTTCAGTTTTATAAAGCCTGGTGGTCGGGGGTTTTTGCCTAAATCCAGTATGGCGGTTTTGATATTAGAATAGTAGGGTTCCTGAACCTTTGCCAGGTTTTTCTGTGCTTTACGCTCTATGCGGACTTTATAGGTCTTCATTTTTCATGCGGGCTTCCTCAATTTCTTTAAACGCCTGTTCTGCATCTAAAGATTCCTGTTTCCCTTTCTTGGCTTCGTCATAAAGCTTAATATCTTCCAACTCTTCCAGGTCTTCCACCATTTTATTGTACTCCCTTATTGGGAGAATAACGGCCAGTTTGTTTCCGTGGTCATCTGTTACAAATTGTGTTTTCATTGCGAATAAGCTATTTGGGGGTTCTTAGCCAGGATTGCCAAATTTATTGATGTACTTCAAATCAAATGTCTGTTATAATACAAAGTTACGTAATTAAAGGACAAAATAAAACCAGATTGATTTGTGCTTGCTGTTATCTGAAAACTAAAACAATACCAACCACTTAAAAGTGTTCAATTAGAAGAAAAAACAGTATATTTGGCTGTTATACGTTCTTTGAATACCCTGTTTTGGATCAGGTAAGGCCGGCGAGAATAAGTGTTTTTTTGAGGTTTTCAGGGTAGCCTGTTCCGTGCAATGCGGGAATTAGGGGTCACGGTTGTATGATGCGCAAATTGGGAGCAGCCCTGGTCTGCTTCTTAAAACCCAGTCCCCCTGCACAATCCACCCGTTTACAAAAAAAAGCCCCAACGGGGCGCAATCATTAGCACAGGGTGCAGCCCTGTGATGTAAAACGAAATATCCAACCTCAAGCCCCAACGGGGCGCAATCCAAATCTCGAACAAATGCCCCAGTCCTTAGCACGAAACTACATCCACATAACCTTTAGCACCAAAAACCGGGAACCCCTTATTAGTGCAGATATCCAGGAAGAACTCTTCAACTATCTGGGCGGTATCTGCAAAACTCTGGAATGCTATCCGGTAAAGGTTAGTGGGCATATTGATCATGTTCACGTACTTTGTCTATTGTCGCCAAAGATTGCGCTGACAAAACTGTTGGAAGAACTGAAATCCCACTCCTCCAAATGGATAAAAACCCAGGGGGAATACTTCCGGAATTTCTACTGGCAGAACGGCTATGGCGCTTTTTCTGTAAACCCCACCGAGACAGAGGTTGTGGAGAACTACATCCTGAACCAGAAGGAACATCATCGTAAGAGAAGTTTTCAGGAAGAATATCTTGCCTTTCTCAAAAAATACAACGTTACTTACGACGAGAGGTATTTATGGGATTAGGAGGTTTTGATTGCGCCCCGTTGGGGCTTACGGGTATCGTATCCATGGAAATCCCGGGGCTACACCCCGGGTTGATGATTACGCCCCGTTGGGGCTGAACAACTGCATAATACATAAACCCGCAGTCGGTAGCAGAACACTCCCGAATAAACAGGTGCAGCCCGTTAATCCGCAATAAGCACTTCCGCGAGGCAACCACAACCAACGGATATGCCATCTTCCCTAAACGAATAGAACCTCCAAATAGCCCCAACGGGGCGCAATCATTAGCACAGGGTGCAGCCCTGTGATGAAAAACGGAAGATACAACATCAAGCCCCAACGGGGCGCAATCCAAATCTCAAACAAATGCCCCAGTCCTGGCACAAGATCCTGCCAATAATCAACCGGGGCAACACACCTCTCCTGTTCCTACCACTTCTATAGATACCAAAGACCGCATCCAAATTTCTTCAGATGCGGTCTTCTATGCATTATCAAAAAGTTTACTTTTTCTTCTTTTTGTGGATATGGGTAGCATGTCCGAAGTACACTTCGGCGGCTTCCATAAGGGTTTCCGACAAGGTGGGATGCGGGTGGATGGTAAGTTCCAAATCGCGGGCCACCGCTGCCATTTCAATGGCCAGGGTAGCCTCTGCCACCATGCTGCCTGCCTCCTTGCCCACAAAACCGGCTCCCAGTATGCGATCGGTCTCCGGATCGATGATGAGCTTGGTAAGCCCGTTCTTCAGCCCAAGCGTAACCGCTCTGCCCGATGCTGCCCAGGGAAACCTTGCCACTTCTACCTTGATTCCCTTCTCGCGGGCTTCATTTTCGGTAAGGCCGGTCCAGGCAATTTCCGGGTCGGTGAATACCACCGCCGGGATGGCTTTGGGCTCGTAGGCGGTTTTATGGCCTGCAATATGCTCGGCGGCCACACGCCCCTCGTGCGAGGCTTTGTGTGCCAGCATGGGCTGACCCGCCACATCACCAATGGCGTAGATGTTCTTCACATTGGTGCGTCTTACCAAATCAACCTTTACAAACCCTTTGTCGTCGGTTTCAATGCCGGCAGCCTCCAGGCCTATATTGCGGGTGTTGGGTTTTCCACCAATAGCCACCAGGATTTTGTCGAAGCCCTGCTTACTGGTGCGTCCGTCTTTGTCTTCAAAGGATACCTCCAGCCCTTTCCCCTTTTTCTCAACACCGGTAACCTTGGTATTGAACAGGGTGGTTTGCATCAGGTCCTTGCGTTCTTTTTTGAACACATCGCGCAGGTCCTGATCCAGACCGGGCAGGATATCGGAGGTGAACTCCACGATGGTGATATCGGAACCGAGCGATTTGTAGATCACGCTCATCTCCAGTCCGATATAACCTGCTCCTACCACCAGCAGTTTTGCAGGAACATCTTTCAACTCAAGGGCATACTCGGCATTCATCACCTGCTCGCTGAACTCTACCCCGGGCAATCCGGAAGGAGAAGCACCCGTGGCGATGATCAGGTTTTCGAAAGCAATCTCAGATTTGTCGCCCTGAGCAGAGGTAAACTCCAGGGTATGGGTTCCGGTAAGCTTTGCCATCCCTTGCAGATACTGCACTTTGCGGGCTTTGGCCAGCTGCCCCAGACCGCCGGTAAGCTGTTTCACCACCGACTGTTTCCACTCTCTCACCTTGTTGATATCTACCTTCACTCCGCTGAATGTTAATCCCCATTCTGAAGCTTTGGCGGCTTCGTCTTTTACGGCGGCCAGGTGCAGCAGAGCTTTGGTGGGGATACACCCATGAAAAAGGCATACCCCGCCCGGGTCGGGCTTAGGGTCGATGAGGGTTACCTCCAGGTCGAGATTGGCAGCCTGGAAGGCCGCGGCATAACCGCCGGGGCCGGCTCCCAGTACTACAACTTGTTTTTTATCTGCCATGATTAATTATCTTGATCTTTTAAAACATTGTCAATAAAGGATTTTGCATTGCGTCGCACAGCCAGCGCAGGAAACGGGCACCATCGGCACCATCAATCAGGCGGTGGTCGTAAGAGAGCGACAAAGGAAGCATAAGCCGGGGCTTAAACTCTCCATCCATCCAAACAGGTTCCATCTGCGAGCGCGATACGCCCAGGATGGCAACTGTAGGCCGGTTTACGATGGGGGTGAAATGCGTTCCACCAATACCGCCCAGGTTGGAAATGGTAAAGTTGGCTCCCTGCAAATCGTCCGGACGGATCTTTTTGGTGCGGGCTTTTTCGGCCAGCTCATTGAGCTCAAGCGACAATTCGGTGATACTCTTTTTGTCGGCATCACGAATTACAGGCACCAGCAGTCCACGGTCGGTATCCACAGCCACTCCGATATTCACAAAATCCTTGTAGATCACCTCTTCGTTCTTCATATCGAGGCTGGCATTGAATTTCGGAAACTTGCGCAAAGCAGTGGCAGAAAGCTTGAGCAGAATGGCCGTAACCGTTAGTTTGACACCCTGTTTCTCCACAAAGCGGGAGTATTCCTTGCGGAAGTTCTCCAGCTCAGTGATATCGGCCTTATCGAACTGAAACACATGGGGTATGTTCTGCCAGGATCCGGCCAGCGATTTGGCTGTGATCTTGCGGATGGTATCCATCTTTTCTCTGCGGATGCTTCCCAGCTTGCTGAAGTCGGGCAGCTCATAATCGTCGGCAAAGGTGGCTCCTGAGGCAGGACGGCTTTGCAGCTGCTGCTTGGCCCATGCTTTCACATCAGCTTCCAGCACTTTGTCATTGGGGCCGCTACCTTTCACAAGGGTAAGATCTACTCCAATTTCACGAGCCAGTCTTCTTACAGCAGGAGAAGCGTGGATGCGGGAAGCAGGCTTATCACTTACCTCTCCCGAAACTACAACAGGGGCAGAAACTGCAGGTTGTTCAGCCCTGGCAGGCTCATCCTGACCAGCAGGCTCCTGTTTCTCTGGCTTTTCTTCTTCCTGTTTTTTGTCTTCACGGGCTGATTTTTCTTCAGGTGCGGTTGCTTCCTGGGCCTGGGCACTGGCATCGGCAGAAGCTTCTGTATCAATCAGAAACATCACCTCTCCTACTTTTACAGAATTTCCGGTACTTACCCTTATTTCCTTCACAACACCCTCAACCTCAGCGGGCAGTTCAAAGCTGGCCTTATCACTTTCCATCTCTGCCAGCACATCGTCGGGGCCTACTTTATCGCCAACCGAAACAAGTACATCCAGTACAACGGCTGCGGTAACATTATCAGCAATTTCCGGCAATTTTATTTCTTTGATCATATCTGGAAAATTTTAAATCTCTGTTGGATTGGGTTTGTTACTGTCTATATTGAAATCCTTGCGGGCCTTGAGAATGGCTTTCTTATCGAGCATGCCATTGCGATACAGGCTATACAGGGTAGCATAGGCCACATGGCGGTCGTCAACTTCAAAATAATCTCTCAATGCCCTGCGGTTGTCGCTACGTCCGTATCCGTCGGTACCCAGTACGGTGAGCCCACCGGGGAAATACTGCGATACGGTTTGCGGGATGGCTTTCATATAGTCGTGGGCGGCAAGACATAACCCATCTTCGCCTTTCATACATTGCTCAATATAGGTAAGGCGTGGCTCCTGATCCGGGTTGAGGCGATTCCAGCGATCGGTTTCACGGGCATCTTCGTAGAGCTCCTTGTAGCTGGTAACACTCCATACATCCACACGCACATCGTAATCCTTCTCGATCATGTCGGCAGCACGAAGCACCTCGTTGAGGATGGCACCGCTACCAAAAAGGTTTACCTTCTCCCCTTTTTTCTTGTCAGATTTGCGGAACTTATACATCCCCTTGAGAATACCCTCCTCTACCCCACTGGGCATGGCCGGCATTTTATACTTCTCATTGAGTACGGTGATGTAGTAGATCAAATCTTCCTGGTCTACAAACATGCGTTGCATACCGTCTTTGACAATAACGGCCAGTTCGTAGGCAAAGGCCGGGTCGTAGGCTTTTACTGAAGGCACAGTCATGGCAATCATATGCGAGTGCCCATCCTGGTGCTGCAAACCTTCACCTGCCAGGGTTGTACGTCCGGATGTACCTCCGATCATGAAGCCGCGGGCACGCATATCGGCAGCGGCCCAAACCAGGTCGCCGATGCGCTGGAAGCCGAACATGGAGTAATAAATAAACATGGGGATCATGTTTACACCATGGGTAGAGTAGGCAGTACCGGCAGCGTTGAAAGATGCCATGCATCCGGCTTCGGTGATACCCTCTTCGAGGATGGCGCCATCTTTGGCTTCCTTGTAGTAAAGGAAGGAATCTTTGTCAACGGGCTCGTAGTTCTGTCCGATATGTGAATAAATACCAAACTTACGGAAAAGAGCATCCATACCAAAGGTGCGCGATTCGTCGGGTACGATGGGCACTACCAGTTTACCCATATTTTTGTCGGCCATCATTTTGGCCATCAGGTTCACCATGCTCATGGTAGTGGCCAGTTCGCGATCGCCGGATCCTTCGAGCAGTTCCTGGTAAACTTTTTCGTCGGGCAGGGTAATGGGGGGAGCTTCGGCCACCCGCTTGGGCAGATAACCCCCCAGCTCATCACGACGTTTCTTCATGTACTGAATCTCTTCACTGTCGTCGGCAGGCTTGTAGAAGGGAGCCTTACGGGCTTCTTCATCGGAAAGGGGAATGCCGAAACGGCTGCGGAACACCATCAATTCTTCCTCGTTGAGTTTCTTTTGCTGGTGGGTAATGTTGCGTCCCTCACCCGCTTCGCCAAGACCATAACCTTTGATGGTTTGCGCCAGGATAACTACCGGGGCACCTTTATAATTTACGGCCTGATGGTAGGCATTGTAGACCTTTTTAGGATCGTGGCCACCGCGGTTGAGCTTTTCAAGCTGCTCATCAGAATAGTTTTCTACCAGCTTGAGCAGCTTCTCACTGCGACCAAAGAAGTCCTTGCGGATGTATGCTCCTGAAGATACAACATACTTTTGAAACTGCCCGTCGGGTGTTTCTTCCATGGCTTTGAGCAATTCGCCGGATTCGTCGGCAGCAATCAGAGGATCCCAGTCGCTGCCCCAGATCACTTTGATCACTTTCCATTTGGCTCCTTTGAAGGCAGCTTCCAGCTCCTGGATGATCTTACCGGTACCGCGTACAGGACCGTCCAGACGCTGCAGGTTACAGTTCACCACAAAAATGAGATTGTCGAGCTTTTCGCGGCTGGCAACGGTAATGGCACCCAGCGATTCGGGCTCATCCATCTCACCATCGCCCATAAAGGCCCAGATCTTTTGATTGGTTTTGGGCTTCAGACCCCGATCTTCCAGATACTTGTTGAAACGAGCCTGGTAGATGGCCATAAGGGGCCCCAGACCCATTGACACGGTGGGAAAACGCCAGTAGTCGGGCATCAGGCGCGGGTGAGGATAGGAGGGCAATCCTCCATCCTTGCGAAGCTCCTGACGGAAATTGTGCAGATCGGTTTGGCTAAGTCTTCCTTCCAGAAATGACCGGGCATACAAACCGGGCGATGCATGTCCCTGGAAATAAATAATGTCGGCCGGATCATCCTTGTCGCCACCGCGGAAGAAGTGGTTGAAAGCAACCTCCAGCAGAGTAGCAGAAGAAGCAAACGTAGAGATATGCCCACCGATACCTTCGGACTCCAGGTTGGCACGAACTACCATTGCCATAGCATTCCAGCGGATGATACTCTTGATGCGTCGCTCAATCTCCCGACTGCCGGGATAAGGAAGCTCTTTGCGAGGTGAAATACTATTGATGTAAGGGGTATTGCCCGGACAGCGAAAGGTAATACCTTCCTTGTGGGCTTTGTTTTGCAGCAAGGCAAGAATTTCGCGAACACGCTCTGGCTCCTCATGCTGAATAAGATACTCCAACGACTCCAGCCACTCCTTGTTTTCAATGTCGTAATGTTCTTTTTTGCTCATGGAATTTATGTTTGAAAATGATAACTATTCTATCGTCAGTCGACCCCAAACCCGGTGGGCTTGTCAGAAACCAAGTCCCTGAACAACAGATATTGTATTGATACTAAATAATTTAATTACGCACAGGTTAGTCTTATTGTTTTGACTATCCCATTCATAACACATAACCCCCCTTATTGGTTCATAAATGGCATACAAAAATGCCATCCTGAAAAGCATAAACATATCCCGAAGCAGCGAAATCTGATCAGTTGCTTTCAGCATCTCCATGAACAACCAAGGGCCTCATTGCAGATACGCCGGTAAAGAACAACGATGCGTAAGCTCCAGTAAAATTTCAAAAGCGAAACCATGCACTCTCTTGTAAGGGCATGCATCATACAGGGGAGATTACCCGGTGAAATCCGTGTCAGCACGGTAAACCCACTGAACCTTGTCTGATACATTTGCTGCCATAACCATCTTCAACCCATAAACCTATACAAAAGATAAGCTCTGGCATTGTATTTGTCATCACAAGCGCCCAAGGCAAATCCACAAACTCCTAACCATCATTAAAACGAACTGAAATGAAAAAAAGACTTACTAACATTGTAACATTAATAGCCATTGCAGCATTTATGTCGAGCTGCGTTTCTATGTCGAGCCTGCAAACCGCAAGAGTAACTGAACCGGGTGAATTCGGGGTAGGGCTTAGTGCAGGATACATCAATACCGAAATTGATCTGGGAGACGATGAGTCCATCTCACTAAAGGCTCCTTATTTTGAGCTTGCTGGCAGATTTGGCATTACCGAGAGGCTTGACCTGGGCGCCAGGCTTGGCTTGATAGGCACTGCGGGTCTGGACCTTAAATACCAGTTCATTGGCGACAACGTGTCTCCTTTTGCCTCAAGTGCAGGTTTCGGAGTATCGTATGTGTCAATCAGCAGCTCCGATTCTTCGGGTGATTCGTCCAACAAATCAGAATCGAACCTCATTGATCTGACTTTTCCCGTAACTTTTTCCTATCATCCCACAGACTTTCTGGGATTGTATGTAGCACCCAAGTATGTAATGCGTTTAAACAACTACACCGTTAACGGAGAAAGCAACAGCCAATCCAGTGGATGGCTGGGAGCCACCACAGGTATCAGGATGGGACGCAAAAATGCATTGTTTGTTGAATACTCCTACTTCGGCTCGGGCAGCCAGGAGTCTGCTTTCGGTCAGTTTATGATTGGCCTGGGGTTCAACATCAAATAAACCCACCAAACAATACCAGACAAGAACTGCTTCTCTGCAATGTGAACCACCGGATTTGCCGGTTTGCATTGCAGAGAAGCAGTTTTCTTTTGCTTTACACCCTTCAAGATCAGCACAAAAAACCAACCTACATCTATACGCGTACCATGTTCTCTCATCAGCGTGTTTTGCCGTTGGGGAAACCCAATGACAAAACAACTCCCCAAAGAAGTTTATCCCGGATGCCTATTGCGGTTTTTGTGAAAGCTTTTTGAGCGAGAAAATGTCCTTTCGCCGGTCCTTAAGATTTCTTACGGCGCCAAATTCATGAAGTTCGCGTAAGGCGTCCAGTTCCACATCCACGATCAGTATCATTTCGGTATTGGGTGTGGTTTCAGCTTTTATGCCATTGGATGGAAAAGCGAAATCGCAGGGGGTAAACACCATGGATTGAGCATACTGAATATCCATATTGTGCACATTGGGAAGGTTACCCACACTGCCGGCAATGGCTACATAGCATTCGTTCTCAATGGCGCGGGCCTGTGCACAGTGCCGCACACGGCTGAACCCGTTTTGTGTATCGGTAAGGAAAGGAACGAAAAGAATGTCCATACCCTCATCGGCCAGCAGGCGGCTCAACTCGGGGAACTCAGAGTCATAGCAGATCAGAATGCCGATTTTGCCGCAGTCGGTATCAAAAGCCTTAAGCTGACTTCCCCCCTGCAAGCCCCATACGCGGGCCTCATCGGGCGTAACATGCAATTTCTCATACCTTTCAAGGCTGCCATCGCGCCGGCAAAGATAACCCACATTATAAAGGGCATTATCGCGCAGCTCGGGCATACTTCCGGTTATTACATTGATATTATAGGAAACAGCAAGCTCTGAGAACCTCCTGGTGGTTTCTTCGGTATAATCGGCAAGCATACGTATGGCTTCGGGTTCGCTGAGGTGATTGTAGCGGGCCATGAGCGGAGCATTAAACAACTCCGGAAACAATGCAAAATCGCAACGATATCCTGCCACGGCATCAATGAAATACTCGGCTTGCTGCATCACTTCGTCCAGATCTTTATAGGGACGCATCTGCCACTGTATCAACCCCAGACGCACTACGTTTTTCCTGTTTTCCACAAGGTCGCTGGGCTTTTCATAATAGATATTGTCCCATTTGAGCAGCACGGCATATTCATTTTTATGCTCCTGCCCTTCCAGGTAGGCCCTCAGAATGCGTGAGGGATAAAAATCGTTGGAAATATGAAAATTCAGAATGAAGTCATCGAGTTCTTTGCGTTTAACCTGTTCAATGTATTGTTTGGGAGTATACTCTTCGGCATGATGGCGGTAGTTTTCCAGCCGACCTCCTACTACAATACCTTTTAGGTTGTAAGTCTCACATAATTCCTTTCGGTAGTCATAGAGCCTCTGTCCAATCCTCATTCCCCTGTAATCGGGTACAACAAACACATCCAGGCCATACAGCATATCTCCCTCTTCGTTGTGCGAGTCGAAGGAATAATCATTGGTAATTTTCTTAACGGTATGATTATCGGAATATTTATCATAATCCACAATAAACGACAAGGCGCAGGCTACAATCTTCCCATTGCTCTTTATCACTACCTGTCCTTCCTGAAACAGGCGGATAAGCCTTCGTATAGCCGGCTTCTCCCACCAGGGATTAATACTGCCCTCATAAGCCAATTGCATGGCCTGGCTGAGTTCCTTATAATCTTCAAGTTGCAGGTATTCCAGTTCCAGGTTTTCTACTTCGTTTACGGTCATAGCTAGTCAGATCATTGATACAAAATAATTATAAATATACCCAGGTTTTTTTAATCCAGCAGGATGATAATGGGTAATTCCATATGTGCGTTTGCAATGCATCCTTAGAAAAGGCCAGTGCTTTAACGCCTTGCGGTTACAATTCCCGGGTACTCAATTTTTCCTTATACATGTGAATGTTTTCCTTAATGCCTGGGTCGAGATTGGGCTCCACAATATCGGTGTATTTCTTCATCTCTTCATAAATAATCTTCGCCACAATATATCGTGCCTCCTGTTTGTCGTCAGCTGGAACTATATACCAGGGAGCATGAGGCAGGGAGGTTTGATTGATGGCCTCCTGGTAGCTCACCCAGTAATCATCCCAGAGTTTGCGTTCACTAAGGTCGCTGGGGGCAAATTTCCAGTTTTTGTTTTCTTTTCGCAACCTGCGAAGCAGACGCAAGCGCTGCTCCTCCTTGCTCAGGTGCAGAAAAAACTTAAAAACGATAATGCCATTCTCTGCAATATGCTTTTCAAAGTTTCGGATTTGCTCAAACCTCCTTTCCCAGAAATCAGCAGGGATATCTTCAACCTTCTCAACCCGGGGTATATTCTCATTGAGCAGGTATTGGGGATTGACCCGGGTAACCAGTACATTTTCGTAGTGGCTGCGGTTGAAGATGGCGTATTTGCCTTTCATGGGCAGGGCAACGTAATGCCTCCAAAGGTAATCATATTGCAGTTCCTTACTGGTAGGGGGTTTGAAGCTATGCACCACTACCCCGCGCGGATTAAATTTACTGAACGTTTCACGTATCAGGCTGTCCTTCCCCGAAGTATCCATACCCTGCAAACATACCAGCACGCCATAGCGGTTGTGGGCATACATCACATCCTGCATCTTGCTGAGTTTTTTACCCACCTTTTTCAAAGCATTCTTTTTATCCTGCTTGGTAAGGTCGGTTTCCATGCGGGTGGGAATATCGGCCAGTACCACCGGCCGGTCAACGATAAAATCGCCGGGCATCACATTTTTCATACGTCTGCAATTAATAGGTTCATAATGCGGTTATTTGCAAACAGTGAGTGGTTTTTTCCAGGCCCTAAGCCAGAAGGCAAAAGGGTCATTTATAAGCCATCAGCCACTGCGCCTTATCCGGTGGTGTATATTGCAACTACTACCGAATGAGCTGCTGACTTCACCCATAATCCGGTGGTATCGGTATGCAGGGGCACAAAGTTATCATCCACGATTCCTCCCCATTTGCGATGAGCAGAATACATAAGCAGATTTATCCTTTTGCCTGCCAGCTCAGGAATCAGGGTTTCTTCATCTGAAGCAGAAAAATTTAAAACTGCCAGCAGCCATGCATCATCGCTTTTATGGATTAGCACCAGTGTTTTCTCTGGCACTGCTTCACGGGCAAGAAAATTATCGCGCTCCCCCTGGAGCAGCTTATGCTTTTTCCGCAACGCAATACATGCAGTGTAAAAGGCCAGCATCGTTTGTTGCTGTTTATCTCCAGAAAAGTTCCACCTTAGCTTTGAGGCGTGAAAAGTTTCTTCCAGCGCCGGATCAGGAGGCATACCTCCTTTCATAAAATCACGGTATTCTCTGCGTCGGCCTTTACGTACCTGCTCCAGCAGCTGTGGGTCGCCATGGTCCACAAAAAACAGAAAAGGGGCTTGCTCACCATACTCTTCGCCCATAAAAAGCATAGGCACAAAGGGGCTGAAAAACATTGCTGCTGCGGCAAGTTTAAGACTTTCAAAACCTAGCTGCGCACTCAATCTGTCGCCCCAAAGGCGGTTTCCCACCTGATCGTGGTTTTGGGCATATATCACAAACTTATGCCCAGGCTCCCCTATGGTGGGAGTGCCATACACCCTTTTTCGATGCAGCGAGTAACTGCCATTGTAAACAAAGGCATGATTGTACGACTTACACAAATGCTGCAGCGAGCCAAAATCGCTGTAATAGCCATTTTTTTCGCCCGTAAGCAGGGCGTGCAGTGAATGATGCCAATCGTCGGTCCATTGCATATCAAGGCCATACCCGCTTTTGCAGGTAGGGGCGATGAACTTAGTGTCGTTGAGGTCGGACTCTCCAATCAGGAAGTGCCTTGCTCCTGAGGTTCGATTGAGCTGTTGCACTGCCAGGCTAAGCTCCTGGAGTATATGCCGTGGGCTTACATCTTGCATGGCATGCACCGCATCCAGACGCAATCCATCTACATGAAAATCGCGTAGCCACATCAGGGCATTCTCCAGAAAGTAGCGGCGCACCCCATCGCACCAGGAATCATCAAAATTGAGGGCTTTGCCCCAGGGTGTATTGTACTTTGCGGTAAAATAAGGTCCGTAATGTCCCAGATAGTTTCCTTCGGGACCCAGGTGATTGTATACCACATCAAGGATCACAGCAATGCCATGCTCATGACAACGTTTAACAAGACGGGCAAACGCTTCAGGCCCACCATAAGAGTGCTGCACTGCATAGGGATACACCCCATCGTAGCCCCAGTTTCGCATGCCCGGGAAAGCGGCTACCGGCATGATTTCAATGGCATTAACACCCAACTGCTGCAGATAGGATAATTTCTTTTCCACTCCGGCAAAGGTGCCCTCAGGAGAAAAAGTGCCCACATGCAGTTCATAGATGATCAAACTGGTGTCGTCAGCACCTTTCCAATCTTCACACCGGATTTTGCGTATTGCCCTCAGATCAACCACCTCCGAGGGTTTGTGCACACCATCGGGCTGCGACAGGGAAGCCGGATCGGGTAAGAGTTCCTTGCCGTTGATCCTGATGCCATAACGATCGCCCGGCAGGATGTGCTCGGCTACTGCCTGCCAGTAACCGTACTGCATCTTCTGCAAAGGCAATGTGGGCTTGCCTTCTGTCTCCAGGCTAACCTTGCGGGCATGTGGAGCCCAAACCAGTACCGATGCAGTACCGTCGGAACCAAAGTTCAATCCCAGTGTTCGTGATTGTATAAGGCTTGTATTCATAATTACGATCTTTGATGACAGTCTTCACAACCAACGTTCTTCCATTCTGGCGCAGCAAGAAGATTCGGTCAGGGCTCCTGCCTCTTGTTCTTAAAAAGAATTACCGATCTCCCCTCAACAGTTACCACATGCCCAGCTCGGAAAGATTCAAAAGAGTTTTCGTTGCAAATACCAGTGTATGTATCCAGCACCCGGTGCCATGGGCTGCCCCATTCGGCTGGTGGGAGTTTGAAATCAATCGCCTTATGGTGGGTATTGAATATGATAAAGAAATTATCGTCAACAATGGGAAGTCCTTCATCGGTGCGGGATTGTATCCCATCGCCGGAAAGGTAAACACCAATGGATTTTACCTGGTCACTTTCCCAATCGGCAATGGTCATGATACGGCCTTCGGGTACAAACCACTCAATATCCTTTACCCCCTTGCCGTTAATGGGCTTGTACTGAAACCATTGCAGGCGAGAGAAAACATGGTGGTTCTGCCGCAAATGAATGAGAGCTGAGGTAAACTCCAGCAATTTCTTATCTGCATTGTCCCAGTCAATCCATGATATCTCATTGTCCTGGCAATAGGCGTTGTTATTTCCACCCTGAGTGCGGGCGAGCTCATCTCCTGCCACCAGCATAGGTATACCCTGAGAAAGAAACATTGTTGCCAGGAAATTGCGCATTTGCCTCTCACGCAAAGCAGTAATTTCAGGATCATCGGTAGGGCCTTCTGCTCCGCAATTCCAGGAGCGGTTGTGGTTCTCCCCATCTCGGTTGCCTTCGCCATTGGCCATGTTGTATTTCTGGTTGTACGATACCAGGTCGCGAAGGGTAAAACCATCGTGGGCGGTTATGAAATTGATACTGGCTACGGGACGTCGCCAGTCGTCGTAGTAAAGGTCGGAGCTACCGGTAAATCGCCAGGCAAAATCGCCGGGGGTGCGCGCATGTCCGCGCCAGAAATCGCGCATTACATCGCGGTAGTGGCCGTTCCACTCGAGCCACCCCTGGGGGAAATTCCCTACCTGGTAACCATTTTCGCCCACATCCCAGGGCTCAGCAATAAGTTTTACCTGCGAAAGCACAGGGTCTTGATGCAACACATCAAAGAAAGACCCCCACTTGTCCACATCGCTGAATTCACGCGCCAGTGCCGAAGCAAGATCGAAGCGGAAACCATCCACATGCATCTCGGTAACCCAGTAGCGCAGACTATCCATGATAAGGCGCAATACAGTGGGATGTACCGTGTTGAGGGTATTGCCCGTACCGGTATAATCCATGTAAAACCTCTTATCGTGATGCTTCAAACGGTAATAAGCTGCATTGTCGATACCACGAAAGCAAAGGGTTGGACCCAGTTCGTTGCCTTCGCCGGTATGATTGTATACGACATCAAGGATCACCTCAATTCCGGCTTCGTGCAACGACTTCACCATATTCTTGAACTCATAGATCTGGTCGATACCTTGTTGAGTGGAAGAGGAGTAGGGAGGATGAGGCGCAAAAAAATTGATACTGTTGTAGCCCCAGTAATTCACAAGTCCCAGATCTACCAGGCGCCGGTCGTGAATAAAGTGATGCACCGGCATCAGCTCTACAGCATTTACGCCAAGGCTCTTCAGGTAGGCAATTACATCAGGATGACGCAGAGCAGCATAGGTGCCGCGTATCTCATCCGGAATACCAGGGAAGCGCTGGGTAAACCCCTTTACATGCAGCTCGTAAATAACAGTTTTATTAAGTGGGATTTTTAGCTGGGTATCTCCTTTCCAGTCAAAGTGATCATCAATCACTATAGCCTTAGGCACAAAAGGCGCGCTATCAGTATCACTGAAGGTTAAATCCTTTTGTGCATGCCCGTATCGATATCCAAATAAGGCATCATCCCAGCGCTCCATACCACTGAGAGCTTTTGCATACGGGTCGATACAGAGTTTATTGGGATTGAACCGATGCCCGGCAGCCGGATCGTAAGGACCATGCACCCGATAACCATACAACTGACCGGGCTGTAAACCCGGGATGTAGATATGCCACTGATTGTAGGTGCGATCCGGAACAGGAATACGATGGGTTTCTACCTCATGCTCATCAAAAAGGCACAATTCCACCGCAGTGGCATGCTCGGAAAAAAGTGCGAAATTTACCCCTTTACCATCAAACGTAGATCCCAGGGGATAGGGCTTTCCGGGCCATGTTTCCAATGTCTTCATATCTCAGTATTATCTTTCTTCAAACCATCGGCCTAAGGCAGCTGTGGGGAAAAATTAACGAAACTCAAAACAAAATAAGAACAAAACAAAGGGCGGATTTGTCTGCCGTGCCTCTGCTTTTTTTTTCAAAGGTAAAAAAACACACCCGTTATTTGCCAACTCTGATCACATAATTTAACGGTGGTGAGAGTTAGGATGCCCTCCGGTACGGGAAAGTTTAGGTTCGCTTACCGGCGGTTTTGCACGTTCTGGTTTTAAAAAAAACAAATTATGCATATCTTTGAAAACACATGCAACCAACAACAATAAATGTTTTCTCTGTAATCTTTCACACAACCCAAACCCTAAAAATCTGATTATATGGCAACAAGCGACTCCAGGTATGCAGCAGAAAGATGGTACAAGAAGCTTAAGATCAGCTGGCTTTTTAACACTTCCTCTTTTATCGGCAATTTTGTCATCGCCCTTATCATCACTTATTTCTTCAGGCAATTGGGCTACGGTACTCCGGTAGATTATGTATTTTTCCTGGGCATTCTGGCCATCGGGCTGTGGGTTACGGAGGCCATTCCTCCTTTTGCCGTGGGTATTTTTATCATTGTGATGCTTATTTTCGGCTTTGGCACCGATTACATCATCGATGAAACCTCTCCTGTAGATGTTTATGTAGGTACCTGGACCAGCAATGTGATATGGCTGCTTCTGGGAGGGTTCTTCCTGGCCCAGGCCATGAAGGAGGTGGAGCTGGACAGATGGCTGTTTCGTTTCACCATCCGCAAATTCGGCAATGAGCCCGAAAAGCTCCTGATGGGATTGATGCTGGTTACCGCCACTGCCAGTATGGTGATGTCGAATACTGCCACCACCGCCATGATGATCTCTTCCATTCTCCCCCTCATCAAACTGATGGGAAAAACATCCAATTACTCCAAAGCCCTGCTGATCGGCATTCCGGCAGCAGCATCGGTGGGAGGCATCGGAACCATTATCGGCAGTACTCCCAATGCCATTGCCGTTGGGGCCCTGCAGGAACAAGGCATCAACATCACCTTTATCGACTGGATGCTGGTGGGGACACCCCTGGGGCTCATCCTTGTTTATTCCTTCTACAAATTCCTGGCGTGGAAACTCCAGGTTAAAGATACCCGGCTGGATTTGTCGCAGATACCGCAGAGCGATGCGCAGATTGAGCCTTTTAAACGCAAAGCTGTAATCGTGACCCTGCTGGTAACGGTGGGATTGTGGGTAACCGAGCCCCTGCACGGTATTCCGGTGGCAGCCACATCGGCCGTTCCCATTCTGTTCCTTACCCTTACGCAGGTAATCAATGCCGAGCAGGTAAGGTCGTTGCCCTGGGACACCCTGATGCTGGTGGCTGGCGGACTGGCACTGGGTATCGCCCTGGTGGATGTGGGCCTGGCCGATATTATCATGGGAAAAATCAACAACCTGCCGGTGGCCGTGGCCGTGGTAGCCATTATGTTCAGCCTGGTGGCGGTGCTGCTGTCCAATGTAATGAGCAATACGGCAGCGGCCTCTATCCTGATACCGCTGTCGGTAACCCTTCCTGCCCCCTTTGGTGTGGCAGTGCCGGTAATTGTGGCCATCAGCTGCTCATGCTCACTGCTGCTGCCCGTTTCTACTCCTCCCAATGCCATTGCCTATGCCACAGGAATGATTGAGCAGAAAGAGTTTCGTCGGGGAGGAATATTCTTCATCCTGGCAGGACCTGCAAGCGCATTTGCTGCTGTTATGGCATGGGTATGGTTGTATGTATAAGGGGTTGGCAGACTTTATATTATAGCGGTCTGCCTTTGTGGGGGATGAAGAAGAATCGAACTACTTCTTTTTCTTCTTTCCTTTGGCTTTACCTGAAGTTTTGCGGGTATCTTCCTCTGTCAGCAGGCTTTTCCAGTCGTGCTCGGCAGCCTCAGAAAAGTCGATGGTAGCTTCATACTCTTCGCGGTTTATCTCCATTACGGTGATGGGCTTATCAAGGAAAGTCTCAATGATTTCAAGCGTTTCCTTTTCTTCAGTACTACAGAAAGAGATGGCAATACCCCTCTGGGTGCCCCGGCCGGTGCGCCCCACACGGTGCACGTAATTTTCGGGCTCCTCGGGCAGGTCGTAATTGATTACAAATTCTACGTTGGGAATGTCAATGCCCCGTGCGCTTACATCCGTAGCAATCAGCACCTTGTTGGTTCCCTCCTTGAAATGCTTCATCACCTGCGAACGCTCATCCTGCACTTTGTCGCCATGAATGGTCTGGCTGGCAATGCCTACTCTCTCCATGGCTTTGAGCACGCGCTCGGCCCGCACCTTGGTGCGCACAAACACCAGGATTTTGCTATCGGGGTTTTCCTTGATGAAATGCTCCAGGAAGAAACGCTTATCATCCATCTCCACAAAAGCCACCGCATGGTCAATATTTTTGGAAACCGGGTCTTTGGGCGATATCTGAATACGCACTGCATTGCGCACCAGCCCGTAGGCCAGGTCTTTGATATGCTCGTTGATGGTAGCCGAAAAGAACAGGGTCTGGCGCCGCCTGGGAATGCGCTTTACCAGTTGCCGCATATCGTTGATAAACCCCAGCTCCAGCATGTGGTCGGCCTCGTCGAGGATAAGAATTTCTACCCGGTTGAAGGTAAGGAAGCCCTGGCTGGCCAGGTCAAACATACGTCCCGGAGTTGCCACCAGCACATCCACACCTCTTCTGAGTTCATCAATCTGGGGGTCTTGCTGTACCCCGCCATGCAGACCCAGCACCCGCAGACCGGTGCCGCGCATCAGCTCCTGGATTACCCCGGCCACCTGAACCGCCAGCTCATGGGTGGGCTCCATCACCAGGCAACGAATGCCGTAGGTCTCCTCCACCACCTTGCGTGTGCTTAAAATCTGGATCACCGGTATGCCAAAGGCTGCTGTTTTTCCAGTGCCGGTCTGTGCCACGGCCAGCACATCCTCACCCCGTAATATGGGAGGGATGGCTTTAAACTGAATATCGGTAGGTTTCTTAAACCCGAGGGTTTCGAGGTTGCGCTTGAGTGCGGGAATGAATTTGTAATCCTGAAACTTCATGTGAAGAGGGGTATGATGAACGAAAGATGTATTACCTATTTTTTGCTGAGCGTTTGGATGTACAGCTGCTCCACCTTTTGCCGTGCCCATGGCGTTTTGCGCAAAAACGTAAGACTGGAATTGATGCTGGGGTCTTTGGCAAAGCAGTTTATCCTTATCCTGCGTGCCATCTCCTCCCATCCGTATTGCTCCACGAGGGTTTCCAGGATGAACTTCAGGGTTTTGCCGTGCAAGGGGTCGTTGCTGATGTGTTCGCTCATAATCATTGAATAGAGTTGCAAAGGTAGGGTTTTATTTTTCGGGAACAGATTTTTACGGATTGCGATGGATGAAATTGCGGCCTTCTCAAAAAACCGGAAGCCGGAAATTGCTGCGCAAGTCTCCAGTTTCTCCACAGTCCGGGAACTTCCAGCTTGCGAAGCAACTGGAAGCTTCCGGGTTGAAACCACCGCCCCCAGCGGGGGCAAATACCGATAGAAAAGGCAATAGCGTCAGGGAGAATGGGCACCCC
>JBKBSF010000009.1:0-118978 GCA_046291875.1 Bacteroidales bacterium | reverse complement strand
ATAGGTTTTTGGGGTGAGTGGCATGGATGGTTATGCCACCCCGCTGGAGTGGATGGGAGGCGGCGGTTGTTGCTTGTTCTATCGGTATTCCACCCCGCTGGGGTGGTGTTTGTATTCGTTGTGCTTTTTTCTATCGATATACCACCCCTCCGGGGTGGGTGGCAGCTGATGATTGCGGATTGTGCTACAGACATTTCATCCAACCACTGTGAGATGCTGCTCTCAACTCCGGAAGCTGGAAATTGCTGTCGCAAGTTTCCGGTTCCTCCGTAGTCCGGGAACTTCCAGCTTGCGAAGCAACTGGAAGCTTCCGGATTGAAAACCACCTCCTTTCCGGAAGCTGGAAATTACTCCGCAAGTTTCCGGTTCCTGGCGGGGGTTCGGGTTATTCTGCTATTTTCTCTATTTTTTGGGGGTTTTGCCTGCAATCGAACACTGAAATTACCCTTATCAGGTTTTCATTAAAACGATAAATGATTTTGTAATTGTCCTTTAATAGAAATCGATACTCATAAGGCCTTTCCGAAAGGAGAGGTTCTTTAATCCCAATTAGTGGATTTGATTCAAGAACAATTGTTTGGGCAATTAATGCTTTCACCAATTTCTTTGCAATGCCAGGACTTGCTTTAACTTTATAGTAGTCATAAATGTCTTCTAGTTGAGAGAGTGCAGAATCAGTCCAAAGAACCCTTACTTCCATTTCTCCACTTTTTTAAGCAATTCTCTGGCTTCTATAACACGATCCTTCCTGATATCATCTTCTGATTGTTCTATCATAAGATCAAACTCATCCATCGACATAGGTTTAATTTCTTTGTCAAGCCTTTTTTTCCTTTCAGCCCTTAAAACCCTTTCAAGTTTGTCAACAAGGTCTTCATCAGAGATTCTAAGAAATTCCTGCACCAGGTTTAGTTTTCTTGCAATGATATCCATCTCGTTCATTTTTATTACAAAGATAATGAATTTGAGGATCAAAGGAAAGGCTTCCCTTTCTCAGGAGGTTATCTCCAAACCCGGATGCTGCTCCGAATCCGGAAGCTGGAAATTGCTATCGCAAGTTTCCAGTTCCTCCGCAGTCCGGGAACTTCCAGCTTGCGCAGCAACTGGAAGCTTCCGGATTGAAAACCACCTCCTTTCCGGAAGCTGGAAATTCTCCGAAGTTTCCGGTTCCTGGCGGTAGGATGCTTAAAAGAATTATTATATTACAATCACAGTTTTTGTTCGCTACGCAATCAAAATACACTCCCGATGCAAACGCTACACACCTATTACAGCCTGCTGTATGGCACCATGCCGGTGGAAACGGCGGTGCAGCATGCCGCAACCCTGGGGTTGGAAACCCTGGTGCTTACCGACATTAACAACACCACGGCGGTCTTCGACTTTGTGAAGGCGTGCAAACAGCACAACATACATCCGGTTGCAGGCATGGAGGCCCGCCTGGGCGACCTGCTGCTTTACACCTGCATGGCCCGCAACCACGAGGGTCTGCGCGAAATCAACGAGTTTCTGAGCGAACACAACCTCGCCTCAAAGAAGCTGCCGGAGCAAGCCCCTGCTTTCGAAAATGTCTTTACCCTTTATCCTCCTCTGGCCCGTGCGCCGGAAAGCCTTGGCGAGAATGAATACCTGGCCGTCTGCCCCGGCGACATCCACCGCACCCTCTACACCTTGCTGCAGGAGCACCCCCACAAGCTGGTGGCCCGCGCCCCTGCCTCGCTGCTCCGGCGCGATGAACACAGTCTGCACGCCCACCTGCGCGCCATCGACCACAACATCCTGCTCAGCCAGCTCACCCCTGCCATGCTGGCCGGCCCCAACGATTTTTTGCAAAGCCCGACAACCCTGCAATCGCTGTACCGCGACTGCCCCATTCTGCTACACAACGCACAGAAACTGCTGGAGCAGTGCAACTTCGACTTCGACTTCAAATCCCCCAAAAACAAACAAATCTTTACCTCCAGCCGCTACGACGACCGCCTGCTGCTGGAAAAGCTCGCCCTGGAAGGGATGGAATACCGCTACGGACGTCACAACAAAAAAGCCCGCGAACGCCTGCTCAAAGAACTGGAGGTAATTGACCGCCTGGGCTTTTCATCCTACTTTCTCATCACCTGGGACATCATCCGCTACTCCATGTCGCGCGGCATGTACCACGTGGGACGTGGCAGCGGCGGCAACAGCATCGTAGCCTACTGCCTGCGCATTACCGATATCGACCCCATTGAGCTCGACCTGTACTTCGAGCGCTTTATCAATGCCCAGCGCACCAGTCCGCCCGATTTCGACATCGACTACGGCTGGACCGACCGCGACCACATCCAGGATTACATCTTCAAGCGCTATGGCCGCCACCACACAGCCCTGCTGGGCACCATCAATACTTTCCGCGACAAATCGGTCATCCGCGAGATGGGCAAGGTGTATGGCCTGCCCAAGGCCGAAATCGATGCCCTGGTGAAAAACCCCTCCTCGGGCAAGGGCGACCCCGTGGCCGAAAAGATACTGGAGTACGGCAGTCAGATTCTCGACTTCCCCAATCACCGCAGCATCCACGCCGGCGGGGTGCTGGTATCGGAAAAGCCCATCTATTACTATACCGCCCTCGACCTGCCTCCCAAGGGCTTCCCTGCAACCCAGTGGGATATGTATGTGGCCGAAGATATCGGCTTCGAGAAGCTGGACATCCTGAGCCAGCGCGGCATCGCCCACATACAGGAGGGTGCTGAGCTGGTGCTGCAAAACAAAGGAAAGAAGATTGATGTGCACCAGGTGAGTGCGTTTAAGAAAGACCCGGAAATCAACCAGCGCCTCTACAACGGCGAAGCCATCGGCTGCTTCTACATCGAGTCGCCGGCCATGCGCGGACTGCTCAAAAAGCTCAAATGCAACGACTACATCCGCCTGGTGGCTGCCAGCTCCATCATCCGGCCCGGCGTGGCCAAGTCGGGCATGATGCGCGAGTACATCAAGCGGTTTCACAACCCTGCCAGCGTGCAGTACCTTCATCCTACCTTCGAAGAACAGCTGGGCGAAACCTTTGGGGTGATGGTATACCAGGAGGATGTGATCAAAATCAGCCACCACTTCGCCGGGCTGGGGCTCGACGACAGCGATATCCTGCGGCGGGCCATGTCGGGCAAGTTTCGCTCGCGGGCCGAGTTTCAGCGCATCCGCGACAAGTTCTTCGAAGGCTGCCGGCAAAAGGGGCACCCCCCAGCCCTGGCACAGGAGGTGTGGCGACAGATAGAATCTTTCTCGGGCTATGCCTTTTGCAAGGCACACTCGGCTTCGTATGCCGTAGAAAGCTACCAGAGCCTTTTTCTGAAGACCTACTACCCCGACGAGTTTCATGTGGCGGTAATCAACAACTTCGGTGGCTTTTACACCACCCGCATCTATGTGAATGAGGCAAAGCGGCACGGGGCAACTATCCACCTGCCCTGCATCAACCGCAGTGTTTACAAGACCAGCCTTTGCGGGCGCGACATCTTCCTGGGCTGGCAGCACATCAAAGGGCTCGAAAGCAGCCTGGCCATTGCCCTTACCCACGAGCGGGAGCAAAACGGGCCCTACAAACACCTGCAGGATTTTATCCGCCGCACCGCCCCGGGCCTGGAGCAGGTGCTGCTGCTCATCCGCTGCGGTGCCTTGCGCTTCTGCGGCAAAACCAAGAAAGAGCTCATGTGGGAAGCCCACTTCCTGCTGTCGAAGCAGCCCCGGCGGCAGGCTGTACCCGCCATGTTTGAACCCGAGGAAAAGCAATTCACCCTGCCCCCGCTGAACGACAACGCCCTGGAGGACGCTTACGACGAGATGGAGCTGCTGGGCTTTCCGGTCAGCTCCAGCTACTTCGATATGCTGCAGACGCCCTACCGCGGCAATGCCCTGGCCGCCGACCTGATGGGCCGCCTGGGCCAAAAGGTGCGTATGGTGGGCGACCTGGTAACCATCAAATATGTACACACCGTGCGCAAAGACTGGATGCACTTTGGCTGCTTCCTGGATGAGAAGGGGGAGTTTTTCGACACCGTGCATTTCCCGCAATCACTGCAGAAATACCCTTTTACCGGGCAGGGCGTTTACCTCATGGAAGGCAAGGTGGTGGAAGAGTTTGGTTACCCCTCGGTGGAGGTGAATAAATTGGGGCGGCTGCCTTTTCGGGTGGATGGGAGGATGGAGTAGAATGTCCAGGAACTTCCAGCTTCGTTCAGGAAGCTGAAAAATATTGTCGCAAGGTTCCAGTTCTATCGGAATCTTCCAACTTTGCCAGAAGCCTCCTGCATATTTATTTTACTTAAAAGGATCTGTGTTTGAGATTAATCTGGCACAATGGTGTACTGTCAGAACATCAATCCTAAAATCATCAATGATTTGATAAACAATTCTGTAATTCCCTTTTATGATTTGTCGGATGGCTTCAGTTTCGAATTCTGGTACAATAAGGCCGGCTCTTGGGTAAGCTTCCAATATATCAACAGCTTCAAAAAGCTTTGATACGGTTATCTCCGCATAGCGAACTGATTTTTTGCTATATAATCTCCGATATCCTCTAAATCCTTTATCGCAGTATCTGTCCAAACTACTTTAACCACTTACTCAACTTTTTTTTGGCTTCTTCTTTCGTATTTACCCTTTCGTTCGCAGAATCAGACAGGCCCTTTTGCACTTTCTCTACAAATAATAAGTGATCGATTACCTGATCAATTGTCAAATTCTCAGGTAGTGTATCTAAACTGCTAATCAATTGAGTTTTAGTTATCATAATTTCTTTATTTTGTACAAAGTTACAAATTCAACAATTAAAAGCCAATTTGTATGATAAATCCCGGAAGCTGGAACTTGCTGCGCAAGTTTCCAGTTCCTACAGACCACAAAATACTATATCAAAACACTATATTTGTAGCAAAAACCAATGCCAGAAAACATGCCTCTTCAACCTACCACGATTTTCACACCTCATTTCCCCAAAACCCGGCCCATGGCGGATGTCCCTGCCCGCATCAGCGCGGCAAGCAACAACCGGCAGGTGATGAAACGGCTTGAGAGAGGAGAAAGCTACTGTTTTGAGGGTACCTGGGGCACGGCCATGGCATTTTACAGCTGGCTGAAGAAGCAGGTAAACGAGCAGTATCCCGTGGCAGACTATGCTTCTTCGCGCAGTAACAGAGAACAGATGGCCCGGCTGACAAGGGAATTGTATATCCCCATCCACAACCATCACCCTACCCTTGCCAAAGCCCCCGGCAATATGTGGCTAAGGGAGTTTTACCCCGAGCAGACCCATTTCCTGCTGCGCTTTACCGACTACCTGGGCATGAACGGGGCGAGGCAATGGTTCGAAAAGGGCATCACATTTCCCGGGTTGGCGCAAAGGGTGCATCCGTTTTACGGCACCTACTTCCCTACCCGCACCGAGCACCTGGAATTGTTTGACCGGTGGCTGGCAGACCAGAAATCCATCAGCAAAGCCATCGATATGGGCACGGGCTGTGGAGTGCTTACCTTCTACATGCTCAAGCACGGCATCAGCAACATCATCGCCACCGACATCAACCCCAATGCCCTTTTCAGCCTGCAGCAAGACCTGAGGCACATCCATAACGAAGAACAGGTAGAGTTGCAGCAGACTTCCTTTTTTGAGGGGCTGGATGCGCGGGGCACACAGCTGATAGTATTCAACCCACCCTGGCTGCCCATGGAAGGCCATACCGATATTGACAAAGCCATGTATTACAGCCCAGATTTCTTTGAAGCTTTCTTCGCACAGGCCTTTGAGAAGTTGCCGGAAGATTGCCTGCTGGCCATCGTTTTCTCCAGCTTTGCACAAGCGGCCGGACTGAGCGGACAAAACCCCATAGAAATTGAACTGGAAAGCGGTGGGCGCTTTATCCTTAAGGAGAAACTCAGCCACCCCATTCAGCAAAAAGCCTCTCCGCGCAAGGACTGGCTTTCGCAAATCCGTATGCACGAAGAGGCTGAACTGTGGGTGCTCAGAAAGAGTTCCTGAGCCACCTCTAATTATGCTATTCCATTAACTCGTAGGCATCGGTCCGGTTACGGTCGATAAAGGGACGCCCCTGCTGCAGCCAGCGTGGTGCGGGTTCATCTTTGAGGTAATGGTCGAAGAACTGGTACATTCGGATTGACAAATCCACCCTGTTGGGCCATTCCATCAGGTTGTGTTCCTCGCCGTTGTAGTTGAGCATCCATACGGGTTTGCCCAGGCGGCGCATGGCCACAAAGAGTTCAATCCCCTGGTACCATGGCACTGCGCCATCGTTGTCGTTGTGCATCATCAGCAACGGGGTTTCAATCTTATCCACAAAGAAAATGGGCGAATTCTCGATGTAGCGGATGGGTCTTTCCCACAGGGTGCCGCCAATACGGCTCTGGGTTTTTTCGTACTGAAACTGGCGGCTCATACCGGTGGTCCAGCGGATACCTCCATAGGCACTAACCATGTTGCTTACCGGTGCACCGGCCATAGCAGCACGAAACATGTTGGTCTGGGTTATCAGGTAGGCAATCTGGTATCCGCCCCAGCTCTGCCCCTGCAGCCCCATACGCTCACGGTTGATGAAGGGATAACGCTCTACCATGGCTTTGGTTCCGCTTACGATGGCATTGTAGGCACCTTGCCCGGGGAAACCTTCTTTGTAGGTAATATCGGGCACAAAAACAATGTAGCCATTGCTGGTGCAGAAAGCCGGGTTGATAATGGAGCGGCTGGGTGAAGGGATACTGTGACTGTGCAACCTGTCGGAGGAGCGCTCATAGAAGTACACAATCAAGGGGTACTTCTGATCGGGGTCAAGATTTTCGGGCAGATAGAGCAAACCCTGCAGGGTATCGTTGTTGAAATCGAGCCATTCCACCAGTTGTACACTTCCCCACAGGTATTCCTGCTGCTGGGGGTTTGCATCGGAGATACGGCTTGCACTGCGAAAATCGCCATGGGTGGTCCACAGGTCGGCAAACTCGGTAAATGTACTTCTGCGCCACTGGAACACCTGTGCATCGCGGGCTTTCTGCAGCTGGGTAAAGCTGGCATCCTCTTCCAGCAGCGAAGTAAGCTGCAGCGACTGCAGGTTGAGCATTGCATATCCATCGCGCTTGGTGCGCGGGTTGAAGGCACTCAGGTAGAGAGTCTGCGGAATATGATACTCATCGGGGTCTAGGTTCTGGTAGCGGTAACGGATAGTATTGCTGCGCCCGTGCGCTGAGGTAACATTTACCGGGCGTGTGCGGCCGGTGGGGTCAAAGCGCCAGATGTCGTAACGATCGTAGAGCAATACAAAGGCATCATTTTCGGCCCAGCCGGCAATGCCGTAGGGACGTGCATGGGCAGGCACATCGTTGTCTTCGTCGTAGAATGCCACATCCAGACCAGCGTTCAGATCGCGGTGCACCTTGTCCTTCATCGAATACACTCTCCACAGATTTTGTCCGGGAACAAAGTAGAGAATATAATCGCCATGCACAGAAAGCTGTACAATACCTTCTGCTCTTTCAAGCACTTGCTGGCGTTCTCCTGTAGTTGCATCCACGGCAAAGATATCCCGGGGTGCACTACCCAGCCAGGAAATCTCCATCAGGTAAGGCACATTGGATACACCCATAAACCATCGGGCATTGCCATAACGGTCTCTGGCAATCTCTGGCATGTTTTCATCTGCCAGGGGCACCATACGGCCGGAAGTAAGGTGTAGCACTGTTTCGAAGCTTCTTCGCTGCTCGCGCTGCAGCTGCGCTTTCTGCTGACTTTGCAGCAAGGGGTCCTGCCAGTGCCAGATATCCAGTCTGTACTTTTCATCGTCAAGCAAGGTGTCTTTGGGCTCTTCCTCTGGACGTGGGGCTATGCCAAAAAACACTCGTTGATGATTGTCGGAAAAAGAGGGAGAACGGTGCTCACTTACGGCAAAGCCCTCGGGCATGCCTGCCGTTTCAGCATTAACAACCCAGGTTCGTGGTCTGCGCCCTGTCTGGTGTACATGCAAATCGTAAACCTTCACTTTGGTAGTATCGGAAGAAAAGAGCCAGGCAAAGGTCTCGCCGTTCTTACTTACGCTAAGCTGTTTGAAATCCCCTTCGCCCGATGTAAGGGCATGGCGTGTGGCTGTTGGGATATGGAAATACCACAGGTGTTTGACTTTAAGGGCATCGTCTTTGTGGGTTTTCTCCTGCAGAAAAATTACCGATTGCCCGTTTTCAGAAAGCCGGTATTGCTCCACATAATCGAAAACATGCATCACACCTGTTGCCGGGTTTTTCACGATCAGTTGTTTGAGCTTTTCCCTTTCAGGCTCAGTTTTAGGCTCTTCCTCCTGTTCTTCAACCACTACTGGTGGCGGCACAAGGGTATCCTCAGGGGTTTGCTCAACCTCCTGCACTTCTTCGATAACCCTAGAGAAATCAATTGCAAATGCCACCCATGGCGAGGGTTCTTTAGGCAGCTGATAGGAGATAACATCGGCAAAATGCAATATTTGTCCGGTAGCAGACACCCAGATACCCAGGGTATCTTTGGGCATCTCTTCACGCTTTTTCTTTGCCACTCTGGCCTGTCGAACCACAGCCCTGGGAGGCTCGATGTGGAAAACCACGAAGCTGTTGTCGGGAGCAAAAGATGCCTTGGCCCCGCGTTCTATGGTGTGTTCTTCACCTGTTGAAAGGTTGCGGATAACAAGGTGACCATCTTGCCGCTGAGGGTTGAGCAAAAAAAGGCTCAACTGACCATTTCTCGACAGCTCTGCACCTGTAAGGGTACGCCAGTGATCATAATCGTCGTGCGATAGTGATCTTCTTTCCTGGGCCTGTACTGCAGAGAAGAACCCAAGCACCAGCAATACTAACAAAAAAGTAAATCTTTGCATGATTTTTAGATTGGTAAATAATACGGTTTGAATAAAAAATCAGATAACTGACCGAAGAAGTAAAACCCTGTCGAAAAAATCTCCCGTTGCTTCCCCCTACAGCTGGAATAGATAAAAAATCCCGGCCCGAAAATAACCAATAAAATTAAAAACTACGGTGGGTGCACCGGGCAACCGGTACTTACAATCCTTAGTTTTCAGCTAAAAAATCATAAAAAAACCCTGCTTATGCAGGGTCTCAAGGGAAATATTGAAATGATATGTTGTATCAGGGCAAACTGTTTTTAAAAAGCTGATACCTCTCAGCATGTCTTTGTCCAACCTTTCCTCCGAGTTTCTGATGGTGTTCATAGATTTTCTGAATTCTGTCGCTGGGATGCGGGTGTGTGCTGAAATAGACCATCCAGTCGGCTCCTTGTTCCAGCTCCATCTGTTCAAAAAAGTAAGCCACCCCTCTTGCATCGAGCTCGCTGGGATAAATATACCTAACGGCGTATTCATCGGCTTCATACTCATCTTGTCTGCTAAAGGAGAGTGCCTGCAGCCCCAAAGCAAGGTCAGCAGCAATGGTAGCGGCCAGCGAAGGATTGTTGCCCAGGATCATGCTGATTACTACCTGGTAGCCGTAGATTTTGGACAATCGGTTGGAGGAGTGCCTGCGGTCGGCATGGGCAAGTTCGTGTGCCATTACTCCGGCAAAAGAGGCCTCATCCTCAAGAAACTTGATAAGCCCTGTATAGTAGAAGGTGTTTCCACCCGGCAGTGCAAATGCATTGAGAATATTCTGATCGATGATATAGACATCCCAGTCAAAACGATCTTTAAACCTTAAATCTGCGCTGGCCAGAATATTGTTACGGATTCGTCTGATATGCTGATAAGCTTCGGGGTACTGGGCTTCACTCAGAATGGGGTAATCCTGGGGGTTGGCAAGGATTTCGGCGGTTATATCGCGTCCCATCTGGATGTCTTCATCCACACTGAATACATTCAGTTTACCCTCATCGCAAGAGATCATGAAAAATCCGGTAAACAGAAGTATAACCCACAGGCCGGTAGTTTTTGAAATTTTCTCCATAGTAGTTTCTTTTAAATACGCATAGAAGTTAAGCGTAATACAAAATTAATGAATAATTGTTTTGGTTGATGCCCAAAGGTGACACATCAAAACGCACTGGTTAAGTCAAGGATTATGCCAGAACGAAAGGAGAAAATCATAATAAATCGGACAGAAACTTACTCTTCGGAAAACTCGATGAGCATTTTGCGGTACACATTGAAAACGTTGGATCGTGAAACGAACCCCACATATCTTCCATCTTCCACCACAGGCAGGTTCCACAGTCCAGTATCACGGAATTTCTTCATTACCTCGTCCATACTATCGTTGAGCTCCACCTTTTTAGGAGGAATCACCATCATGTCTCTAACCTTGATTTTATCGTACTTCTCACGGTCGAACATAATCTCGCGCACTTCATCAAGAGGCACCAGGCCCAGGAACCGGTTGTCTGTGTCGAGCACAGGAAAAATATTACGATGCGAGCGGGCAATGGCTTTCACAAGGTCTCCAAGGGTTTGATCAGGTGCTATACTCACAAAATTGGTTTCTACAACATTCTCTACCTTAAGCAGGGTAAGCACCGCTTTATCTTTGTGGTGGGTGATCAATTGCCCCTTCTCAGCCAGTTTTTTGGTATATAGTGAATGAGGCTCGAAATACCTTACCGTAAGAAAGGATATTGAGGAGGTAATAATAAGCGGTACAAACAATTCGTATCCGCCAGTAATCTCTGCAATGAGAAAGATTGCTGTAAGAGGTGCATGTATTACCCCGGCAATCAATCCGGCCATACCCACCAGGGCAAAATTGTATTCGGAGATTTTGAACCAGTTGGTCATGTTTACCAGTCGGGCAAACACAAATCCTGTTATTCCGCCCATAAACAGACTGGGCGCGAAAACACCGCCAATGCCCCCCGATCCGGTGGTGAGCGAAGTAGCTATAGCTTTGAATATCAACACCATGATTAGAAATCCCACAAAAAGATACCCGCTATCATCTACAAAATGCCCCCAGATACTATCATTGAGAAGGGCTTCGGGCTGCCCGGAAAGCATAGATCGCATAGTGATGTATCCTTCTCCAAAGAGAGGAGGAAAAAGGAAGATCAGAATTCCCAGGATGCCCCCCCCGATCATTACTCTTCTATAGGGCCTTTCAATCTTCTTGATCCGGCTTTCTACCCTTGCATTCATCCAGGTAAAATATAGCGAAACGGCACCCGCCACTACCCCCAGCAAAATATAGAACGGGAAGTGTGCAAAAGTAAAGGGGTCTTTGAGTGTGAAGTAAAACTCCACCTGTTCGCCAAGGAAAATGGAAGAGAACATGGTAGCTGTAACAGCAGCAATAAGCAAAGGGATAATGGATGCCATTGTAAGGTCAAGCATAAGCACCTCCAGGGCAAAAATAAGCCCTGCTATGGGAGCTTTAAAGATAGCAGCCACAGCAGCTGCGGCACCGCACCCCATGAGCAATACGGAGCGTTTAAATCCCAGGCGGGTTTTCCGCGCCACGTTGCTGCCAATGGCCGCACCTGTTGCTACAATGGGAGCTTCCATCCCAACAGATCCTCCAAAGCCGGCAGTAATGGTGCATGCAACCATCGACGACCACATATTGTGCACCTTCATTACTGCCTTATTGCGCGAAATGGCATACAAGATGCGCGATACACCATGCCCGATATTATCCTTAACAAATGTTCGCACATAAAAAACAGTAATCAGGATACCTATGATGGGAAAAATCAGCATCAACCAGTTTTCTGTTGGTCTGATACTGCGCACCCATGCTTCCACATAGTGTACGGAAGTTTTCAATAATACGGCAGCTATCGCCGCCACAATCCCTATCAATACAGCCAGCACCAGGATAAAATGTTTATCATCCATATGCCGGCTGCGCCAGATCATAAAAAGATCAAACCAGTTCCTTTTTGCCATACTATTGTTTTAACTCATCAGAGGCCCCCAGGGTTGAAGCCTCAGAAAGTGTACTTAAAAAGGCAAATATCATAAAATTCCTGTAATTGTGGCCGGTGAAGAATACAATTTGCAGAAAAGAAATAAATCTTTGAAAAGGAATCCTGATTTTGGATCAGTTGTAGATAGAGATTAACCAGTCGCCGGGTTCGTTGATGGTAAGCTCCATTAAAACCCTGATAACCACCTGACGGAACAGATCGGGTGTTTCATAGGAAATGCGGCATTGTGCCGGGAAATCAACATCCTGGTAACCGGTTTGATCGCCGGATGTATATGCCTGTCCTGTTCCATCCATAAGAAAAGTAAAATTGCGCACATTCCGGTTTTGGGTACCTCCTTGCTGCAGTGTTACCATTACACGGTTGGGCTCGTCGGCAATCTTGCGCACGGTATATCGTTCCATATTGAAAGCTACCCCAACCGTATAAGGGCGCACCCTTCGTTCACGCAAAAATGTATCGGCCTGCCAAACCCCTGTGGTGGTGCTATACTCCCCATCCTGCAGATCAACAAAAGTGCCCCGCCCATCACGTTGCCCGTCGCGCCAGCGACCCTCGTAAATGCGGCCATCGCTCCAGGTATAGGTTCCTCTGCCATGGGGCAACCCTTCCCTGAATTGCCCTTCATATCGATCCTCACCCACTGCAACACCTCTTCCATGTGCCAATCCATTGCGGCATCCGCCTTCGTATTCGCCAACCAGCTCCGGAACCAGCACCTTGCAGGGCTCCTGCGCCGGTAAGCTAAAAGCGAGCATGAACCATGCAAACAGAACCATACCCATAAAAAAAACCGACTTTCCCATCTTGATCAATTTAAAACCCGGCAAAGTAATTATTTATCTTTTCCAACCTGGGTGCAGGCTAAATAACAACTCCGGGGTTTGATGAATAACCTTAACACACTGCGGGGCATTGGTAGCAAAATCAGGGGCAATTATTCTGCATTCGCGGCCAATAAAACCATACTGCAATATACTGACAAACAGATATAAAACAAACGTTTTTAACACAATGTTTGTTTGATCCCTACCGTAATATCTTTATTGAAATACATTCATTGGCTTTGGGTCGGCCTTCAAACAGTATTGTGTTTCGGAATGGCAATAATGCTTTAGTTTCCAGTACATAAAACACAATCAACTACTTCAGCAACATCTGCCCACTGAGCTTTTCAACGTAAGATTTTGAAAAACTGATGAGCTCAGGAAAGAATTCAGAAAAGTCCTGGCGAAAACCATTATAGTGCATCTTGAGGTCGTGCACTGCATTCTCCATACCTGACTCAAAGGGTGTTCTCCGTGCCAGGCCTTCCATATGGCGTTGCAGGCTTTGCAAATCGGCATAGTTGACAAGCCAGTTGGAGCCAATCATAATGGGCAGAATAAACTTGGCTCGTGAAGGCAGGATGATATAGTTTTTCATCAGCACATTGTAGGCACTCTGCACGAATGTTTCCAAAGGCTCCGGGCTGTAATCTTTCCAATAGCGTGCAAGAAAATGATCGTAAAACATATCTACCACCACACCCGAATAATGCCTGTATTTGTTGCGTATGCGGTCTTTGCTGCGCGATACGTAGCGATGGCTGTCGGTGTATTCATCAATTTTCCGGTGTAGCTTAATGCCTTTTACAACCTCGGGGGTAAACATATCAATCTGCCGGCCTTTAACCATATCTGCAATAAAATTTCCCAGGATAAGGTTTTCATCCTTACCAGAAAGGTATATATGAGCCAGGAAATTCATTCTTAGGTAGGTTTTAAATGGTTAAACAGGCGAGCCAAAAGGGTCTGCAGGGTTAGCAAATTCTCTTCAGTGGCAGATATTACAAAATAGAACTTAAAATTAAGGAAAATATTACACTCTGATGAATTTTTTGAGGTTTTGAAAGGATTTTTATTCGTTGCTGCCCTTGCTGTAAACCCTCTTTAAAAGAGGTTGTATTACAGGGGAATTAGTACTGTTTAAAAACCCCCTGATCCTTGCGATTCTTTTCCCTCATCAGATTATTTTTCTTAGTTTTGCAGCGTTTCATCCGTATATAATTTTTATAATACGGTCGGATGGAACTCGCACGATGATTTTGAGCTTTGATGAGCTCGCAAGTTCGGTTGTGTGAATCGAATCATGCTCGTTTCATAATCCATTTATCAACACATTATTTGATTTAAATATCACCCTTATGCAAAAACAATTGTTATTAGGCGATGAGGCCATTGCCCAGGGAGCCATAGATGCTGGTCTGTCAGGCATTTATGCATATCCCGGCACCCCCTCTACGGAAATCACCCAATATGTAATCGATAGCAAGGAGGCCAAAGAAAAAGGCATTGTAGCTACCTGGACCGCCAACGAAAAAACGTCGGCTGAAGCTGCCCTGGGTATGAGCTATGCCGGCAAGCGTGCCATGGTTTGCATGAAGCACGTAGGGCTCAATGTGGCTGCCGATGCATTCGTAAATTCCTCCATAACAGGAGCCAACGGCGGTATCATCTTCGTTGTGGCCGACGACCCTTCCATGCACTCCTCACAAAACGAACAGGACAGCCGGTTCTATGGTAAGTTTGCCATGATCCCTATCCTGGAACCAGTAGACCAGCAGGAAGCCTACGATATGGTACACTATGGTTTCGAAATGAGCGAAAAGTTTGGGGTACCTGTTATGCTGCGCATCACCACACGTCTTGCCCACTCCAGGGCGGGTGTGGCAAGAAAAACATCGCGCAGACAAAACGATGTGAAACTGCCCGACAACCTCAAGCAGTTCATCCTGCTGCCTTCCATTGCCCGCAAGCAATACAAGGACCTGCTCAACAAACAGGAGAGTTTCGAACAAGCTTCCGAAACATCGGGCTATAACACCTACACCGACGGCAAAGACAAGAGCATGGGCATAATAGCCTGTGGACTGGCCTACAATTACCTGATGGAAAATTATCCAGACAGAAACATCCCCTACCCTGTGCTGAAAATTTCGCAGTATCCTGTTCCCACCGCCATGATAGAGAAACTCTACAACGAATGTGAGAGTATATTGGTGCTGGAAGAAGGATATCCGCTGGTGGAAGAGCTTCTTCGCGGATTGCTCAACAAGGGCAAAACCATAAAAGGACGCCTGGACGGCGCCCTGCCCCGCGATGGAGAGCTAAACCCTGTGCTGGTGGGCATTGCCCTTGGGTTCGGAAAGCCTGAGCTGCGCGAAACCCCGTCGCTGGTAGCCAACCGTCCGCCCTCTCTTTGCAAAGGATGCTCGCACATCGACAGCTACCATGGCCTCAACCAGGCATTGGAAAAGTATGGCAAAGGCCGTGTATTTGCCGATATCGGCTGCTACACCCTGGGAGCTCTGGCACCCTACGATGCCATCAACACCTGTGTCGACATGGGCGCATCCATCACTATGGCAAAAGGAGCTGCCGATGCCGGCCTGCGACCTGCAGTAGCCGTAATTGGCGACAGTACCTTTACCCATTCGGGCATTACCGGCCTATTGGATGCCATCAACGACAAATCAAGCATCACCGTAATGATTCTCGACAACGCCACCACCGGTATGACCGGCGGACAACCTTCCTCTGCCTTTGGAAAGATTGAAGACATTTGCAAAGGACTGGGAGTAGACGAAAATCATATCCGTGTTATCAAACCCCTGGCGAAAAACCATGAGGAAAACCTGAAAATCATTGAGGAAGAGCTGGAGTACGAAGGAGTGAGTGTGATCATACCACGACGCGAATGCATCCAGACCCTCAACAAGCGTATGCGCGAAAAATTCAAAGCAAAAGCAAAAGCTGAAAAAGCTGGTGAATAGAGATTTTCAGAACTTGATAACCCTTTAAAAAGCAAACCATTATGAAACGAACATGTTTGCGAATTAAACACAAACACATATAAAAATAGCAAACAACGAGTTCCATGTGACCTATTTAAAACAAATTATTTACACATGAAAAAAGATATTATTCTGGCCGGTGTGGGTGGACAAGGCATCCTTTCCATTGCGGCAATTATCGGTTATGCTGCCGTACAGGCAGGCCTTTATTTGAAGCAAGCCGAGGTGCATGGCATGAGCCAGCGCGGTGGCGATGTGCAGAGCAACCTGCGCCTTTCCGACAAGCCCGTTGCTTCTGACCTTATTCCCCACGGTAAAGCAGATATGATTCTGTCGGTAGAACCTATGGAGTCGCTGCGATACCTGCCTTTTCTGAGCCCCGAGGGCTGGTTGGTTACCAACACCAAGCCCTTTATCAACATCCCTAACTATCCGGCACCGGAAGCCATCATGGCAGAAATCAAAAAGCTGCCCCACCAGGTAGCCCTGGATGCAGAAACCATGGCCGGAGAACTGGGCACTACCAAAGCTGCCAACATGGTGATGCTGGGAGCTGCCTCTCCATTCCTGGGGCTCGAATACAGCGGGCTGGAGGATGCCATACGGTTTTTCTTCGGTCGCAAAGGGCAGGATCTGGTAGACCTCAACCTGAATGCCCTGAAGGCAGGACGCGATTTTGCCCACAAAAACATGAACTAATTCCTGGCATTCCATGAAATAAAACCGGTGCTCAATTTTCCATAAATTTGTACCGGTTTTCTTTTATTTATACACCCTAAAAACTACAAGTTTCATTGAACAGGTGGCGGAAGGAAGCATCAAAACATCCTAAACAAAGCTGCCTGTAAACTGTTATCAGGATACCCTTAGAGGATCACCCCCAAGGCAAACTCTTAAGTCCAAATATTTAAACCTTACTTTCAACATGATAACAAACAACTTCATTACCCGTCACAACGGCCCTCGTGCCCATGACATTGCGAAGATGATAGAGAAGATCGGTGTAAAGAGTGTTGATGAGCTCATCGACCAGACCGTTCCTTCAGCCATTCGTCTGAAAGAGCCTCTGAAGCTGGAGAAAGGCCTCAACGAGTATGAGTACCTTACCCACCTCAAAGCCCTGGGTGCCAAAAACAAGATTTACAAGACCTTCATTGGCATGGGCTATTACAACACCATAACTCCCGGAGTAATTCAGCGCAATATTCTGGAAAACGCGGGTTGGTATACCGCCTACACCCCTTACCAGGCCGAGATATCGCAAGGCCGTCTGGAGGCATTGCTCAACTACCAAACGGTAATCAGCGATCTTACCGGAATGGAAATTGCCAACGCTTCGTTGCTTGATGAAGCCACTGCTGCTGCCGAAGCTATGATCATGCTTTTCAACAGCCGTAGCCGCGATGCGCAGAAAAGGGGCACCAATAAATTTTTTGTTTCCGGGAGGGTTTTCCCCCAAACCATTGATGTATTGAAAAACCGCGCCACTCCCCTGGGAATTGAATTGGTGATCGGCCCCTGCTGCGAGGATGTTAGTTTCGACGACAGCTACTTTGGTGCACTGGTACAATATCCCGATGAACGTGGCAGCGTCAATAACTACAAAGCATTGGTTGAGCAGCTCAAAGCCCACGATATGAAACTGGTAGTTGCTACTGATCTGATGGCTCTTACCATGCTTACACCTCCCGGTGAGTGGGGTGCCGATGTGGTAGTAGGATCGGCACAGCGATTTGGGGTACCCATGGGCTACGGTGGTCCGCATGCAGGCTTTTTTGCCACTACAGATGAGTTCAAACGACAGATTCCAGGACGTATCATTGGAGTGTCGGTTGACCGGCTCGGATCCCCTGCACTGCGTATGGCTCTGCAAACCCGTGAGCAGCATATCAAACGCGAAAAAGCAACTTCCAACATTTGTACAGCCCAGGCATTGCTGGCTGTTATGGCGGGTTTCTACGCTGCGTATCATGGGCCCGATGGGCTTAAAAAAATTGCAAGACACATCAACATTCTTACAGGCGTGCTCAACCAGGAAGTTCAGAAGTATGGCTACAAACAGCACAACAAATACTTCTTCGACACTCTCCACATCGAATTACCGGAGAATGTATTTGGTGCTACCATCAAATCGATGGCAGAGGCCAAAAACATGAATTTCCGGATCATTGATGACAAAAACATCGGGATCAGTTTTGACGAAACCACTTCTCTGGAAGATGTAAACAACATTCTGGAGATCTTCGCTGAAGCCAATCACAAAGAATTTAAACCCTTTGTGTGCGATCCGGCTGAATGTCAAAAAATTACAACCATCCCTTCTGAGCTTACACGCAGTTCAGAGTTTCTGAAGCAGGGTGTATTCAACGCCTATCATTCCGAAACCGAGATGATGCGCTATATGAAGAAGCTGGAGAACAGAGACCTGGCGCTGAACCGCACCATGATCCCCCTGGGCAGTTGCACCATGAAACTCAATGCTGCTGCAGAGCTTTTCCATCTGAGCTGGCCCGAGTTTGGAGCCATCCACCCCTTTGTACCTGCCGACCAGGCGGAAGGTTACCTGGAGTTGATCCGTAACCTGGAGAATGCTCTGTGCGAAATAACCGGTTTTGCAGGCATGACCTTTATGCCCAACTCTGGTGCATCGGGCGAATATGCAGGACTTGCCGTTATCCAGGCTTACCATCAAAGCCGTGGTGAAGCCCATCGCGATATCTGCCTCATTCCTTCCTCGGCCCACGGAACCAACCCTGCCAGTGCCGTAATGGCTGGCACCAAGGTAGTGGTGGTGAAGTGCGACGAGAACGGAAACATCGATCTGAACGACCTGAAAGAAAAGGCAGAAAAGCACAAGGACAACCTGGCTGCCATCATGGTTACCTACCCATCTACCCATGGAGTATTTGAAGAGCATATTCTTGACGTTACCCGCATTGTACATGAGAATGGCGGACAAGTATACATGGATGGTGCCAATATGAATGCTCAGGTGGGATTAACCAATCCGGCCATCTGTGGTGCCGATGTTTGCCACCTGAACCTGCACAAGACTTTTGCCATTCCTCACGGAGGGGGTGGCCCAGGTGTAGGCCCCATCGGTGTGGCACAGCACCTGGTAAAATTCCTCCCTTCGCACGTAATGCACAAAACCGGTGGCGAAGAAGGCATCCATGCCGTTGCTGCTGCACCCTTTGGAAGCGCTTTCATTCTACCCATCACCTATGGATACATAAAAATGCTGGGAAGCGAAGGATTGACAGAGGCAACCAAAATTGCTATCCTCAATGCCAATTATATGAAATCTTCGCTGGAAAAGCATTACAAAGTGCTCTATACTGGCAAAAACGGATGGTGTGCCCATGAGATGATCCTGGATTGTGCGCCCTTGAAAAAAGCAGCCGGAATTGATGCCATTGATATTGCCAAGCGATTGATGGATTATGGTTTCCATGCACCAACAGTTGCGTTTCCTGTTGTTGGAACTCTTATGGTAGAGCCCACCGAAAGTGAGCCCCTTAGCGAAATGGACCGCTTTATCGATACTATGCTTTCCATCCGCGAGGAAATCCGTGAGATTGAAGAAGGAAAAGCCGATAAGGACAATAACGTGATCAGGAATGCACCCCATACTGCTGCAATGGTAATCACCAGCAACTGGGATATGCCCTACAGCCGCGAGAAAGCTGCTTTCCCCATGCCATGGTCGCAGGAGATAAAGTACTTTACCCCTGTTACCCGCATCGATGATGCCTATGGCGATCGCAACCTGGTTTGCACTTGCGACCCCATCGAATCTTACGCGCACCAGGACTAACCTTCTCAGGATCAGACCTGACTATAAAAAGCGAGCCGGACAGAAGTGACCGGCTCGCTTTTTTATTTCCAATTCCAGGGGATTTATTCGCTATAGCAGGCTATAGCTTACTGCAACCCCAACAGTAACTACGGATGCCATTACCATCAGCTTGATAAGGATATTAAGACTGGGACCCGAAGTATCCTTGAACGGATCGCCCACCGTATCGCCAATAACAGCGGCATGATGACCGGGAGAATTTTTTCCGCCATGATGGCCCTCTTCAATGTATTTCTTGGCATTATCCCAGGCGCCACCCGCATTGGCCATAAAGATAGCCAGTGCAAAACCGCTGGTAATGGTGCCGATGAGCAAGCCCGTTACCCCGGCCACTCCAAATACTACACCTACGATAACAGGAATGAATAGTGCTACCAGCGAAGGCACCATCATTTCTTTCTGTGCTCCGCGTGTGGAAATCTCTACACAGCGGGCATAGTCGGGTTCGGCAGTGCCTTCAAGAATACCGGGTATAGTCTTAAACTGCCGGCGCACTTCATCCACCATTTTCTGGGCGGCACGTCCTACGGCATTCATTGTCATTCCGCTGAAAAGGAACACACTCATAACCCCCAGGAACACGCCTACCAGAACTTTGGGGTTCATCAGGTGGATTTCGTAATGATAGATAAAGTCAATGAAATCGGCATGTTGTGCCTGCACCTCGCCATTAAGTCCGTTGATAATGAATTCGGGCATATCCAGGAACTTTACAAACATGATCTTCACTTCCTCAAAATAGGCAGCCAACAATGCCAGTGCGGTAAGAGCAGCACTTCCGATGGCAAATCCTTTTCCGGTTGCGGCAGTGGTATTGCCCAGGGCATCGAGAGCATCGGTACGTTTGCGCACTTCTGCACCCAGTTTCGACATCTCGGCATTTCCACCGGCATTGTCAGCAATAGGTCCGTAAGCATCAGTGGCAAGGGTAATACCCAGGGTCGACAGCATCCCTACAGCAGCAATACCAATACCATAAAGCCCCATGTTCAGGTTACCCACATCGAAGGTAAAGCCAGCGGCAAAAAGATAAGCCAGGGTAATGGCCACCACAATAATACCCAGGGGCACAGCAGCAGAGATCAACCCGGTACCGATACCAGCAATAATAATAGTAGCAGGGCCCGTTTCGCTGGATTGTGCGATCTTGCGGGTGGGGGCGTAGGCTGATGCCGTAAAATATTCGGTACTCTGCCCGATACCGATTCCGGCCAGCAGACCTACCACGATGGAGCCCCAAAGCCCCCAGTAGTTTTCAAATCCCAGATAATATAAAATACCCAAAGAACCCACAATGATCAATCCGGCGCTGGTGTTTACGCCGGTTCCCAACGATTTAAGCAGCTCCTTCTGGGTGGCACCCTCACGGGTACGAACCATAAAAACACCGGCAATTGACAGTAGAGTACCAATGGCTGCAATAAGCATGGGAGCGATAACTGCATTGAGTTGCATTTCGTACCCAAGGCCAACAAATGCTGCAGCACCCAGCAGAGAGGTGGCAAGGATTGAACCGGCAAAAGATTCAAACAGGTCGGCACCCATACCGGCCACATCGCCAACGTTGTCGCCAACATTGTCAGCAATAGTGGCAGGGTTTCGCGGATCGTCTTCAGGGATACCTTCTTCCACCTTACCCACCAGGTCGGCACCCACATCGGCGGCCTTGGTATAAATACCTCCGCCTACACGGGCAAACAGAGCCTGTGTTGAGGCCCCCATACCGAAGGTAAGCATGGTGGCTGTTATGGTAAGAAGTTTAAAGCCCGGCTCAGCTTCAGGAATGGCCATATTAAGCACAATAAACCACAAAGACACATCGAGCAGCACAAGGCCCACTACTACAAGGCCCATGACAGCACCACTGCGAAAAGCAAGGCGAAGGCCTCCGTTGAGCGATTCGCGGCAGGCGTTGGCAACCCGTGCAGAGGCAAAAGTAGCTGCACGCATTCCAAAAAAACCAGCCAGACCCGAAAAAGCTCCACCCGATAAAAAAGCAAAGGGAACCCATTTATTCTGAATTCCCAAACCAAAGGCCATGATGCTGAAGATGACCGTTAGAATTAAAAAAACCAGCAAAACTATTTTGTATTGCTGGCGTAAATAGGCTCCCGCGCCGTTTCGAACGTGGGTAGCAATTTTTTTCATCATTTCTGTTCCTTCGCTATATCCCATCATCTGTTTAAAGAATATCCAGGCAAATAGCAAGGCCAGAAAAGAACTGACAGGTACTAACCAAAAAATCAGTGGCATTTTTTCCCTCCTTTTAAAGATTTAGTTAAACATGTGTATTGATAAAATTGGATTTGGATGTGGGCAAAAATAGAAATTAATTCTTTGCACACAGGCAAAAACTTAAGAAATGTTAAGGCATTGTTAAGTTGCCTTACAACTATACAACAATCTGCCCTGGGAAGTGTAAAGTTGGTACATTTGCCCGGGGCCGGGAAAAAAGCATCTGCGGTGTGCAAAAATCATAAAATAACCCTAATTTTGTAATACAAACCTTTATTTCAATCCTTCAAACTGTAGCAAACATCTTCTTTTTAATGGAAAAAATAAAATTAGAGATATTAGGGATTTCATACAGCCAGTCGCAGTCAGGTGCTTATGCCCTGATTCTGGGAGAAAACGGAGAAAAAAGAAGACTGCCAATTATAATAGGAAGCTTTGAAGCCCAAGCTATAGCCATTGAACTGGAGAAGATGAAACCCTCCAGGCCCCTCACCCACGATTTATTGAAGAATTTCGCCCAGACCTTTAATATCATTATCAAAGAGGTGATTATCTACAAATTTTCTGAAGGGATCTTTTATTCCAAACTCGTATGCTTTGATGGCATTAAGGAGGTGGAGATCGATTCGCGCACTTCAGATGCGGTGGCTCTGGCAGTGAGGTTCAAGTGCCCCATTTATACTTATGAAACTATCCTCAGTGCTGCAGGTATAGTACTGCAGGAAGAAGACAAAACCATGGGCGAGCAAGGGTTGCAACATGAGAGTGACATAGCGGGTTCGGATTATGAAAACCTTACCATCAAAGAACTGGAGGATTTGCTGATGGCTGCCATCGATGAAGAAGCCTATGAGAAGGCCTCAAAAATAAGAGATGAGATCAACAAACGCAAAGGCACCCGGTAGGATATATATTTTGTCAAAAGTCCGTGTGGATTTAAAAAAAATTAATAGGTTTGCAGGCATTTGCCTTGCAAACCTATTTTTTTGGCACATTATTCAACATCATAATGGGTTCAATACCGGGAAAACAAAACAAGGAAATGCCACCATCTACCTACACAAAACCTTATTTATGAAGAAATACCTTTTACGCCTGCCCCTTCAGGCCATCCTGCTATCCTTGGTAGTGCTGGCCTCATGCACCACTCAAGCCGACCCGGAGTCTATTGCAGAGATCTCTCAGCACTGGAAACTCGAAAAAACCATTGAACTGGAAAGCGGCCAGGAAAATCCTGCAACCGAAAATGACTTTCTCGCCCTAAGCGATGCCGACGGGAATGTTTTCAACCTCTCTCTGGCCGATTGGTCGGCAAGAGGCACATGGTTCAGGCAAGAAAATCAGCTGGTTTTGCTTCCGCAACCCGACGACTTGTCGCTTCAGGTAGACTCAATGGAATATGCTGCAATTGCAGGAGATATTAGTATTACCTTTTACCATCAGGGCGAGGCTATTGCCAGACTTTCTGGAGATATGCTGGAAGGAAAAACACGACCCATGCCCTTTACAATTGAAGAGTTCAGCGCACAAGTACTTGTGCTCCGTGACAACCAGTATCAATATCATTTTTCCTACAAGCCTGCAGAGGTTGCTGCATTTGCTTTCGGCATTACCAATATCCTCAGAGGACTATTTGGCATGCTTGTACTTATCGGAATTGCATGGATCTTTTCTGCCAACCGCAAGGCGGTTTCATGGAAGCTGGTAGCAATAGGTCTGACCATTCAGGTGTTACTTGCCTTTGGTATTCTACAGGTGCCAGCCATACAGTATTTCTTTGAGCTGGTAGGTAAGATATTTGTTGTGATACTTGATTTCACCAAGGCCGGAACCGAGTTTCTTTTTGCTGGATTTCTCAACACCGAAACTTACGGGTTTATTTTCGCCTTCCAGGTACTTCCCACCATTGTTTTCTTTTCTGCACTTACCAGTTTGCTTTTTTATCTGGGGATCATACAAAAAATCGTATATGTACTGGCATGGCTCATGACCAAAGCACTTAAGCTCTCAGGTGCAGAAAGCCTTTCTGTGGCCGGCAATATCTTTCTGGGTCAAACAGAATCGCCCCTCATGATAAAGGCCTACCTGCCCAACATGACCAAATCGGAAATGTTGCTGGTTATGACCGGCGGTATGGCAACCATGGCGGGTGGAGTGCTGGCGGCTTATATCAGTTTTCTGGGAGGCGATGATCCGGTGCAAAGGCTCATCTTTGCCAAGCACCTCCTTGCGGCTTCCATTATGGCTGCTCCCGGTGCTGTGGTAGTTACCAAAATACTCTTCCCCCAAACAGAAGAGATCGACAAGACCATGGAGATCTCTCGCGACAGAATTGGCAGCAACATCCTCGACTCCATCTCCAATGGAACTTCAGAAGGTCTGAAACTGGCGGCAAATGTGGCTGCTATGCTTCTGGTTTTCATCGCCTTCATTGCAATGTTTAACTTTATCGTGGGGAAAATCGGAGCCTGGACAAACCTTAATGCAACCATTGCCGAACTTACCAATGGACAATACAATCAGCTTTCACTGCAGTTTATTCTGGGCTATACCTTTGCCCCCATTATGTGGCTCATCGGTATCAGCTTACCCGACATCACACTGGCCGGACGATTGCTGGGAGAAAAAATTATCATGACAGAGTTTATTGGTTATGTAAGCCTTGCCGAGCTCAAAGAGGCCGGTGCATTTGCCGATCCCAAAACCATCATTATGGCAACCTACATGCTGTGTGGTTTTGCCAATTTTGCAAGCATCGGTATACAGATCGGGGGTATTGGCTCACTGGCTCCTTCACGCCGTGTTTTGCTTTCGCAATTTGGGATGAGAGCACTTCTGGGAGGAACACTGGCTGCCCTTATGAGTGCCACCATTGTTGGAATGATACTGGGATAAACTCCGGAGAGTAAACCTCTCCGGAAGCTACCCGCCGTAATACTCATTTACTACTCATTTAAAACCCAAAAACATGCAATTAAATTACTTTAAAAAACTTCTTCCGTTACTGGCGCTGCTGGTAATCCTGGGAAGTTGCGGATCATCGGGCAACGAGCCCAAAAAAGAGAAACAGACGGAAGAGATCGCAGAGGTAAATACTATTGTTTGCCTGTGGGATCAGGTACCTGTTCGTGAAGAACCCCAACGATCAGGCCGATGGCTTTCGGCTCTCAACCTTGGCGAAACAGTTGAAGACATGGGCGAAAGCTCCATTGACGAAGCCGACAACAATAGAAATTACTTCAAAATCAGGCTTTCTGACGGTACATTGGGCTGGGCTCCGGATTATGGACTGGTAAAGGGCGAAGCTGCCGCTATTGCTACCCAGACAATGGTAAACCGCAGACCTGATTTGTTAACAGCCACCAATGTAGAATTATCGCCCATGGAGTTTGTGGTGATAAGTGAAAGAGCCGGAGATTGGGTGGAGGTGATTGGCGAACGCAAACAAAAAAGAGGTTGGATCGAGGCCCGCCATGTGGTTACCGACAGAGAAGAAGTAGCCATTGCTGTGCTGGCACGGAAAAATGTTTTTACCAACAACCAGCTCGATTTTACAAAACTGGAAAGCTTCCTCGAAAGCACACCTTTTACCCAAACATCTTTCTTCCGTCAGCTTAGCACTCAGCTGGAAGACCATAAGCGCCAGCAACGCCTCAAAAAAGAGGTAGAAGAAGAATATGGAGGCTATTATGATTATGATGAAGAGAACGATGAGAATTATGATGAAATGGCCGGATAGCGGTATCCGTTAAAAAAGGAGGGCTTAGAAAAGTCCTCCTTTTTTAATGGGTGTGAGTGAAGTGAAGTACGTACTACTTTTCGAGACAATATTGTTCATAACAAACAAGTAGTGCCTGATACACTTCATATTCTTTCCGGGAAAGCACAAACTCGGGGGTAATATTGCAGTATTCCAGAAAATCATAAACCTCCCGGTCATCTTTTAACCCCGTATATCTTTTTACCAGTTCCACATTTACTACCCTGGCAGCTCTGCGCTCAATATCCTGTTGAGCCAGTACCTGGTGGTAGCGCGCCAGTTCCTTTCCCCTGCGCGAAAACCGATCATACAGATAGGTTATAGGCCCTGGAATTACAATACCGCCCTGCCCATCGCTACTGGAAGGAATAGACAAAGGATCCGGCAACCTCAGGTCGATGGGCGGCTCCGGGTCTTTGAAATTAAGAAAAGCATACTTGAACTCGGTGAAAGTGGCATAGGGATAAACATCCACCATGGGTAATTCGTAGATCTGAGGTCTTAGAAAGATCACCAGCGAGTCCAGCCCCGCCAGCTTGTTTACTGTAAACTCAAGAGTATCTGTATAAAAACCAACCGCCCTGAACATAATGCGATCGTCGGGCCCCAGACGCATGCTGAAAGATCCATCGTAACTGCTGGTAGTACCCCAGGCCCTGCTGAGGTTAACAACATGCACATTGGAGATGGGCAGCGAATCACCCTCCTGCAATATCCACCCTTTTACAATCTTACGGTCGGTGGCATCCTGCCCCCTTGCAACACCGGAAAAAACACCCGCTGCCAGCAGGATCAATAAACATTTACAAAAAATCTTCATAAAAAAAGAAAGGGTTCATACAAGTGCCTGATACATCAAAAATCAATCCACTAAACGCAAATACCAAAATATATTCGAATGGATCAAATTTAGAATAATCCTCTTCAGGAAATACTGTTGGTTGGTTAAAATATCCCAAGAGATAAGATGAAAGGTTTGGGACATATTAACAGAAACTGCTGTAACATTGCTAAACAAGTATATAGGGTTTCTCTTGCTTTTAAGCATCATAAAACATAACTTTGGGCGGTTTAATTCAGGAAGTCTGCTTAAGGAGAAATCTGCTCTCCGTGAGTTCATCATGCTTACAAGGCTTGATTTGAAGGCAGGCTTATGGTTCAATTTTCAGATAAACGACTACAATAATGCAGCAATACCTTCAACTGATGCAGCATGTGCTGGATCATGGTGTAAGAAAGGAAGACCGCACTGGCACGGGTACCCTCAGTATTTTTGGGTACCAGATGCGATTTGATCTTTCCCGGGGATTTCCTTTGGTAACTACAAAAAAACTACACCTTAAATCCATTATCCACGAACTTCTTTGGTTTCTGCAAGGCAATACCAACATTGGCTACCTCAATGCCAACGGTGTGCGCATTTGGGATGAGTGGGCCGATGAAAATGGAGATCTGGGACCTGTTTATGGAGCCCAATGGCGCAGCTGGCAATCCGCTTCGGGCCCTGTGGATCAGATCAGCCAGCTGATCGACCAGATAAAAAAAAACCCGGACTCTCGCCGACACCTGGTGAGTGCCTGGAATGTGGGCGAGATAAATAAAATGGCCTTGCCTCCATGCCACATTCTTTTTCAGTTTTATGTGGCCGACGGGAAACTTTCCTGTCAGCTTTACCAACGAAGTGCAGATATTTTCCTGGGAGTGCCCTTCAATATTGCATCTTATGCACTCTTTACCATGATGATTGCCCAGGTTTGCGATTTGCAACCCGGCGATTTTGTACACACTTTCGGCGATGCTCATTTATACCTGAACCACCTTGATCAGGCAAAGCTGCAGCTTAGCCGTCAACCCATGCCTCTTCCAACCATGCAAATTAATCCTGAGATTAAAAATATTTTCGATTTCCGCTACGAAGATTTTACACTGCTAAACTACAACGCCCACCCTCACATCAAAGCACAGGTGGCCGTTTAGCTCCTACCAGAAACCAAACCAGGCAAAACCATAAACCAAAACAATATGAAAATCACCATTATTGCTGCCATTGCCAACAACAATGTGATTGGGGCCAACAACAAGCTTCTGTGGCATATGCCGGCAGATCTGAAACATTTCAAAGAGCAAACACTCAACCATACTCTGATTATGGGCAGAAAAACCTTTGAAAGCATAGGCAAACCTTTGCCTGGAAGAAAAACCATTGTAGTAAGCCGAAACAAGGATTTTGATGCCATGGGTTGCGAGGTGGTTACCGACCTTAAAGATGCCTTTTGCAAGGCAAAAGAGGATGGAGAGGTATTTGTTGCAGGAGGTGGCGAAATCTATCGCCAGGTAATCAACCTGCATTTTACCCGTAAACTATCCATTACCCGTGTTTACGCAAACTTCGAAGGAGACAGTTTTTTCCCGGAGATCAGCCAGGATAAATGGGAACTGGTAGAACGCGAGGAAAAGCAACCCGATGAGAAAAACCCATATCCTTACGCTTTTCTTACCTACAAAAGAAAGAAGTAATTTTTACCCTGTGCATGGATTTGAAAGCAAACCACTTTGCATGGATTGCCGGGCAACTGCATAAAAACCCATCAGGTTTTCTGCTTTTGCTTGCGGGCTGCAGGAAACAGTACATTGTTTAAAATCAGACGATAGCCTGGCGAGTTGGGAAAGAGGTTGAGGTCCGTTGGCGGATCGCCCACAAAATGGCGGTAATCTTCCGGATCATGCCCACCGTAAAAGGTAAAGGTGCCCTGCCCGAAACTCCCATGGATATAGCGGGCTTCATTGTAAGCCCTCTTTTCGCCCAGAATAGTAACAGTAGGCTTGATACGATCTTTGCGAAAAGCGGTGGTTTGCCCCATAAACCCCTTGATGAGGGTTTGATGGTTTTGGGTGAGCATAGTAGGTACCGGATCCCATTTGGCGGAAAACTCGAATAGAGTAAAGAAGTCTGTCACCTGATCGCGCCCGGTTTTGGGAACATCTATATCAGACTTGGCATACTCATAAGGGTTGGTAACAATCTGGAAATTATGAAAAGCGAAGGTTCGGGAGAAATCGAGCTTTTGCTGTGCCCTTGGGTCGATGGGTGTTCCGTCAAATACCTCATGTACAATATCTACGCCATCGGCAGCCAGCGCTATATCAATGCTTTCGGGAGCGGAACACATAGCAAACATGTAACCTCCACCCGCTACAAATTGCTGGATGCTTCGGGCTACAGCCAGTTTAAGGTCTGCTACACGGTCGAAACCCAGCTTTCGGGCCAATCCTTCAGCAAGCTCTACATCCTTGCGATACCAGGGTGCATTGCGGTATGCAGCCCAGAATTTTCCGAATTGCCCGGTAAAATCTTCGTGGTGCACATGAAGCCAGTCGTAAAGTGGCAAAACTCCGGATAATACTTCTTCATCGTAGATAGGATCATAAGGGATCTCGGCATAGGTAAGTGCCAAAGTTACTGCATCATCCCAGGGGAGGCTATGGGGAGGAGTGTAAACCGCTATACGAGGAACTTTATGGAGGATAATCTCTTCCATGTTCACATCCGGACTTGCTATCTCGGCCAGTATTGCAGCCGCCTGCACATCGGCAATTACCTGATACGACACTCCACGAATGGCAAGCTCCTGCTCAAATTGCCTATGGTGCTGAAACATAAAGCTCCCACCCCTGTAGTTGAGAAGCCAGCTCACTTCAACATCGTGTGTAAGCACAAAAAAGGCAATCCCGTAAGCTTTCAGGTGGTTTTGCTGGCTATTGTCCATGGGAATAAGAATCTGTGCTCCTTGTACCCACAGGGACAAAAATATCCAGAAAAATAAAATTGAGGAGATTCGTTTCAGCATTGTTTCTGTATTTCTTACAAAACGTAAATTTACAACAATCCTGTACAGAAAGGGTTTAAAAAAATGTAAAGAGAAATCAAAGGATCAGATTCCTCGCTTTTCCGGTTGCAACCTTTTACTTACAAAAAAGATATCATCAAAAGGGCACATCGTCATCGGGTTCATCGTTCATGCGCGAAGGCATGGTAACGATGTTTTGCGCAGGAGCATCAAAAGCAGATGAGGGCCGCAATTGAGGTGCCTGATCGAATCCACCTCCTGCATCATAGTCCATAAATTTGGCAAATTTGTCAATAAAGCGAAGTGGAATATCCTCCAGGGCTCCGTTCCGGTGCTTGGCAATGATGAATTCGGCCATCCCCTCGGTTGAGTTGCCTTGTTCGTCTTCGAGTATCTTATAATACTCGGGGCGGTAAATAAAACACACCATATCTGCATCCTGCTCAATGGCACCGGATTCGCGTAAGTCGGAGAGTAAAGGTTTCTTTGAACCACCGCGGGTTTCTACAGCACGGCTCAACTGCGACAAGGCTATGATCGGAATGTTGAGTTCCTTGGCCAAACCCTTCAATGATCGGGAGATGTTGCTAATCTCCTGCTCCCGGTTGCCCGATTTGTCTCCACCGCCCGACATAAGCTGCAGGTAGTCAATAATAACCAGCTGGATATCGTGCTGAGCTTTCAAACGGCGACACTTGGCGCGCAGTTCAAAGATCGAAAGTGCAGGCGTATCGTCAATAAAAAGAGGGGCATCAGTTAAGTTGCTCAATTTGGCATTGAGTTGCTCCCATTCGTACTGCTCCAGTTGCCCCTTTTTAAGCTTGTCGGCAGCAAGCTCGGTTTCACTGGCAATCAAACGCATTACAAGCTGCACACCCGCCATCTCGAGCGAAAACACTGCCACTGCCTTTTTAAACTCTACCGCCATGTTGCGGGCCATTGTAAGAACAAAAGCTGTTTTCCCCATACCTGGGCGGGCTGCCAGGATGATAAGGTCTGATTTCTGCCAGCCGGCCGTTACGCGGTCAACACCAGAAAAACCACTGGGAATCCCACTGATATGCCCATCCTGCTCGCGGGCAGTTTCCAATTGCTTTACAGCTTCCCTCACCAGGGAAGGCATATCGGAAAAGCTTCTGCGAAGATTGGTTTCACTGATGGCAAAAAGCTCTTTCTCTGCTTTATCAAGAATGTCGAAAACATCAGATGAATCCTCGTAAGATTCTTTGATAATACCATTTGAAATACGGATCAGTTCGCGCTGCAGGAATTTCTGAATTACAATGCGAGCATGAAACTCCACATTAGCCGCAGAGGCAATACGACTGGTAAGTTGTGAGATGTAATAGGCACCCCCTACCGACTCCAGGTCTCCATTTTTTAGCAGTTGCTGGGTTACAGTAAGTATATCTACGGGTTCCGAGTCGGCGAACAATTTGTGTATGGCCCGGAATATCTTTTGATGCGCTTCTTTATAAAAAACCTCAGGCTTGATGATGTCAATTACATTTGTTAATGCATTTTGCTCCAGCATCATGGCTCCCAGCACAGCTTCTTCCAGATCGAGTGCCTGGGGCGGGATACGCCCGTGATCCCCCAAAGCTGAAAGTGCTGTCATTGAAGGGTTTTTAGTGACCCTTCGCCCAACTTGGTTTTGCTTGTTTTCCGTGTTTTCCATCTGACAAAAATAACCAAAGCTTTGCGATCTGAACCCGAAAAACAAGAATTTAGTTTTCAACAATCCGCAACCCTCTGATCAATACGGAAAAGAGAAATCTGCACAGTAACATAATGAACATCAATCAAATACAAACAACCCGCTAAACCACAATACCTTACACATATTTACATATTCACGCACTTAAATCACAGAAAAGCTGGTAGAGTTTATGAATGTTTTTCATTTTACCCTTGATGAAATGCTGCAATGATTCTGTTCCATCCTCTATTTCCTGCGGGGAATCAGTCTGAGAGAGCCGTTGATACAAAACATCGGCTTCCTGGCGGATTTGGAGGTTCCTGGGTAGTTTGGCCGAAGCAACACCAAAATGAGTTAAAAACTGCTCCGGATGGTTAAGCTCCTGGTGGTGGGGATGCACAATCCAGTTTTCCTCCAAAGGACTTTTCAATCCTCTGAATTTCTGTTCTATAAGTGCAAACTCTGCTGCAAGCTGGGGCATCGAAAGGCTGTACCGGCCAAGGAGGTTTTTCTCGGTTTCAAGGTCAAAAACCCAGATTGTATCATATTCTCTGGCAATTTCCAGAATTTTCCGGGCAGTTTGGTCTGTGTCATTAGTACCTGGCTCATCTAACCAATGATAGGCTTTTCCGGAGGCCAGATCCTGCCAGCCAACAGCAAAAGGAAGTATCTGATAGGGCTGCGTGCCAACAAAAAGGGGAATAGCAGGTGCAAAAACAAAAGTATTCATGATCAATCCTTTACCAGAGGAACCATGGAAATGCTTTTGCAAAAGCTCTTTATCGAGCACAGGTGTCCGATCTGAGATGCTTTTCAACTGACTGGCAATCAAAGGCATTTGTTTGTACTCATCCGGTATCTGGTCAACTTGTTCAATGCCTTGATGGTACCATGCAAACTGTAGTTCACGCTCTACTCCTTTCAGCAAAAATACCGAAGTATCAGGTACTTTCTTCCAGCAATGGTCAATAAAATCACAAGGATAGGGGTCATGGCAATGCATACCAATGGGTATTTCGGGAGATTTCTTCAGGGCGATGGTCTCTTTTAGCTCAGCCACCAGTTCTTTTACCATGTCTTGCTTACCCTTTGCATCCTCCAGCCGGCTCTCCATCACGAATAATTTCCAGGGATCAATTGCCTCCTGCCGCACGTAATCTTTATTGATATAAACCAGCGAAAAATCAGCCAGTTCCATTCCGCTGCCAGAAATTACATAGTATTGTAATGCGGCATCCCAATGATACGTTTCAGACAACGACCGGCTGCTTTTCACCTCTGCCCCGTGCCATTTCCCATCTTTCCTGTAAAGGATATCCAGAGCTACCACCACATCGTCAAAAGCAAAAGCAGCTTCATAGATCACATCGGTACTCCCTTCCGCAATCAGGGCAGCAGTTTTTTCAACCGATTTGGCCATCTGAAAATGGGTTGCCGGCGATGCATCCATCCCTCCCGGGAAGAGTTGCCGGGCAAAAATCCCCACATCTGTACCTCTTACAAATTTGGCCCGCTGCTCAGGACTGAGCGGATCTCTCAGGAAATAACGGTTTTTGTATAAATACAATGCCTTACGACACTGGATTCCTTTGATAAAGGTAGATTTGGACAGCAGGGCTTTTTTGCTTTTTTCAGCCATGATCGGATATACGTGTTTAATGGGAAGGATTACACCAGCGATTCTATGTTTTTATCCTCAAGCTCTCCCTTAAAGGAATACTTAAGGAAAAGCCGGGCGGTAGTAACCACATCCTTATTACAATAAATGGCAATGCGCTTCAGGTCGTTTTCCCTCCAGTACACTCGGGCCACATCGCTGCCCATGATATCATCTTTGGGAGTGGGTATACCAAATACTGCGGCAAGAGTGGCCAGAGAGGTATAGTTTTTATAATCGCCAAACTTCCAGAGCTCCATGGTGTCAAGGTGGGTAACTTCCCAGGGCTTCTTCCCTTGCAGATTGATGATGTCGGGAAGAGGAATACGATTGATCAGCATGCGGCGCGCTATGTATGGAAAATCGAACTCACGGGCATTGTGGCCACAAAGAAAATGCCCGGAAGTATTGAAACTGCTATTGAGTAAATCGGCAAAATCGGTTAGCAACTGTGCCTCATTGTCATCGAAGAAAGCTTTACAACGAAACCGGAGCTCTTCTCCTTCGCCATGAAAGAAACCAGCCGAAACACAAACAATCTTTCCGAACTCGCTGTAGATGCCGCCTCTTTCGAAAAACAATTCTGCTGTAGATTTTTCTTCATCCCCCTTTATGCGCTGGGCTTTTTTCTCCCAAAGTTCTTTGAAAACATCGGGCAGTTCTTCATAATCACCTACCATGGGTACCGTTTCCACATCCAGAAACAGTATCTTCTTCAGATTTATTTTTTCAAGCATGGCAACTGTCTTAGCTTTATTGAGCATTGGAAATTACTTTAAACTCGGTACGCCGGTTTCGCGCCCTGCCCTCTTCGGTATCATTTCCGGCAACAGGCTGTGTATCGGCATATCCGGTGTAGCTCAGGCGCGTCCTGTCGATCCCTTTCTCTACCAGGAAGTTGTATACACTGAGGGCCCGGTTTTGCGATAAAGTTTTGTTGTAAGCAAAGCTGCCTGTGCTGTCGGTATGGCCACTGATCTCTATCTTCAAACCAGGGTTCATAGTCAACAGGTTAAAAAGTCTTTGCAGTTCGCTCAATGATTCGGGCAAAAGATCGTGGCTGTCGGTTTCAAAAAAGATATTGCGAAGTACCACCGTTTCTCCCTCGCGGATGGGCTGAAGAGGGATATCGTACAAATGAGGGTCGAGCCCGGTTCGCACATCGGCAAAGGAGAAGTTCTCGGAAAAAAACAAGTACCCATCGCGCCAAACATTCAGAGCCAGGTTGCGCCCTGCAGGGATGGGAATAAGAAACTCACCTGTGCGATCGTCGGAGAAGGATTGCACAAGGATCTCTTCATTTTGCAGATCTACCAGCTCGAAACTGGCACGTAACCGTCTTCGGGTATGGGCATCGAACACAAACCCCTTCATATAGGTAACCATATTAGGGCGGGCCTCTTCATACAGCTCGAAGAAATAAAGATCAGACCTGCCTTGTCCGCCGGGTTGTTCGGATGCAAAGTAGGCCTCACGGCCCGATGCACCCACCACCAACGACATCTCATCGGCATGAGTATTAATGGGATAACCAAGATTTACAGGGGTTTGCCAGTTTCCTTCCTCATCGCGTACCGAGTAAAACAGATCCAGCCCGCCCATACCCAAATGACCATCGGAAGCAAAGTAAAGTGTACGGTTATCAGGATGGATAAAAGGCGACATCTCCCTTCCGGTGGTATTTATAACCGGACCCAGGTTTACTGGATCCGACCATCTGCCATCTTCCTGCAAAACACTGGTCCAGATATCCATCCTGCCAATGTTGCCACGACGATTGGAAACGAAATACAAAGTTCGGCCATCGGGAGCAATGGAGGGTTGCGAATCCCAGGAAGGGCCATTAACAGGAGGCCCCAGGTTCACCGGAGGGCTCCAGTTGTTGCCCACCCTTCTGGAGTAATAAATATCGCAACTACCATGACCTCCTGGCCTGTTGCACCCGGTAAAATACAAATGCAACCCATCGGCAGAAATGCTCTGGGCTCCTTCATTGTATTGTGTGTTGATGGGCGGGCCCAGGTCTACTGCCGGGGTCCATTCTCCATTTTCACGGTAGCTCACAAAAAAATTCTCCACCTCTCTGCCCCACTCCATGTGCTGTGTGTCGCGCCGGGGTTCCTTACGGGTAAAGATCAATGTTTGTTCATCGGCAGTAAGGGTTGGTGCGTATTCATCAAATGGGCCATTGATGGCAGGACCCAGGTTTTCAGGTTCAAATGGAACCGGATTGGCTATGGCATGAAGGGCAAACTCGCTACGGCGAAGTATCGATTGCGCTCTTTGTTGTTGAGCAGTGCTCAAGCGGGGGTTTTCTAAAAACTGCAATATACTCTCGTGGGCCAATTGATACTCTCCTATGTACAAAGCCGACTCGGCCAGTTGAGAGAAAATGTTGGGATAAAATGCCGGATCAATTTTTACAGCTTCCTGGTATGACTTAACGGCTTCTTCAAATTGCTGCATAGTCTGAAACATTTCGCCCATAACAATATAGGCCTCAATAAAGCGAGGGTCGTGGCGGATGGCTTCGCGGAAACTCTCGGCAGCACCTTCCACATCGCGCATATTATATTTGTTTACGGCATCCTGAAAAGCTCTTCGGGCACGATTGGAGGTAGTGGAGAGCTCTGGTGGCTGGGCATGGGTTTCTTCAGCAAACAAAATAAAAACCAGTACCAGTGAAACCAACCTGATAAAAAACCGGAAATCAAAACACACCTTGCACATACAACTCCTTTGAGAAAAGTAAAATAAAAGTCCCCCAGACAAACAACCGCAAAGGTTACAGGGATCGATCCATTACACAAACCTAAGCATTTTTTTCGAGAAGCCCCAATATGCAGTTTGGCTTCCATAACAAAACCTATGGCTCAGTTAACAGATACACTCATGGATGTCTTTTGGGGGCAAACATGTTCGTTTCATCCCTGCAACCTGCCCTCAGGGTATGTTCATAAACTTGTGCGATTGCAGAGAAAACATCCATCGTGGGTTTTTCAGGATGTAATCTACGATCAGGGGCAACATTTTGGAGTAGCGGCTCCACTCTGGCTGCAGGTAAAGGCGGCATTTCTCCTTTACCCATGGAAGGTTTTGCTCTGCCCAGGCAAAATCCTGCTCTTCATAAACGATCACTTTGAGCTCATCGGCCAGCTGCAACATATCGCGGCGTGGGCTGAATTGCGATTTTGGCGATACACAAATCCAGTCGAAGCTACCCGAGAGAGGAAAGGTTCCGGAGGTTTCCAGGAAAATACGGATATTCTGTGCGCGCAATCGCTGGCACAGGGCATCCAGGTTGTACATCAGGGGCTCGCCACCGGTAATTACCACGGCTGTGGCTCCGAAAAGAGCCAGCCGGTCCATGATCTCATCAAGGGTGGTGAGCGGATGCAGGGAGGCATCCCACGATTCTTTTACATCGCACCAGTGGCATCCCACATCGCAGCCCCCGATACGGAGAAAAAATGCAGCCTTTCCGGTATTATAACCTTCACCCTGAATGGAGTAAAACATCTCCATAACAGGCAACAGCAGACCTTGTTCCAGAAGTGCCTGCTGTTGTTCACTCAGATTGGATAAACGAGTATTATTCAAATCAGGAATAAATTTCTTTTTTACGCGCTTTGAAAGTATTCATGAGCAACGACACAATGGTCATGGGGCCTACCCCACCAGGAACCGGCGTAATATGAGAGCATTTGGGTGCCACCTCGTCATATTTTACATCGCCAATGAGTCTGAAACCCGATTTGGTCTGGCTGCTTTCAACACGATGTATACCCACATCAATAACCACAGCTCCTTGCTTTACCATATCAGCAGTAACAAACTCGGGTTTGCCGATGGCTACGATGAGGATATCGGCCTGGGAGGTAATTTCCTTCAGGTTTTTGGTTCGGCTGTGGCATACCGTAACCGTAGAGTTGCCGGGGTTGGTGGTGCGCGACATAAGGATGCTCATGGGGCGGCCTACAATATTGCTGCGCCCCAAAACCACACAATGCTTGCCTTCGGTTTCTATCCCTGAGCGCATCAGCAGCTCCATGATACCATGAGGGGTAGCCGATACATAAGCAGGCAGGCCTATGGTCATGCGGCCTACGTTTACCGGGTGAAAGCCGTCAACATCCTTTTCCGGCCTGATGGCCTGGATAATCTTCTCTTCGTCGATATGATCGGGCAATGGCAACTGAACAATAAATCCGTCAACTTCCGGATCATTGTTCAGAAATTCAACTGTCTTAAGCAACTCCTGCTCAGAAATATCGCTTTCGAATTTGTAGGTAGAAGAGTCGAAACCTACTTCTTTGCAGGCTTTGCCTTTGCTGGCCACATAGGTTTCACTGGCAGGATCGTTGCCTACCAGCAGGGCCGCCAGATGGGGAGGACGCTGGTCGGCATCCACCATTTTTTTCACCTCTTCGGCAATTTCTCTTTTGATGTCGTTGGCGATCTTTTTTCCGTCAATCAGTTGCATATGCTAAAGCTTTATTGTAAAAAACTATCAGGCCTTGAAAAGATAATGGACTGGATATTATTTGCGCATTCCGGGCATGCCCCGCATCATATTCATGAGTTTTCCGCCACCACCCGACATCATCTTCATCATTTTTCGGGTATCTTCAAACTGTTTTATCAGGCGGTTTACATCCTGGATAGTGGTGCCACTACCATTGGCAATACGTTTGCGCCGGCTTCCGTTGAGGATGGTGGGGTTCTCTCTCTCTTCAGGGGTCATGGAGTAAATGATGGCCTCAATGCCATTGAATGCATCGTCTTCAAGGTCAACATCTTTCATGGCTTTACCCATGCCAGGGATCATTCCCACCAGGTCCTTCACATTACCCATTTTTTTGATTTGCTGAAGCTGCTTAAGGAAATCCTCGAAATTGAACTGATTCTTGGCAATCTTCTTTTGCAGCTTGCGGGCCTCTTCCTGGTCAAATTGTTCCTGGGCTTTTTCTACCAGCGATACGATATCACCCATCCCGAGTATACGGTCGGCCATACGGCGTGGGTGGAACAGGTCGAGAGCATCAATTTTTTCACCGATCCCCACAAACTTGATGGGTTTTTCTACCACCGAACGAATGGTAAGGGCTGCACCACCGCGGGTATCACCATCGAGTTTGGTAAGCACTACCCCATCGAAGTTGAGCCTGTCGTTGAAAGCCTTGGCTGTATTCACGGCATCCTGACCCGTCATGGAGTCGACCACAAAGAGGGTTTCCTGGGGGTTCAGGGTTTGTTTGATGGAGGCAATCTCGTGCATCATTTGCTCATCAATGGCCAAACGACCTGCGGTATCCACAATTACCACGCTGTGCCCCATTGTTTTGGCATGGTTTACAGCTTTCTTTGCAATACCTACAGGATCTTTGCTTCCCTCTTCTCCGGCAAATACCTCAACATCAATCTGCTGTCCCAATACTTTAAGCTGATCAATCGCAGCAGGACGGTATACATCGCAAGCCACCAGAAGCACTTTCTTATTCTTCTTGTTTTTCAGGTAGTTTGCCAGTTTGGCAGAGAACGTTGTTTTACCACTACCCTGCAAACCCGCTATGAGGATGATAGCCGGGCTACCCTTGAGGTTGATTTCCTCATTTTGGTGCCCCATGAGAGCCGTAAGCTCCTCGTGCACCACCTTTACCATCAGCTGACCGGGCGACACCGCGGTAAGTACGTTTTGTCCCAGTGCCTTTTGTTTTACCGTTTCGGTAAAGGTTTTGGCAATCTTGAAACTAACATCAGCATCGAGCAATGCTTTCCTTACATCCTTAAGGGTTTCAGCAACATTGATCTCGGTAATATGTCCCTGGCCTTTAAGCAGTTTAAAGGCCCTGTCAAGGCGATCCGTTAAATTGTCAAACATTGTATCCTACTTTAATTTTGTGCAAAATTATCATTTATTATGGTTTTATCCAGCGATTTTTTCCCATCTTCAACGTGTGATACATCACAAGAATTGTTAACAATTCGTTGATAAAATCCGTGTAAATCGGGGATTCTCTTCGGCAAATTTTCATACATTTAATTCCGTAACCTGAACCGCAAAAATGCTTGTCTTTCTTTTTTTGCTACCTTTGTGGTGCATATTGCATGGCAGGGTTTTTGCGAAGCCAATCAGGTCAAAAAAAACGCTTCTTTCAGCCAAAGCAAAATGCACTAATACCTGAATAATGAGCCATCAAGTTAACGATATCAACGATATACCCTGGCAGGTACAGCGTTTCAAAGAGATGATCGATCAAAAACAATCCATTTATTTCGATGTGGATGATTTTGAGGAGATTATCGACCATTTTGTTTACCTTGCCGATTACCGCCAGGCCATGCAAATTGCCGAGTATGCTGTTGGTGTGCACCCTGGCTCTGTTCCGCTTATGTTGCGGCGGGCACAGCTTCTGGCTACCACTAACAAGGAAGATAAAGCCCTGGAGATACTCAGCGACGTGGAAGCTCTGGAGCCCGAGAACTCCGATGTATTCCTTACAAAAGGAGCCATTTACTCACAACTCCGGCATTACGAAAAAGCCATTGAAGAATACAACAAAGCGGTAGACAATGCCGACGAACCCGACTATGTGTATTGCAGCATTGCCTTTGAATATGAAAACATGGGCAACTTCGACAAAACACTGGAATATCTCACCAAGGCGCTGGACCTAAATCCAGAGAATGATCTGGCCATATACGAAGCGGCCTATTGTTTTGATCTTTTATCGCTGACAGAAGAAAGCATTAACTTCTTCAGCAAGCTTATCGACCGCCATCCCTACTCTATTGAAGCATGGTTCAACCTGGGTGTGTCGTACATCAATGCCGAGTTGTACGAGAAAGCATGCGAGTCGTTCGATTTTGCGCTGGCTATCGACCCGGAGCATTCGGCCACTTGGTTCCACCTGGGGTATGCCCTTAGTTTACAGGAAAAATTCCCTGAAGCCATTGCCGCTTACAAAAACTCCCTCGACAACGATGAAGGCGATGCCATGAAGTATTATTACATGGGCGAGTGTTTTGAAAAAATGGGAGCTTATCTTGATGCACGCCATTGGTACCAGAAAGCCACCGATTTGCAGGCAGACATTGCAGATGCATGGATCGGTATGGGGGTATGCGAACAGGAAATGGGCAATCACAGCCAGGCACTGGAACTGCTGCACCGGGGCATTGATATGGATCCGCAAAACACCGGCTACCTTTGCATCCTGGCCGATACCTATATGGCGCAGGAGCGGCCTGATGATGCTGCCAACTGGTTTGAGAAGGCTATTGAATCCAGCCCGGATGAGGAGTTGATCCGCATGGACTATGCCGATGCAATGGCAGAGCACGGCGATTTTGCAACCGCCACTACCATCATGGTTATGGCCATAGAAAAATTCCCTGAAAGCATGGTACTGCAATACCGTATGGCTGCCTACCTTTACATGCAGGGAAAAAACAAAGAAGCTGACTTTTTCATGGAAGAAGCCCTGAGCAACGATTTCGAAAAACATGAAAGTATGTTTGAGATTTTCCCCGAACTCAAAGATCATAAAGAAGTGCAAACCCTAATCGGTTTTTATTCACTCTAATAATTTGAGCACTCTAACCCCCACAAACGGTTTATGACACTCCCCCTTTTACCCCACAGAGAAAGCAAACCCCGCAACAAAGGCGTGGCCATGATGATGGACAAAGGACTGAGCCTGCAGGAGGCCAGAAACATTGTTGAAGTTGCCGGACATCTTATCGACTTTGCCAAACTTGGTTTTGGAACCTCGGTGGTCAGCAACAATGTGGCAGAAAAAGTAAAGATCTATCGTGATGCCGGCATTAAGGTTTACGTGGGTGGAACTCTTTTTGAAGCCTTCCTTATACGCAATGACTTCGAGGGGTATGTAAAGTACATTGAGAAGCTTGGTGTGGATGCTGTAGAGATTTCTGATGGCAGCATGTACATGCAGCATACTGAAAAATGTGGCTACATCTCGCATTTTGCCAAGAATTATACTGTACTCAGCGAGGTGGGAGCCAAAGACAGCAGTGTTGCCGTTGATCATATACAGTGGATACATCATATGAACACAGAGCTGGACGCCGGTAGCAGTTTAGTGATCGGAGAGGCACGCGAAAGTGGCACTGTGGGCTTGTACGATAAATCGGGCTCTGCAGATGTTGCCCTCATACAGGATATTCTCAGGGAAGTTCCCAGCCACAAAATTATGTGGGAAGCACCTTTGAAGCCGCAGCAGGTCTGGTTTATTAAACTACTGGGGCACGATGTAAACCTCGGAAATATTGCTCCTGCAGATATCATCCCTCTGGAAACACTCCGGCTGGGTTTGCGCGGCGATACTTTCTTCGATTTCCTGCCACAAGAGTACCAGCAATTCAAGCTGTAGTATTCCGACAAAAAGCAACCCACTGCTTTGGGAATCATTTCTCCCCACATTACTTACTTTTCACTCTATCTACAATCCCTCAACAAATTCAGATGTCTAAAAGAACTTTTAAAGACTACGCCTCCCTTACGGCCCGTGGCATGGGTATGGGTGCAGCAGATATTATCCCTGGCGTATCAGGCGGCACCATTGCTTTTATTACGGGTATTTATGAAGAATTGATCAACAGTATAAAATCTGTAAATGGACAATTGTTGCAAAAGCTCATGAAAGAAGGAGTTGCTGCTGCCTGGAACCATATCAATGGAAACTTTTTGGTGGCGGTATTTTCCGGCGTTCTTTTCAGTATTTTTTCCCTTGCCAGGGTTATTTCATGGCTGTTGCAGGTCTATCCAATGCTGGTGTGGGCTTTTTTCTTCGGCCTCATCATTGCCTCAGCGTGGCATGTTGGAAAAAAAATCAGCAACTGGAACGTTGCAATTATTTTAGTAATGCTCGCAGGTGCAGCCATTGCAGCATGGATTACAGTGGCAACCCCGGCCACAACACCAGACGCCAGTTGGTTTATATTTGTTTCCGGTGCCATTGCCATTACTGCCATGATACTTCCCGGAATATCAGGCAGTTTCATTTTATTGTTACTGGGCAAATACGAGTTTATACTGGGTGCCGTTAAGGATTTCGATATCATCACCATCATTTTGTTTGCTCTGGGTTGTGTGGTGGGGCTGATTAGCTTCTCCAATGTTATTGCCTGGTTTTTCAGGAAATTCCCCAATGGCACCATGGCATTGCTAACCGGGTTTATGCTGGGGTCGCTCAATAAGCTCTGGCCCTGGAAAGAGGTACTTACGTATCGAATAAACAGTGCTGGTGAACAGGTACCACTGCTTGAAAAAAGCATTTCTCCCTTTGTATACGAACAAACTACCGGCAATCCGCATCAGCTTGTTCCGATCATACTTTGTGCTCTGGTGGGCTTTCTGCTGATATTTACCTTCGATGTAATGGAGGCCCGCAAAAACCGAAGGAAGTAAAAACCACTTGCTGTGTATGAAAAATAATTTGCTCGGTCTTATTGGGTTTCCTCTTTCCCATTCATGGTCGGCCCGCTATTTTGCCGCCAAGTTTGAAAAAGAAAATATTGCAGGCTGGGACTACAAGGCCTTCCCTCTGGAACACATCCAGGAATTACCCAAACTGATTGAAACCCAGGAAAACCTCAGGGGACTGAATGTTACCATCCCCCATAAAGAGGCAGTTCTTCCTTTGCTTGATGAAGTATCAGAATCGGCCCGCAAGATTGGTGCTGTAAATACCATAAAGATTGAAAGAGAAAGAGGTAAGATCAGAACAACGGGATTCAATACCGATGTAACAGGTCTTGAAAAAACTTTTGAAAAGCATAAGCTGGACCGTGGAGGAAATGCATTGATCCTGGGAACAGGAGGAGCGGCCAAAGCAGCCGCATGGGTATGTCTTCAATACAGCAAGGAGGTATTTTTTGCCACCCGCAACCCAAGGGTCGAAGGTCAGCTATCCTATGATAAATTACATTCACTGGAAGATTTTCCGCTGATCATCAATTGCACTCCTGTTGGGATGTATCCGGAAACAGAGGCCCTGCCTCCACTCCCCTACCCTACTCTGAGTAAGCATCATATTCTGCTGGACCTGATCTACAACCCGCCAATTACCCGCTTTATGCAGGAGGGTATTGCAAGAGGCTGTAAAGCCATTGGAGGATTGCATATGCTGGAGCAACAAGCGGAAGCTGCCTGGAGGATCTGGAATTCGGAACCTTGATCAGGTATCCTGCGGAGCTTTTCTGAGCAATCTCCACAAAGCCAGCATAAGACCAGTAAAAAACACCCCCATAACAATACCGGGCCAGGGATTAACCTCCTCCTGGGGGTTTACCCATAATCTGTAAATTCCATACCCCAGCGCAAAGCAACCTGCAGCCAAAAGGGTAATGAAGAGAAAAAAATCGAAGTACTTCTCAAGTTTCTCCATTTTAGGATTGGCCTCTTCTGCGCTGGAGTAATGCGCATACCGTTCGCCCTTAGCCCTGTATTTTACCTTTCCCGGACGATAGTAGACTTTCTGGGCAGGAAATCCGTTTCGCAGTCTGAGGTCGTATATTTTTCTTTGATTATGATCGCAAAGTACCTGGTATGCCTCGTTTACCTTCTTAAATTCTTCATGGGCAGCGGCATCCGGGTTTTTATCGGGATGCAGCACTTTTGCTTTCTCTCTGAAGGCTTTACGTACTTCAAAAAGGTGCGCATCACGCGAGATCCCTAATATTTGATAATAATCCCTTGCCACCATAATTCAATGCTTCTAAGCTGTATGTCAGAACAATACAACAACAAAAAAGTTCTTCTAATTTAGGCATTTGATCACACAATTGCAACCTTTTCCTCAGCCGGCAGGTATTGGGAGTTGGTGCTATTGTGGGGGCAGCTGAAAACTTACCTGGCTGGGAAACTGAAATATCCTGAGCCCGAAAAAGGGCACAACAGCCATGATATGATCGAAAATATCGGCCTGAATTGCCTCATAATTCACCCAGACGATATCATTGGTAAAAGCATAGATCTGCAAAGGAACACCTTTTTCATCGGGAGGCATTTGCCTTACCATGTGAATAAGCTCTTTGTGTATTTTGGGATGGTTCTCAAGGTAGGCCGAGATATACGCTCTGAAAGTACCGATATTGGTCATTCTGCGCCCATTTACAGGCAATGCCGGATCAAAATCCTGCTGCTGATTGAACTCTGCGATCTCCTTGCGACGCCGCTTTACATAGTCCCTGATAAGAAGAATTTTTTCGTACTGATCCAATGTTTGCTCATCGCAAAACCGGATGCTATTGATATCTATACAGATGTTGCGCATAATCCTTCTACCACCGGTTTGTACCATTCCTCTCCAGTTTTTAAAGGAGTCGGATACCAGTGCATAAGTAGGGATGGTTGTGATGGTTCGGTCGAAATTGCGCACCTGTACTGTATGCAGACTAATATCCACCACGTCGCCATCAGCACCGTATTTTGGCATTTCGATCCAGTCGCCAATCTGTACCAGATTATTGGTAGTAACCTGCACTCCGGCAACAAAACCAAGAATGGTATCTTTAAAAACCAGGAGCAAAATGGCCGTAACGGCACCCAAACCCGTAAAAAAATACAGAGGAGATTTGTCGAAAACCACAGAAAAAGCAAATATGGCAGCCACCATACCTCCCAGTATCTTGGTAGCCTGCAGGTATCCTTTTATAGGTCTTGAACGGGCAAGATCGTATTGATTGTAAATTCCTCCAACAGCATCCAGAAATGCATAGAACACAATCAGGATCATGAAAATGATATACAGGCTGGTGAGATCATAAGCAAGGGTAACCATTTTAGGAAAATCGGCCATAAAGGCAGGGGCAATCCAATAGATCACCATGACCGGGGCCAAATGCGAGAGCCTGTGAAAAACCTTTTTCTCAAGCAAAACATCATCCCACCTGGTACTGCTGCGCCTCACAATACGGCTCACAATGGCAAGAATAATATGCCGGGCCACCCAATTGGCAAAAACACTCAACAATACAAGCAGAATTACAAAGATTACCCCTTTAAAAGGATGCATCAGCTCAGCAGACATACCCATATTCTGCATCCATTGCTCCAGTTGTACATGAAATCGCTCCATACCTTATTTTTTCTTGTTGTTTCCGGTGGCGCAAACCTAATGATTTTTTCCTTTTGCAGGAATGAAAAACAAGATGGTTTTAAGCCAGGTCAACTGCAGATAGAAATTATTTCTTAAGTTTGCACTCCCTGACGACGAAGGGAATGGTAAAAAATTATGAAAAAGATTTGCCAAAAACAAAAATATTACCGTACTTTGCACTCCCTTAAAAAGCGCATAAAAGTTTAGTATTCAAATCAAAAATATTTTCAGAAGATGTCACGAATTTGTCAGATCACCGGAAAAAGACCTATTACAGGGAATCGTGTATCCCACTCCAACATTAAGTCTAAAAGAAGATTTCTGCCTAACCTGCAGGTGAAAAAGTTTTACCTTCCGGAAGAAGATCGCTGGGTAAGCGTTAAAGTTTCTGCCAAAGCTATCCGTATCATCAGCAAGGTAGGTTTCAGCGCAGCCCTGAAAGAAGCTCGTACAAAGGGTTTCTACACAGAGTAAGGATATCTTTCAAAAGCATTTTACAGCTGCCAGATCTCATGAGGTCTGGCAGTTTTTTTTATACAAACAAACATGCTGCACGGGTGTTAATATAACGAAAAAGGGCAGTTTGCTCCATATAAGCCGTTCAGCATTGCCATATTATCATTATTTTTACAACCTACGTATCAACACAGAAAGCATGTCCGCATTATTGAAATACCTTCTCTTTATTGCCCTGGTCTTGAGTGTACTTGTTGCCCTGAGCAGTGTATCCTCTGAAGAATCAGAGCCTCCAAGCCGTCGCGTAATACAATTCAGCGGGCTTGTGGTTACCGGCGACAGTCTTAAACCCGTTCCTCTTACAAATATCTGGGTGCGGGGAAGCCGCCGTGGCACCACTTCCGACTTCCAGGGCTTCTTCTCCATTGCCGTTCGCGAGCGCGATACGCTTCGTTTTTCGGCTGTAGGTTTTAAGGAGGTAGATTATATTGTGCCTGACACTCTCAGTGCTACCCGATATTCGGCCATTCAGCTCATGACAAGGGATACCATTTATTTGCCCGAAACGGTAATTTACCCCTGGCCAACCCGTGAGCAATTCAGGTATGCCTTTCTTCATACCGAAATTCCAGATGATGACAACGATCGCGCAATGCGCAACCTGGCAAGAGCAGAAATGCGCGAAAGGCTTGAAAAAATGCCACTGGATGGCTACTCCAATTTTCGCTATATGACCGACCAGCATGCTCAACGCCTTTACTATGCAGGTCAGCGCCCTCCTATGCGGATATTTGATCCCATTGCCTGGGGTCAGTTTTTCCAGGCATGGAGAGAAGGGAAGTTTAAACGCAACGATTGATATTATTCTTTCATATTGCAATAAACTTACTCTTTTGGTGTTTATCATTGCAGTGCATCCGGGAAAGGATCAAACTATGCCGGAGATGAATTAATTTGCTAATTTTGTGACCCGAAACAGGTCTGTACTGTCAACACCATTTCAAGCATACACTTGTGAAACACCTTCCTGTAACCCTTCTGAGCATTTTACTTTGCTGGTTTGCTTTACCCACCCATGGGCAAAGGGCACTGGTTGAAGGTCGGGTAACCGATGAACTGAACAACCCCCTTAGTTTTGTAACCATTACACTTGAAGGCACCACCCAGGGCACAGTTACCAATGAGGAGGGTCATTACTCCCTGATGCTTCATCCTGGCAACAATATATCTCTCCTGTTTTCATTCCTGGGTTATCAACCCAGACGAGAACAATTCAGTTTAGCGGCAGACGAGCGTAAAATCCTGAACATACAACTGACACCACTGGTAACCATGCTGCCCGATGTGGAGGTACGTGAACGGCAAATCATTACCAGCCAGTACATGACCCTCGACCCCAAGCTTACTGCCATAATTCCCGGACCGGGCAGTGGAGTGGAAAACCTTATCAAAACCATGCCCGGGGTTAGCTCTACCACTGAGCTTTCTTCTCAGTACTCGGTAAGAGGAGGTAATTTTGACGAAAACCTTGTTTACGTTAACGGAATAGAGATCTACCGACCCTTTCTGGTCCGTTCGGGCCAGCAGGAGGGCTTAAGCTTTGTAAATTCAGACCTGGTTTCTTCCATCACCTTCTCATCAGGCGGCTTCGATGCCAGGTACGGAGACAAAATGGCATCAGTACTCGACATTACCTATAAAACACCGGAAAAATTTGCGGGCTCTGTATCCATGAGCCTGCTGGAAGGATCGCTTCACCTGGAAGATGTGCGTTTGAACAACAAGCTTACCTACCTGGTGGGCTTGCGTCATAAGTCCAATCAATACCTTCTGGGCACACTGGATACCCAGGGAGATTACAAGCCCGAGTTTACCGATGTTCAATCCCTGGTCAGTTATTCCTTTTCACCTGAATGGGAGTTGAATTTCCTTGGAAACTACTCACGCAATCAATACTTGTTTATCCCTGAAGTGCAACGCACCAGGTTTGGAACCTTAAGTGAAGTCAGACAATTTACGGTATTCTTTGAGGGCCAGGAAAGAGACCGGTTCCTTACAGCTCTGGGAGCCCTTTCGCTCAACTATACCCCCTCTGAGGATCAAACCTATCAGTTTATTACTTCCGTTTTCCAAACCGACGAAACAGAAAATTTTGATATAAGAGGCCGGTATCTACTTGAAAGGGTGGAAACCGATTTTGGATCTTCAGATTTTGGTCAGCCCACAGGCACTCCGCTGGGAGTAGGCACCTTCCACAATCATGCCCGTAACTACCTCAATGCAATTGTATGGAATGCAGAGCACAAGGCCAGCTTAACAATTGACCAAAGCACACTTCGCTGGGGAGTACGTTTCCAGTATGAAGATGTTTTTGATCGGCTCAACGAATGGACCCTTATTGACTCAGCAGGTTATGCCGTTCCGCGCCCCCCTACGAATGCTATTTTTCTTCAGGACACCGTAAATACAAGGATTTTTCTGCGATCCTCAAGGCTATCGGGTTTCGTTCAGCATACACAAGAGTTTGACCGCCCCCGGGGCCGGTACATCCTTACCGCCGGTGTAAGGGGCAACTACTGGAGTTTCAACAGGCAATTGCTCATCTCGCCCAGAGCAACCCTGCTCTACAAACCCGTTTGGGCTCCTCGTATGGTATTCAGAGCCTCGGGAGGTTTCTACCAACAGCCCCCATTTTATAAAGAGTTGCGCGATTTCCAGGGAAATCTCAACCAGGATATCAAAGCACAGGAAAGCATTCAGTTTGTATTAGGAACGGAATATAATCTCACCCTTTGGCAGAGACCGTTTAAATATACTACCGAGATTTATTACAAGCATTTCAGGAACCTTATCCCCTATGAACTGGACAATGTAAGGATTCGCTACTATGCCAACAACAGTGCCCGTGGTTATGGTGCAGGTCTGGATATGAAAATCAACGGAGAATTTGTTCCGGGAATTGAATCGTGGGCCAGCCTCTCCCTGATGCAAACCAAGGAGAAGATCGATGGAGCCTTTTATACAGATCCGCAAGGCAATGTAGTACCATTGGGCTATATTCCCCGTCCAACCGACCAACTCCTTTCTTTCAGCATGTTCTTCCAGGATTTTCTCCCCAAAAATCCCAGTTACAAAGTAAGCCTTGCCCTAATATATGGCAGTGGCATGCCCCTTTCCCCCCCATCACCTGAAAAAACAAGGAATATTGGAAGAATGCGGTCTTACCGGCGTGTAGACATTGGCTTTTCCAAGGAGCTTATCGGAGCCTCCAGCAATTTCCGGGAGGGTAGTTTTTTCAACCATATTCAATCCATGTGGATCACAGCCGAGGTGTTTAACCTGCTCGAGATAGACAATACTATCAGCTATTTATGGATCCGTGATGTACAGAACGACCTGTATGCCATACCCAACTACCTCACATCCAGGCTCATCAACATCAAGCTCATTACGCAGTTCTGATCGCTGTCGTTTTGTCACCTCCCTGTCAGTCAGAAACAATCCTGAAACAATAGAGTTTTTGTGTAGCCAGCCACTACCAGGCACACACTAACAACTGATACGCAATAGCTTACAACAGCTAAAACAACAATCCTGCATACATTCAGGGAATACTGACTGGCGTGCCATTATAACCATATGCTGCTCGCCAATCGTGTATGGCATAATGATTGAAAAGGAAATGCACGTTAAAAGAAACGCATATTAAAATCATAAAACATAATTGAACAATGGGTAAAATTATCGGAATAGATTTAGGAACCACAAACTCATGTGTTGCAGTAATGGAGGGAAATGAGCCGGTGGTAATCCCCAACAGCGAGGGACGCAGAACAACGCCATCCATCGTTGCCTTTACCGAAAATGGTGAACGCAAAGTGGGAGATCCTGCCAAACGGCAAGCCATCATAAACCCAACCAAAACTGTGGCTTCCATCAAACGATTCATGGGTGAGACCTTTGAAGAGACCTCCAACGATCGCTCAAGGGTATCCTATGAAGTAGTGAAAGGCGACAACAATACCCCCCGGGTAAAAATTGATGACAGAAATTATACACCCCAGGAGATCTCAGCCATGGTTCTTCAGAAGATGAAGAAAACAGCTGAGGATTACCTGGGCCAGGAAGTTACTGAGGCAGTGATCACTGTTCCAGCATATTTCAACGATTCGCAAAGACAGGCCACCAAAGAAGCCGGAGAGATTGCCGGCCTTAAGGTAAGAAGGATCATCAACGAACCGACTGCAGCCTCTCTGGCTTATGGTCTTGATAAAAAAGACCGTGACATTAAAATTGCTGTTTTCGACCTGGGTGGTGGTACATTTGATATCTCAATCCTTGAGCTTGGCGATGGCGTTTTCGAAGTAAAATCTACTCATGGCGACACCCACCTGGGTGGTGATGACTTCGACAATGTTATCATTGACTGGCTGGCAGAAGAGTTCAAAAACGATGAAGGCATTGACCTTCGCAAAGACCCTATGGCTATGCAGCGCCTGAAAGAAGCCGCAGAGAAAGCCAAGATTGAGCTTTCCAGCTCTACCTCTACAGAGATCAACCTCCCCTACATCATGCCTGTGGATGGTATCCCCAAGCACCTGGTGCGCACCTTGAGCCGCAGCAAATTTGAGCAGTTGAGCGATAAGCTCATCCAGGCTACTCTGGAGCCTTGCAAAAAAGCCCTTGCTGATGCCAACATGCAACCTGCAGATATTGACGAGGTAATCCTGGTAGGTGGTTCTACCCGTATCCCTGCCATTCAGGAGGTAGTAGAGAAGTTCTTCCAGAAAAAGCCTTCCAAAGGAGTTAACCCCGATGAAGTGGTTGCCGTTGGAGCTGCTATCCAGGGAGCTGTGCTCAGTGGAGAGATCAAGGACGTATTGCTTCTTGATGTAACTCCCCTATCGCTGGGTATCGAAACCCTGGGCGGTGTTATGACCCGGCTTATTGAAGCCAATACCACCATCCCCACCAAAAAAACCGAAACGTTCTCTACTGCAGCCGACAGCCAGACCTCCGTGGAAATACACATTCTCCAGGGAGAGCGCCCCATGGCCCGCGACAACAGGACAATCGGTCGTTTCCACCTGGATGGTATCCCCCCTGCACCCAGAGGCATTCCGCAAATTGAAGTAATGTTCGATATCGATGCCAACGGTATCCTCAACGTATCTGCCAAAGATAAAGCCACCGGTAAATCGCAGAACATTCGTATTGAGGCATCCAGTGGGTTGAGTGATGATGAAATTCAGCGCATGAAAAAGGAAGCTGAAGAAAATGCTGAGATGGACAAAAAAGCCAAAGAAGAAATTGAGAAAGTTAATGCTGCCGACAGTTTAGTTTTCCAGACGGAAAAGCAACTCAAGGAATTTGGCGATAAGATCCCTGAGGAGAAAAAGCAACCTATCGAAAAGGCACTTGAAGACCTCAAGAATGCCCACAAAAGCAAAGACCTGAACGCCATTGATACGGCCATGGCAGCTCTGAATGCGGCCTGGCAGGCTGCAAGTGCAGAAATGTACAATGCAACCCAGGGGCAGCAAGAGCCACAGCCCCAGGCTGAAAATCCCAATCAGGGTAAGAATGATGGCGAGGTAACGGATGTGGATTTCGAAGAAGTGAAATAAGCCCCCACCAGAATTACTCTGGTTCAGGTTATCAAAAAGAGAGCGGTCTTTCATTACTGGAAGACCGCTCTCTTTTTGTTTGGTTTATATGCTCAGGAGGTAAGCTTTTTAGCCAATGCCAGGGCTTTGTCATAGTCAGGCTGATCTGCAATCTCTCGAACAATCTCCACATATTTTACCATATCGTACTGATCGATGATCACAACCCCCCTTGCCAACATTCTATACTCTTCAATCAAAAAACCATACTTGATACCAAAGTCTGTTTCTTTATGATCGGATACAGTAATAATTTTGTCGATACCTTCAGCTGCACAAAAGCGTTTTAATGCAGAGGGAAGATCGCAAGATATGGTAATGATCTGAACATTGCTGAGCTTGGAGGCTTCGAGATTAAAGCGCCTTGTCTGCTGCGCGCAAACATCTGTATCTACAGAAGGAACAGAGGAAATAATTCGCACCTTGCCCTGGAAATCGCTCAGCTTAACAGGCTTGAGGTCCTGGCCGGTTGCCATAAAATTTTTTGCATGAGAGCCTGTTTTTATGATCTTTCCCAACAGGGTAACCGGCTGGCCTCCGAATGTTACAATATTTGAGTTTCGTTTCATCAGAAAATTATTTAGTTAATTCATTGGTCTGATAGCTTGTCTCGTTTCTGGCGAGAGAACTTGCATGTTGATTTTGACTGCGTCGAGCTTCGGTTCATCTTTTTTTAGTGAGTCTCATTGCTCATGCAAGCTTCAATCGAAAAAGCGATCTATTTCTATCAAATTCACCTAAATCATGCTGCAAAACCAACTTTTTAACGCCTAAACATGCTTTTATTACAACCTAACATATTTCAACTCATCGTTTTCAAGTGATTTTACTGCTGTGTTGATCTAACAATGGAAGAAGACGAATGTTTTGAATGAAATTGCTATTTTTTTCTTTTTTTTACAACCGAAGCAAATTTACCAAAGACATAACAGATGCAAATCACAACAAAAGGTTTGCAACCTTGCCGGATGCAAACCTTTTGTTGTTGAGCAAAATACTTACTGTAAAACCGGATGTATGGTTTTCCTCACATCACGGCATACCCATGCATGAATTGATTACTTGCGGTCGAAAAAAGGATTTTTGGATGATGCACTCAGAGGAATACCCCAAATGATTTTTATGCCCGGCGAAAGGATCTCCAGTTTCAGGGCAGCCATGCCAATGGTATGCATTACCCTGTTATCGATGCGGTGGTCGGCAGCTACAGCCACAGCAGATCCTACAGCAATACCCAGATCGCCCACATTGTATACACAGGGTACCAGCGGATACTTCTCTTTTGTGGCACAGTCGGCAAAACCACACAACCCGCATACCTTGAGCCCAAGGGTTTTGATACGGGTCCCTATCAGCACTACCGCATCGGCATTTGCCAGCACATTATCGGCATCCCTGATAAAAATATCATATTCTTTTTGCTCTCCGATTTTTCTCATTTCCATTGCAAGTAACCGGATGTCGTTATCAGTAAGGATTGCCATCTCCAGGTTGTCAGCACCCTTTCCTTTGGGGGCAGTTCGTGCTGCAACTAGCATTTTTTTTGCCACATCAATTACTGTGTTTTTACGCTCTTCCAGTTCAGTATAAATAGCCATATGTGTAGATGTTTTTAGTTTTGCCTAAATTACAAAAAAGCCCGAAGGGAAGTGATCCCACCGGGCTTTTTTTGGTAATTTATAATGATTTTACTTATCGGTAAACTTGGCAAGGCTTTCGATAAACCTCAAAGGCACAATACTTTCGTTGCGCTGGTTGTCGTGTTTTCCAATAATGATCTCAACAAGATTCTCACCTTTTTCTACCTGGCCGGCCTGGCTGGATAGGTCGCAGCGATGCAAAAGCATAATTACATCCGACAGTTCCGTAAGGTAAACAGGCAGTTCGTTGACAGAAGGGCGCTGAGAATAATCGCCGCTATAATTTGCAGGCATTTGCGAAAACAGTACAATGGGAAGGTTAAGTTCGCGGGCAATATCTTTGATTACCTGTACAATTTTCCCCAGTTGTTCTTCGCGTGTGTCGGTATCAATGATACTGGTGGAGAGCAACTCCAGATAGTCGATAATGATCAGCTCAACACCATGCATAATCTTGAGCTGTCTGGATTTTTTAAGCAGTTCGTCGGCCGAAGGATTAGGAGTATCATCCAGGAAGATATCGGCTTTTGCGATGTGATTTACCAGCGAGAACATATGATCTCTTTCGCTGGGTTTAAGTTTACCACGGGTAAGCTTTTCGAGCGACATTCCCGTCTCACTTTCAATTAATCGGTTGGTAATTTTTGTACTGGATCTTTCGGGAGAGAAGATAGCAACCGAATGGTTGTTTTTTATTCCAATATTATTTGCGATGGAGAGCATCAGGGCGGTTTTGCCCATACCTGGTTTTACTGCGATGGTAGTAAGTTGTCCTTTCTTGAAACCTGAAATAACCTGATCAATATCCCTGAAACCTGAAGATAACCCGTTGGAAATCTGATTTTCACCAAAATTTTGCTGAAGTGCCTGGTTTACCATTTCTCTGAGGCTGGCAAACTCAAACACCTCTGAACGCTCTGTGATTTCTAATGTATTTTGTTCCATAGCTTATGGGTTTTATTTGAAAAATCATTGTCACCAAATTTAACAAAAAAATAACTCAAAAGTAATTTTTCCTTAAGGTTTGAGACTTTTTTAAGAAATGATAGTCAGCCGAAATCTACCAAAGGCATACTGCAGCCAAATACATGACAAATAAGGGATCCGGAAAGTTTTTAACAAGAGTGGCTGGCTCTTTGTATTCTTCTGTTACGCCCCAGGGCCATCAGATATAAACTTAAAACCATTCCAAAACAACGGTGCAAAAAGCGATCAGGCTGTATTTTCTGAATGGATAAGCTGATGTGCAAGATCAAGTTCACTTATAAGAGCTTTCCAGCTTTCATACAGGTCGTCTTCACTCTCTGAATAGTGCCAAAGGAGCTTTACCTTGTTTTTGGATTTATTGTACTTGTCCAACAACTCCAACATCTTGAAAATATACTTTGAGGAGGTGGTATTGAAATAATTAACCCTGAAAATTACCATGATCTCCTTCGGTTTTTCTTTAACAAATTCCTCCAGCCAGTGGATCAGGGGTTCGAAAAACACCATGGCATTGGGTGGATAAGAATTACCTGTTAACTCAAGTTTTGCGGATGTCGCATCGAACACTACTCCGAAGGTGGTTTTGGTTGCAGGAAGGGTTAGTTTTTGCATTGTGGTTTCTGAATTGGCCCGGCGGGTATGGTATTTCAGACTCAGACAATCAGTAAGGTCGTCATGAGATTTTGGTGCAAAAGTACACTTTATTCTGCAATATCACCCCACGGTCAGAGGCATATAATGAATTCAACCCCATCGCGCGTATTTTCAAACGTTAGCGACCCTCCCATACTTTTTTCTATAATGGTCTTAGACATATACAAACCCAGCCCTGTGCCCTCACCCGGATGCTTGGTAGTGAAGTAGGGTGTAAAGATTTTATCTGCTACCTGATCGGATATACCTCCACCATTATCAGAAATATAAAGGTAGGATTTGCCCTCCTTCATAAACAAACTAACCTCAATGGCAGGATTTACCACGTTTCTGTCCAGGAGAATATCCCGGGAGTTGTTCAGCAGGTTGAGCACTACCTGCGCATATTCGTTGGAGTATCCGGTAACCACAATATCTTCGCTGGCATGAAACCGGAGTTCAATATTATGCCTTCTCAGAGTTGCTTCTACCAGCGAAATACATTTTTCCACAACGGCTTTTACATTAAACTCCTGCATGTTTTTTTCGGGTTTAAAGAAATTCCGGAAGTCATCGATGGTTTGCGACATATACTGAACGATCTCCATGCTTTTGGCAACTTTATCCCGGATATACCCTTCGTTGATCTCATTATGCAGGTAGGCCTCCTGGATATTCTGAATAATAACAGCCACTGCATTGAGGGGTTGACGCCATTGGTGAGCAATATTACCTATCATCTCCCCCATGGCAGCCTGGCGGCTCTGCTGCACCAGCATAATATCTTTTTTCCGGCTTTTTGAGAGTTCTTCAATGATACGTTCCTCCAGACTCAGGTTAATCTCCTCCAGCTGGTGGCTTTGCGAAAGAATCTCTTCCTTCTGTTGCTCCAGCTCCTCATTCTTTTTCTGAATCTCCTCGTTCTTTCGGGTAATCTCAAAGGTACGCTGATCAATGATCTTCTGAAGACTTTCATTCTTGCGCCGCAGATTATGGGTATATATCCTGTTGGCAAGCACAATTACCCCTCCTATTAAGACCAGGTAAAGGACAAAAGCATACCACCTTAAGAACCAAGGTGTTGCAACAACAAAACTGACAGGTCTGGCAAGCACTTCTTCTCCATTACCATAGGTGGCTTTAAAATGAAAGGTATATCGACCAGGAGGCAGGTTTACAAAAGTACGTCTGCTGCTTACTGACCAGGGGCTCCAGGTATCCTCGTATCCTTCGAGCCAACCGGAATAAAGAACACCTGTTCTTATGCGGCTGTAGGAAGGGTAAGCATATTGAAAATCGATGCTGTTTTTACTGAAAGGCAGTGCAACCGGAATACGGTAATTGTTGATCAGAAAATCATCAAAAACGTAGTGAAAAAGGGTATCTGTTCCCAATACAATACGTTTGAGAAATAATTCCGGACTAAACCTGGGAGCCCTTTCAAAAGTCTTGTCAAAACGAAAAACACCCGAAACACCACCAAACCAGACTCCATTGGGAGTTTCCAGGATTTTATAAACCGGTAGTTGCGGAAAACAATTGCAAGGCAGGGTCTTCTCCTGCCAAAACCCATCCTGGTTGCGGCTGAAAATATGCAGTGTCCTGGAAAAGCGAAAATGGTTTCTGCGGTATAGCCAAACGTCACCATTGCTCATCTGGGTAATGGGTGCCAGAATGATATTGGGGGCATTAAAATCATCGCCAAAAAGATTTACTGGATGAAATTGGCAGGTACTTTCATCGAAAGTAAACATCCCCTGGTTGGAAGTAAAAACCAGGTTTTGATCTATTGTATAAAAGTTGAATGTAGAAAAGCGGGGGTCTGTTTGCATATGAAAGATCTGCAAATCGGGGTTGAGCAGATTGTCCGGATCAGGTTTAAAGCGGTACAGACCAACCAGGTAGTTTTGCACCCACAGGTAACCATTGGCATCCATTGCTATGGAGCGGGTCTGACCTTCAATACCCTGCACAGCCCCCAGCAATTGCCAGTTGTTTGCATGAGCTCTGAAGATGAGCATTCTGGTACTGGTTCCGGCAAACATCAGGTCTGGGAACTCTGGAGAAAAAAAGATCTCCATAACCGTTTCACCAGAATATATTTGTTGAAACCGCTGCCCTGAGAGCCGGTATATACCGTTTCTTGTACCGGCATAAAGTTCTTCCCTTCCTGAGGTTTCACGTCGTGCAAGGGTCCATGCAATTTCACGAATATCGGCGAAGGCCCTGAAACCCTCATCATGCAATTCAAACAGACCCAGCATGGTAGCGGCAAAAACCCGTCCCTGGTAAACTTCAATATCCTGCACAAATCCTTCTACCCCACTTTTTTCATCCCAAAAAACCATAGGATGGTTTAATTCTTTGAGGGAGACCCCATTATTCAACGCAAGCCAAAGTTTTTGATTCTGATCGGGGAAAATACCCCAAACAGACTCATCCTGCAATCCACTGGATTTATTGATGACCTCAACAATTTCCCCCTGCCTGTTCATTATTACCGCCCCTCCCCTGTTGGTACCAATTCCCACCAGGGTATCCTCAATCCAGACTCCGGTGTAGATCTGACTTTGAAGCAGATACGATGATGCTTCGCTATGAAATGGAACAATAGGGTTTTCTGCTTTGGGATTGAAAAAATACAATCGGTGATCATTGGTACCTACCAGGAATTGTTGCTCATCCCAGGGTAAAAAAAGATATACAAGCCTCTCGGCAAAGAAATCCTCCCCGGGCAAAGGACTCAACTGTTCACCATCCAGAAAAAAGAGTCCAACACCGGGCTTATGCACATAAAGGGTGTCATTTACGGCATAAGTTCTGTGCAATCTGCCACTGGAAGGAATAGCTTTAACGGTATTGTTGTGATAAACAAAGATCTGGTTGGCTCCCCTGAAATACACTTTATCTCCGATAACATGCACATCCATTACTACACCGATGGAGGATTCGCTGGCTGGAAGAAGTTTATCGAGAGAAAAGAACGCAAGACTACCGTTTGATGCAGGATACAAATAACCAAAAGTGTTGGAACCACCATAAAAGATACGGTCATTGGCATCAATGGCAAGCGATCGGATAGCCACCCCAGACTCAGAGGGAATAACAGTCCATTCCTTGCCATCAAATTCCAGAACGCCATAATTATTGGCCACATAGATTAACCCCCTGGAATTTTGAACCACAGCCCAGTTTTGCGGATGTGAATCGTAGGTTTGAGCTGCAAAGTTTTGAATAAATTTTTGCCCTTTGAAATGCAATATGGCTTCTGCCACCAAAGGCATACATATTACCATAGCATACAAAAGCAACCCTTTTAATCCATTAGAAAGCATAACAGATATATTTTCTTTGTTTTTTTGAAGCTTACATTCTCCAGAATAATTGGCCTGTTTATCAAAGTAAACCTATACTTTTTTTTAATGCCTGTCATCGATTAAGGGTATTTTTTGAATCAGAGCTATAAACAGGTACTGAGCTGAATACCTTTAAACACTCTACAAGGCCTGCCAAACAAGCAACTTCCGACCCACAACAATCAAAATAAGTTATCAACATAACACTTCTAAAAAGAAACAAGACATGAATTAACTATTGATTTTGTTTAGCTTTGTAACAAAAATCATAAACATTTTTTAAGAAATCACAATTTCACTACTGAACCATTTTTCGCAGCCATTGTTTGATGTTAAAAAATGTGCCGTAAATAAGTGTCGTTGTTACCGATTAGCATTTCTTGCACCCTATGCGGATCAAACAATGTAGCCTTATAAGTTTATCATCAAGGCCTTTACTCTTAACAACCTGGCACAATACTTTAAAATTTGGCAAACCAGCCAGTGATTATTTAAAAACCAGCTTATCCGATCCATGATCCACTACTCTATAAATGATCTTGAAAAGATCACAGGTATCAAAGCACACACCATCCGAATCTGGGAGAAACGTTACAGTGTTGTTTCCCCGGAACGTACCGACACCAATATTCGTGTATACAATGATAAGGATCTTAAGAAGTTACTCAACATAAGCACACTCAATAAGCATGGGTTCAAAATCAGTGAGATTGTGCAAATGGGTAAAGAAAAACTCTGTGAGAAGATTCTTGAAATCTCCAATACATCCAGTGATCATGAAAGCAGCATAAACAACCTTATCATTTCGATGATAGAAATGGATGAAGACAAATTTGAAAAGGTGCTATCTTCAGCCATTATAAAAATTGGTTTTGAAAAAACCATTACCCACATCATTTATTCGTTTCTTGAGAAAGTTGGCATATTGTGGCAGGTAGGAACCATCAATCCGGCCCAGGAGCATTTTATCACCAACCTGATCCGCCAGAAACTTATTATAGCTATCGATGGGCAAGAGAATTCTCCCAAACCCGAAGCTAAAACCTTCCTGTTGTTTTTGCCAGAAAACGAGCTGCATGAGTTGGGATTATTGTTTTATTCTTACATAATAAAAAAGTCAGGTCATCGGGTAATATACCTTGGGCAATCGGTGCCGCTGAAAGACATACTTGAAGTGATCAAGATACGCAACGCAGATTACATCATCACCTACTTTGTAGCGGCATTGGAAACCCGCCAGATCCCCGATTATCTGAAAAAAGTTTCACAGGGGTTTGACAACAAAGACATTTTTATTGCAGGTTATCAGGTTAGCCAACTGGAGGGCGAACAGCTCCCACCCAACATCAAGCCGCTGCAGGATGCAGAAGAATTTAAATCCTACCTGAACAGACTCTGATTTGTTGTTCAAATTTCTCTAATCACTTCTTTAACAAAATAAAGGCAGCCCTTTTAAGTGGCTGCCTTTCCTTTTAAGGCTTTTTAATTAAAAAATACGTTAAGAAGCTTTACAAGCCCTCTTTTATTTTGTATATTTATAATTGGATAGCGATTAAACAGAGCTTTTACACAATCAGCTCTATTCAAGCATTTCAATTCGCAATTAATATCCACCAACATCGTTCTTTTACCCGCCAAACGAAGTTTTATCAAAATTTATTTTGTTAAAATAAATTAAAGCACTTGACTTTTGCTTTTTTGTGTTTAACTTTACAGTAAATAAATTAAACAGCAAACTCAAAACCCTACCGATATGACAGCAATGGAATTTAATCACAAGCTTCTGGGACTGCAGAAAAACCTAAAGTATTTCGCCTATACCCTGACCTCAAATTATGACGATGCTCAGGACCTTGTTCAGGAGACCTTTGTCAAGGCTTTAACAAACCGTGATAAGTTTACTGCTGACACAAATCTGAAGGCCTGGACCTTTACGATTATGAAAAATACTTTCATCAACAATTATCGTCAGAGTGTTCGCAATAATACCATCCTCGACAAGACCGACGACCTTTACTACCTGAATCTTTCCAAAGAAAGCAGCATTGGGTTGCCCGATTCAAACTACAGAGTAAAGGAAATTCAGAAAGAAATCGCCAAGGTTGATAAAGATCAGCGCAAACCTTTTGAAATGTACAATGCAGGATATAAGTACAAAGAAATTGCAGACAAACTTAACCTGTCCATTGGTACTGTAAAAAGCAGAATATTTTTTACCCGTAAGAAACTTATGGAAGCCCTGAAGGACAACTGATCGTTCTCCCTCATATATACTCCTGTTCTTTTCCCCCTGTATGGTTCTGCATACAGGGGTTTTTTATTGTCGGGGCTTTTGATAACTTTGTGGAAAGAAAACGATAGAAAAAACCGTTTCCACCGGATTAAAAATGAAACCCTCGGGTGCACCACCCGCTTACAACAAGATAAAACGAAAGGTGTAAACGGGTTCCATTCATCAACTTGAATCAAATCTATCTGAATGAACGTATTTAAGTTTGGGGGTGCCTCTGTAAAGGATGCTCCTTCCGTGCAAAATGTAGCACAAATCATTGAAAAATTCGGCCAGGGCCCCCTGGTCGTAGTCATATCAGCCATGGGCAAAACAACCAATGCCCTTGAGAAACTCACTGAAGCCCACTTCGACGGACACAAAGCCAAAGCCATGGAGATCTTTGACTCGCTCAAAGATTATCATATGAGCATTGCAAATGATCTTTTTCCCTCAACCAACAGAGCAGCCTACGACACCATTGAACAGTATTTCTATCACCTGTACTATTACCTCCAGGAGCCTCCCGGCAAAAACTTCAACTTTGAATACGACCGTATTGTTTCTTTCGGAGAGATTATCTCCACCAGGATTGTTTCTCACTATTTGCTTCAGCAAGGATTGCTTTGCCAGTGGTTCGACGCAAGTAAGATCATCATAACCGACTCGCACTACCGCGATGCAGGAGTAGATTGGTTAAAAACGGAAAATGCAGTAAAAACAATCATCTCTCCCTTTTTCAGGAAAAATGCTTCACACCCACAGCCTATTGTAATCACCCAGGGGTTTGTAGGGGGCACCACCCAGGGATTCCTTACCACCCTGGGAAGGGAAGGATCCGATTATTCTGCCGCCATCCTTGCCTATACCCTTAGAGCCAGCGAAGTGGTAATATGGAAAGATGTGCCAGGTTTGCTGAATGCCGACCCCAAAGTATTCGACAACACCACCTTGCTGCACAATATTTCTTACCAGGAAGCCATTGAGCTGGCCTATTACGGAGCAACTGTTATTCACCCCAAAACTCTTAAGCCGCTGCTCAAACGAAATATACCTCTTAAGGTTAAATCGTTTACAGAGCCTAATGCCCCCGGAAGCATCATTGACAAGGAGTTTATAAACGATAATCAATACCCATCCTATATACTTAAAACCAATCAGATACTTCTCTCCATCTTCCCCAAAGACTTCAGCTTTATTGCCGAACAAAATCTTTCCAGGATTTTTTCCGACTTTGCGCGCAACAATGTAAAGATCAATCTGATGCAAAATTCAGCATTGAGCTTTTCTGTGTGCTTCGACGAAGATCGTATTAAAACGCCTGCTCTGCTCAAAAGCCTGGAGAAGATTTACAACCTCAAATACAATACTGGGGTACAACTGATCACCGTTCGACATTATGAAAAGGCTGATCTGGGGAAACTCCTGCAGGACAAAAAGATCCTGATGGAACAAAAAAACAGAACCACCCTGCAATGGGTGGTCCGTTAACTAAATTGTTGATAAGATTGTAATTACCGCAATTTATTACGACGGAATTGTTCCAGAAAATCAGCGGAGGCATTTTCACACCTTGAGCCAGTTTTTTCCAGAGAGAATTCCTGGTAAAAATCGGGGTTAAGGTCTCTTTTGGCGGAATAAACTACCGGGATGAGCAGTCTGCTGCCCGCCACAGGATTTTCGTCGGCATCAAATTTCCCGGCATTGGGTGGATGGTTCCTGATAAACCACGAACAAACGCCAAATCTCGTATAGATACGGCCCCATGTATCGCCAGACTGAACTGTGTAAGCCCTGTCTTCGGGCAATTTAACAGCGGGTGGTGCCGTCGTGGGCTGCTGCAATTCTGGTTGATCGGCCTCTTCAACAACCGGAACTTCCCTTACAGTGCGTATTTCTCTTGATGGCCGGGGTTCACGGATAAACATATCGTAAAACATGTAGCTTAGCGCCATAATGGCTATCCCGACAAGCAGAATACGAACCCACGGGATTTGCAAATAGGCCTGAATTTTTTCCATGTGGGTTCCGGTGGGAGCAGTCGGCTCGTCATCTTTTTCTGAAGCAGCACGCACTTTGGTTGTTTTGCGAGGCTGCGCTGCCACAAAGCTTCGTTCCTGATGGTCAAGGTTGTAAAACGAAACCAATTGCAGGGAGGCACTACCTTGCGCTCCATTGGCTACTGCCATATCGGCAAGCCTGTAAATCTTGTTTACAACCGGCATCTGGTCATCAAGGATCTTCTGGATGGATTTTTCAGACACATTTTCATAAAAATCCTCATTGCACATAAGAAGCATATCACCATCTACGGGAACCAGGGGTTGCGGGTTTACAAGAGGTTCGATGCTCTGTCGACTCCCAAGGTAGGCTTGCTGTTCGGGCAATACCCCCTCATGAAAACCATCTGACAGTACATATACTCTTCTGCCGTTAAAAAACAGGATACGTGCATTGCCTACACAGGAGTAAAAAATCTTATTCTCACGAACCAAAACCAATGAGCAACTGAGCTGGGCCGGACCTCTTTCACCTGCATTCTTACGGGAGTATTCGTAAATAAATCCATTGGCATAAATCAAGGCATTGTAAACAGCACTATCGGGGTTTTCCACCCACTCGTTCTCAAGGTAGTAGCGGATGCGCTCGGAAGCTATACGTGCAAAGGACTTGCCTTCAGGAAGCAATTCTGCCCCCTCATCGGGCTTCTCATTGCAAATAAGAAAGATGGCTCCATTGGGAGTTTCAAAAAATGCAGATTCATCAACAACATTCTGGGTAAGTTTGCCCGGCTCGCTGTGGCTGGCATATTCAAAATTCTTCAGCTTTTTGTTTGCCATAATTAGCCTTTAGATGTTCGATTGGGGTATTAGGTCTTATTTTTTTGCAAAAATAGCAATTAATCTGCAGTGCATATCCACTGAGCACAATCTATTCTTCCAATTGTTGGGTAATCCTTACAAAATCTGCCACACTAAGCTGTTCGGCTCGTTTGCCTGATATTTCGGCAGGCAGTTCATTCCAATTCACCTGCAAGGCTTTCAAAGCATTTCTGAGTGTCTTTCTGCGCTGATTATAGGCCATTTTAACCACCTGAAAAAATCGCTTCTCATTGCAGGGAAGTTGCTCTACTGAGTTTCTCTTTAACCTTATAACTGCTGATTTCACTTTGGGAGGTGGCGTAAAGACGTGCTCATCTACCTGAAACAAATACTCTATATCATAAAAAGCCTGGCAAAGAATGCTTAAAATACCGTTTACTTTCCCTCCCGGGCCTGCTACTACTCTTTGAGCCACTTCTTTTTGAAACATACCCACCACCTCTGTAACCTGTTGGCGGTACTCCAGCATGCGGAAAAGGATCTGAGAGGATATATTGTAAGGAAAGTTGCCAATGATCGCAAACTTTTCTGTACCGAAGTAATCTTCAAGAGGTGTTTTCAGGAAATCAACTTCAAGAATACGCTCAGCAAAGCCTGGATAATGGGCATGCAGGTATTGCACAGATTCGGCATCCACATCCATTCCCCAGTATTCAAATTCCGGCTTATCCATAAGGTATTTGGAGAGCACACCGGTGCCGGGCCCTATTTCAAGGAGCGTTTTGTAATTGCCATGCATGGTAAGGCTTTCGGCTATTCGCCTGGCAATGTTTTCATCGCGCAAGAAATGTTGCCCGAGATTTTTTTTAGGTTTTACAGTATTCACAATCCGTGGAAAAAAAGTTGTTCGATACTAAGATCTCCCCTGAGATACCTGAACCGGTTTCGGGCTGAGGCAGCACGAAGGCTCCCGGGATAATCGACCAGGATCTGTTGATACAGTTCCATGGCCATGGCTTTGTTGTTAAAGATTCGTTCATGAAGCATTGCTCTTTCAAAAGTGGCATCTGCGGCCAGCAACCCGGAGGGGAAGCGCACCACCAGCGAAGCCAAAAGGTCATCGGCCGCGGTGTAATTGCCTGTACGGATATGTATTCTGGCCGATTCCATCAGCACATTTTCGCCCAGTTTGTGAGAGGGAAATCGTTGCTGCACCGAATCCAGAACCTGCAGAGCTTGCTCAAAGTTATGTCGAAAGGTATGTAGTTGTGCCCTTGCAAACATCTGCAAGGGTACAGAGGTTCCATCCTGTTCAAGATGATCCTGAATAAGCAGAGATAGCGCCATGGCGTCATTGGCAATCAGGCGCGATGTTGCTGCTTTGAGCACATCGAGCTGGGCCTTGGCCCAATTGAATTCACCCATATAAAATGACAATCTGGCATTTTTAAAGCGTGCCTCGTGCCCCAGGGGGTCGTCGCGAAAAGTTTTATCTACCTGGGCATACAGCAAGTGTGCATCCCACAGATCGCCCTGCAGCAGAAGGATGTCTGCCAGTTCGATCCTGCATTCACCTTTTACGCGGTTGGCTACCCCTTGCATATCGATGATCGCCTGAAGCAACTCGGAGGCTCCTTCAGTATTATTGAGATAAAATGCGCGCAGGTGTGCCAGGTTTCGCATCAGGCTTACAGTCTGCACTCTTATGCCAAGCTCTTCAATGGTTTTAGTATACTCTCTTTCCACTTCCCGGAGCATGGAATAGTTGATCGAGTATCCCGTAGTAGCTTGCAAATACTTAACGTTAAGCAAACCCACCCTGGCCTCGAGCCAGAAAGGGTTCAGGTTGCCTCTGTCTACTACCCACTGATAGGCCTGCAAAGCAGTCTCCAGTTCATTATTGGAAGTGCTCAGATGCGCCACTTCCATTACCAGCTGCCCATCTTGCCCCAGCCGCCTGTCGAGTACCCGGGCCTGTCTGAAGGCCATGGCAAAATCCTTTTGCTGCAAGGAGAGCCAGAGCAGCAACTCAGAGAATATGGCAGGCGCGTTGTTTTGCTGAGATCGTTGCAAAAGCAATCGACGCAGGGCATCGCTTTTCGTAAATTCAGGATCATTATTCAATTCATCCTGCATAAGCCCCTGCACCTGCTCCAGGAAGGAGTCATCAAAGGCAATCAGGTTTACATACTCTTCCATCATAAGATCGAAACGCCCTGTCTTGCTGTAAATAGAAGCTATTTCGACATGAAGAGGATGAGCATTTCCAAACATGGCACGCCCTCTTTGATAGGCTTGCAGTGCCCAGTCAGTATAATCTCTGAACAGGAATGCATTGGCAAGATCAGTTACAGCCATTGGAAAAGCTGGCAGGTTGCGGATTAATCCTTCGAAATGGCGCCGGGTTTTACGCTGATCCCCAGATCTGTCGTACACATAACCCATATCAACTTCAAAACGTACTCTGCCCGGGTTATTCTGCTGCTGCCTCTGAACCACTCGTTCTGCTTTGCGAAATTCGCCCAGCTGCAGTAAACTCTCAAGGTAGTTATTGTAAATGACAGGAGTGGGATGGTTGTTAAAGAGTTCTTCATACAACACCACAGCTTTATCGAATTGCCCCTCGCGCATGTATTGATCCGCCAGACGCTCATTGGCAGACGCCTCATGGGGCTGTTGCGAGAAGAGATTGGCGCTGTTAAAAACCATCAACAAAAAAAGGAGAAAAATCCGCATATAAAATAATGTTATAACAAAGGCAAAACGATACAGGGATTGTATTTGTTTTGCCTTTGAGGTACTTTAACTAATCAGCTGATCAGGTCAAATCCGGTGTAGGGTACCAGGGCAGCGGGGATACGAATACCCTGGGGCGTCTGGTTATTTTCGAGCAAAGCAGCCACTATTCGTGGGAGAGCCAGTGCACTTCCGTTCAGGGTATGAGCCAGGGTGATCTTTCCAGACTTATCTTTGAAGCGCAGCTTCATACGGTGGCTCTGGAAAGTTTCGAAATTGGAGACAGAGCTTACCTCAAGCCATCTTTTCTGAGCAGCAGAATACACCTCCATATCGTAGGTAAGTGCACTGGCAAAACTAAGATCGCCACCACACAGTTTGGCAATGCGGAAGGGGAGCTCAAGTTTACGCAGTATTGCCGCCACATACTCACGCATCTGCTCTAATGTTTCATAACTTCTGTCGGGATGTGATACCTGCACAATTTCTACTTTATCGAACTGATGCAACCTGTTCAGGCCCCTAACATCCTTTCCGTAAGAGCCTGCCTCCCTTCTGAAGCAGGAAGAATAGGCCGTGCTTTTAATGGGCAACTGATCTTCCTGAAGAATAATATCGCGGTAAAAATTAGTTACGGGCACTTCGGCAGTAGGAATAAGGTACAGATTGTCCAGGGGAGCGTGATACATCTGCCCATCCTTATCGGGCAGCTGCCCTGTAGCATAGGCCGATGCTTCATTTACCAGCAAGGGGGGCTGATACTCCGTATAGCCTGCTTCGATGGCCTGGTCGAGGAAGAAACTGATCAGGGCACGTTGCAGTTTGGCCCCTTTGCCTTTATACACCGGAAATCCGGCACCTGTAATTTTGGTTCCCAGTTCAAAATCAATTATATCGTACTTCCCGGTAAGCTCCCAGTGTGGCAGGGCATCGGCAGAGAGGTCGTTGATATTTCCTTCCTGGTGCACAATCTCATTATCATCCGAGCTTTTCCCGAAGGGTACACTGGGATGAGGTAGATTGGGCAACATAACCAATAGGCTATCCTGTTCACTTTCCAGAGCATTGAGTTCATCCTGCAACTCTTTTGACTGGTTTTTAAGCAATGTGGTTTTGTCGCGCAATTCATTGGCTTCAGCCTGCTTGCCCGATTTAAACAAGTCGCCGATCTGACGGGCAATGGCATTGCTTTCGGCCAGTGTATCGTCGAGTTTTTTTTGAGTTGCTCTGCGCTGGTTGTCAACGATGGTAAGGCGCTGGGTAATTTCTGTTGCATCGAAGTTTTTGATCTTCAGTCTCTCAATAACTTCCTGGGTTTGGGTTCGGATGAGGTTGATCTGTAACATAGGGGTTCGTAGGGGTTAAATGTTGAGGATGGTTCCGGTAATTTTCAGCAAGAAGCAAAATTAGGAAAAAAAAGCCCTTGCGACAGGTTGTAAAGGTATCGGGGCAAACATTTGCGGGGTTTGTAAAGCAAAAAACCCGCCGTTGGCGGGTTTTTGCTTAATACCATTACAAGTAGATTCAGCAATAACCTACGCCTGAGCCACGGGCTCAACCGAAACATAGGATTTGCCTTCGGTTTTTTTCTTAAAAACCACAGTACCATCTACCAGTGCAAACAAGGTGTGGTCTTTGCCCATACCTACATTCTTACCAGGATTGTGTTTGGTACCTCTTTGTCTTACGATGATGTTGCCGGCTTTTGCTTCCTGACCGCCAAAAAGCTTTACGCCGAGTCGTTTACTTTCCGACTCTCTGCCGTTCTTGGAACTACCGACGCCTTTCTTATGTGCCATAATATTTTAATTTTTTCAGGTTTGCAGAATAATGATTATCCGATGAGTTCTTCAATCTGGATTTGAGTCATGGGCTGTCTGTGGCCGTTCATTTTCTGGTATCCTTTTCTTCTTTTCTTTTTGAATACCAATACTTTATCAGCTTTTACGTGTGCCAGCACTTTGGCTTTTACTTTGGCACCGTCTACAACAGGAGCGCCTACTTCAATCTTGTTGCCATCGGCCTTCAGAAGCACCTTTTCGAATTCAACTTCGGCTCCTTCTTCAGCGGCCAAACGGTGTACATAGATCTTCTGGTCTTTCTTGATCTTGTATTGCTGTCCTGCTATTTCTACAATTGCGTACATGTTTACAGCTTATTTTTAAATGATTGACTTTATGATAATGGGGTGCAAAGATAACAAGAAATATTAATCTTTCAACATCTCAGTCAAATAATTGACCTTTTTTTCGTCGCCCCAAACAAGACTCTCAGCTCAATAGCCGATCCTGTTTAACATCTTGCGAAACCACAGTCTCAATCCTGACGAGGGCCGGTTGGCAACATATACCCCAACCAGAATAACACCGATCCAGATCAGGTAGGATAGCAAGAAGGGCTCTCCATCCAATACACCCCACAAGATGGAAACAATAGGCATCAGGTAAGTAACACTGGAAGCAAACAATGCTGAGGTTCGCTTTATCAGCCAGAAATGAGCCATGATGGCCAATGCCGTGCCAAAGACAGATAAGAGCGTAATATAGCCCAGGGCCACCCAGCTTCCCTCTACATTTTGCATGCGCCAGAGAAAATCGGTTTGCAGAGTTAAGAACAGTAAAGCTGGAATTCCGATGAAAACAAAAGCCAGGGAAGCAATGGCAACCGGATGGTATTCCGACAAGAAATTCTTGATCAGGTTCATATTAAGTGCATAACACACCGTTGCCAGGATCACATACAGGGCCGGAATCAGGTTTAGGGTAAGACTGCCACCCCCAGCAGCATACAACAAACCTGCTGCACCCAGAAAACCCATTACTACACCCAGGAAATTCAGAAAAAAAGTGCGGCGCGAAAAAAACCAAACACCAAGCAGAAGAGTAAACAGGGGTGTAAGGGAGTTGAGTATACCGGCCATAAGGCTATCGAGCTGGGTTTGGGCTTTGGCAAATAAAAATGCGGGCAATGCATTTCCGGTAAGGCCTGCCAGTAAAAAAAGGTAGAAATTTCTCCAGCTAAGTTTGCCCAGGTGGCGCAGGGCAAAAGGCAATAAGGCCAAAAAGGAAACAGAAACCCTGAGGGCTCCTACCTGCACATTGCTGAAACCCTCCAGGCCTCTCTTGATAAGAATAAAGGAACTGCCCCATACCAGCATGAGGGCCATAAGCACCAGCCAATCGAGCAAAACGGGTTTGTTTTCTTCCTGCATAACCAAAAATTGGGAGCACAAAGGTACTAAGCTGAGGTTTACGTACACTGCCAGGAAGCATAAAATACATGAGCTTTTTTTATTAGGGAGAAACATAAGGCCTTCCGCAGTCTTACGAAAGGTATTGTTTTGCCGGGTTTGGCTTAAAGCAGAGCCCGCGATCGCAAAGAAGGGAAAACAAGCAAACAGAAGCAATATGCAGGAAATGAGAAAAAAACCGATCTATAGGCATACTCAATCAGATTTTTTCATTAATTTTGCACTCCGTTTTTTATGGCGGAATTTTGATTAAAATCATTCAACTTATTATTTAATTATTAAACCCAAGTCAAAATGGTAAGACAATACGAAACCGTTTTCATTATGACTCCCGTTTTATCTGATGAACAGATGAAGGAAGCGGTAAGTAAGTTTCAGACGTATCTGAAAGACAAAGGAGCCGAGATTGTTTATGAGGATCACTGGGGATTGCGCAAGATGGCCTACCCGATCCAGAAAAAATCCACAGGTTTTTATCACCTGATTGAATTCAAGGCTGAGCCTTCTCTGATTGCGGAGATGGAGCTTGAAATGAAAAGGGACGAGCGCATTATTCGCTTCCTGACTGTTTCTCTTGACAAGTTTGCTGTAGCATACAATGAGAAAAGACGTAAGGACAAAGAGATGCCCAAAGCAGAAGAAAGCAAGTAATCAAAAACCTGAAAAGATTTAAGAAATGGCAAATCAACAAAATTCTGAAATCAGATATCTGGCTCCCATAGCAGTAGATATCAAGAAGAAAAAATACTGCCGCTTCAAAAAAGCTGGCATTAAATATATTGACTACAAAGACGCGAACTTTTTGCTCAAGTTTGTGAACGAGCAGGGTAAAATTCTTCCCCGCCGTCTTACAGGTACCTCATTGAAGTACCAGAGAAAAGTATCAAGAGCAATCAAAAGAGCAAGACACCTTGCCCTGATGCCTTATGTAGCTGATCTTTTAAAATAGGGAGGAAATATTCATGGAAATTATTTTGATTCAAGACGTTCCCAACTTAGGGTTCAAAGATGATATCGTAACCGTAAAACCCGGCTACGCCCGTAACTACCTCATTCCACAGGGAATGGCCATCATGGCATTGAGCTCCGAGAAGAAAAAGCTCGCCGAAACCCTTAAGCAAAGGGCTTTCAAAGAGGAGAAGGTTAAGAAAGAAGCTGAGAAACTGGCTGAAAAAATGACCGATATCCACGTGAAGATCGGTGCTAAGGCTGGTACTTCAGGAAAGATCTTTGGTTCTGTAAACGCTTTGCAGATCGCCGAAGCTATCAAAGCTCAATATGACATTGACATTGACCGCAAAAAGATTTTGGTTGATGGAGACTCAGTAAAAGAAGTAGGAGTTTACAAAGCAAAAGTTAACCTGCACAAAGAGGTTCGCTTCGATATCAAATTTGAAGTAATTGCAGAATAAACCCTTCTGGAAGTCATATATAAACCTGCCCCGGCAATGGGGCGGGTTTTTTTCTATACATTCGCAAACAAATTTCTGATCGTGATCACTTCTGCACAAATAAAATTCGTAAAATCGCTCAGCCAGAAAAAATTCAGGAAAGAGTTGGGTTTATTTGTGGTTGAAGGCGATAAAATGGTGAAAGAATTGTTGAGTCATCCGCACTGGCATACAGAAATGCTTTTTGCCCTTGACGGATGGTTGCAATCAAACCCTGCCAGGGGAAGCCATCAAACATTCGCAGTTTCAGAAAAAGAACTGGCACGGATCTCCAATTTGCAAACACCCAACCAGGCATTGGCAGTGGTAAGGCAAAGAAGCCAGGAAGCAGACACTAAACTTCTCAAAGGCAATTTTTGCCTGCTGCTCGACCAGATACAGGACCCCGGCAACCTGGGTACTATAATACGAACGGCGGACTGGTTTGGCATAAGACACATTTTCTGCAGTGAAGATACCGCTGAGCTTTACAATCCCAAAGTAATCCAGGCTACCATGGGTTCCTTTGCCAGGGTTGATTGTCTCTATGTAAACCTCCAGAACATGCTGAAAGCATTACCCCACCCATATCCAGTAATGGCTGCTCTGCTGGAAGGAGAAAACATTTACTCCACCCGTTTGCCCTCAGAAGGAGTATTGATGATCGGCAACGAAGCACGTGGTATTTCACCAACTCTGCTACCTTTTGTCACCCATAAATTGCACATACCCATAAGCAGACCTGAAGGAAAAACCCAGTTCCCGGAATCCCTCAATGCCTCAGTTGCTTCAGCTATCCTGCTCTCCCACCTGAAAAAAAAATAAATTCCGTGATGCACTGATGGGAGAATTAGTTGGATTTTTTTATCTTTAGCCAACAAACATATACCAACCAAACACCCATTTGCATGAGTTTAATTGAATGGAATAAAGCCCTTTACAGTGTTCAGATTGAAGAGTTTGACAAACACCATCAAATGCTTCTTGAGTTCATCAATGATTTGCATTCGGCCATGTTGCAGGGCAAAGGCAAAGAAGTACTTAGTAAAATCCTTTTTGAACTGAAAGAATACACACAGTATCATTTCAGTGCAGAAGAAGAACAAATGATAAAAGCCAACTTTCCTGGTTATGCTGAGCACAAAAAACAACATACCGACCTGATCGGGCAGCTTGACTTGCTTATAAAAGATTTTGAAAGTGGCGACAGGAAAGTATCCGTTGAAACCTTCAAATTTTTAAAGGAGTGGTTGTTTAACCACATTCAGGTTACCGACAAAAAATATACCCCATACCTAAAGAAATAGACAGGGAGGCAATCCGGATCAGGAGTGTTCCCCCCTATCTGATTTTTACCTGCAACAAAACCTTATTATCTTTGTTGTAGTGTTAATGATGCAATTGAGCAACGGTAAGGTTTTTTCGTTACCCTTGCTCAAGCCATGAAAGAATTAATGTTTTTTGAACCTTCTAACCCACACCCCTGATCAATGCAAGTTTTTCTTCTCGCTGCCGTACTTTTAGCTCTTGCCATTGGCGGCATTGCCATAAAAATGTTTGTACTCCCCGGAGGCACCTTTACCAAATCCTGTGGCAGCACGTTCGACCCACAAACAGGTAAACCCGTTCCTTGTGCCTGTGCATCAGGAAAACCCGAAGAGTGTAAAAACTCCGAAGAAGAAAGAACCACTGAACTGATAGTTAATATTCCTCCGCTGAAACAGTGAGACATTGAAACAGTGAACCTTAGCGGTTTCTCTCTATTTCTTCTCTTGGGACAACTGCAATCCCTTTACTTTTCCATGTACCAAACTTCTGATTTCCTTCATCGAAAATAAAGAAGGCATCAAGGCTGGGTTGTTGTTCCAGAAAAGATTTCGCCTTCTCCATTCCCATTACCATGAATGCCGTGGCAAAGGCATCGGCAGTCATACAATCATCGGCAAAAACAGACACGCTGAGCAGGTTGTGCATCACTGGTTTACCGGTTTTCGGATCAATGGTATGAGAAAATCGTTGTCCTCCCTCCTCATAGTATTTGCGTGTGCTTCCTGAGGTTGCAACGGCACGGTTGTGCATTTCCACCAGGTAGTCCCAATGCTGAGGCGCTGCTTCATTTTCGGCAGGGCGCTCCAGACCGATACGCCATGCCGATCCGTCAGGTTTCAGCCCTCGTGCAACCAGGTCTCCCCCAATCTCAACCATATAAGTTTCTACACCTTTGCTTGCAAGGAAATCTCCCACCACATCCGATGCATAACCTTTGGCAATGGCATTAAAATCGAACTGGATTTCAGGGATTTCTTTGATGACCCGTTGGCCCACAAGTTGTACTCTTTCGTAGCCAACCTTACGCTTCAGACTGTCAATAAGGGCAGAGGTCATATCTTTTCTTCGCTCAAATCCAAAGCCCCAGGCATTGACCAACGGGCCTATGGTGGGATCAAAAGCACCTTCGGTCTGGGCTGCTATTTCAAGGCTACGCCGCAGTACAATGGCAAAGTGTTCATCCACCGTATCGGTCTCATTGCGGTTTACGCGCGAGATAACCGAAGTGGGGATATAGTAAGACATGGATTGATTGATAACGTTGAATATACTGTCGATTTCCTGTTTGTAGTTCTTACCATCAGGGCAATAGTAAGAAACAGAGTAAAAGGTACCGAATACCTGTCCACGGAGATTGATAAACCGAAGATCGCGCTCTGATCCGCCACATGCAACAAGCAGTATGAATACTATGAGCCAGGGAGTTTTCTTTTGTAGCATCACCTTTCTATTTATAGGGTTTAAGGGGTTCTGTATGAATGGAAATATGGGTTTCCTTGCCGTAGGCATTGCGCAGGGTTTTCTCTAAATCGGTTGATATTTTGTGCGCCTGCTCAATATTCAGGTGGTTATGCACTTTTATATGGATATCAATAGCGATATGATTTCCAATTTTACGTGTTTTGAGTTCGTGGGGGTCATGCACCCCTTCCACCCCTGATGCGATTTGAAGTATTTCCTGTTCATGCTCTCTGGGCAATGAGGTTTCGATAAGTTCCATAAGGGTATCGCGGGTAATACGTATGGCCACACGAAAAATAAAGAAAGAAACAATCACTGCAGCCAACGGATCCAGTATTACCCATTGTTCTCCCAGGAAAATAGCTCCACTGATACCCAGCATGGTGCCAGAGGAGGAATATGCATCGCTTCGGTGGTGCCATGCATTGGCAATTACAGCCTGGCTGTTGGTGGCACAACCCACCTTAAAAGTATACCTGAACAATATTTCTTTGACAATGATGGATCCGATGGCTGCGTAAAGTGCTGCCATACCTGGCTGTGGAATGATCTCGCCCTGCGCTGATGCCCAGATCTTCATAACACCACTGTAGAAAAGTCCAAGTCCGACCAATATCAAAACTCCACCCACAAACGCAGTAGCGAGAGTTTCCACTTTACCGTGTCCGTATTTATGGTTATGATCTTTGGGTCGGGCGGCTACGCTCAGGCTGCTTACTACTACAAGATCGGTTGCAAAATCACTTACCGAATGTACCGCATCCGCTATCATGGCCGAACTGCGTGCCAGGATCCCTGCAACCAGCTTCAGTACTGTAAGTAAAATATTGGCAAAGAAACCGATCCAGATTATCCGGCGTGCCTGCTCATTGGGGTTTGTATCCATACAAAGCAAGTAAAGAAAAAGCCCTGAATTTTTGTATTCAGGGCTGCAAAGTTAACCACCAAAATCGTCTAAGTCAATATTTTCTTCAGGAACTCCCAGGTTGTCGAGCATTTTCATGACCGATTCGTTCATGATGGGCGGGCCGCAGAGGTAGTATTCTACTTCTTCCGGCTCATCGTGCTTGCTCAGATAGTTGTCCAGAACAACCTGGTGAATAAACCCGGTGTATCCGTTCCAGTTATCCTCGGGCAGTGGCTCCGAAAGTGCAATATTGAATTTAAAATTGGGAAACTCTTCCTCTATCTTACGGAATTCATCTTCGTAAAACACTTCTCTCTTTGATCTGGCACCATACCAGTAGGAAACCCTTCTGTCGGTTTTCAGGGTATGAAACAGGTGAAAGATGTGTGAGCGCAATGGTGCCATGCCGGCACCGCCACCGATGTATACCATTTCTTTGTTGGTTTCCTTTATATGGAACTCGCCATAGGGCCCCGAAATGGTCACTTTATCGCCAGGCTTGCGGGCGAAAACATAAGAAGAACAGATACCGGGGTTTACCTTCATAAACTGATTCTTCTCGTTATCCCAGGGTGGAGTTGCAATACGAATATTCAGTTTAATGATATTCCCTTCTGCAGGGTGATTGGCCATGGAGTAAGCGCGGAAGATGGGCTCAGGATTGCGCATTTTCAAATCCCACATTTTGAGTTTATCCCAATCATCCCGGAATTTATCCTGTACTTTAATATCACTGAAATCAACTTCGCAGGCGGGCACATCAATCTGTATATATCCTCCTGATTGAAAGTCGAGTTCCTCACCTTCGGGCAATTTCACCACGAATTCTTTAATGAATGTGGCCACATTGTCGTTGGAGATTACCTCGCACTCCCATTTCTTAATTCCAAAAATCTCGGCAGGGATCTGGATTTTCAGGTCCTGTTTTACCTTCACCTGGCAGGAGAGTCTCCATTTATCCTGGATCTCTTTGCGGGTAAAATAGCCCACTTCGGTAGGCAGAATATCTCCTGCCCCATCCAGCACCTGGCATTTACAAACCGCGCAGGTACCACCGCCCCCGCAGGCACTGGGCAGGTAAATCCCATTCTCTGCCAGTGTTGTAAGCAGTGTACCTCCGGCATTGGCAGTAAGTTCCTTGTCGTCGTTAATGGTAACCTTTACCGGGCCACTGGGCACCAGCTTATGGCGTGCATACAGCAATACCCCTACCAGCATAAGGATCACCACAAGAAACATTACCACACTCAGGGTAATGACCGTTAGATTACCGGCTTCTAATAATATCATGGTTCTTATTTTCTTTAAGGTTGATAATTATAGTTCAATTCCCATAAAGCTCATAAAGGCAATGCCCATAAGCCCGGTAATGATATAGGTTATTCCCAGGCCTCTGAGAGGAGCAGGAACGTTGGAATAGCGTATTTTTTCGCGAATGGCGGCAATACCCACAATGGCAAGAAACCAGCCCACACCGCTTCCTAATCCAAAAGAAACTGCTTCACTGATGTTGGCATAGTTTCGCTCCTGCATAAACAGAGATCCTCCAAGAATGGCACAGTTCACCGCAATGAGGGGGAGAAAAATACCCAGACTGCTGTAAAGAGTGGGGCTGAACTTCTCAATGATCATCTCCACAAGCTGAACCATGGCAGCAATAATGGCTATGAACATGATAAAGGTAAGAAAGCTGAGGTCTACACCTGCAAACTGGGGTCCGAGCCACGAGAGAGCACCCTTGCCCAGAATATAGTTTTGCAGCAGGTAATTTACCGGAACGGTAAAGCCCAATACAAATATAACGGCAAAGCCCAGGCCTACAGAAGTTTTTACGGTGCGCGATACGGCCAGGTAAGAACACATCCCCAAAAAGTAGGCGAACACCATATTGTCAATAAATATTGACTTAACGAATATATTCACTAATTCTTGCATAATTCTTTTCGTTTAGCATTTAATAAATCCTTATTGTTGTCAATATTAGCTGACATCCACCAGAGACTTATCGCGATGGCGATGGATCCAGATGATAACTCCTACGGTAATAAGAGCCATGGGGGGCAGGATCATAAGGCCATTGTCAACATAGCCAATGCTGTACATAAAATCGGGGATCACCTGTATACCCATCAGAGTGCCAGATCCCAGAAGTTCGCGAATGGCGGCCACCAGGATAAGGATACTGCCATAACCCGCTGCATTGCCAATACCATCGAGGAAAGAGGGCCAGACTTTATTTTGAAGTGCATAGGCTTCCAGACGCCCCATGATGATACAGTTGGTAATAATCAGCCCCACAAATACTGAAAGCTGACGGCTTACATCGTATACAAACGCTTTTAGTACCTGGTCTACCAGGATAACCAGCGATGCGATCACTGTAAGTTGTACAATGATACGAATACGAGGAGGGATACCATGACGCAGTAAAGAGATGATTACATTGGCAAACCCCATTACTGCCACCACAGCGATGGCAAGAACAAGAGATGCCTTTAACTGAACCGTAACTGCAAGTACAGAGCAGACACCCAGTACCTGCACCGTGATGGGGTTGTCCTTTCCGATAGGATCAGAAAGGAGCTTCCTGTTTTTTGGCGACAACAGGGCTTCTTTGGGGGTATTAGCATTTTCGCTCATAAGGTTTTCTTTTTTTCAAAGTAAGGTTTGTAAACTTCCAGTCCGTTTCTCAACATAGCAGTTACACCATTGGAAGTGATGGTACCACCGCTGATGGCATCAACACCATGGGGGTCGTCGGGCCTTGCTCCTCCTCTGATTACCACAACAGGTCTGAACTGGCCAGCATCATCAAAGATTCTTTTGCCGATAAACTGCTGCTGAAAAGGGGGATCGGAGATCTCTGCACCCAGCCCGGGTGTTTCGCTGGCATGATCGAAATTGGCCCCCGCTATGGTGGTCATATCGTCACGAAAACTGAGAAAACCCCAGATGGGGCCCCATAGACCATTGCCTCTTACAGGTACGATATAGAAGAGCTCACCTTGCACTTCAGCAATAAAAAGCGGAAGTTGACGCTGCTCAAGGGGTTTGCGGTTTTCTTCCTGAAGATCCACTTCAAAGGCATCTCCTTCAATCTCCTCGCCCAGATGATTTAGCACCTTCGAAACCTGAATATACTGTTCGAACAGCTCAATGGCCTGGCTGCGGGGGGCAGGGATACCAATGGTAGAAAGAATATTCTGCATCTTCTCGATGCGCATATTCCGCTCCTGTAAAGGGCGCAACAGTGTGGCTGCCGTGGAGAGCACCAGGGCAACAACGATCACCATTACAGAAGCATATATAAAAACATACCGATTGCTCATTTTATACTATTTTACGGTTTTAAGCCTGGGTTTGTAAATGAACTCTTTCCATGCGCTTCATACGCCTTTTCACGTTGGCTTCTACAACATAGTGATCGATCAGGGGCGCAAAAACATTCATAAACAGAATGGCCAGCATCATACCTTCGGGGTATGCGGGATTTACCACCCTGATAAGCACAGTAATTACACCTATAAGAACACCATAAATGTACTTTCCAACTCCGGTTTGCGATGCAGATACCGGATCGGTGGCCATGTATACAGCCCCGAAAGCAAAACCACCCATAATCAAATGCTTGTAAGCAGGCATAGCCATAAATTCATTTACAGCAAAAAGATTGAGGATTAACCCCATTGCCAAACCTCCAATAAATACTGAAGCCATGATCCGCAGGCTACCAACACCTGTGGCAACCAGCACAATGGCCCCAAGCAGAATGGCAAAGGCAGATGTTTCGCCAATAGAGCCCGGAATAAATCCGAAGAACATATCAAAATCGGAAGGCATAGTTCCTTCTCCTGCTGCCATCACGGCCAGTGCTGTTGCACCCGAAAAGCCATCGACCAGTTGTTGCCCCTCCTGAAGTGTGGTTTCAATCCATACCTCTCCGGAGAGGTACGAAGGATAAGCAAAGAACAGGAAAGCACGGGCCAGCAATGCCGGATTCAGGATATTCATACCGGTACCACCAAACACCTCTTTGCCAATTACAACGGCAAAGGCTGTAGCAACGGCTACCATCCATAAGGGGGTGGTAACAGGAATTACCAACGGAATAAGCATACCCGATACCAGGAAGCCTTCATTGACTTCATGATCGCGGGCAGAAGCAAATATAAATTCGATGGCCAATCCGGTAACATAGCTCACCACAACAATGGGCAACACTTTGATGAGGCCAAAAAGCACCTGATCGATAAACTCGACCTCCAGCCCAATGGCTTTATAGTGCTGAAAACCCACATTCCATATCCCGAAAAGCAAGGGAGGCATTAGTGCAATGATTACATGCACCATGGTACGCTTCATATCCATGGCGTCGCGAATATGAGCGCCGGAATGGGTTACATCGCCCTTTACAAATAGAAAAGTTTCAAACGCTTCGAAAGTCCTGTGGAGTTTTTCGAAACGCCCGCCCTTCTCAAAATGGGGCTTTACTTTCTCGACTAAATTGATTAACGCTTTCAATTTTACAGGTTTTTATGTTTATAAAAGCTTTCTTAGGCAAAGGGGGTCAGGCAAATTCTTTTTGAAGATTGTCCAGGCCCTCGCGTATGTGTTGCTGTATTTCTATTTTCGATGGGCACACATATTCGCACAGGGCAAAATCTTCAGGAGCCACCTCGTAGATCCCCAGTTTTTCCATCATATCAATATCATTGATCATAATGGATTTCAGAAGAGGCATAGGCATGATATCCATGGGTAGCACCTTTTCGTACAAACCGGTTACTACAAAAGGCCTTTCACCACTACGGATATTGGTATTGAGTCTGAACTTTTTCCATGGCATAAGGAAGGCGGGGAATGATCTGGAAACACTGAACTTATCAAGGTTGGGCATGATCCAACCCAGTATTTCGGGTTTATCTCCTTCGGGGATCACGGTAATAAGGTTATGATAAAACCTTAAGAAATCGTTGGCAGCTACTTTGGTACCGCTAAGGGCATCGCCGCTGATAATGCGTTGGCGGAGGTCTTCCTCTACACGCAGATTTCCTGCTGTGATCTCTTTAATCTGAGCTCCGGCAATCACCCTGTAGTATCGTGGATTGAGCACCTCTGGCCCAGCCAGGGCCACAATGGCCGAAGCATCATAAATGCCTTTCATAAAAAGCCGTCCGATAGCAATAACGTGCTGCACTCCTACATGCCAAACAACCTCTCCTTTGTTTACAGGATCGACATGATGGATCTGTATGCCTACATTGCCTGCCGGATGTGGACCTGAAAAAGTATTTATCTGTACACCTCTTGCATTGAGGAAAACCTGGCTTTTTGTGGCCTGGGCATGTACTCCCAGATGCACTTTGCCCGGAGTTAGCTTTCTAAGAGCATCCAGTCCTGTTTGAAATTCAGCTTCCTGGCCATTTACAATAAAATCGGCATCGGCAGCCACAGGAGCACTGTCGAAGGCCGATACAAAAATGGCTTTGGGAGTTTGCTCCGGATTGGCTACCACAGCATATGGACGCTGACGAAGGGCGGGCCAAAGGCCGCTTTGCAGAAGTTTCTCAACGATCTGATCGCGAGTAATACTTTCAGGGCTAACCGCTCCGAAGTCTATCCATTCATCTGTATCATCAGCCTGGATAACCACCTTGAGGATCCGGCGCTTTTCTCCTCGCACCAGCTCAGAAAAAGTACCACTTACGGGTGAGGTAAACAGTATTTTTTCGTTATATTTATCGAAAAACAGCGGACTGCCTGCTTTTACTTTATCTCCCTCCCTGACAAGCATCTTGGGGGTAAGCCCATGAAAGTCAGGAGGACAAACAGCATAAAAGGCAGATCGCGGAGCCGTGTTAAGGATCCTTTCTGCTTCTCCGGCCAAAGGAATGTTTAATCCTTTCTTGATCTTAATTATCTTTGACATGTTTGTAGTTCTTATTTGGAACGATTTTAAGGAACAAATTTAGAGATATTTTTACATCTTTTTACCATTTCAAAAGGACAAAAACAACACAAATAAAACACATTTAAATGTTTTTCTATGTTTTTCAGCACAAAATATCAAGCTTTCATGCCGCAAAAAAAAGCCAAAACCTTCCTTAAATGGGTATTTCTATTCACATTTGCCTGTTTACACTCCCATTGTGGTTTACTGGCCGGCAATCAAAACAGAATTAATTCTGCAATGGACCTTAATGATGAGTTGGCAACTGAAAGAACTCGCAACCAGCCGCCCGCCGATGATTACTTTGACCAAAGCTATCTTCGTTTTGCTGATTTTGTTTACTCCAACAACATAAAAAGCGTTTTGTTTAACCGGGTAGGGTGGGAATTTTCATTGCCTATTATAGAATTAAATTCGGCAGACAAGCTTGAACTACGTTTTGACGACCTGGATGCTGATTTTAAAAGTTATGCCTATACCCTTATCCATTGCAATGCCCTCTGGCAACCCTCTGACCTAATGGAATATGAGTATTTGCAGGGCTTCTATGAGGATCGGATTGTAAACTATTCGTTTTCGCGCAATACACGAACAGCATTTACACATTATCACCTGGAGCTCCCCAACCGAAACATGCAGCCCTTGCTTTCGGGCAATTATTTACTGAAAGTTTTCCATGAAGGCGATCCTGATGCAGTGGTTCTAACCCGCAGGCTCATGGTGGTAGAACCCCTTGTAAGCATTGATGCCACTGTAAAACAAGCTACTAACCTTAACTTCAGGGCAACTCACCAGGAAATTGATTTTACCATACGCACACAGTTTTTCCCTATCTCAAACCCCTACCGCGATCTTAGGGTTGTGGTTCGGCAAAACAACCGGTGGGACAATGCCATTATCGACCTGAAGCCTCGCCTGGTGCAGGGCAGCTCTCTTATTTATGACTATGAGGACGACAATCTGTTTGCAGGCGGAAATGAGTTTCGTAATTTCGACACCAAGAGTTTACGTTTTCGCAGCTTGCATGTGCGCGAGATCAGTCCTTCGCACCGGGGTTGGGATGTGGTGCTGATGACCGATCGCAACCGCCGTTTTTTACGCTACACAACCAGCAACGATATCAATGGCCGTTTCCTGATACGTACCGAAGATTATCCTGACGATATGCTGGAAAGCGATTATACCTGGGTGCATTTCAGCCTGACACAACCCGAACCCCTGGCCGGTGGAAATGTATATGTGGTGGGCGGTTTTTCCGACTGGGCCTACACTCACCCTTACCGTATGGAATACAACTATCACAAACAGCAGTATGAACTCAGCGTGCTGCTCAAACAAGGTTTCTATGATTACCAGTATGCTTTCCTTGAAGATGGCGCAACCCAGGCAGATGTCACGCTGTTTGAGGGCAGCCATTCCATTGCCGAAAACGATTACAGCATACTGGTATACTACAGACGCCCTGGCGACCTTCACGACAGCCTCATAGGCATGCAGTTTCTTAATTCAGGGATGTAGACTTCACCCCCCTGTCATCAGGTGAATCACGGCCACTTTGTCGCCATCCCTGATTATGGTTGTGGGGTAATCATCTTTGTGAAGAGTGGTATCGTTTACACGAACCATAAGCATTTTGTAGGAGAAATTCTTGATCTCCAGCAATTGTTTTACGGTAATGCTTTGATGCCCTTTAATGGTTTCGGGGCGATTGTTGAGAATAATATTCATAGCTCAATGTTACATCTATTTGATCTGGAATTGGCGTTGTTTTGAACATCCTGTGCTTGCTCTGGTGTATTTACTAAAAGCCATGCCAACGAATTGGCGGAGATACAAAAACCCATCTTTTGCCAAAAAGCGTTTAACGATTGATGGAGCAAAAGACGACTGGGATGATCTTGCCAGCCTGATCAGACCTGGCTGACCGCTGGCATCAAAGAAGCTTACGAGCTTCTGTCTTTACATAATCCAGAGCCTTGCGGGTAGCAAGTTTGTCAATACTCATTTCCAGCAGTGTTTTGCTGAGTTCGGCAGAGGGAGCCTTCTCATCGTGCTTGCCGGCAGAGATATTGATCTGTCGTATCATTTCTTCCTTGGCACTCTTTACCATTTCCCAGGCATCAATGGAGAGATACAATTGCTGCGAGAGATTATGATCGTACTCATCGCGTATGGTTTGAACCAGCAATTGCTGAAACTGTTTCACATTGAGCCCGCCTTTGTGCGAACGCATTACCAGGTTTCCCGGAGAGATCCTTTCCAGGAAAAGTACAATCCTCTCGTAAGCTTGCAGACGAACAGGAAGTGAGATTTTCTGTTTGTCTTCCAGGAGTTGCAACTGACGGTTGCGTGCCTGCTCCTTAAAAAACTCCTTTAGTATAAACCAGGCGGTAAGAAAGACCACCACCGAGGGCAACAAATACCGTAAGCTGATAAAAAACTCGCTCATTTGATCACAATTAATCGTTTATAGAGAACTATTTCCCGATCTTACCCAAAAGGGTTACAGCAAAGATATAACCTTAATTGAAAACAGAATATATCCCTGCGGAATTATATAACATCCCTGCGGGGCAAAATACCCCTTGCATCTGTATTAATTTGTTAATTTTGCGCTTTTGTAGCTCTACAAAGCAGATGCTTGCAAATCAATACACTAACGTAAATCCCTAATAATCCATTGCGCTATGATAACATTATCGAAAAGGGTCAGTCAGCTCGGAGAGTCGGAAACACTGGCCATGTCAAGAAAAAGTCGTGAACTGAAGGCGCTGGGCCACGATGTAATCAACCTGAGTTTGGGAGAACCTGATTTTTTTACACCCGACAACATTAAGGAGGCAGCCAAAAGAGCCATCGACGAAAACTACTCTTTTTACCCGCCGGTAAATGGCTACCAGGATGTGCGCGAAGCCATTGCACGCAAATTTAAAAGAGACAACAATCTTGAGTATACTGCCGAGCAGATTGTGGTAAGCACCGGAGCCAAGCAGGCCATCATGAATGCGCTGATGTGCACGATTGATCCGGGCGATGAGGTTATCATACCTACTCCTTATTGGGTAAGCTATTCGCATATGGTGCAATTGGTGGAAGGCAAGGCTGTTTTCGTTGAAACGGGCATTGAGAACGATTTTAAGATCACTGCAGAGCAGCTGCAACAAGCCATCACACCCGCCACACGTATGTTTATGTTTTCCAGCCCGTGCAACCCCAGTGGCACAGTTTACACGCGCCAGGAGCTGGCAAGCCTGGCTGCAGTATTTGAAAAAAACCCACATGTATACATCCTTTCCGACGAGATCTATGAGCTGATCAATTTCGACAAAAACCATGAAAGCATTGCACAGTTTGAACCTATTAAAGACCGGGTGATTATCATCAATGGCGTATCCAAAGGATTTGCCATGACCGGCTGGCGGGTTGGCTACCTGGCCGCACACCCCGATATTGCCAAAGCCGCCAACAAGCTGCAGGGGCAAATCACCTCGGCTACCTGCTCTATTGCACAAAAAGCTACCCTGGAAGCCATGGAAACTTTACCCGAGGCCACATGGGGAATGCTCGAAAAGTTCAGGGAAAGACGCGATCTGGTTCTGCAGCTGCTCAACAATATCCCTGGCCTGAAAACCAATGTACCCCAGGGTGCATTCTATATCTTCCCCGATGTAAGTGCCTATTTCGGGAAAAGCGATGGCAATAGTGTAATAAACAATGCCAATGACCTTTGCATGTATATTATGAACAAGGTATTTGTTGCCCTGGTGCCTGGCGATGCCTTTGGTGCACCCAACTGTATCCGCATATCCTATGCAACCTCCAACGAGTTGCTCACCGAAGCAGTGAGAAGAATTCAATCCGCACTGGAGGCTCTTAAGTAATATTCTCTGTTATGATTCCTGAAGAACGCCTGAAAGAACTCTTTGAAGATTTTTCAAAGCAAAACATCCTCATCATTGGCGATGTGATGATCGATTCTTATTTGTGGGGCAAGGTAGACCGGATCTCGCCCGAAGCCCCTGTGCCGATTGTATCGCTTCGCAAACGGGAAAGCAGAATGGGAGGTGCTGCCAATGTAGCACTCAACATACAGAGTATGGGAGCCAATCCCATACTCTGCTCTGTGATCGGGCAAGACGACAAAAGCCATGTGTTTTTTGATCTGATGCAAAAACAAGGGCTCGATACCAGGGGCATTCTCACCAGCCCTGACCGTATCACCACCACCAAGTTTCGTATTATTGGCAACAATGCCCAAATGCTCAGGGTAGATGAAGAGACCGAAAAAAGCCTTTCCGAAGAGGAAACCCTTGGGCTTGTGGATCGCATTGCAGAATATGTGGAGCAAGCTTCTGTTGGGGCAATAGTTTTTGAGGATTACGACAAGGGGGTGATATCGCCTTTGCTTATCGACAAGGTTGTGCAAATGGCCCAAAGCCGGAAGATACCGGTGGTGGTAGATCCAAAAAAGAAAAATTTCTTGAACTATCGGGGGGTTACTTTGTTTAAACCCAACCTGAAGGAATTGCGCGAAGGCCTGAAGCTCGACGAAGAGCTGCATTCGATGGAGCAGATCGGTGCTGCGGTTCAGCTGCTGCAGCAGAAGCTCGAGGTTCAAACGGCCCTGGCAACGCTTTCAGAAAAGGGGGTTTATTTCAGCCACCAAAATGCCGATGGGAGTTTTGTTACCGGAAACATATCAGCCCATGTTCGCGACATTGCCGATGTATCGGGTGCAGGAGATACCGTAATCAGCATCATAGCCCTTTGCATGGCATCGCGCACCTCCGTTGAGCTGATGGCAAAACTGGCCAACCTTGCTGGTGGGCTGGTATGCGAGTATGTGGGCGTGGTACCGGTAAATCGTGAAAAGCTTTTCCTGGAGGCAGTAAAAAGTTTGTAAAACCAATCAGGTACAGGTTCATTGCATGAGTACGAAGAAAAAACTTTTTGAATTTCGCCAGAACTACACCCAGGGGGGCTTAAGTCTTAATCAGGTTTTACCAGATCCATTGGCCCAGTTCAATCTATGGTTCGATCAGGCTGTGTATGCTGAGCTTCCTGAGCCCAATGCCATGACTCTGGCCACTGCCGGCAGCTACGGCAGAGTAAGTGCAAGGGTAGTATTGCTGAAGGAGGTAGATACAACAGGTTTTGTCTTTTACACCAACTACAATAGCCGCAAGGGGCGCGACATCAAAGAAAACCCCAATGCATCACTGGTATTTCTGTGGCTTGAGCTGGAGCGGCAGGTCCGCATAGAGGGGATACTGGAAAAGGTTTCGGAACAGGAGTCGGATGAATATTTCCGCAGCCGTCCGCGCGAAAGTCAGCTGGGAGCCTGGTCATCGGACCAGAGCCGGGAAATTGCCAGCCGGGAGATGTTGCATGAAACCTTTGCCAAAATCGAAAAACAATTTGAGGGGAAGGAGATTCCCCGACCCTCCCACTGGGGTGGATACAGGCTGGTACCCGACAGAATTGAATTCTGGCAGGGGCGTCCCGGACGACTTCACGACCGCATCCTTTACCGGATCGCCGATCCTGACAAAGGCTGGGAAAGGGTAAGACTGGCCCCCTGACGGACCCAAAAACTTTAACAAAACCTATGGCAAAGAAAGAAGAAGTACGCGGTATGTTCAACCGCATTGCACACCGATACGATTATCTTAATCATTTTCTGTCGCTGGGCATCGATCGTTTGTGGCGCAGGCGCTTGCGCAAAGATATGAAACGCTACAAACCCATGCATATACTCGATGTGGCCACCGGTACCGCCGATCTGGCCATTGAACTGGCCAAACTCAAACCCCAGAAAATTGTAGGGGTAGATATTGCCGAAGTGATGCTGCAAATGGGAGATAAAAAGCTGGAAAAGAAAAAACTCAACAACCTGATCCACCTGCAACAGGCCGACTCTGAAAACCTCCCTTTCGAAGACAATAGTTTTGATGCTGCTGCAGTATCTTATGGTGTGAGAAACTTTGAAACCCCGGTAAAGGGGCTCAGTGAGATCAGACGGGTGCTCAAACCTGGCGGGGTATTGATGATCCTTGAGTTTGGAATGCCCGATACTTTTCCCGTAAAACAAGGCTACAGTTTCTACTTCAACTTTATACTACCTCTATGGGGAAAAGTTTTCAGCGGAAGTTATGAGTCTTACAAGTATCTGCCCGAGTCGGTAAAAACATTTCCTTACGCAGATGATTTCAACCAGTTGCTGCTCGAGGCAGGTTTTTCAAGTGCCCGGGCCAAAAAGCTCAGCTTTGGCATCACCTATCTTTATGAGGCCGTTAAGTGACCCATTAAACAAAGAAAGTGTGCAAGGTGCATCTGCCAGGGGATGAGGCCAAAAGCCGGAATCGAATCCGAAAAAACCTATCTTTGCGGCAATAATGACTGACAAAAAACGTTTGTCAGGGAAGATGATTGAATAAACCACCAGCCCTAACCCATACCAATACAAGTTCAAAACGTGAGTTTACACCGGCATATATCTTTTCTGATGAGCCTTTTACTCATCATGGCCATGGCTGCCAGCGCGCAGGCACAGAGGCAAAAATCTTTCAAGTTTGAGAACCTGCCTTACCACGACCAGAAGGCTTATCATTTTGGCTTTGCCCTCGGCTTCAACAAGATGGATTTTGCCCTTCGCCCCATCTCCAACCTGCACAACACCCCCTTGGCAGGCGATATCATAGATGAGTTTGACACACTGAAATCGGTTTTAACAAGAGCAGAATACGGCTTTCATATTGGCATTGTATCCAACCTTCGCCTGGCACCCCAGTGGGATCTGCGGTTCATCCCAACCCTTTCCTTTGGCGACCGCAACCTGGTATACAGAGGCGTAAAAAGAGGCAATCCCATTACCCGAACCCAGCCCATAGAGAGTACGTTCATCGATTTTCCGCTTCATCTGAAGTACAAGTCGGTGCGCATGATCAACACAAGGGCCTATGTGATCGGAGGTATAAAGTACAGCCACGACCTGGCTTCGGTTGAGGATAAGGATGACCTGGATGAAGAAATCCTGGCACGCATCCGAAAAAACGATTTCTTTTACGAACTGGGGGTAGGTTTCGATTATTATTTCTATTATTTCAAGTTCTCAACCGAGATCAAGGCCTCCTTTGGCATCAGGGATATTCTCAGCCGCGAGAATAGTATGTTTACCAATTCCATAGACCGGCTCAATTCAAAGATCATCATGATATCCTTTCTGTTTGAGTAAAACGGAAGATCCGAAACCCAGCACACACTTTGCGAAAAATCTATTGATTGTTGCTGCTTTTGCCGCAACCAGCTATACCTTTGATAAGGTTTAGCCGGACTTAACGCAAAAGAAAACTGCAGCTGAAAATCCGGAAGCCTGCGGTCAGTTGAAATAATAAGCTTCCTCATCATTAACCCTGGAGGTATGAACAAGAAAATAGCAGTACTGGGTCTGTTGTTACTCTCATTTTGTATGGCACGAGCCCATGAGAAAGGTAATGAAAACCGGCAATGGTTTTACGGTATACAAGGCCATATAACCCATATCACGGCACATCATCCCGACCTGAAGCCATTTAGCGGCGGGTTGAGTCCTGCCCTTGAATTGAATGTGGGCTTTCGTACCCTGGGCCTCCATAAATGGGAGCATCACTACAACTTCCCTTCAATGGGCATAGGCTACTACAGGAGCCAGCCAGGCCAAAGGCAGGTACTTGGCAAGGTAAACTCCGCCTTTTTGTTTCTTGAGTTCAACACCCGGGAAAGGAAGAATTACGAAACATTTTTCAAATACTCCCTTGGGCTGGCACATTTCTCCAACCCGCATCATCCTGATACAAACCCTGAAAACCAGGCCATTGCCACCCCATTCAACGTGCATTTCAATGCAAACTACACGTTTGCCTACCGGCTAAGCCCGCAGATAAAACTTGCATCGGGGGTATCATTCACCCACTTCTCTAACGGGGCTTACAAAAAGCCCAATAAGGGGCTCAACATTCTGGATGTAAATCTGGGTATCCGGCATTTTCCCGGGGAGCCCCGGCAGCGGCATGCCACTCCCGAATTTGGAAAAAGCATGCAACAGTGGCCCTCCTACCGCCTGCATGCCATGTATTCGGTGGGAAAAATGCAAAAGGTAATCGAACCTGACCAATATATGGCCCATTGCCTTACCGTGGAGTTTGCCCGGCAATCGCACTACACCAACCGGTGGGGTGTGGGTTTAAATGTTTTTTACGATGATTTTCTGAAAGCCCAGGCCCGCGAAGAATTTGAAGCCAACTCATTCAAGAACTACCTGCACGGGGCTGTGCATATTTTGCACGATGTGGTTTTTCACCGCCTTTGGGCCACCTTCCAGCTGGGCTATTATGCCTTTTACTATGTGGAGCCTTACAAACCCATATTTCAGCGTGTGGGCCTTCGCTACCAGTTCGACAACGGCATCATGACCGGAGTAAGCCTTAAAACACACTACACCAGGGCCGATGTGGTGGAATGGGGTGTAGGATACCGTATCTTATAAAAGGAGACTAATCATTATTTTTCAGCAGGCTGCTCAGAGAAATTAACTGCCCTGAAGTGTAGGGGTTGCCTGGCAAAGATTGCACATATTGCTGGTTGAGCATATACAGCCGGCTATTGTAGCGATCGAGCGGAAAGGTATTTTCTTCTGAAAACTCATCCCAGTCGAAATCCGTAAAGTTGAGCTCGCAGGCCGACAGTTCCCATTGTTCTTCCCCCATAAAGAGCAGCGGCAGCCCTTGTGTACGGCAGATGACAGGGCGTGCAGCATAGATTACACAGCGATGATTTACCAGGAAGGGGCATTGCCCCAGCTCCACATTCTTCAGTCCATTTTGCAATGCATCGCCGGCCTGTGCCCTGATGGCATCGAACTCAACGGGAAGAACACTGAAATCCATACAGCACATATCGCAACCGGCCTTACATTTCAGGTGTGGGGCATGTAGCTCATACAGATCGGCACAATGCTGGTCGAGCTCATTGCGCAGTTGGTAAAACTGGTTCAGGAGGTTGCTTCTTTCCATGGGCAAATTTACAGATTATTGAGAAAGGCCAGGTAGATTTCCATGTATTCATAAAAATGGGTTTCCATGGGGTTGTGCCCTACCCCTGGCATCACCACCAGTTGTACTGTGGGCATTTTTTCCAGGATGTGCTTACGGCTTTGCAGGGGTACCCATGCATCGGCCTCGCCCCAGATGGCTATAGCCGGAACGATAAGATTGCCGGCGTAAAGAGATTGGATTTCCCTGCTGAATCGGGGCCCGTTAAGGATAGCCCTGGCAGTGCCCGGTACGCTGAGTGTTTTCACATAAGCCTGGGTTTGATCAGCAGTGGGCGACTGGCCGTAGGCCGAGGCCAGAAAACTCTCTATACGCCCGGGGGTAAGCACCCAGCTTTCGGCCACACTGCCCACGAATGTTGTAAGGCCAGGCAGGTTGAATGCCACAGGAAAGGGTCGTCGCCCCGGGCTGAGGGTATCAAAAAGAGCTGCACCTACCAGATTTACACTTACAAAACGGCCAGGCTCCAGCAATGCCATGGCCTGCACAATAGCTCCTCCCATGGAGTGTCCAGACAGGTGCCAACGTTGTCCGGGCCCTATCTCCTCCAGCAGGGTGTTGAGCAGGGCGGCACGGAAACCTACAGACTGGTTTTGCCGTGGGGCACGATCGCTGAAACCAAAAGGAGGAACATCTACTGCCACCGTGCGATACCCCAGCTGAAGCAAACTGTCGGCAACCTGCTCCCAGGAAAAGGAAGAACCTGCAAAACCATGTACCATCAGCATATTGCCTCTGACCTCTTTTTCAGCGGGCTCCCACAAACGGTAGTGGATCTTCAAGCCCTCTTTGGTGGCAAAATTGCTGTTGGAAAAAGGCTGGTTGCCTGCATACGCTAGGGTGGGCAACTGCCCCATAAGCATACTTACCAGTATTGCAACACAGAGCCTAATGGAAAGACCTCTGCGAATGGGTGTGGATAAAACATACATCTTGCTATCGTATCAAAACTCAATTATTCAAAAACCTTTTTCAGCATAACCCCCTGCACACAACAGATGTTCGGTTCGATGAAACATACTTCCGGTGTTAACCCATTTTTTCCCTGAGTTGCTCCACATCTCTTTTAAGCTCCATAACCATGCGGGCAAGATTTTGCTGCGATGAGCCCTCTGCGGGGATCTCCTCAGAGATAAAATGGCGAAAGCGCCACACCTCGCGCACATCGGCCACGTGCACATCGTATGGGGCATACATGCTGTTGAGCGAATACAGGCGCAGCACTCCCCTTTCCTGTATCTGGTTTTCCACGATCTTAAAAACAATACCATCGTTGAGGGTGAGGATAATGTAGGGCTGCCCGCTCACCACCAGGCTCCAGTCCTGCACAAACTCGCCGGTAATCCAGGCCTTATCGGGGATGGGCAGCATGGAATCGCCGCTCACCTGGAAGCTGCGGTATTTTTTGTTGGGAGAAAGAAAGGGTAGCTGAAACCGTGGCAACTCCCTGATATATTCCGGATCGGCAAAGCCATTGGTATAGCCTGCCTTGGCCTTTTCGGGTACCAGTTCTATGTTTTCGCGGTTGTTTTTATCTACCGTGGTGGCCAGCACGCGAATGTTGCTGCCACGTACATACACATCGCCTCCGCGCTCCAGTTGCGAAAGCTGAAACTCAGAAAGCTGTCCCAGGTCTACACGCAGCAGCGTATCGGCCGACACGCCAAAATAATCCGACAGTGCCAGCAGGTTTTCGATGCTGGGCAGCACCCCGCTGTTTTCGTAACCGCTCAGGGTAGGGCGCTTGATTGCGGTAGAAAAAGCCACCTCATCCTGGGTGCGCTTGCGCCGCTTGCGAAGCAGCTTCAGGTTGGTTGCAAAATGTAATTCCATGACTTGCTGGTTTTGATGCCCTTGTACTTTTTAACAAAAAACTTCTCCAAAGATAACACTTTCTGATTACATTACAAACACGTTTTATGATTGCAAAACGATCAAACAAAACATCTCTGAAAAACTTTATCTGCCATGTATTCTGCTGCCCGCCATATCGTTCATCTGGATCTGGACACCTTCTTTGTGTCGGTAGAGCGCCTGCTCAACAGCCATTTGCAGGGCAGGCCTGTCATCATAGGCAGCATAGCCGGCCGGGGCGTGGTGGCCAGCTGCAGTTACGAGACCCGTCGCTACGGAGTGCGATCGGCTATGCCCATGAAGATGGCCCTGCAGTTGTGCCCCGATGCCGTTGTAATACGGGGCGATATGGAAACCTACAGCCGGTATTCGAATATGGTAACCCAGGTAATTGCCGACAAAGCCCCCCTTTACGAGAAAGCATCTATCGATGAGCATTACATCGACATTACGGGGATGGATCGTTTTTTTGGCAGTGTACAATGGACCCACGAGCTGCGCCAGACCATCATCAGGGAAACCGGGCTCCCCATCAGCTTCGGGCTATCGGCCAACAAAACGGTGGCCAAAGTTGCCACGGGCGAGGCCAAACCCAACGGAGAATTGTATGTAGACCCCCAGGGGATCGTCCCCTTCCTGGCTCCTCTGTCAATCCGGAAGATCCCCATGATCGGAGAGAAAACCTACATCAGCCTGCGCAACCTGGGGATCGACAAAGTGGCGTTGCTGCAACAAATGCCCATGGAAATGCTTGAGCGTTTGCTGGGTCAGAACGGTATTGAAATATGGAAAAAAGCCAGGGGTATTGACAACACCCCCGTATATGCACACTGGGAGCGCAAATCTATCAGCACCGAACACACCTTTGAGCAAGACACCATCGATATTGCGGGTATCAACGACCTGCTCACCACCATGGTAGAAGGGCTGTGCTACGACCTGCGGCACCAGAATAAACTCACAGCCTGCATCACGGTAAAGATACGTTATGCCAACTTCGACACCCACACCCTGCAAAAGCGCATCCCTTACACGGCTTTCGACCATGTGCTTATTCAAACTGCCAAAGAGTTGTTTCACAGGCTATACACGCGCCGCATGCTCATCCGTCTGGTGGGGGTGCGCCTGAGCCACCTGGTGAGCGGCTCTCAACAGCTGCAGATCTTCGAAGACACTCCCCAACTGGTAAGCCTGTACCAAACCCTCGACCGTATACGCAACAGGTTTGGCAAATACGCCGTAAGAAGGGCCGTTGCAGGCTCTTTCAGAAGATAAACCATAATGGATTGCAGCCTCACAACCCATTGTGCCTGCTACCGGGCAAAGGCAATATCTATCATTTTTTTACTTTCGGCACCACATATCCTGAAAAAAATTTTTCTCACATAAATGCTTTGGGAAGAGAGCAGAATTGCTATTTTAGGCGAACCAAAACACAAAAGCCTATCCCATGCAAGATGCAACCCCCGGCCGCCCTCCCGGCGACAAAACACCAGAACCGACCCATACAGGAGTGTTTCCTGAGCTCACCATCAGTCGCGAAGAGATTCAGAAGCTACTGGCAGAGAAGCGTGAAAGGCTCAAGGAGCTGGGAGCCATCAACCAGACCACCCGCATCCTGAAGCAAAACAAGCCTGTGCCGGAGATGCTGCAGGAGATCTGTAAAATACTGCCCGGAGCATGGCATTACCCCGACGATACAGTAGCACGCATACACTACGGCAACAGGCATTATGTAAGCAGCAGCAAATTTCGCGAAACGCGCTGGTACCAGAAAAAATCCTTCGAAACCATTGATGGTGGTGAAGGGCTCATTGAGGTGTTTTACCTGAATCAGCACCCCGATATCGACGAAGGGCCTTTCATGATCGAAGAACGCGACCTGATCAACAACCTCAGCAGCCTCATTGCCGGCTACCTCAACACATATATTGGCAAGGAGCTGCTGCAGAAAACCATATCCAAAGACAAAACCACCCAGGTGGCTCCTGAGCGCGAACATGCTGCCATGAGCCGCCAGTTGCTGCAGAAGTTCCTGGTAAAGCACAACTCCGACCGCGATATCTACCACGACCTGATGCAGTACAAAGTACGCGAGATACTGCTGGTAGCCAACCTCTACGATGCCTATATCATTGAACAGGAAGGCCGGTTTTTCGAGCAGGTTACAGGCGAGTACTACCAGCTCAACCTCTCCTCTGCCCCACGCATTACCGGTGTATCTACCCCGGAGGAGGCCCTGGAGAAGCTCCGCGAAAAACACTTCGACCTGGTTATTGTAATGATGGGAGTAGACAAAACCACACCCATTCAGCTCAGCAGAATTATCAAGCAGATCTACCACAACATACCCATCTTCCTGCTGCTCAACAACAACAGCGACATTGGGCTGTTTGAAGATGGCAACAAAAACATCAGCTCTATCGACAAGGTGTTTGTATGGAATGGCGACTCCAGTGTATTTCTGGCCATGGTGAAATACATTGAAGACCGTATGAATGTTGAGAACGATATCAACATCGGGATGGTGCGGGTGATCTTGCTGGTGGAAGACTCTGCCCGCTACTATTCGCGCTATCTGCCCATCCTGTACTCCATCGTAATTGAACAGACCCGGCAGCTGATCGAAGAGGTAAATACCGACGAGATGCACAAGCTGCTCAAGATGCGTGTGCGCCCCAAGGTGCTGCTGGCCTCCAACTACAACGAGGCCCTTACCCTTTTCGACCGCTATCGCGATAATCTGCTGTGCCTGATCTCGGATGTGAAATTCGAGAAAAACGGACGCATGGACAGCCGGGCAGGCCTGAGCCTGGTTGGCTATGTGCGCGATCAGATGCCCGACCTGCCGGTGGTGCTGCAGTCGTCGGATCCGGAGAATGCACAGAACGCCTACCTGCTCAAAGCAACCTTTATCAATAAGAACTCCGAAACCCTCCGACAGGACCTGCGCAGCTTTATCAACTACTACCTGGGCTTTGGCAACTTCATTTACCGCGATGAAGAAGGGCGCAAAGAAATCGCCGTGGCACGCTCCATGAAGGAGTTTCAATCGCACCTGAAATCCATTCCGGAGAAATCGCTCATCTACCATGCCCGCAAAAACCACTTCTCGCACTGGCTCATGGCCCGGGGTGAGATCCAGATCGCAAAAAAGATCAAACCCCTCAAGGTGGAGGATTTTGAAGGACCCGGCAGTGTGCGCGAATACATGATCAACATCATTGAGCAGTGTATACACGACAGGCAAAAGGGCAAGGTGGTAAACTTCGAAGAATCGGCCCTGCTCGACGAAACCAACGTGGTGCGCCTGGCTCCGGGATCACTGGGAGGAAAAGGGAGAGGACTGGCGTTTATCAACATGATCATCAACAATTTCTCTTTCAACGAGCTGGTACCCGACATCAACATCCGGACTCCCAAAACTTCCATTATCGGCACCGAAGAGTTCGAACAATTTATCCAGTCCAACCAGCTGATCGACAAGATTTACAAGGAAACCGATTACCGGAAGATACAACAGATGTTTGTGGAGGGCGAGCTCTCGGGCACGCTGAAGCGACGACTGCGAACCTATCTGTCTATTATTGATAAACCCCTGGCCATTCGTTCATCAAGCTTGTTTGAAGACTCGCTGATGCAACCTTTTGCAGGTATTTTCGACACTTTCCTGTTGCCCAACAACCACCCCAGCACCGAGGTGCGTTTGCGCCAGGTGATGGATGCCATCAAGCTGGTTTTTGCCTCCATCTTCTCCCCCACTGCTCAGGCTTATTTCAGAGCTGTAAATTACAAGATTGAAGAGGAGAAAATGGCCGTAATCATACAGGAAGTTGCCGGCAATCGCTACGACGACTTTTTCTACCCCCATATCAGTGGCGTAGCCCAGTCGTACAACTTTTATCCCTATTCGTATATGCGCCCGGAAGAGGGGTTTGCCGTAGCGGCCGTAGGGCTGGGAAAATACGTGGTAGAGGGAGAAAAGACCTACCGGTTCTCGCCTGTGCATCCTCAACTGGAGATTTATACCCCAAAAGATCTTTTCAAAAATTCGCAGCTACATTTCTATGCCATCGATATGGCCCGGCAGGACCTTAATCTGCTGGAGGGAGAGGATGCAGGACTGACCAAACTGGAGATTTCCGTAGCTGAGAAACATGGCACCCTTAAACATTCGGCTTCGGTTTACGATTTTTCCAGTGAGCGCACCATGCCCGGGCTTACCCAGCCGGGCCCAAGGGTAATCAACTTTGCCAACATCCTCAAGTACGATTATGTGCCCATGGCCAAAACCACAGAGGTAATTCTCGACATTGTGTCGGAAGCCATGGGCTCTCCCATAGAGATTGAGTTTGCCCTCGATCTCAACAAAGACAAGCAAGGCAGGGCATCGTTTTATCTGCTGCAGATCAAACCCCTTATCAAAAATATTATCGACAATGAGATCAGCCTCGACAAAGTAGACAACCAGCGTTTGTTGCTTTACTCCGAGAATGGCATGGGCAATGGCAAGATCACAACCATCAGCGATGTAATCTTTGCCGACATGAAAAAATTTGACAAGCTCAAAACAGAAAAGATGCGCGATGAGATTGATGCCCTCAACCGCCAGATGGTGGAAGAAGGGCGGCGCTACATCCTCATTGGCCCGGGGCGCTGGGGCACCCGCGACAGGTTTATCGGCATCCCGGTAGCCTGGTCGCAGATCTCCAATGCCAACATCATTGTGGAAGTAAGCATGGAAGACTTCCCCCTGGATGCATCGCTCGGATCGCACTTTTTTCACAATGTGATCTCCATGAATGTGGGGTACTTCTCCGTAAAACACAATGCGCTGATCGACTTCATCAACTGGGATGAACTGCACAATGCCACCCTGGTGCAACAGACCCAATACTTCAGGCATGTGCGGTTTGCCCGCCCCCTCGAGGTAATTATGGATGGAAAGAAACGTGCATCGCTCATTTATCTGCCCAAAAAGTGCAAAAGATCTCAAAAGCCTTAAAAATGGAGTATTTTTACTAAACAAAACCTTAGTTTCATTTTCTATGGACGATAATACACTTCACATAAGCGAGTCGCGCTCCAAATACAAATACAACGAGTTGTTTGCCACCGACCGGCACGAATTCAACGAGATATCCTACCAGGAATTGATGCAGGAACGCATCATCAATGTACTGCTGATCTGCTCCAACTACGATGCTTTTATGCTGGAAGAGGATGGACGGATCAACGAACGGATCTTCCTCGAATACACCTCCAAGAACCTGCGCTATCCTCCTCAGTTTACCCAGGCCAGCTCATCAGAAAAGGCCTTTGAATTGCTGGAGAAGAAGAAATTCGACCTGGTGATCACCATGCTCAACGTGGGCAAGATAGATGCCTTTGAGATGGCCAAGAAGGTAAAGAAACGCCATGCAGATATTCCCATTGTGGTGCTTACGCATTTTTCGCGCGAAGTAACCATGAAGCTGGCCAATGAAGACCTCAGCTCCATCGATTATGTATTTTGCTGGCTTGGCAACCCAGGGTTGCTGCTTGCCATCATCAAACTACTTGAAGACAAGCGCAATGCCGACTACGATGTACAAAAGAAAGGTGTGCAGGCCATTTTGCTGGTGGAAGACTCGGTGCGGTATTACTCTTCGTACCTGCCCACCATTTACAAAGCTATTTTCGATCAGACCAACGAGTTGATGACCGAGGGGCTCAACGAACACCGCCGCACCCTTCGTATGCGGGCAAGGCCCAAGATCCTCATGGCCAAAACCTATGATGATGCCATGGAGATCTATCAGAAATACAAGAACCATTTACTGGGTGTCATCTCCGACATATCCTATTACCGGCAGGGAGAAAAAGACCGCGAGGCCGGCATAAAGCTGGCAAGGATGATACGCGAGGAAGGTTCGCGCATACCTATTCTGCTGCAATCGTCCGACGACTGGGATGACCAGATCATGGACGAGCTGGGCGTAACCTTCATCAACAAATACTCAAAAACCCTGCTGGTAGAGCTCAAGCATTATATCAAGGAGAACTATGGCTTTGGCGATTTTGTGTTTCGCGATCCGAAGCTCGATGTAGAGATAGACCGAGCCAACAACCTGCATTCGTTGCAGGTAAAAATTGCCAAGGTAGATGCACGTTCGCTCATGTATCATGTATCGAACAACCACTTCTCGCGCTGGCTCAAGGCAAGGGCGTTGTTTTCCATTGCCGAGGTGTTTGCCCAGAAAAGCACTTCCGATTTCAACAATATTGAAGAGATCCGCAGCTACCTTATCGACACCATTGCCAATTACCGCAAAACCAAAGGGCGTGGCATTATCGCCAGCCACATCGACGAATACGCCATTTTCACACGGCTGGGCGATGGTCAGCTGGGTGGCAAAGCCCGAGGATTGGCCTTCATCGATTCCTTCATCAACAAATTCAAGATCATGTTTAAGTGGGATGATGTGATGATAACCATTCCGCGCACCGTGGTGCTCACCACCGATCTGTTTGATGAATTTATGGAGGAGAACCAGCTTTACGACTTTGCTCTCTCCGAAGCCAGTGATGAGGCCATACTGGAGAAGTTCAGCAGTGCCCGCACCCCCATGCGAATGAAAAAGCATGTAATGGAGATCATTTGTGCCATCAAATCACCCCTGGCGGTAAGATCATCGAGCCTGTTGGAAGACAGCCACTACCAACCCTTTGCCGGAGTTTACTCCACTTACATGATCCCCAACAACCACCATGACGAGCGGGTGAGGAGCTTTCAGCTGGAGCAGGCCATAAAGAGTGTGTATGCATCGGTGTTTTACCACGAAAGCAAGGCTTATATTGCTGCTACTTCCAATGTGATTGACGAGGAGAAGATGGCGGTTGTAATACAGGAGGTTTCCGGCCGTAGCTATGGCAACCGGTTTTACCCTGCTGTATCGGGGGTAGCCCGTTCGGTGAATTTTTATCCCATTGAACCCGAGAAATACGAGGATGGTATTGCCAATATTGCTTTCGGCCTTGGTAAAACCATTGTGGAAGGAGGAGTATCCCTGAGGTTTTGCCCAAGGTACCCGCAAAAGGTTTTGCAATTGTCCATTCCTGAACTGGCTCTCACCAACAGCCAGAAGGAGTTCTATGCCCTGGACCTGGATCCTGAAAAGTTTCACTCCTCAACCGACGAAACCGTAAACCTGCACAAGCTGCGCATCAAGGCAGCAGAACAGGACAAAGCCCTCAAATTTGTGGCATCTACCTTCGATTACCACGATCAGATCATTCGCGATGGCATTTATGAAGGCGGTAAAAAGATCATCACCTTTTCCAACATACTGAAATACAACTCCTTCCCCCTGGCGGAGATCCTCCAGGAATTGCTCCACATTGGCAAAAACGAAATGAACAACCAGGTGGAGATCGAGTTTTCGGTAAATCTCGACACCCCCGAAACCCAGCCCCAGATCTTTCACTTCCTGCAGATCCGCCCCATTGTTGAGACCCAGGAGAAAAACCTGGTAAGCCTTGACTGCGCCGATCCGGCAGAATCGCTCATCTATTGCAAGCAGGCCCTGGGCAACGGCATCATCGACAACATACAGGACATCATCTATGTAAAACCCGACACCTTCGACCCGGCAGATACCCAGGAGATTGCACTGACCATCGACCAGCTCAACAGCCAGTTTGTAAAACAAGGACGCAACTACATACTGGTAGGGCCCGGACGATGGGGATCGAGCGATCCATGGCTGGGGGTGCCGGTAAAATGGTCGCAGATATCGCACGCAAGGCTTATCGTAGAGTCGGGTTTGAAGAATTTCCAGATCGATCCCAGCCAGGGTACCCACTTCTTCCAGAACCTTACCTCGTTCAATGTGGGCTATTTTACTATCAATCCCTTTATCAACGATGGAGTATATGATGTGGGTTTTCTCAATTCGGCCAGGCACCAGTTTGAAGATAAACATGTGCGGCATGTTCGCTTTGACCATCCTATGTTGATTAAGATTGATGGACGCAAAAAAAGAGGCGTGGTATTAAAACCGTCAGAGCCCCGTTAAGCCACTACTAAACACCAAAATTTCAGGCCATTACGCCCTAATACGGCGCCTAAAATTATTTTGTGTTTTCCTTTGCCAATCTGTAAAATAAACATAATTTCGCCCTGTTAATTGGTGAACAATTAACACCATCACCCTTAATTACAAACTTTTAAAAAATACACAAATATGAACTTGGAAAAGATTATGACTGACCTGGAAAAGAAGAATCCCGGTCAACCTGAGTTCCTTCAGGCAGTGAAAGAGGTTCTTGAAACCATTGAAGACGTGGTAAAAGAAAACCCCAAGTACGAAGCTGCAAACATCATTGAAAGAATTATTGAGCCCGACAGGGTAATCAAATTCAAGGTTCAGTGGATGGACGACAAAGGTAATGTGCATGTAAACAGAGGTTACCGCGTTCAGTTCAACAATGCTATTGGGCCTTACAAAGGAGGTATCCGTTTCCACCCCAGCGTAACCGAAGGTGGGTTGAAGTTTCTGGGTTTTGAGCAGATCTTCAAAAACAGCCTTACCACACTGCCCATGGGTGGCGCCAAAGGGGGTAGCGATTTCGACCCCAAAGGAAAGTCCAATGCTGAGATCATGCGCTTCTGTCAGGCGTTCATGACCGAGCTTTACAAGTATGTTGGACCCGACCAGGATATCCCTGCCGGCGATATCGGGGTAGGTGGCCGCGAAATTGGTTATATGTTTGGTATGTACAAGAAACTTGTGGGCGAACACCACGGTGTATTTACCGGCAAGGGCCGCGGCTGGGGTGGTTCACTCATTCGCCCCGAGGCAACCGGTTTCGGTAACGTATTCTTTGCCGAAGAGATGCTGAAAACCCGCGGCGACTCCATGAAAGGAAAAATCGTTGCCGTTTCAGGCTTCGGTAATGTTTCCTGGGGTTCTATCATCAAAGCAACCCAGCTGGGGGCCAAAGTAGTAACCATCAGCGGTCCTGACGGATATGTTTACGATCCCGATGGTATCAGTGGCGAAAAAATCGATTACCTGCTCGAGCTGCGCGCTTCTAACCAGGATATCGTGAAACCTTACACTTACGAGTTCCCCAACGCTCAGTTCTTCGAAGGCAAGCGCCCATGGGAAGTGAAGTGCGATGTGGCTCTGCCTTGCGCTATCCAGAACGAGCTCAATGGCCAGGATGCACAGACCCTGGTAAACAATGGCGTTCTTTGCGTTTCAGAAGGTGCCAACATGCCCTGTACACCCGAAGCCATGGAAATCTTCCTTAAAGCCAAGGTGCTTTATGGCCCCGGAAAAGCTTCCAACGCAGGTGGTGTAGCCACTTCAGGACTGGAGCAAACCCAAAACGCCATGAAACTCAACTGGACCGCAGAAGAGGTAGAAGCCAAGCTGCACCAGATCATGGTAAACATCCACGAAGCCTGCGTTAAGTATGGCAAAGAAGAGGATGGTTTTGTAAACTATGTGAAAGGAGCCAACGTAGCTGGCTTCATCAAAGTAGCCGATGCCATGATCGACCAGGGCGTTATCTAAAACAAACATCTTTTATTATACAAAAAGGCTACCTCTGAGAGGTGGCCTTTTTCTTTGCAATGCCATCGCTTTAGAAAGATTACCCCACAACCCTGGCAGTAAGCAGGGCATCATCGAGCCTCTCTGAAGTACTGAAAAGGAAGGTAAAATCGGGGTAGTCGTGGTTTCCATTGCGTATGATGCGGGTGAGCAACTCAACAGTTACCCTTCCGAATTCGATGCTGCGCCCGTAGAGCCAGATCTTTCGGCTCGACACATCCATATGCCACCATCCGCCCCCACGGGTGGTTGAATGATCCTCAGCAATATAACGGTGCTGATCTACAATGGCCAGCTTTAATCGTTCCTGGTTGATGATAAATTTCTGGTACATGGTTTCATGGTTTTAGTTGCGGCATGCAAGGATACAACCTTGCAGCGACAATGGATGTCATTGCCGGGAAAATACTCAATTCACGTGCCGCTTTTTGTTATTCAAAGATTTCCCCTAAAGTTTATTGTATTTGGTGGCCTTTCCCCTGGCCTTTTCCACGGGATACTTCGTCCCGTTTTTTAGAATTTTCTCCCTGATGATCTGCTCCGGATTCAGGCCTGCTTTATGAGCCAGCAATAGCGCATAGCAAAAAACATCGGCCAGCTCTTCCCTGATCTTTTCGCGGGATGCATCTTCGGGCTCTTTCCACAAAAACACTTCCAGCAACTCTGCCGCTTCGATATTGAGGGCAATGGCCAGATCTTTGGCATTGTGAAACTGCTCCCAGTCGCGGGCATCGCGAAAACGAAGCAACTCCTGGGTAAGCTTTTCGAAGGCACATGCTGCCGGCTGCGAAGGCTCCATAGCTGATCAGTTAGTTTGTTCCTGGTATGGCCACATTAGCGGATTTATTCCGCTTCGCCGCTGCGGGCTTCGTGCTACCTGGCCCGTCAATACGGGATCCGATGCTACAAAAGCCCACCCGGAGTCCTGCACGTGCGGGATTGGCTATACCATAGTTGTGGTGCGTTTTTCTTTATGCTGTCGTTGGATTTATTTGTATCTGTCCACCGATTGCTCTTAACACTTTCATAATTGTCTCAAATTGAGGCTTTGCTCCATCTGACAAAGCTTTGTATAAACTTGTTCTACTTAATCCTGTTTCTTGAGCAATTTTGGTCATTCCAATTGATTTTGCAACATGTCCAATAGCTGCAATAACATCGGCTTCATTTCCTTCTGCTAAAACAGTATTAAGGTATTCAGCAATCATCTCGTTGCTATCCAAATAGTCAGCTATATCAAATTTTGAAGGTTCCATCTTTCTACTCTATAAGTCGATTTAAAATTGCTTTTGCCTTTTCAATGTCTCTCTGTTGAGTTGATTTATCCCCACCAATGAGTAGAATAATAATTTTGCCGTCAGATTCTTTAAAATATACCCTGTATCCTTTAGCATAGTTAATTTTCAACTCCCGAATTCCTTCTCCAACGGGTTCGCAATCTCCAAAGTGTTCATCATTCTCAATCTTTTGAATGCGAAACAAAATTTTGGCTTTGGCTCTCAAATCTTTTAGTTTTCTAAGCCATTTATCAAATTCGTTTGTTTTCTCGATTATAAACACTTACAAAACTGTATTCATTTGGATACAAATTTATGCAATTTTTTCTATTTATGAAAGGCTTAATTTTAAAATTCGTAAGAAAAATCGATTTATAATGTACTATGGATGTGTCTCTTAAAATGCACCACAATAATTAGCATATCAAAATTACAATTTTATTGAAAAACTCAAATGGCTTACACATTGCAATACGACCAATGAACAAGCCAACGGATCCAGAGTGTTGCTGCAACCCACATCCTGATTCTGGCAGGATAACAGGTCTGATCCTGCAGCAGGCCGTTAACTGTCATGAATAATTTTCCTGAGAAGGGGATCATACGTTCCATTGCCCAGGTGCAGGAAAAATAAAGTTTCTTTGTGGTAGAAAAAGCGGGATGCCTCAATCTTGTTGGTTTGCAGAAACAAGAGATGTTCTATGCATGATTTCTCCTGATCGCGCATTCTGGCAGCCCACTCATATTGGCCCTTCTGGATACTCTTTTCTTTTTCTGCACGAGCATACTCCTGCTTCTCAAAACTAAAGGGTGTAAAATCCACGCATATAACAGGATACTCCAATCCAGCCAGGCCCAGGATATTTTGCCAGACATCTTCTGCCAGATGGTCTGCCTGCAACAGTGCATTGAGATAAGCTGCCTGGGCGTATCCGGGAAAATGCTTTTCCAGGAACAGCAATGCCTTTTCGGGGAGTCCCCCCTGCCCGGCTGAATTATAGTTCAGCAGTGCATTGAGTGGATCATGGACAGATCGTCTTGCATTGATTTCAGCATAAAGCCCTTCACTCTCTGAGAAGTTAAGAATGCAGGGCATTTCAGAAGAAGAAAGACATTCCACTAAAAAAGCCTGTTGCCCGAAGCCCTCAAGGAACTCAAATTTGTCATTGTAAAAATCAGGGCACAACATATACCACAAGGCCGATACGCCATCCTTCTCTCTATCGGGAGCAATATCTACATCTTCCCAGCGGATTTTCCGGAAAGGCATAGCATCAACCTCTTTTTTCAGTCGTGTAAGAACTACCACAGGAACATCAAAATCCTCCGCCAGCAGCCTCAGTTTCTGCAGCGTACATTCATCAGTGCTGGCCTGCTGCAAAGCATCCACAAACACTATATGAGGCAGGAGGTTATCTTTTTGCATTGCCACAAGCTTTTCCCGGCATTGCGCAGCAGTTGGGTTTTCCTGAACTGACACCCTTACCTTCTGTAAACCCTTCGAATACAATCCCGAAGCAGGCCTGAAGGACCTCTTGAGGGCATCCATTTTCCTGATCCTTTGTGCAAGTTGATCTTTGCTGAGTTCACACGAGTTGATCAGATACACTTTTTCGGGTGCGTGCAGAATGAGCGAAAGCATCAGCGTTGTTTTCCCCATTCCTGGTTGCCCTGCTATCATAATAAGTTTTCCTTTCGAGGCAAGTATTTTTTTGTAAAATGCCTGCAAGCCTTGGTTGTAGATCATAACAATTGTAAAATTTAATCAAAGAGACAAAAAGAGAATTAAAAGAAGATTCCCTGAAAATTATCCTGCAACCCTCATGGTGCTGTGCCCCTGCCCTCCTTTTTCCAGTTTGATCTGGGTAGTGATTCGTTCCTGCATGGCCTCTACGTGCGAAATGATGCCGATGGTTTTGCTGGTTTCGTACTGCAGCTTCTCCAGGGTGTCCATGGTCTGGTCGAGGGTGAGTTTATCCAGCGAGCCAAAACCCTCGTCGATAAACAGACTTTTGATCTCCACTTTGTGTGCTGCCAGATCAGACAATGCCAGGGCCAGTGCCAGGCTTACCAGGAACGTTTCGCCACCGGAGAGGGATTTTACCGAGCGGCGCATATCGCCCATATGGGTATCGACCACCACCAGGCTGTCGTCCTCCCCTTCTTCTGGTATGGCAAGCCGGTAGCGTTCGCTGAGCAGGGCAAGCCGGTTATTGGCTTTACCCATCAGTTGCAGCAGGGTAAGCTCCTGGGCAAAGGTGCTGAAGCGTTTGCCCTCGGCATCGCCGATGTACTTGTTGAGCAAAACCCACTTTTCGTTCTTTTGCTTCTGAAGGGTAATGTCGTGCTGCAGTGCCTTCAGGTCTTCTGTGATTTTCTCCTGCACCTTCTGTTTCCCTTTCAGGCCATCGCGCCGTTCATTCTGCTCCCTGCTTTCGTTTTCGCGCTCCAACCTGAGCTTCTGCAGCTGCTCCAGGGAGATATCCGTATCTTTTTCTTTGAGATCTTTCAGGTTTTTGCCATGCACCTCCTGCGCCGAATCCAGGCTTCTGATATCCTGCACAAGATGGTTTCCTTCCTGCTGCAAACGAGCATATTCGCCATCCTCCATCAATTGACTGAGGGCAGCTGCCGGAGTTTCGTACTCCTCCAGTTCCGTTTCCAGCTGTCTGGTAAGGGCATCAAAGCCGTCCTGCACCTCCCGCAGCGTTGCTGATCCTGCCTGCTGATCCTGCAAAAGCTTTTGCTGACGGGCCAGGTTGCCGGTGAACCGGGTTTGCAGGGCCTGGGTTTCGGCCAGCACATCCTTGCCGCTATAAATCCCTTTGAGCTCTTCCGACAGGGCCCTGGCAGACATAAAATACTGCTGCCACTCCTTTATCTTCGTCGACAATGCTTCCAGTTTGCGTCGATTTTCCGTAAGGGTGCGATACTGCTCCACACATTCCTGTTCCTGCTTTACACGGGTCAGGGCACTTTTTGCCTCCCCGGTACGATAATCTTCGGGCAGGTTCAGTTTCAGATGCGACATTTTTTCTTCGAGGCTTTTGGCTTCGGCATCCCGCTCTGCAAGTGTTTTCTGCGCTTTCTGCAACCACTGCTCCCGGTTTAGCAATGTGGTTTCGAGGGTATTGATGGTTTTTCGCCCTTGCTCATTGCGAATGGTTTCCTCTTTGATTTTTATCTCCAGGTCATCGTGGGTTTCCGGAAGGCCCTCACTGAAGGGGTGGTCGATGGCACCGCACAGAGGGCAAGGTTGTCCGTCCACCAGCTTTTTGCGGTGCTCTTCCAGGCTTGCGGTAAGGTCGCGGATGGTTTTGTCTTTCTGCAACATGTGCAACCGGAGTTCAGTCTCTTTCTGACTTTGCAGGGCCTCTGCAAGGCGGGCAGGAATTTCCTCCATTTCCTTCTGCACTTGCAGGATCTCCTTTTCAAGCTCCGACTTTTGCAGTTTTTTTTCTTCCCAAAGGGCCGTTTCTGCCAGGATCTTTTGCAGGGTTTCTTCTGCTGCCTGCAGCTCTTTCTGCTTTTTCAGGGGATCGTGGCGCAGGGTTTCGGAAAGATGAGGGTTCAGAATTTCCAGCCTGGCGTTATTGTGGGCTTTTTCTATCTCTACACACAGATCAGCAGCAGCGGGGTCAGCAGGATCAAGGTTCAACGACAATTCAGCGGCATCTGCCATCATCAGGCGGGAGGCATTTGTGCTCAGCAGCACTTCCTGCTCCAGCTTGTTCTGCAAAGACAATACCTTTTGCTGAAAGCCTTCCAGGGCTTCTTTTACCGGGGCATCGGTGCGGGTAAGGGTTTTCACTGCTTCTTTAACAGACCGATCCTCTTCTTCGCACCCTTTCAATTGGTGCTCAAGGGCCTGCATGATTTGCCGCTGCTCTGCCAGCCTGCGGTTGAGTTCTTTCCAATCCCAAAGCATCCTCTGATAGGGCAGCAGGCGGGCGTGTTTCTGCATGCGTTCGCCATTTTCCTGCAGAAACACCGTATGTTTCTGACGGGCCTGCAGGAGATTTGCTTCTGCTGCTGCCAGGGTTTGAGACAATACGGAAATATCTTCCTTAAGCTTCTCCTGGCCTTTAAGCTTTTCTATGAGTAACCGGCATGCTTCAATGTGCAGGTCGGCCTGCTCAATATCTGCAAGCAATAGCTGGTAGTCCTCATCGGTCATCAATTGTTCGCTGAGGGAGTATTCGCGCGATTGGAGTTTTTCCAGTTCCTGCCCCAGGGCTTTGTTCTTCTGGTAGGCAGCCTTGCCCAGTTCGCGATAGATCGATGTTCCGGTAACTTTTTCCAGCAACCGGCCCCGCTCATCCTTTTTTGCTTTCAGGAATGCGGCAAAATCGCCCTGGGCCAGGATAATGGCTTTCACAAACTGCTCGAAGTTCAGTCCGATATGAGCTTCGTTGCGGGCGGGAACCTCTGCCTTTTTCAGATCGAGCAAGATGCCTGCAGCATCGGAGATCTGCATATGGTAATCGTTGAAATTGCCGTTTCTGTTCTTTTTGATGCTCCATTGCGAAGTAAACTCCCCTGCATTGCAGCTGTAGGTTACTTCGGCCATGGCTTCACTCATGTTGCGGGTAAGTACCAGCCCGCTTTTTTCAATAAAGCCTTTGGTAACCCCTTCAGTAACCCGTGGGATACGGCAGAACAAGGCCAGTGTTATGACATCGAGAATGCTGCTCTTGCCGCTGCCTGTGGCACCCGTGATGGCAAACAGGCCAGCCCCGGCGAGAGGGTTCTTCTGAAAATCAATCTCATGCTTCCCTTTGAGGGAATTGATATTTTCGAAACGGATACGCAGTATTTTCATAACTTATTCCTCCATGTTTTGTTCTACTTCCTGAAGCAATTCGGCAAATGCTTCCAGCAACTTTTGTCGTGTGTTATCGTCCAGCTCTTCTTTTTCGAGCCGGCGGGTGAATACATCTGCCGGTTTCATCCCTGCAATGCTCTGGTGCTCTTCATAAAGGGCAGCGGAGCCCACCTCTGCCCGAGAAAAGCGGATGCGATATTTCAGGATCTCTGCATTTTCGGGCTTCACGTTTGCAATCAGATCCTCCAGCTGTAACAGTTTAGCAGGGTTGGGTATATCTTCTTCTGCGATAAGTTCAATAAAATCGGGCAAGGTGCTTTGCTGGGGCTGCCATGCTTTCAATTGGTTGTGAAGTTCGTCGACGGTGCCCTGCATTCTTACCAGGCGACGAAACAATGGTACGGGCACACTCTTATATTGTACTTTGCCCTGATCTGCTTCGATGAGCATTATGCGGTTGGAATTGGCAAATTCGCTGAAGGAGAGCTGTACCGGAGAACCGCTGTATACAAACCTGCCGTTGTAGTCCTGGGGTTTGTGCAGGTGCCCCAGAGCGTAATAGCTGAAATAACCGGGCAGTTGGCTGGCCTCGACCGCTGCCAGATTTCCCACCTGTATATCGCGTTCACTTTCTGAAACATGCCCCCCTTGCAGGAACAGATGCCCCATAGCCAGGGCTGCAATGCCCGGGTATTGTTGCGCACAGGATGCTGCCACCTGTTCGAACACCGACACCACACCTTTTCTTACGGCCTCCAGGCGGTCTTCATGGGTGTGATCGCTGTTGTACTGACGCAGGTCGGCATCGCGCAGAAACGGTATGCAGGCCACCACCGCTGCAGTCTCGCCCTGGCTGTTTGCCACCGGCACCAGCAAATCACCCCTTTGGTCAGGCAGCCCCCCTACAACATGAATGTCAAGGTACTTTAGCAACTCCCTGGGTGCTTCCAGCACTGCGGGCGAATCGTGATTGCCGCCGGCAATGATCACTTTGCATCTGAGCATCATCAGTTCGCGCAGCAGTTCAAAATATACCCTGCGCGATTCGCTGGAGGGGTTGGCCACATCGAATACATCGCCCGAGATGAGCAAAACGTTGATCTGGTTTTCGCGAATGTATGCTGTGAGCCACTGGAAGAACAGCGACTGTTCCGGGTAAAGGTCGGCCTGGTAGAGGCGCTTGCCAATGTGCAGGTCGGAAGTGTGAAGGATTTTTATCATGGTTGTATTTTTTAAATTTTAAGATGCTACTGCGGGTTCAGGGTCATTCATCGGTTTCGAAATAGTCATGCCGGTCGTATTCTGCCTGCCATTTTCTCATCCCTTCAGAATTCAGGATATTCTCAAAACTACCGTATTTTTTCATTAACTCTTCCGCCCATTCCTTCTCAAATTCATCCGCTTCATCGGAGAACCAATATTCCAGCATATCACTTACCAGTACTCTGTACCTTACCAGATGATTAACTTCGTCCTCGTTGAGGGTCTTGGTGCCATGGTATTTCTTTCCCTCCAGCACTGAGATAAAAGGGACATCCAGGTTCAGTTCCCTGAACATTTTTATTCCTGCCTCAACCAAATCTTCTTTCTCTCTGAAACGAAAAGTTGTTTTTTCTTCATGGTCCCACATTTCAGCATAGTTGTATCCACCTTTCATAAAATCCATTTTCACAGCCTCTTTCCTGCTCAGTTCTCTGAAAACAGGGATGTTTTCGCCCAGCTTAGTCACATCGAACTGCTTGATATTGTGAAAGGTTACCTGTGGATCTGTGCAAAGGATCAGTTTGCCATAGTAATGCCAGGGAACGCTGTAGTTGATATCCCATTGGGTAATATTCAGGATGACCATACGAATTGATTTGCTCATAGCCGATTGCTTTAAAGGTTAGTACCCGGTTTAGGTGCTGTGATAAACGCCCAGTAGTGTTGGTACACGGAATTGGGATTGTAGTAGTATCCTATTCCGAAATGGGTCTGCCGCCGCCAGAAATCAATCTCTCCCAGCAAATGCCTTCGGTGGCCGGGTGAATTCAGCCACCCGTTGTATGCCTCTGCTGCCGTGCTGTAGCCGCCGCCTATGGATTCCACATTGTTGTCATTCAAACGTCTGCCATAAAAACCTGGCAAAACATACCCTGCCTCCCTCAGTAAATGGTTGGGTCCTATCCCATCAGGGTTGGTATGAGAAAAGTAGTTTCTCATGGCCATGTCCCTGGCTCGTTCGCGTGCCACCCGATGCAAAACCGGGTCAAAAACCAGCTCAGCACGTCCTTGCCTGGAGTCGGACAAAAGGATGGTGATAAACTCCTGCTCTTTCTGAGAAAGTTCATTTGGATGCCCCTGCTTTTGAGAGGAGGAGATAAACACGGTCAATGTCATCAGCAATGTAAAAAAGGGAAGTCTGTACCTCATAGCGATTGATTTTTAAAGTTACTACTTTGCTTTTCAGAACTCTGTTGTTTCCTCATTGCTTTATGCAGGCAAAAATAAGCCAACGTTGCGTCAACTGATGTCGCATAAAAACACCACGCGTAAAAGATTTTACCGGGGCTTCGAGGCAACAGGAATTCTTTGTTGCATTTCATCAGAAAATAATTTAGTTATTCATTGGCCTAATGGAACTTGCATGTCTATTTTGACTGCGTCGAGCTTCGGTTAATCTTTTTTTGTGAACCGAAAGTGCTCATGCAAGTTTCGTATGCAATGCATCAACGAAACACACCGCAAAGAAAAGCACAGTCTCTGAAATGTATGTTCACAGGTTTAGCCCCCGGAGAATAGTAACTTCTCAACAAACATTACCAACCGAGATCCAGCGCATTGTTCAGATCGTAGCGGGTTTCGCTTACTACACTGTCGTAAAAAATCCACTTTCAAGTGCGTGCCCTACGTTTGGATAATTGAAGAAATTTTATGCAGCCCATTCCTGTTTTGCTTTAACTCCGGGTTTTTCCACAAAAGTAACTACCCGGTGTGTCATTACGTGTCGTTGAAAAAATGAGGGTTGAGAAACTGCAGAAAAATGTGTGAACATTCACTTCACAGTTCCACCCTATTTTCGCTTTCCAAAAAAACACGCTATGGACATTATTCACGCCCACATCAATGGATCGCCGCTGGCGGGCATCCCCGACCGGTTGAAACTGATTGAGTACTGCCACTCCTTTGGATTACAGCCTCCGGTATACATAAGCAGTGCCGGAACGCTGGAGAACCTTTTGCAGGCAGATCCGCAAAAGCCGGTACTTCTTATCACCAACTTCCCTCCCAACAGTTCTTACCCCGACAATCGCAGAGTCGGCAACAGCTACCGTTGGGAGGCGGACTCGTACAGCAGGAGCCTTTTGCTGTTCGAATCCTGGAGCCACCGCTACAGGTTCAAAGGGATCTGTATTATAACCGGTGCCCCTGTCAGCGTACTTGCCGATGAGCAGATACTGAGCGTTCTGCCCGGAATACCGGTTCATATTATGCGCAAAAAAAAGTGGTTGCACGATAGTGTAGACTACCCAAAGGTATATACCCTGTACATGCAGGAAATGATCCGTAAACACTTCGGCCTGAAGGCTTAAACGGTCTTCAGGGGCAGGGGTCTCTTTTTTTCAACCCTCCCGGCCAATGCGACACCAGTTGTCCTGCCGGTAAATCATCTTTGTACTCATCATTAAAATCTGAAAACATGAAGGATAAAACTATTATGGAGAGAAAGGCAACGCCTGCAGCCCTCACCCGCTTTTACCAGGGCGAAATGTCGCCCAATGCCGAAATGAAATGCCCGGTGGTGCTGGTACTGGACCGGTCCTCTTCCATGGAAGGGGCACCCATACAGGAGCTGAACCGCGGATTAAAGATTTTCCAGACCCAGATTCAGAACGACGAAGTAGCCGCTGCACGCCTGGAGGTTGCTATCGTAACCTTTGGTACAGACGTGAAGGTGGCTCGTGATTTTTCTCTCTTCGAAAACACGGCCATAGAAACCCTGCAGGCCGGAGGGAGCACCGAAATGGCCAAAGGGTTGCGTGAGGCGATGTTTCGCATCGAAGCGCGCAAAGCATGGTACAAGGAACAGGGGCTGCAATATTACCGTCCCTACATTGTGCTGATGACCGATGGCTACCCCACATGCCCCAGGAAAGAGATTGAGCAGCTGAAGGATGATATACATAAGGCCGTTGACAACAAACAATTCAACCTCTGGGCTTTCGGGGTGGAAAAAGCGGATATGGAATTTCTGAAAACCCTTGTGCCAGGTACTTTCCCTCCTCAGAAGCTCAAAGGCATCAACTTCACGGAGTTTTTCCGCTGGCTCAGCAGCAGCTTCAGCACCATCACGGCTTCTCAGCCCGACGATAAGGTAGACATATCGCCCCGTCCGGGAGAAAACCCCTTCCAGATAACCGTATACTGATGGCGAATTCATATTCCTGGAAGCACAGCTACACAAGCCTCTTCCTCTACCTGCGAAAAAAAAGAGGGGAATTGCTTGCGTTTAAGGAGCAGGCCGGGAGGCAGGCAGGATATGGCAATGACCAGTCAACAGGCATTGCGATTACGGAACGAAACCCCTGGATGATTACCGGAGCTTCTGTTACGGGCCATGGACACAAGGCAGAAGGAATTCCCTGCCAGGATGCTCACCATACAGAAGTGTGGAAGAATGGCTGGGGTGTAGCAGCCTTGTCTGACGGGGCAGGCACAGCAGCCCGCTCTCATCTGGCATCGCAATGGCTGGTAAAAAAGGCCGTAAAGGAAGTGCGCCATCTGGTGAAGAGCCGGCGCTGGGCACAAAACCAGACACTGCCGGCGCCGGAAGAATGGCAGCACTATGGCGCAGGTTTAATGCAATCCATCCGGCACTCCTTTCTGCGCTTTGCCGAGGAAACAGGCACACCCTTGTATGAATTGCATGCCACACTGATTGTAATCATATTCTCGCCCCATGGGATACTAGCCACACATATCGGTGATGGCAGAGCCGGCTGCCGCGACCGCCATGGAAATTACCATAGCCTGATCACCCCCTGGGAAGGTGAACAGGCAGGACAGACCGTATTTGTTAGTACAAACGCGGAAAGATTTGCTAAGGCTGTGGGCATAGCAAGGCTTGCCCTGGCTCCTGACGCCTTTTTTATGATGACCGACGGCTGCGAGAGGGTAGCATGGAAAACCATTCAGCTTAACCCTGCCACAGGGCTGTATCAGAAGATCAACCAGCCTTTTGCCCCTTTTTTCAATCAAACCCTTGACACTCTGCGTCAGATGCAGACGATCCTGCCATCGCGCGCCATTGCACGCAACTGGCACAGCTACCTTGACAACGGCCATAAAGGTTTTGAGACCGAAACCGACGACAAAACCATGGTAATCGGCATATTGCGCACCAACTCTTACCAATCATGATGCACAGCACCTATGTAACCCATACCGGAATTCCGTTACAACTGGAAAGCAAACCCCTGAAACGCGGGGGCGAGGGAACCATACACAGAGTTACGGGAGGGGGAACAGAGGAATTGCTGGCAAAAATATGGCACAAACCTGAAAAAGCACTGAAGGCACACCAAAGACTACAGTGGATGATAAACAACTCACCTGTTGCGTCGGCTACGCAGGCGGTAAAGAATGCCATCATATGGCCCCGGCACCTCCTTTTCGGGCAGGGCCGCTTCGCAGGCTTTACCATGCCGCCGGTGCATGAGGGGATAAAGTTGTTTTCACTGATCCAGGCGGGCTTTCCACAGCACAATCTGGGCAAGGAGTGGGATACGTTTCAGCTGCCCTGGGGCCTGAACCCCAGGCTTGTGGTAGGCTACAACCTTGCACAGGCCGTACATTTCCTGCACCAGACCGGCAAGTTCATGCTTGTGGATATGAAGCCTGAGAATATTCTGGTAAAGCCCAACGGCCATATATCTCTGATTGATCTTGACAGTATCCAGGTATCAGAAAAGGGGGTACTGTTGTTCCCTGCCACTGCCTTTACGCCGGAATATGCTCCCCCTGAACTGCATAATAAAAAAATCGCCACCCTGTCGGGGGTTGCGCGCAGCTACGATCTGTTTTCGATGGCGGCGATCCTTTACCAGATACTTCTGGCGGTGCACCCCTTTCAGGCATCCCACCCCAAAAACACCACCCTCCACGAAAATATCATGCAAGGTCTGTGGGTGCATGGTCCCCGCAAGGATGAGCTTCACCGCATACCCCAATTGCATAATCCGTATACGAATCTTCCCGCTGCCTTACAAACGCTTTTCGAGAAAACATTTGTGGCGGGGCATGCAGATCCTGCTTCACGCGTAACGGCAGACGAATGGGCCCGAGCGCTTCTGACAGCCATCCGTATGACGCCCAGAGTAAAACCCCGACCCCGGAAAAAGAAAGCATCCCCGGCAAAAACTGCAGTCAAAAAACCATCTGCAGCAACGACCCCCAAACGCCGCAAAACCCACACACAGGTTAATCAGCATATAACCACTACCCATACGTGTATTGAGCTCCGGGAAGAGGGCGTGAACATTACGCTGGGAGGAAATCTGATGGTACAGATAAAATTCGGGAAATAGAATCAGATGACGAACCCTGTAAGCTCCCCAGGCAAGAGCTCCTGAAAAGTAAACAGGCAAAGGGCCATCAGCCCTCTGACTGCCTGAAACCACAAACCTGCAATCATTACCCACCTTTAAACAACTGAAATATGGAAAAGAAAAACGCTCCCTGGAAACACAACTCGCATTTTCTAACTTTCTTATGCTTTATTTCCTATCACCTGGGTTATTACAAATACCAGATACGGGCCATCGGAAGGTTTTTGTTTATTTCCTCCCTTACGATTGCCCTGCTATATGGCATCATGTATTTGTTTGATCTGTCCGTGCATATCCATCGGGGCGGAGAATTCTGGTTTGTGCTTCCGGGGTAAAACTGCAGGTTTGCGGGGCGGTGCCACCGCAGCGCCCAGAGCTGGTGTCATGGCAGGCCCTCGCATGGACCTGCGGCCACCAGATACTTCTCTATTTCGTGCAGGCTTGCAGACTGGTAGGTCATTCCCAGGTTGATTCCCACATCCGTTCCCAGCCCCTCATACCGCGAGGGGTCAATCCGGACACGGGGATCCAGCTCATCGCGAAACAGATTGCCGGCAAAGCCGTTGGCCTTGAGCCAGGCCAGGTACACCAGGTCGGGCACCCAGTCGGCATACTCCCGGATGGCCTCTTCCATGGTCATCCCTTCTCGGTAAAACCGGGGCTCCACCAGATGCTTCAGGATGGCCTGCTGGTTCTCAGGGGGCAAAGCATCCCAGCTGTATTCAATGGGAAGCGGACTATTGCCAAAGGCAAGGTGTTCTTCAATTAGCTGAAAGGATTCCTTCTCTTTCTCATAAAACTGAAGAAAGGGCTCTGCGGGGATTTCCTTCATCACACTGTCGGCAAGAATTACCGCGTTATCTATATCCGTACGGGTGGGATGTACCTCCAGCGACTTCATCTTAACACGGATCTCTTTTTCCGATACCTCTTCAAATACAAGGTGTGCCAATGGATTGATGGCTCCACCCAGGATGGATAACCAAACGGCGTTCTCCCAGCATCGCTGCATGTTTTCAAACCACTCTTCGCGGGGCATGGCCCGGTCGGGATAATCAGTGGTATACAAACCCATGTGCGCCATGAGATCGGCGGACGTAATACGACAACAATCCTCACCCACAGGAAAATCAAACAAATAATCATCTTTGAAGAAATTGTCGATCACCTTCATCTGGCGAAACATTACCGCCAGGCGAAAGACAAACTCCCACACATCATCGTGGGTAAAAAGGCGTTCTACTCCGGTGGCGGCCATACAGAAAAACAGGGCGCGGGTCTGGGGGGTGATGCCATCCTGGTCCTTTTCCGGATAAAAGGTGTGAAAGATATTGTTGGGGGCCAGGTTGATGGCAATGTTCTGAAACATGGGTTGGGGGTATTAAAAGATGGAACAAAATTTTCAGCGTGGTGCTGCCCTGCAGGATTAACAAAACGTACAGCGAAGGTAAAACAGACCTGTGCAATGTATCTTCACAATGCCAGGGAGGCCGAAACCCTTATTCTGAATATAGCGTCACTGTCCCTTGAGGAAATACGCAGCAAAAAACAGGGAAAACACGAAACAGATTTCACCCTTTTATTTGTATTTTTCGGGGTTATTAAAAAGTTATATGTTAATTCGCTTACTTGCCTCTATAACTTATATCTTTAGATAATTTGTTTTATCAGGTTTATTCTGCTTTGTTGGCAATATATTCGAATGGCCTTGCAGATTTTTCGGTAACAAAACAAGGAACGAAGCGGTTAAAAAGATTTGCAGACCCGCATTGCACTAGAATTGGGTCCAAGGTATTTGATTTATTGCGGGGCCTTAAATCTTTCAGCGGAGAGACCGCAGTTTTGTCGAAAAAGCTGCGAAGCCTTGATTTTTTGCAACTTTTTCATCAAGGAAAAAGTTGATGAAAGAAATACTTATCGAGTGAAGCATAATACGATTGGAAAAACAGTCACAAAAGTAATTAATGGCAGGATTACGGATAATCATAAGAAGTTTTACTCACAGGTTCACTTACCTAAACACATGCAATCATGGCCGATAATAGATTTGCAGTAATCCGATACCATGCGCTGGATAAATGCTTCAGCAATTTTAAAAGGCGCTTTTATATGAAGGATCTGGAGAATGCTGTAAGATATGCGCTGGACGACTATAGCACAAAAAAAATAAAGATTACCCGCAGGCAGATCTATAGCGACATCCTTTTTATGAAAAGCCTCGAAGGCTATAATGCCCCCATTGAAAGGTTCAGGGACGGGCAACAGGTGTATTACCGCTACAGTACGCCATCCTTTTCCCTCATCAACAAGGGACTTACCGAAGCCGAACTGGATATGATACGCGATACGGTGATGATGATGAAACTGCTGAAGGGTTTTCCGCGCATGGAATGGACGGAGGAGCTCGTAATCAGACTCAACGAGCTTACCCAGGCCAACGACAATACCCCTCCCATCATTGGCTACCAGGAGAACCCCTACCTGAAAGGGCTCGAACTGTTCGACCCCCTTTACCAGTCCATCAAAAACCACAAAGTGCTGGAGCTGGAGTACCGCAGTTTCCGGAAGCCCGAACCCGTAAGCTATACCTTTCACCCCCATTTGCTCAAGGAATACAATGCACGCTGGTTTGTGCTGGGCAAAAGTGAAGGCTACAATGACCCCAGCCTGTTTGCCCTGGACCGTATTATCAGAATCAAAGAGGCCAACCTCAGCTATATACCCGCTACCCTTGACTTTGAGGAGCATTTCGATGATGTAATCGGGGTTTCGGTGGCCAAAGATGCCCCCCTGGTAACGGTAAGACTTCAGGTACACAAGGATGCATGGCCCTATATCGAAACCAAACCTCTGCACCATTCCCAGACACGGATCAAAGACCTCGACCAGGACGATTATGTTGGCCTGCAGTTTAAGCTGAAGATCAACTACGAACTCAAGGCCAACCTGCTGTACCGGGGCAGCAAAATCAAAGTGCTGGAACCCCAGAGCCTGGTGGAGTGGATGCGCGAAGAGACACGGAAGATGTTTGCGTACTATCAGTAGAAAAAGGTATAACTAAAGCAGAGTAACATGGGCTTACCTATAACTAAATATACTTTATTAAAGGCCGTTGCAGAAGACAAGGATATTTTCTATGGCCCATCATACACACAGAAACTTAATAACTTCCGCAGCTTTAAATTCTATGGAATTATTCTGCATGACCCAACCAATCATCAAGGTTTTCTTGCAAAATTGGGCAAAGAGTTTGAACTTCTGGATAAGCTGACAGGAGAAAATTTTCTATTTATGGGACTGACTGACACTCCCATGGAATGGGTTAAAAAGAGAACATATTTTCGTGAGTATCGAAGAGTTTTTGATCAAGATCTCCCAGGAAACAGAGGTTCAGACTACATATCAGAAGATCCCGGCATTACTACTTTAACCTTAACCAAAGCCCTGAACATTGACTATGAAGATCTTCCCGTAATTTTGCTGACCGATGACCTGAGAAAGAGGAGGTTTTATGTTATCAAAACTTCTGCGAATACCCTTGTGGAGCAACTTAGCAAAATAGGGTATTATTGTTCAAGAACGCAAAGGCCAGCAATGATGAGTGGGCCATTAGCATTTCCGACACCCGATTATCCCCCGCAATTACAGGAACATTACTGGGAGCATAATAGCCCAGAAAAAGACCCTGCTTTTTTGACGCTGCTAAAAGATATTGATATCAGCAGTGGGAATTCCATTGGCCAGATTGAGAGTGGTTTGGCCGACATTTTATCGGGAGTTCTGTCCACTCTGGCCATTAAACGCAATGCTTTAGGAGAGTCATGGATAGCCAAAGATCATCTGAAGGCTTTTTTAAAAGCCTACAATAGCCCCAGCCCCCTGGCAAACCCCCAACCCGACATTGTGAGCATAGAAAACAAATTGCTGGCACTGGTTGGCCTCCTGGCCAACATCAGTAAAAACCCGGACAGCGACTTTGGCTTTACCCTTCACGAACAGTGTGAGGATGAAAGCCATATCCTAATAAAGACATTCAACAAGGTTGCTCCGAGTTACCGGGAACTTAGCGGAAAGTTGCTGCACGACATGGACTACAGCCCTTTATTGATCTGCCTGGGCAAAGTTTTCGAAAAAGAATTTAACCTTTCAGTAGTACACTGGATCCGAGCCAACCTGGGGATAGAAATGCCGGATTATTTCAACAAATGGAAAAACAGTAAGGAGAATTACGTGCTGTCTCCATCAAGAGAAATTGTTCCTAATCCAGAACCCGTAAATTTCAATGAAAAACAATACGGAAAATGGCGTGCACCTTCCATAGGCGGGAGCGAATATATTTACAAATCTCTTGTCCATGAACAAAAAGCACCGGAAGAAATCACAGACCCCGATCTGTTTCTCGATAAATGCAGAGCTTTCAGAAAGTTAAGAAACAAAACGGCTCATGAGGAACTTGTTAGCGAAGAAGACTTCCAGAATGCCCTTGTAACTTTTCGTTATTTTATTGATTACGATAAATTCAAGCAAATGAACATGATAAAGGCAAAGCTCAAAGGATTATTAGACCCTAATGATGGAAAACAACTGAGCTTGTTTTAAATATTGTAAGTTTTAAAAACACTTACTTTTTCGGCATGTTGCAGGGGCATTATATCGGTTCCACGTAAAAAACATTTGGTATTTCACGGTTTTTTGTATGGCCCGTGAATTTTAGGGCCGTAACACCGTGCGGCCCTACCACCTCCATTCTACCAGCTGCAAGGGCAAAAGGCCGGTAAGCCAAAAAGGGCCACGATTACACAATGAGAATCTTGGCCATTGTGCTCATGCAAGTTTCATTACCAATATTTATTTTGCTGCAAAATCAGATAAACCGGTAATAACTTAAATTGCAGACCATGAAATCTCAAGCTCACTGCAAAAAGACCAACCCTTTTATGAATGCCATCCTTTTTGTCGCCTACTATCTGGGCTATTACAAATACCAGATTCGCACTGTATTTCGTTTCCTGCTGATCATCAGCATTATATTTGCCGTGTTTTACTCAATCCTTTTCTTTTTTGACCTTTCGCTACATATTCACCGGGGTCGGGATCTTTGGTTTATCATCTCCAGGTAACGCATAAAATTAAATTTATCCCCTAAAATCAATACCCATGATCATTATTTATGCCTACATAAACGCCAGCCCCATGCATTGTGAGCCCAAAAATTTGAGATTGATAGAATTTTGCAATCAAAACGGCTTTCAGGCACCCATTTATGCATACTCGGTAGAGGGACTTGAATTTCTTATGGAGCGGCACAAGGAGGACTCCATACTGCTTTTCACGAACTTTCCACCCAATAGTTCCTACCCCGAAAGCATCAAAATAGAACTCGTCAAACCCTGGCTCGCTGATTCCTATGAGCGTACCGGCAGTTTTTTTACACAATGGGTTGCAAAATACCGGTTCGCAGGTATTCATGTCATTACAGGAGCCCCCGACGATATCCTCACCGACTCAGAGATCAAAAGGTATTTTCATGACAAAAATGTAACCATCATCAGAAAAGGAATATGGATCAAAGAAGGTGTGGATTTTGAAAATGTATTCACGTTTGGACCTCTCAACCCATCGAAACACACAATCGACCAGGACCGCACAACGTTGTTTTTGACATCTCATTACATCCTGGCAGGGTTGAATGGCGACACACAGCGTGCGCCACTAAAAATTAATACCCGGCAGCACCTTAGGCTCGCAGGGCAATACAGGCATCACGACCGGGTTTTTTAAAGGATATTCAACCGACTCGTGCTGTCTGGTGAGGGGCAAAAATTTCTATTACTATACGATATTGTCGTATAATATTTCTATTTTCCTTCACTATTGTCCGATAAAAAATTAGAGAAAGGAAGTCGTT